>JAPLRS010000040.1 GCA_026399015.1 Methylococcales bacterium | reverse complement strand
TGCCAAAATCATGAATGAAATCGAAGCACTATTCCCATTAAACAAAGGCATCAGTATCCAATCTGAATGTCCAATCGGTTTAATTGGTGACGATATCGAAGCGGTTGCTAAAAAAGCGAACAAAGAAATCGGTAAACCTGTAGTTCCTGTGCGTTGTGAAGGCTTCCGTGGTGTGTCTCAATCATTAGGTCACCATATTGCTAATGACGCGATTCGTGACTGGGTTTTAGAAAACCGTGATGGCGACGAAAGTTTCCCTACTACACCCTATGATGTTGCTGTTATCGGTGACTATAACATTGGTGGTGACGCTTGGGCATCTCGTACCCTTTTAGAAGAAATGGGCTTACGTGTTGTCGCTCAGTGGTCTGGTGACGGTACCATAGCTGAAATGGAAAAAACGCCAAAAGTTAAACTTAACTTAATCCATTGCTATCGTTCAATGAACTACATTGCACGTCACATGGAAGAAAAGTACAAGATCCCCTGGATTGAATATAACTTCTTTGGGCCTACTAAAATTGCTGAATCATTACGCAAAATTGCTGCGTTATTTGATGAAACTATTCAAGCCGGCGCTGAAAGAGTTATCGCTAAATATGAAGCTGAATATGAAGCCGTTATTGCGAAATACAAACCCCGTTTACAAGGTAAACGCGTCATGTTGTATATCGGTGGTTTACGCCCACGCCATGTTATCGGTGCTTATGAAGATTTAGGTATGGAAGTCGTGGGGACTGGTTATGAATTTGGTCATAACGACGATTACGATCGTACTATTAAAGAAATGGGTAATGCCACATTGATTTATGACGATGTAACGGGTTATGAATTCGAAGAATTTGTAAAACGAGTTAAACCTGACTTAATTGGTTCTGGTGTTAAAGAAAAGTATATCTTCCAAAAAATGGGTGTGCCTTTTAGACAAATGCACTCATGGGATTACTCAGGTCCTTATCATGGCTATGATGGCTTTGCTATCTTTGCTAGAGATATGGACATGACCTTGAATAACCCTTGCTGGAAACAAGTGAAAGTGCCTTGGAAAACAGACGATACTTCTAAAGTAGCTGTTGCAGCAGGCGCATAAATATTTGTATGACTGACTTTAGCAACACAGGCTGTTGCTAAAGTCTACCTTTCCTTCAACCGTCGTCCACAGATTAGTGGCGCGTAGGAGCTTATCATGAGTCAAGATGTAGAAAATATCCAACCTAGTTATCCTTTATTCCGTAATGACGAATATAAAGATAGTTTAGCGAACAAACGTGAGCTTTATGAAGAACGTCATGAACAAACAAAAATTGATGAAGTTTTTCAATGGTCTACCACTAAAGAATACCAAGAACTTAACTTTAATCGTGAAGCCTTAACTGTTAACCCAGCTAAAGCCTGTCAACCTTTAGGCGCTGTGTTATGTGCTTTAGGTTTCGAAAAAACGATGCCTTATGTCCATGGTTCTCAAGGTTGTGTGGCTTACTTCCGTACCTACTTTAATCGTCACTTCAAAGAACCTGTCGCTTGTGTATCTGACTCTATGACAGAAGATGCAGCGGTATTTGGTGGCCAAAAGAACATGATGGCCGGTTTAGAAAATGCAAAAGCACTTTATAAGCCAGACATTATTGCGGTTTCTACAACGTGTATGGCTGAAGTTATCGGTGACGACTTAAACGCTTTCATCAATAACACTAAAAAAGCCGGTCATATTGAACAAGATTATCCAACACCTTATGCGCATACACCAAGCTTTGTGGGTAGCCATACAACAGGTTGGGATAACATGTTTGAAGGGATGATTAAGTACTTTACCTTAAACCACATGGACGACAAAAAAGTCGGCTCTAACGGTAAAATCAACTTAGTTCCTGGCTTTGAAACATACTTGGGTAACTACCGCGTTATGCACAGAATGATGAAAGAAATGGGTGTTGACTATACACTCATGAGTGATCCATCAGAAGTGTTAGACACCCCAGCAGATGGTACTTTCCGTATGTATGCGGGCGGCACAACTCAAGCTGAATTAAAAGACTCGCCTAATGCCATTGATACTTTGTTGTTACAACCTTGGCAGTTAGAAAAAACTAAAAAGTTTGTCCAATCAATCTGGCATCAACCTGCGACTGCGATCAACATTCCAATGGGCTTAGAGTGGACCGATGAATTCTTGATGAAAATCTCTGAATTAACCGGCAAACCTATCCCAGCTTCATTAGAATTAGAACGTGGCCGATTAGTGGACATGATCACTGACTCTCATACTTGGATGCACGGTAAAAAATTCTCTTTATACGGTGATGCAGACTTCGTGATGGGTATGACTAAATTCTTATTAGAATTAGGCGCAGAACCCACTGATGTGTTATGTAACCATGCTAGCAAACGTTGGGCAAAAGCCATGGACAAAATGTTGAAAGACTCTCCATACGGCCAAAATACTGTTGTGCATACTGGAAGAGACTTATGGCATTTCCGTTCATTAGTCTTCACTAACAAACCTGACTTCATGATTGGTAACTCTTATGGCAAGTTCATTCAACGTGATACTTTCTATAAAGGTGAAGAGTTTGAAGTACCTCTAATCAGAATCGGCTTCCCTATTTTCGATAGACATCATTTACATAGAATGACAACTTTAGGTTATGAAGGCGCCATTTATATGCTAACTACCTTAGTTAATGCTGTCCTAGAACAATTGGATAAAGAAACTAAAGGTATGGGTACAACCGACTATAACTACGATTTAATTCGCTAATTAAATCATCGACCTTGAGGTGTCTTTATTCATAAAGACACCTCAAAATTTATAGTTTGTTTTTAGTCGTTATGCGTGTAAATGGAGAATGCTATGCCGAGTGTCATGTTAAAGAAAAACGCTGAAGGGAAATTAGTCTTCTACGTACCCAAAAAAGATTTGGAAGAAGTGGCTGAATCCGTTGAGTTTGATACTCCAGAGAAATGGGGTGGAGAAGTTCTACTCAGTGATGGTTCAAAATATTACTTTGAGCCAATTGATGGACAACCGGACTTCCCCGTTACTTTACGCGCAAAACGTGTAGATTCAGGAGAATAATCATGTCTTTATATATTGTTGCAGCTGATTGTATTTCATGCGGAGACTGTGAACCCGTATGCCCCACTAACTCTATCACTGAAGGTAAAATTGTTTTTGAAATCGACAAAAAAACCTGTACAGAATGTGAAGGAGATTTTGATGTCCCACAATGCGTTAAGGTATGCCCTATTGATAATTGCATCTTGCCATTAGAGGCATAAACTTATGAGCAGCCAGGGCACTATGTCAAGAGAACTGGCTTTACGTATCGGGTTGGCGTCACGCGCTTTACCCGATACTGATGCCAAAGGTTTGTTTAATATTCTTGTTGAAAGCTTAGGCTTTCCCTTAACAGAAGAAAAAATCGCTGGTATTACAACTTCCACCTTAAAAGTAGCGCACGCAGGTGTGCTATCAGATATTGATGAAAGCCTTTTAATTCATGCATTAGAAATTCTTAAAACAGACTCTAAAACAGGTAATCCCATCATACCTGTTGTGCATCATTATCATGATGGAGATTTACCTAATTCAATTCGGATCGCCTTTGCGAGTAATGATTACTACAATGTAGATGGTCATTTTGGTAACTGTAAGCAATTTTTGATTTATCAACTTTCTGCTACTGCGGCTTACCTAATCGATATACGCGAACCTGATCATGATAACAACCCTGAAATAGAAGATAAAAACACTTACAGAGCTGAGCTTATAAGTGATTGTCAGGTGCTTTATGTAGCTTCTGTGGGTGGGCCTGCGGCTGCAAAAATTGTTCGCTTAGGTATTCACCCTTTAAAACTCTCTAATGTCGAAAAAATATCGGCCATTATCTCGCAATTACAATCTGTTATTTCAACCACTCCACCACCTTGGTTAGCTAAAGTAATGGGTATTGAGGCAGCGGAACGTTTTAGATTTGAACGGGAGACTACCGCATGATTGAGAAAGATAAACTAGAGGAAATTGCCAAAACTTTATTATCCACAGGGCTAAGCGATGACACGGTATCTGCCTTAAGACAGCAATACCAACCAATTCACTTTACCTATTGTATGGATGATGACTTACCCAACAATACACCAATACAAGAATATGACGGCTTCAACTTTTATTTAATTGATGGCCGTGAACATTGTTTGTGTCTCACTAATGATTACAACACGGCTACCGGCATTGTTGTAGCAGAAGTTTACCCTGATTAAGTGGAACGGTTATGTTTGGCAACGACAGTTCAGTAAGTGTACCTATTGCAGATTGTAGTTTTTGTCCATTTCGTGGCAAAACGTTATTAATGGGCCGATGCATGCCCGGTGATACCTGTGTCATTGTTGAGAGTGGTCGCCAAATAGATCGTTTTTTTAGAATAAACCCCGCCTATGCCCCATTGTATTTAAAAGATGCTTTTTGGGAAAGGCGGGCCATAGCCGTAAGATATGCCCCACAAAAAGACTTAACCGCCCTCATCAATGATGAAGATGAAGTCGTAAGACGTGCGGTTGCCTATCGCTTACCACCTAGTCAATTATCTGCATTACTCAATGATTCTGATCGGGAAGTACGCATGACGGTAGCGGATCGAATTGGCTTTGAATCCTTAGAATTATTAGCTAACGACCCAGACTATATCGTTAGATTAACCATAGCAAGAAGACTCCCTACAGGACGCTTATTTCGTTTAATTCGTGACAAAGATTCAGAAGTAAGAAAAGTAGTCGCAGAACGCTTACCAGAAGTAAGTTTAGGACTCATGGCGCATGACGAAGCCCCTGAAGTTAGACGAATAATCGCCGAAAGAATGAGTCCGGAAAATGCTGTTACTTTATTAAATGATAGTGATTGGGTTGTTAGATACATAGCAGCGCAACGCGCACCACTTGAAACATTACCCTGTTTGTTAGAAGACCCAGAACCCGATGTTAGGGCTGTTGTTATGGATCGACTGAATAGCAATAACCCACAAAACGGTAGTGATCAATAGGAATCCAACATGGCTAATCAAACTTTTCTTATCAATGGGCCAGAACTTGCAAAGATTTGCAAACAAACTTTAGCAAACTCAGATAACGAAGCCCTCTTAACAAAAATACAAGCTTTAAGCTCAAATACGCCTATTCGTTTAGCGCGAACCGGAAATGATTGGTATCGTTTAGGTGGCATCGTTGATAAATCAGGCTACCGAATAGCAGATGATTTGATTGAATGGACTGAAAGAACCTACATTGAATGTGGCAGAGATTTGCAAACCTTAATTGATCACGCCATAGATGAAAAGCTCATAGCCACTCAACAAAAAGGTAATACCTTACATTTGATTGCACAGACAGGCAATGCCGCTGCAGACTTCGTACAAATTGATATCGATAAAATTCAAGAGACCGCTGATAGATTTTTAGTCAACCCAAACTGCCATCCAGAAGATTTAGAAGAATTTATAGACCCCTTACATCCAGATTGCATTGAAGCATTTAATATCGGTACGGCTCGCTATTCATATCGCCGTAAAACTGACGTAGCGGTCTTTATGAATGAGATTAATAAATATCATCCAGAAGAACATCCTGTGCAACGCTTTATGGATGATTGGAATCGTAGCAGTGCAAATCAAACTACACTGTTATCCAATGATTGGATAATTAGACCCTTGCGCAATACGGGGCGGTTTGGCGAACAAATTATTAATGTTGAAATCATCAATACCCAACAAAAACATGTAGCGCAATTCGACGACATCATCGGTAAAAAAGGCGTTGCCTTAAATAACTTACTCACTCGCTTTGATCGACAAATCGGATACCCCTTTGCCTGGTTCTTTTACATGGTTAAAGGCGATTTAGTCTCCCTACAAACTGGTTTAGCGGTTTATAAAGACATCACCGGCGACTTTTCATATTTACCTGAACGTGATGCCACAATTCTGAAGGATTGGGTGACAAATCCATATCGAGTCTGACACAACCTTCTTTCATCAACGGCTGTGCAAGAGCTCAGTCTATTTTAATCAACAGGAGTAACTATTATGTCATTAGCACAAATTAAGGCTTTTTCTGAAGCGTCTAAAGCGGACCATGAATTACAGGCAAAACTTTTAGAAGTACAAAAAATCAGAGAACTGATTGCCCTAGGTAAAGACTATGGCTTTGAATTGGATGAAGTAGAACTTTATCCACCCAATGAACCACAATTTGTTGAAGCACAACTTTCAGAAAGAATGCAAAAAGCTTTATTAAGAGTATAAAGCAGGATTAGTCATTAAATCCTCATACTGTAGGAGTCATCCTGCAACCACGCCAGTGGTCATGACTCCTACAAAATTTAGAACATACCCTCAAAATCTTGACCGCCATAAAATATACCACTAATTGATACCAAATCAACGGTGACAGCATAGGCGATTACTGTTCGCCTTTTGTAATTTGTAATAAGAATACCTTGCCGAATATCATCTCGACTAATACAACGAAAGGGGAAATTACTTACCCCCTCACAATATGTAATTATTGCGCTTGTATAATTTTCAGCAATATTAGGTGATGCGGCTAAAGAAACATAATGATAAAGCTTTATGAGTTGTTCTTCTGGTGAAAATACAACCGTAATCAGCACTAAACTTCGAGCTCATGCTGATTATGTTCAGCGCTCAGCCTTGCGCGAACTTGACTTATTGAAGATGCCCTTGATAGATCAGCTTCAATGCATCAAAAGCAGGACCCACCTGGTTCATTAACCAATTTTCAACCACCTGATCACGAAGCATTTATACTCGCAAACCATCTCGAATTACTTCACTTTCACTAGCATACTCACCTGCCTCTACTTTAGCTTTAACAATATCTGCCATTTCGTTAGGTAATGTAATGCTAAATTGTCTAGTAGTCCGCATGAAAAACCCCAATATTGAATAATATTTAATCCTACCCTACAGACAAATTAAATGTAACACAAGAATCTAACAAATTGGCCAGCAAAAAATACACACTCACTAAATCTCCGCATACCCAACTATAGATCTCACATTCTATGAAGCTATCAATAAACTCAGTCGAACTAATACTCAACATTAACCTAAGCAACATACCCGTCTAAATAACCAATACATTGTTGGTAATAAACTCGCCTTTTGTCAGCTTTCCTACAAAAAACCTGTCTTCAAAAGCAAATAATTTCAATAAGTTATCTTATGGCATATTGATTGCTAACATTAAAGCAAACGTAGCTAATCAATTTAAGCAACTATGAAATCGACAAAAGACATCGCTGTATTACTAGATGAACCCGCTTGTGAACACAACAAGAAAGAAAAGTCTGGCTGTGCTAAACCAAAACCTGGAGCATCAGCGGGTGGTTGTGCTTTCGATGGTGCTCAAATTGCTTTATTGCCTATCGCCGATGTAGCCCATATCGTGCATGGCCCAATCGCCTGTGCTGGAAGCTCTTGGGATAACCGAGGTACTCGATCTTCTGGCGCGACACTGTATCGCATCGGTATGACAACTGATTTAACTGAGCAAGATATCGTTATGGGCCGCGCTGAAAAACGCTTGTTTCATGCGATTAAACAAGCGATTGATACTTACGCGCCACCTGCGGTTTTTATTTATAACACCTGTGTTCCCGCTTTAATTGGAGATGATATTAATGCGGTGTGTAAATCAGCTCAAGAACGCTGGGGCGTGCCTGTTGTGCCCATTGATAGCGCTGGCTTTTACGGTACTAAAAACCTTGGTAACCGTATTGCGGGCGACGCCATGGTTAATTATGTGATTGGCACGCGTGACCCTGATCCCTTACCCGAAGCTGATCGTTCAATCTTTCCTGCTGTCTCGCCTAACTTTAAAGTGCATGATGTGAATTTAGTTGGTGAATACAATATTGCTGGAGAGTTCTGGCATGTTTTACCGTTACTTGATGAACTGGGTTTACGCATTCTGTGTACCTTATCGGGTGATGCGCGGTTCCGCGAAGTACAAACCATGCATAAGGCCGAAGTCAATATGATGGTCTGTTCAAAGGCGATGGTTAATGTCGCTAGAAAGTTACAACAAAGCTATGGTACGCCGTGGTTTGAAGGTAGTTTTTATGGAATTACAGATACTAGCCAGTCTTTAAGAGACTTTGCAAAAGCCCTTAATGATGACGACTTAACTGCGCGTACCGAAGCTTTAATTCTGCGTGAAGAAACTCAGATAAGACAAGAACTCGAACCTTGGAAAGCCCGCCTTAAGGGTAAACGGGTTTTATTATTTACCGGTGGCGTTAAAAGTTGGTCAGTTATTTCAGCCTTACAAGATTTAGGCATGGTAGTGGTTGCAACCGGTACCAAAAAATCCACCGAAGAAGATAAAGCCAGAATTCGAGAGTTAATGGGCGAAGACACGGTCATGATAGATGATGGTAGCCCGAGAGCCTTATTAAAAATCGTGCATGACTACAAGGCAGATATCTTAATTGCCGGTGGTCGTAATATGTATACGGCTTTAAAAGCCAAAGTGCCTTTCTTAGATATTAACCAAGAACGCGAATTTGGGTATGAAGGTTATAAAGGCATGTTAGAACTCGTGCGGCAATTAGCCCTCACTATCGAAAGCCCCGTATGGGAAGCAGTTAGAGCCCCTGCCCCCTGGAAAAATAAAGTGGAGTGCAGATAATGGCTGACATCCTTAAAAGAAATAAAGCATTATCCGTTAATCCCTTAAAAGCCAGTCAACCCATTGGCGGATCTTTAGCGACCTTAGGATTTAACCGTTCCATGCCCATGTTGCATGGCTCACAAGGTTGCACCGCCTTTGCCAAAGTATTTTTTGTTAGACACTTCAGAGAACCCATTCCATTACAAAGTACTGCCATGGACCAAGGTAGTTCGGTTATGGGGGCAGACGAAAATGTTCGTGAAGGCATTAAAACAATCGCCGAAAAATCCCGCCCGGCTTTAATTACCATTTTAACCACTGGCTTAGCTGAAACTCAAGGGGCAGATGTGCACCGTAATGTCCGAGAGTTTAAAGCAGCTAATCCAGAATTTGCTGATATTGCTGTAGTTGGGGTAAACACCCCTGACTTTACTGGCAGTGTAGAAACTGGCTATGCAGCAACACTTACAGAAATTTTACGCGCAGTGGTTCCCGATGCTAAAACTGCAGGCACTTATCCTGGCAAACGCAAAAAACAAGTGAATGTCTTAGCCAGTTATATTCTCACGCCCGGTGATTTAGAAGCCCTACGCGATATCTTTGAGCAATTTAATCTAAGACCCGTTTTTATTCCTGATATATCAGATTCTTTAGATGGCTGTTTAACCGCTGAAGATTTTAGTCCTGTCACCATTGGTGGCACACCTATGTCAGAACTCTTAACGGTAGGTGATGCTTTGGCTACCGTTGTAATAGGAACTTCTTTAAATAAAGCCGCCGATTTATTAGCCGAAAGAACAGGTGTACCCACCTACTCTTTAGGACATTTGTATGGTTTAAAAGCCAACGACGCATTGATTAGTGCCTTAGCTGAAATTAGTGGCAATGAAGTCCCAGAACGTATTGAAAGACAACGCGCTCAATTACAAGATGCCATGTTAGATACCCACTTTATGCTAGGTCAGTTACGTATCGCCATTGCTGCGGACGCTGATTTATTAAGTGCTTTTGTCGACCTTGTACAAGAGATGGGCGCCGAAGTTGTAACAGCAGTCACTTCTTGTAACGTGCCCTTACTAGCCAATATTCCTGTAGACACCATCAAAATTGGTGATTTAGAAGATATGGAACTATTAGGTAGAGAACATAAAGCGCAATTGGTGATTGGTAATTCACATGCCGTTGATACGGCAGCGCGTTTAGGTGTGCCTATATTACGGGCTGGTTTTCCTTTATACGACATTATTGGTGGTTATCAAAAAACTTGGATTGGCTATCGAGGCACCCGTCAAACTTTGTTTGATTTAGCAAATTTAGTCATTAATTTTTCACACGAAGAAATACCGGCTTATCGTTCCATTTATGGACAAAAGCCCGCATCAGAACTAACCGACTATCCTCCGTCATGTCACTAACCCGTCGAATGCACGTAGTGCAAACAACTGAGAACAGGAGTTTTATGGATACTGCAATTAAAGTCGCTTTTGCGACCACTGATATGGAAACCGTTAACCAACATTTTGGTTCAGCTAAATCCTTTGCACTCTATGCAGTGGATATGGAGAACTCTGAATTACTAGAGGTAGCACAGTTTGGTGAACTCAGCCAAGACGGCAATGAAGATAAGCTATCAGTAAAAATTGATTTATTAGCAGGCAGCGCCGCAGTTTATTGCCAAGCTGTGGGTGGCTCGGCTATTAATCAATTAGTCCTTAAAGGTATTCAACCTGTAAAAGTACATGATGGCAGCAAAATTAAAGACTTAATAATCGATTTACAAAACGAAATGAAAGCTGGGCCATCAAGTTGGTTGGCCAAAGCCATTAATCAAAACAAAGGTCCTGATCCAGATCGCTTTAATAAGATGGCCGATGAGGGCTGGGATGAATAACTTAAAACTTTTTACTTAGAACAACCTTAGTGTTGCCCTATTAATTCTACTTACCTAACTGAGGACATACCATGGCCGTTGCAGAACTAGTCGTACAAGAAGATGATGTTAATTTAGACTCTGATATCGTAAAAGATTACATCAAACAATTGCGTGCAATAGACACCTACGACACTTACGAAGGCTGGACTACTGCCAAAATAATTGATCCCGTTGTGTTAACTAAAGAGCGCAAACAAAAAATACCAGTGATTGGTGATCCTGAAGAAATCACTATTGCGCGTTTAAAAGCTTATTACAACTCGCTATCTACTTTAATTGAAAAAAGATCAGGATTAATGGCGGCGCCCATTATCACCATTACTCATGAAGGCTTTGGCCGCGCCTTAATTATGGTAGGCAAACTAGTGGTGGTTGATAAAGTCTTACGCGATACGCATCGCTTTGGCTTTGCGAGTCTTGAAGATTTATGTGAGAAAAGTGAGAAAGCTATCGATAGAGCCCTTGGACTTATCGAAAAATATAACAACGCAGCGACTGATTAAATTAGGCGTAATTTGCAAAACTAGATCAACTAATAAATCCCTTTTCTAAGGAGACTTTTAATGAGTCCTGAAGACTTAAAAAAACTCGAAAAAGAAGTTAAAAAAACTAAACGCTTAGCCAGCGAACAAGCCATGGAATTACATGACTTAATTGAAGACAAATTGCCTGATGCCTATGGCGAACTAATGGGCATTGCAGAAGCGACCTTCCTAGCCTGTAAAGCGTGGGATGAAGCTAATCAAAAATTAAACGCTGCGCTTGCTGAAGTCGCTTAATAGGAGACAATCATGTCTGAATTTATAACGGGTGTAACGTTTGGTGGAACAGAATGGACACCTAATTATGTCACTAAAATTAATCAAAGCACCTGCATAGGCTGTGGTCGATGCTTTAAAGTGTGTCCACGTGATGTATTTGATTTAATCGAAAAATCAGAGGCACTAGATCCAGAAGATTTTGATGATGATTATGGTGATTTTGAGGATGAAGATGATAACAGCATGGTCATGAGCATCAAAAATCCATTGGATTGTATTGGTTGCGAAGCTTGCTCAAAAGTATGCCCAAAAACTTGTTTTACCCATCAACATAAAAAAGCTGCTTAAAAGGAATACTGCCATGCCTAGACCCGATAAACATGTATTTATTTGTACTCAAAACAGACCTCAAGGCCATCCAAGAGGTTCGTGCTCAAGTAAAGGTTGTGCGGACATTATGACTGAATTTATGAACGAAATTCAGAGTCGTAATTTATTCGAAAAAATTGGTTTAACCAATACCGGTTGTATGGGCCCCTGTATGATGGGACCTAGTGTCTTGGTTTATCCGGAAGGCATTATGTATGGTAATTTACAAAAAGCCGATGTTAAAACCATCATTGAACAGCATTTAATCGGCAATGAACCGGTCACCGATTTAATGGTCCCTGCTGAGATTTGGTAATGACTCATGAAACATCTGGCTCTGTAGATTTATCTACCCAAGTCATCAATCATAAAGCATTGGCTGAAGCAATTTGTCTAAAACTGCGAACTGAAATCACTAAACTCGGTTTTGCAGAATCCGACATTAAATACTATCCAAAATATGCTGAAGCCAATTATGAGTTAATTAAAGACCCTTATACCGGAGATTTTAATCTTTGCTGTTATTGGTACGATGACACTCACAAAAATCGTATTGGTCGACTACATTTTAATAGCGACGGCACTTTTTATGCGGACTATGATGTTGTTAAGACACATCCTGTCAAATCAAAATGGTTTGTTGAAGGTGTCACTGCTTGGGGACGTCCGGACAATATTAAAGCGGAAGCTAAACTGTTAGAAATGCCTGCCTAAACAAATGCACTCACCCAATACCTTATATGACTTATTAATTGACCACGCTAATAGTGACGCCAGCGTTACTGAGTTTACATTGGGCTTAGTTTGGAGTGTTTGTAAAACCCAACAACTTGGTTTAGCGATGAGTCCGGGCATACCCACACGAACACTCACTTGGCCAGGGACTTTAGTGGGCAAACCCATCCGTGAATTAGTTAGTTGGATTAAAGAATGGGACCCCTATGCGGCCACCGTTGGCATGGCGGCCATTAATTGCAGTTTAAATCGCTATGAACTACCCGCGGGTATCACTTTATTATCTGCAATTGATAAAGGAAATCTAGCCGTATTTGAGCATTTTTTACCTCGATTAATCGATAAAAAAGTTGTGATTATTGGTAGATATCCAGGTATTGAAGCTTATGCTAAACAACTTAATCTCACCATCATAGAACGCCAACCCCAAGGAAACGACTTACCTGATCCTGCTGCTGAGTATTTAATTCCAGAAGCTGATTGGGTTTTTATTACCGCTAGTTCAATCACTAACAAAACTTTTCCTCGTTTAGCTGCATTAGCTAAAAATGCCACAACTGTCCTTATGGGCCCTACCGTGCCATGGATGCCTCAATGGCATGAGTTTGATATCAATTATTTAGCAGGAATTGAAATAGTTGATCCCGTCAAACTATCCCAAACAGCCGCAGAAGGAGGTGGTGTGCGCCTCTTTGAGAATGGCGCTCGCTACCGTATTGTGGAACTTAGCCCCAACAATTGTATGAATTGGTTAAAAACCCGCATCGCCCAAGATTTTGCTGAAAAGGCGCAACTAAATCAAGCCATGGACTATTGGTATGGTAGTGGTAAACGCAGCCGTTTTCCTGAGTTTAATCAATTACAAGATATTACTAATCGCCTATCTCGGATGGATACCAGTTATAAACAATTATGGGACATTCATCACGGAGCATCTGCATGAATGCATTTTTTGCCAAACGCCGGGTTATCATTTATTACAATGGTGCTATCAGCGCCTTAACGCTATTTACGCAATTTGCCAATGAATGCGTGTGCTACCCTACTCCATTGCCTGCACTTTCTGAATACCTAGAACTTGATGAGCAATCTGCCATTTTAGAACTGCCACCAGCCAATTTAATACCTGAAGTGTGTGCGCACTTTGGTATTCCTGATGATTTATTAAAGGTTAACCCTGAATATATTGAACGAGTAGATACAGCAGATGGCATTATCACTGTATATCTAGTGCAATTTACCTTGCTAGATCCACCCAATGCTTTAATGACCGAAAAAGGCGCCAAACTTAAACGCCTTACCGAATTGAGACAAAGCACTCCTGCAGAACTTGATCTTTTACGCCGTGCTTATGCCACCATAATGGAATCATAAGCATGTTCGATTGCATGGATGACATCAATCCCTCAGATGACTCAGTCTATCAGCCAACCGGCCCCTATATTCCTGAGGCAAGTGATTGTATGCGCTGTGGCTTATGTATCAGTCTATGCCCGACTTATAAACTAAATCAGATAGAAGCAGAAACACCGCGCAGTCGTATTCGTACTATTGATAAAATATTAAATGACACTGAAAATGTGTCTGCTGAAGAATTAAATCATCTTAATCATTGCACGCAATGTCGCGCTTGTGAAACGATTTGCCCTAGTCAAATGGCTTATGGTCAATTATTTGATCAAACACGTGAAAAGCTTTTAACGCTGCAATCTTCAAAATCTAAGACTCATCTTTTAGCCCCCCTAGGTTTTAAATTACTTGAGCATAAAAAACTATTTTCTGTTGTTACCGTGTTTATAGCCGCTTATCAAAAAAGTGGCTTAGCCTATATATTAAAAAAGTCCCCACTACTAAATTGGCTTAACCTAGCTAAAGCTGAAAACATCTTACCTAAGGTTAGCTTAAAAGGCTTAGCAGATAACTATCCAAGCTTACACCCCAAAGCTACAGTAGGCTTATTTACGGGTTGTATAGGGGCGGCTTTTGATCAAGAAACTTTACTAGCTACGATTAAAGTGCTAAATGCTATTGGTTTTAATGTAGTAGTCCCTAAACAACAAAACTGTTGTGGAGCGTTACATCAGCATCAAGGTCAGTCGCAAATAGCAGGTCAATTAGCCACCAACAATATCCAAGCTTTTAACACCCTAGCTGTGGATGCCATTATATACAGCGCCAGTGCTTGTGGACTCATGCTAAAGGAGTATCCAAGTAAAGATGAACTAGCGTCATTTAAAGCACCACTTTTTGATATAACAGAGTTTTTATGTAACCATTGGCCGGCCGATATTAAACTGCATGCCCAGAATTTATTAGCTACATCAATTGCCGTACATGAACCTTGTAGTCAACGAAATATCAACAAGGTTTCTGAAAAGAAACATCAATATGCCTACGAATTATTACAGAAAATATCCGGCTTATCGGTAACACCTTTACCAGACAATCAAACTTGTTGCGGTGCAGGTGGTGTATATTGTTTAACCCATCCAGAAATAGCAGAATCCCTTAGAGCCCTAAAATTAGATCATTTTAAAAACTCAGCAGCAGACTATTTAGTGAGTACAAACCTAGGCTGTGCTTTACACTTAAATAGTGGAATGACTCTAAAACAATCCGCAGATTTACCTAAGGTGATACACCCCATCGTGCTTATTGCTAAAGCCCTAAACCACTAACATTTTATTTTAGCTGCGCATGTCTAAAACAATTGATGGTGTGATCATTGGTCATACCTATTGCCTGCATATAAGCATAACAAATCACACTACCCACATATTTAAAGCCGCGCTTTTTTAGTTCTTTACTAATTTTTAAAGACACATCAGTCGTAACAGGAATATCAGATGCCTGATGCCAACTATTTTGGATAGGTTTATGATCGACAAAACTCCAAATAAACAGATCAAAACTACCCCATTCTGCTTGAATAGCTATAAAAGCTTTGGCGTTTGAGACTACAGAATTTATTTTTAAGCGGTGTCTGACAAGGCCAGAGTCTTGTAATAAAGAAGCCAACTTTGCATCATCATATTCAGCAATAATAGCCGGCTCAAAATTATCAAAGGCCAATTGATAAGCCGCGCGTTTCTTTAAAATAGTTAGCCAGCTTAAACCCGCTTGCGCACCCTCTAAACATAGTAACTCAAATAACAAGCGCTCATCATGCACAGGTACGCCCCACTCTGCATCGTGATATTGTGCTTCTAATTGACTATTAATAGCCCAAGCACATTGCCTTATCGTCATCTAAGTAAAAGCTCCGAACCGACATACCTTAAACCAATCAACTGCGTTTTTTGCCAGTTTTGTGTGTGATAAAACGCTAAAGCATCCACATTATTTTTATCAGCCAATAACTGTAAACGCTTAAGGCCATGTTCTTTAGCCCAGCGAATTGCTTCAGATAATAATTTTGTGGCAATGCCTTGCTGACGATACTCAACTGAAACAATCAAATCTTCAAGTAACCCGACAAGGCCGCCTTCTGCAGTCGAAATCATAGTTTGTAGACTGCACATACCTACAACTTGATCGATCCCACCCACCTCAGCTACCCAAACACAATCTTTACTACTGTTTATTAATAAATCCAAACCCGTAGCTTGCTTGTCATAATCAATTAAAAAATCAGCCTCTATAGAAAACAAAGCCTCTAATAACAGCACTAATTGAGGAATATCAGATGTGACTGCAGGTCTTATTTTGATCATTTTCAGAAAGCCTAATGTAAACCGATTTTTGATATTAAATTGTATAGCATTTTTCTCAAAAAGAACGCGCAAACAGATATCGTTATTGCTTATACCTTGCGTATAAATAATACGTAAAACTCTAACCGCTAAACAAATATTAAAACCGTGATTGCCATCCTGCCAAAACTTAAGGATTGTAGAAACAATAAGGCCTATTTTCTATAGGCGTATGGCTTAGGTGAAAATAAAGTGCTGTGCGTTTCTCGCCAATGGCTTGTGCGAGAGGAAGATAATCCATTAATTTCGCCGATAGGAAGTTTGTTTTCGATTATAGCAACTGCGAGCCGCGGATAGAAGGTTAAACCCGCGGTTGGCGCGCGCGAAACGCGAATGCAAACTCAAAAGCACACGAAAAAAAAATAACAATCCGCGGATGGGGCAAAACATATTCCCATTCGATAAGTGATAGGCGAATACTTTAACGTATTAGAAGATTTGATATCTCAGGCGCGGATCGAAGCCTTAAATTCGCGGATCGCGCGCGCTAAAAAATTATTGGAGTTCTCCGATCCGCGAAAAACTGATGGCAACCGCGGATTGATGGTTTAGATTAGATTATTGCGGAGGGTAACGGCGAATCGCGTTTCTTATATTTATATTGAATGTTTCAGCCGTGAGTCGCGTGGCGTATCCGCGGGTAATTTTTTGATAATCGATGTTTAATATCAGCTTATCATTCTGAAAAATATAGGATTTTATTTAAGAACCCGTTTTGCATTCGCTAAAATAATTAAAATCTATCAATACGGCATTAAGAGTCACAAACTGTCGTCAAACTATTAGACAATATCGCCATTAGCAAAATGGAGGTAAATAATGACAATAGAATAAAATGATTCTGTAGTTTATTCATGAACAATTAAAATTTGGAAGTACCTTTAGGTGATTGTGAAACGCCCTTAGATGATGAAATAGATTTAAATGATCCTGAAATCATTAAAAGAATATCGAAATACTCAATCGATTAGTAGTTCTTTTAAATGACTTAATTGCAGTAATAAGGAAGCCTTAGACTTTGGGATAAAACGAATATAAAAATAATTCTAATATTATATTTGGCAAAAGATTATTTTAATTTATTATTTAGTAGATGATTTTGTATAGCTAATATAATGGCCAATAAAACATAAGCTTAATATACAAGATAGTATCTTGTATATTATTTACATGCCGGAGTTTAAATAAATGCTTATAAAAAAGTAAATTAAATAATTAGGAAAACACAATGTGGACAGATCAGGATAGAAATTCGTTATTAACAAACAATGAAGATTTTAAAAAAAACTACTGTAGTCAGTTAACTATTGACCATGCAAATAAAGAAAAGATTGATCTTGAGGATTTACGACGCACCATCTATCGACTGACAGAATTGATGCCAAACATGGATCACAGTAGTCCAAAAACGTTTGGGGAACCATTAATCATAACTGGTCGATGCAATAATGGCTTTAACATACAAAACCCTTCTTTTCCTTCCATCCCTAGAATTGGCCTTTGCGGCATGAGTCGTAATATTTATTTATGGGCAGATTTATCTTATCTTGAAAGTATGGATAATGTTTTTATAACAGAGCCTGAGATGCTAAATGATCAATGGGTCAACTGGTCGCATTGGACAGGTGAAAGTAAACTTAATAAAGGTCAATTAATATATGCATATCGATATTACATCCCGGTCAATATTAAAAATAATAATGTTTTAGATAATGTGCATCCATTCGCTGATAATAATGTCATTGGAGGAGCTCTTAAAAAATTAAATCAATTTTTAGTTAATGAAAAGTTATCAGATCCTGATTTTCAAAATACTCGCAATGACAATTCTAAAGCTATTTATCCGAAATTAATTGAATACAATAAACATAATAAAAAGAATAAGTCTGAATCTAAAATAAATTTAACCTCAACTCCTGAGTCGACTGAAAAATTAACAATGAAAATAAGTTTAAATACAATTTTATATGGCCCTCCGGGCACAGGTAAAACATACAACACAGTTAATAAAGCTATCTCAATATCCAATCCGAGTTTTGATTTGCATCAATCAAGGGAAGAAATAAAAATGGAATTTAATAGGCTTATGGAGGAAGGTCAAATTGTATTTACTACCTTTCATCAGAGTATGAGTTATGAAGATTTCATAGAAGGTATAAAGCCAAATTTAATAGACGATCATGAAAATAATCAGGTTTCTTACAGTATAGCTTCAGGGGTATTTAAAAAAGCATGCGCCATAGCGGCATATAATTGTTATAAGCTTAAAGAACAGCCAAGCAAATATACTTTTGATGATTTATACAATGCATTTATAGATTCAATTCAAGAGCAAATTGAAAATAACACCCCACCTGTTTATAAAAGCCTGACAGGGAAAGAAACAGAGGTTAAAGAAATAAATACTAATGACTCCATAATTGCAAGAGCTAAAAACTCAAGAGCTAAGGGCTCTGCTCCGCTTACAAAAGAAAATTTACAAAAGTTATACGATAAATTTAAGAACATAGAGGAAATCACTCGATTAGAACAAGTAAAAGACGCCGTTCAGATTACGCCCCGTATTACTGAGTTCTATGCTGTTTTTAATGGGTTAAAGTTATTTGAACAAAGTTACACACCAGAAATAAAAGATACTGATGAGAAATTTGTTGAATTCGATGAAATTGAAATACAGAAAAAATATAAAGCTGGCGTTTATGATGATTCAATAAAACTTTATGGTAGAAATGCAAAACCCGTTGTTTTAATAATTGATGAAATTAACCGCGGTAATGTATCTCAGATTTTTGGCGAACTTATTACACTCATTGAAGAAGATAAACGATTAGGGGCTGGTGAAGACCTTAAGATCACTCTGCCTTATAGTAAACAATTATTTGGCGTTCCATCTAACCTTTATATTGTTGGCACAATGAATACAGCTGATAGAAGTGTGGAGGCTTTAGATGCTGCATTACGAAGACGCTTTTGCTTTGAAGAAATGCCACCGAAACCTGAATTAATTCGAACTGATGGTGTGCTTAAAGTTTCAAATGGAAACCTGTCATCACCAAGAGGTGATATTAATTTACCGCGTCTTCTTGAAGTCATAAACCGACGTATTGAAATGCTTTTAGATAAAGATCATCAAATTGGCCATAGTTACTTTATTTCTGTTGAATCATTAGATGATTTAAAGTTGGCATTTCAAAATAAAATCATACCCTTGTTACAAGAGTATTTTTTTGGTGACTATGGCAAGATCGGTTTGGTATTGGGTAATGGGTTTGTTTTTATTGAGAATGAAGAGTCTACTAAACAGTTATTTGCAAATTTTGACTATGCGGATGCCAATGATTTTTCAGACAGAATTATTTATAAAATAAAGTCGTTTGAGATTGGTACAGCGTCAGATGTGACTTTTAGTGAAGCTATTAAAACTTTGTTAAATAAAAAAGCTAATGGCGAATAATAAGCTCATCCGAGTTTTTGAGCATCAATCGATTAAGCTAGATCAAGTTATAGAAGGTATAACTTTTGATAAAAATACCCTTGATGCTCTGCAACGATACTACGGTGAAAACGGAGTGCCTTATTACTCGTTAATAAATAATGGCGTAAAGTTTAATGAGTTTGTCGGAGTAATACAGATTGGTAATACAATTATTGAGGTATTACCTAAAGCCGATAATTCGTCAAATGAGTCCGAAGAAAATAAAAGAAAGTGGCAAGCTATTTTGATCAAGATGCTAACTGCTGTTGGATTATTTGACGTACATTCAACTAGTGATAGTTCGCTAAAACTAAAAGCTAACTCGATTCTTGATCTATATTTTGCGCTGTTTATTAAAGAAGTAGAGTATTTATTACACAGTGGATTGACTAAACAATATCGCAAAAAAGAGGCAAATGTAACTGCTTTGAAAGGTAATCTGCAGTTTGGCAAACATATACAGCAAAACCTGACCCATCAAGAGCGATTCTATGTACATCATACAACCTATGATGTAGATCATAAGTTGCATCATATTTTGTATAAAGCGCTAAAACTTCTAAAGCAAATTAATACAAACTCCGAGTTGCATGGTCGTATCAGCTCTTTGTTACTTCAATTCCCAGAAATGCCTGATATCAAAGTAACTAAAGCTACTTTTGATAAGCTCGTTTTTAGTAGAAAGACACAGTCTTATAAACAATCTATTGATATAGCAAAGTTACTTTTACTCAATTATCACCCTGATATTGTTACTGGCAGAAATAATGTTTTAGCGTTGATGTTTGATATGAATGTGCTGTGGGAGCGGTTTGTTTTTGTAAGTTTACGTAAATATAAAACTAATCTCGGTATTGAAGCTATTTCTGCACAACAATCCAAGCCATTTTGGAAGCCAGTGGGTGGACAAACATCAATGATGCGCCCCGATATTGTTATTAATCAAAATACTGATAATTGCGTTGTGCTTGATACAAAATGGAAGAATCTAAATGGTTATAATCCATCGCCTGATGATTTGAGGCAGATGTATGTTTACCATGAATACTTTAATGCAAAGCGGGTGGCATTAATTTATCCCAGTTCAAATGGTGATACTAAAGAGATAAAGGGGGCCTATATTAAGCCGCCAAATAAAAATACTGAAGAACCCGATAATACTTGTAGCGTGATTCCGCTAAAAACAGAAGATAACCTACAAGAATGGCAACGTGATATTTGCAAGGTGTTAAGTGAGTATCTCTTAATTTAATAAATGAAGTCTTAATCTTATTTAATATATCGATTTGCCACTGTCTTTGGCTGACTTTTATTCTGGGCGTATAGGATGATAGGTTTTTTCATGCGAAATTTGAATAGATTTAAACACTATCAAAGTAAAAGTAGTTGATTTTACCAGCTATCAGGTAAACTACAGTTAATATAAATCTGTCCATCTAATACCATTAGTCTATACGCAAATACAACTTCAACCTGATTTCGATGAAATATTACATCCATTAGGTACTAATGCAGTTGAGTTCTTTTTGGCAGCTAGTTTGTACCATGCAAGAAAGATAAGTTTTTCAACTGCGGCTTATATGGCTGGATTAGATTTTGACGGGGTTAATACAAGGTTAAAAGAACATTTTAGCCAAGGTTATATCTTTGATGATAAAAATGTATTAGATGATATCGAGACAGTTACTAAACTTTAATTTATTGTGAAAATAGTATTAAACACGAGTCCAATTATTTTCTTAAGTAAAATTGATACTCTTAAGCATTTAACAGATTGTATCGACGAAGTTTATGTTTCTTCTGGAGTTGTTGAAGAATTAAATGGCTATATTTTGCCTAGTTTTATAAATGTACAAAGTATTTCCAGAGAAAGCCAAGCTTATGTCAAAGGCGCTTTAGGCCAATTACATAACGGTGAGCTTGAAGCCATGATGTTAGCCCAAGAGATAGGCGCTGATTATGTTGTTTTAGATGATTTATTAGCCAGAAGAAAAGCCCATAATTACTATAACCTTGATGTCGTGTAACTTCATTTGGACGATCTTTGGTATTTTTTATAGTTACGTAATATGTAAAAGATATGGGATATACTAATGTGAGTTTGGTTTACTTGCTAGTTACCAATACCATCTCTGAACCATTAAAAACGAAACCAAATTTACAAGTTATAAAAAATATAGAACGTCATCATGCCCAAATAGCTATTGCCGCTTTATATCAATAAATACTAACCACCACAAAAGGTATTCATTATGAAAGCAAGTGCACGAAATCAGTTTAATGGGACTGTCAGCAATGTTGTTATCGGTGCGGTTAATGCTGAGGTTTTTATCTCTTTAAATGGTGGAGAAGAACTCGTCGCGTCAATAACCAAAGAATCACTTGAAACTCTAGATATAAAAATTGGCATTGAAATTTTAGCGTTAGTTAAAGCCCCCCAAATCATTATCGTTTCAGATTTTGGAGACTACAAACTATCGGCTCGTAATCAATTAAAAACCACCATATCAGAGATTAAAGCGGGAGCGGTTAACGCAGAAATCATTATGGAATTAAGTGGGGGTGAAGTTATAGCGGCGACTGTCACTAATGATAGTGTTGAAACCCTAGGTTTAAGAAAAGGCGCGGAAGTAACCGCGATATTTAAAGCGGGTGCGGTTATTTTAGCAGTAGAAAACTAATCAAATCAGCCAGACTGTTATAAGAGTCATGCATCAAAATACGTCAGTTAACAACTGGCTTATGTTGATTAACGCCGACGGCGTTGCACAGTTTGTGGATCAGCCGTAATCTGACGGTATATCTCTACCCTATCCCCTTCTTTTACCGTTGTATCTAAAGGTGATATTTTTCCAAATATGCCAACTTTTTGAGTACTTAAATTAATCTCAGGATACAACTTTAATACGCCAGATAACAAAATCGCTTGTTCAATGGTACTATCATCAGGCACTTCTAAACGCATCCATAATTGTCTATCGGATTCAGCGTAGCAAACACCCACATTCATAAGCAATTCTCCTTTATCTCAACAGGTTTTTTTCTTGCCGCCACAGCAATATCAATCATGCGTTTTCCGACAATAATAAAGGCCATCATAATAAAGCCACCGGGTGGTAAGGCCATTAACAAAAAACCTTTGTAATTGGGTATAACGGTTACTTCTAAAAACTTAAATGACTCACCTAATAACAAAGAGGCATTGGCAAATAAAGTACCTGAGGCACTTATTTCTCTTGCCGCACCTAAAGCAACTAACACTAATAAAAATCCTAAACCCATCATCAAGCCATCCCATAACGCTAACTTGACCGGTTGCTTTGAGGCAAAGGATTCTGCTCGCCCTAATAGGGCGCAGTTAGTCACAATCAGGGCTATAAATAATCCCAAAACCTTATAAAGTTCATGTGCCCAAGCATTCATTAAAATATCAACTAAGGTCACTAAAGCTGCAATCAATAACACAAAGACTGGGATACGAATTTCACCCGGAATTAAATGTCTGGCCACAGAAATTAAGCCATTAGAAGCAATAATAACCACCAGTGTCGCCAAGCCCATCCCTAATCCATTGGTGGCGGTTCCCGTTACGGCTAACAAAGGACATAAAGCCAAATTTTGCCCAAAGACAATATTGTTATTCCAAATACCATCAGCAGCGATTCTACGATAAATGTCTGACATACATTACGCTCCTATTGGTTAATGAGTTGTGCATGCTTAGCTTTAAATAATTGCAAGGCTCGGTAAGTGGCTTGTACAGATTTTCTAGGCGTAATCGTGGCACCAGCAAATTGATCGAATACCCCACCGTCTTTTTTTACAGCCCATTGGGCAGGGTTTAAATTATCTAAAGATCGCCCGACAAAATTTAGAATCCAATCTGATTTTGCCACTTCTATTTTGTCCCCCAAACCTGGCGTTTCTTTATGATTAAGTACCCGAACCCCCAGAATATTTCCGGCACTATCGACCCCTAAAATCATATTAATGGCTCCCGAATATCCATCAGGTGCAATAAACTTGAAACATACCGCGGTCACCTTGCCAGATTTTTTTGCTAGATAAACCAAGGTGTCCTTTGCTCCAATATTAAACTCAGCCGATGGTATTGAAAGAGTATCTTGCAAGATGTCATTATCATAATAACTAGCAGGTACCACTTCTTCTAATGACTTCTTTAAATCTTCATCTAAGCGTTGCTGAATCGTGCCTTGAGTACTGCAATTAGTTACCCCCAATAACACACTTGCGATTAAAGAAAACCCAGCCAACACACCTGTCTGAAACTCTAACTTGGGTCTTAAACCCGCCAAATTTGATGGTTCTAACCAAGCTTTTAAAAATGTGACAAAAGTGAGCCATTTAGTACGCCAGTAATCTATCGTCTCAGGTTTAATATTCATGATTTCACTCTATATTTACTTGCTTATAGCGTTTGCCATGGCTTAAGACTTTGGAATTTCCAAAGGTTTACCTTGGCGATCTCGACCATATATTCTGGGCTTAATGTAATAATCAATTAAAGGTGTCGCTGAATTCATTAACAGAACGGCAAATCCTGAACCCTCTGGATAAGCCCCCCAAGTTCTAATAACAAAAATTAACACACCGCAACCCATCCCAAATACAATTTGACCCGCTTGGGTATTAGGTGAAGTCACATAATCAGTCGCTATAAAGAAGGCCACTAACACCAATCCACCCGAACTTAAATGTAATAAAGGGCTAATAAAATGCTGGTCATCAATTAAATGAAAAATACTGGCCAAAATAACGACGGAGCCCAATAAGGAAAACGGAATATGCCATTGAATAATACCTTGTCGCATCAACCACAGTCCGCCCAAACCGATTAACAACACAGAGGTTTCTCCTAAACTGCCTCTGGCCCAGCCAATAAAATTGCCAAATCCAGAATAGTCTTGCAATATTTCTGACAAAACATGATGTTGAGAGAACTCTGTTTTAATCATGCCCAAAACAGTTGCGCCTGTTTTTGCGTCTATATTTTCTAATCCGCTAAATGTAATATGCCAACTTTCAATTAAACCAGGTGATTGACTAAAAAATAACGGTGATACATTTGCCCAGGTGGTCATCTCAATAGGAAATGAAATCAACAAAGCCACCCTGGCAAGCATAGCTGGATTAAACAAGTTTTGACCTAAGCCTCCATAAACCTGTTTACCTAAAATGATAGCTAAAGCCGAACCAACAACACCTATCCACCAAGGCGCCCAAGGTGGCAAAGTTAAGGCTAGTAACCATGCAGATAAAAGCGCAGATCCATCCATTAAAACGGGTTTAACGGCCCTACCCTGTAAACGAATACAGACTGCCTCAAATAATAAGCCTGACAACAATGTAACAATAAACAAATTAATTGCCGGCCAACCAAATAACCATAAACCAAATACCGTAGCAGGGATTAGCGCCAACATGACTTGCCACATAATAAAACTCACATTCGCTTTTACCCCAATGTGAGCACCGCTTTTAGGCCTCATATTTACTATCATGCCAATGACTCCTGTTCTGCTTGTGCTGCTTGTTCAGCTTTTAAGCGTTCCCGTTCGGCTTTTGCCGCTATCCGTGCTTTTTCATCTTCTTCTTGCTGTTTAGCAATGCGCTCCATTCTGGCATTACGATCATCCATTAAGCGTTTGGTTTGTTCTGATTTGTGTTGAGCTTGCTGTCTGGCGATGACTTCGCCCGAAGCATATTTAAAATATTGGACTAACGGAATATTTGATGGGCATATATAAGAACAGCAACCGCAACTGATACAATCTTTTAATCCCAAGTCAACGGCCGCATCTAATTGATTAACCCGAATATTATTAGCCATATCCAACGGTCTTAAACCCGCAGGACATACCGATACGCAACCAGCGCAACGTATACAAGGTTGCACATCACTACTTTTAAGTTCATGTTGAGTTAAAGCTAATAGGCCACTCGTTGCCTTTACGGTTGGTAAACCCGTATGAGGTAATGAATCCCCCATCATTGGTCCACCCATTACAATACGCGCTGTTTGCTCCAAATCAACTGCACAAAAATTAAACACCTCTGAAATAAGAGTCCCTAATGGCACTTCAACATTCATAGGTCGTCCAACCGCACCACCCGATATGGTAACGACACGACTGACTAAAGCTTGACCGTGCCTAATTGCTTTATGTACCGCATGAGCCGTACCCACATTGTGAATAGTAACGCCAATCTCGGAAGATCTGCATCCCACAGGCACTTCTTTACCCGTCACATATTTGATTAATTGTCTATCCCAGCCCATAGGGTATTGGGTAGGTATTTGTCGCACTTCAATTAATGGATAAGGCTTTGCAGCTGATTGCATTGCATAAAAGGCTTGGGGCTTATTATCTTCAATAGCCACTACCGCATGGTCAGACTCCATACCATGTAACATTAAACGCACGCCATCAATAATTTGTTCGGCGCGTTCTTGCATCAAGCGATCATCACAACTTAAATACGGTTCACACTCAGAACCGTTAATAATTAAAGTATCAATTTGGTTTTCACGGCCCATATTTAACTTAACGGCCGTAGGAAATGTCGCACCACCCAAACCAACAATACCCGCTGCACCAACGCGTAAACTGATATCTTCGGGTGTTAATTGAAATGGATCTTCCGGAACCGGACTAGTAAACCATTCATCTAGCCCATCAGTCTCAAGCACAATCATTCTAATTGGTAAAGCAGATGGGTGTGGGGCTGGATAATCATTGACATCTAAGATGATGCCCGAACTAGGTGCATGAACAGGCGCGGAGACTAAACCTTGGCTATAAGCCAACAATTGGCCTTTAAGTACTTTATCACCCACTCTAATTAAAGGCTCAGCAGGTTTACCTACGTGTTGTTGTAAGGGTATATATAAAGTTTTAGGTAAGGGAAATTGGGTGACAATTTTTTCATCTGAGAGGTTTTCCTTACGCGCCTCAGGATGAACACCGCCACGAATCCGTGGATTTTTAAATAAACTCATCATAATGCCTGTCCTAGCTTGCTTTCATCAAAACTGAGTGTTGGTTTTGTCCAGCGCCAATTTCGTAAAGTTACTTCTACTGGGTGCATCTGTAAACATTCTGTGGGACAAACTTCAACACACTTTTTACAGGCAATACATGCATCAGCTACCACCGCATGTATTTGTTTAGGCGCCCCCACTATGGCATCAGTTGGGCATACTTTAAAGCAACGTGTACAACCAGTGCAGGTATCTTCACTCACTTTAGCGACTAGTAGTTCTGGCTCTTTAACAGCACTTAAGTCTAAATCTAAGCCTAACATTGCCGCTAATTGTTCAGCTAAAGCACTACCACCAGGTGGGCACATTGTTGCTGGCGCCAGACCATCCACTAAGGCTTCGGCTGCAGGCCTACACCCCGGAAAACCACACTGACCACATTGTGATCCCGGTAATAAGGCTTCAATTTCATCTAAGATAGGACTACTTTCAACTTTTAAATATTTTGCCGCAATACCAAGCAATAACCCCAGTACTAGGCCCAATATTGTTAAACACACAATGGCAGACAATACATACATAGTTAGTTTCCTATCACATCTTAGTATTTAGTCCGGCAAACCCCATGAATGCCAGAGATAAAATACCCGCTGTAATAAAAGCAATGGGCGTGCCTGCAAACAAAGCGGGCACAGCCATTAAAGCCAAGCGCTCTCGTAACCCTGCGAATAGCACCATCACCAAGGTAAACCCTACCGCTGACCCAAATCCAAAGATCAAACTTTGTAAAAAGCCGTATTGTTCTTGTACATTTAATAAAGCCACACCCAAAACCGCACAATTGGTAGTAATCAATGGCAAAAAGATACCCAGAATTTGGTAGAGAACTGGACTAGTTTTACGCACTACCATTTCAGTAAATTGCACTACCGCCGCAATCACTAATATAAAAGCCAAAATGCGTAAAAACTGAATATTGAAAGGAGCTAAAACATAATGTTCTAAAATCCAGCTGGTCATTGCGGCCAAAGTTAAAACAAAGGTGGTTGCTAAACCCATGCTTAAGGCTGAATCTAGTTTTTTAGATACGCCCATAAAGGGGCATAGCCCTAAAAACTTTACTAACACCACGTTATTTACTAAAGCCGTGCCTAATAATAGCAATAGATATTCACTCATCTTTCATCATCCAAACTGTTTGCCCGCTGGTTAACGTTTGAATATTCAAATGCATCTATTATGCCAATTATGGCTTTGTGTTCAGCACACCAAGCACCACACAATAACTAGGGTTATTTAACTAATCATCGGGGTCTAATTTACTGTTACTTGTAATACATAGTACAGAACGAAAAATTAGTTATGTCGTAAACCTTACAAAATATTCTGCCTTACATTAATAAAGAGTATGCCTAATTTAACTTACAAATAACAACTTACCCTATAGTTAAAGCCATAAAGTCAACCCTACTAAAAAGGCATAATTATTGCTGAATATTAAGCAATACTCCTACAACCATGGTTATACGCTATGAATAAAAAGTCTTTACAGTATTTACAGATGCATACCGATTTAGAAAGTGTTATCAACGACCTTTCTCCGCACATGCTTGGTGCAAAACCAGCATTTACTGTTGAAGCAAAAACCCCTTATGATCTTTTTATAGAAACGGTTGAACAAGCCCCTATAGCCATTTCAATTACGGATAAAAAAGCCAATATACTGTATGCAAACGTTGAGTTTTCTAGGGTGACTGGCTATCAAATAACCGATGTACTAGGAAAAAAGGAATCCATACTTTCTGATAAATCTACGCCAAGAGAAGTTTATTACGACTTATGGCATACCATCAGTAATAAAAAAGTTTGGCACGGTACTCTGTGCAATCGCCATAAACTTGGACATCGCTATCTTGCTGACTTAACCATTGCACCTATGCTAGATGATAGAGGTATTATCACGCATTACATTGGTATGCACCGCGATATTACCCAAACGTATGAAGCTGAAAAGAAAGTTAGTAACCATAAACTCTTAATAGAATCGGTTATTAACTCTTCGCCTATGGCAATGGTGGTTATTGATGATCAAGATCAAGTTATCTTGGATAACCACATGTATAAAACCTTAGTCTCAGATTTAGACAAGGGCGAACCTGCAGATTACTTTTTAAAATTATTACGCCATGAATTGGGTAAATCTTGGCAAGAAATTCAAGATAAACATCAAGGTTTTAGTAATCATGAGTTTAAAGTAGAAAGTAAAGCCAATAAACCCGTACGCTGGTATTCTTGTTCTGGTAATTGGTTTATTGAAACCTCGGTAAATGCAGATGCTTTTTTTGAGAATGTCTCAAAGCAATACCTCATATTAACGATTTCTGATATCACCCGCCAACGTCAACAACTCCAGGAATTACGCTTACAATCTCTTAAAATTTTAATATCAGAAGATGAACGTATCCGTGGCTTGCGTGAAACATTATTAGGTGCAATGCATCAAATACAGATGCCAATGAATCAAATCAAAGCTTCTGAAAATATCTTAAGACACAAAAATGAACAACAATACGAAGGAGTCATACAAAACTTAGTACATATTCAAGAGTCTGGACTTGTAGCCATTAATACCATGGAAAAGTGCATACCAGAAATTACACAAAGTCCTTTTACTTCCGTGAATTTAAATCAAATATTACATGATGTTTTATTATTAAGCGATCAACGCATTGAAGCGACAGGTATTGAAATTAATTGGCAACCCCTCACCAGTCTTCCTACTATGTTAGGTTCTGAAAATCGTTTACGCATCTTATTTAAACAACTTATCGATAATGCCATTGACGCAATCACTACGACCAAAAACCTTGAACAACGCATTAGAATTAGCTCAGACATTGATACTGATTTAATTTATGTATACATTGAAGACACTGGGCCAGGCATTCCAACTGATAAGCGCTCTAAAGTCTTTGAGCCCTTTTATACAACTCGGCCAATGGGCGGCAATCAAGCGGGCATGGGCTTAGTTATTGCCAAAGAAATTGTTAATCAGCATCATGGCTTTATAGATATTGATCATAGTTATACACAAGGATGTCGCTTTAAAATTAGTTTTCCTCTGCAAACACCACCCGCAAGGAGAAACGTGTAATGCTTGAACGCACACAACTCATTGAAGCCGAACTTGATACCTTGTACCTCATCAGTCAAGTATTAAATAGTACCCATGAATTGCATGCAAAATTACACGCTGTACTGGAAATACTGCACAAAAGATCTGGCATGTGCTCAGGCATGATCACCCTGAAAGAAATCGAAAATAATAGTCTTATTGCTAGTGTAGTCCATGCTGATGGCAGTGACAGACTAGATCAATCTGTCAGATATAATCCCGGTGAAGGTTTAATGGGAGCTATCCTCGATGCAGGCTCAACGATAGTGGTTGAAAAGATATCAGCAGAACCTCGATTCCTGGGGCGCTTAGGTTTATATGATCCAAATTTACCCTTTATTGGCTCTCCTATCTATATAGAAGAAGGTGACACCATTGGCGTATTAGCAGCCCAACCTAGCAACGATCAATTTTTAGGTGAGCGGGCTCGTTTCATGGAAATGATTGCCAACCTCATTGCCCAAAGCGTAAAAATGCTCAGAGTGATAGAGCGCAAAGAACTTACTCTACTTAATGAACGTGACCAACTGAAACACGCCCTGATCAAAAATTACAGTTTTGATAATATCATCGGTCACTCCTCTTCTATGCTTAAGGTCTTTGATTTAATCAGACAAGTCGCAAAATGGCACACCACGGTATTAATCCGTGGTGAATCAGGCACAGGTAAAGAAGTTGTCGCCAATGCTATTCATTTTAATTCTGGTTGCGCCAGTGGGCCGTTCTTAAAATTAAACTGTGCTGCTCTACCCGATACTTTATTAGAATCAGAATTATTTGGTCATGAAAAAGGCGCCTTTAGTGGCGCTATTAATCAACGCAAAGGCCGATTTGAATTAGCTGACAACGGCACTCTGTTTCTAGATGAAATTGGTGAAATTTCAGCGGCCTTTCAAGCCAAGCTATTACGCGTATTACAAGAAGGTGAATTTGAACGCGTCGGTGGCAGTCAAACGATTAAAATCAATGTCCGGATTATTGCCGCTACTAACCGTAATCTTGAAGAAGAAGTCACCGAAGGCAAATTTAGAGAGGATTTATATTACCGCCTTAACATTATGCCAATTAATATGCCTCCCTTACGAGACCGCACTGAAGATATCCCCGAATTATCAGAGTTTTTACTAGGCCGGATTTCAGAACAACAAGGCGGTAGACCTCTTGAAATTAAAGAGAGTGCTATTCGTATTTTAATGAAACATGACTGGCCGGGTAACGTTAGAGAGCTATCAAACCGCTTAGAACGCGCAGCGATTATGAGTCCTAACGGCATTATTGACCGAGATGTCATGGTGAATACTGGCTTAGAAGATGTTGTTTCACAAGTAGGCGCCAATTTTAAACCGCAAAAAACGGCGACTATCGATTTTAACGACGACAACATGGATGACCGTGAACGCGTTATAGCTGCATTAGAACAAAGTGGTTGGGTACAAGCAAAAGCCGCACGCTTACTCAATATGACACCCAGACAAATTGCTTATCGCATTTTGACTTTAGATATCACCATGAAACAAATTTAACCGCAAGGAGTCCCGATGACTGTTTTATATGTACAACATGATTACGCTGTGTTTGGCTTTGGTGAAACGCAAGAAGCAGCCATAACCATGGCAGCAGAGTGGCTGAAAGACGAAACAGGCAAACAAGGCTGTAGTTATGAATATGCCGAAAGCTTGTTAGTTGGTGATGCCAGACCAGGACAAATGACACTTTATGTCACTGAAGAAACCATTCCTGCGCATGCTGAGAACTGGGGTGGCGAAGAATTACTCGATTGGTATTACGATGTTGCATAAACAGCCCGTATTAGAGTTGTTCTGTTAGTTACAAAACCGTAAATAAACTCTGTTGTGTTTGCTACAATTTCAATAAACACAAAATATTAATTACATAAAAATCAATAAGATAATTTAATTTTTATAATTGGCATGACCTGTGCTTTTACTTAAAGTAAATCTAACTTTAAGAGGACCAGACCATGCAATTGCCCGTATTAAATGATACCCCTAGCCCAGCAGAGCATGGAGCCAAAGGTGGTTGTTCCGCCAGTTCTTGCGGTACCACCGAAAATCAAATGGATACTTTACCCGATTCAATTCGGGAAAAGGTGCAAAACCATCCTTGTTATTCCGAAGATGCGCATCATTACTTTGCGCGTATGCATGTGGCCGTTGCGCCAGCCTGTAATATCCAATGCCATTACTGTAACCGTAAATACGATTGTGCCAATGAATCTAGACCAGGGGTGGTCTCTGAATTATTGACGCCAGATCAAGCCGTTAAAAAAACCATGGCCGTTGCCGCAACCATTCCACAAATGACGGTATTAGGCATTGCCGGACCTGGTGATCCTTTAGCAAATCCAGAACGCACCTTTGAAACCTTCCGTCGCTTAAGTGAAGAAGCTCCGGATATTAAATTGTGTGTATCAACAAATGGATTAGCCTTACCTGATGCCGTTGAAGAACTCTCTAAACACAATATTGATCATGTCACTATTACCATTAACACCGTTGATCCAGAAATCGGCGCCAAAATCTATCCTTGGATATTCTGGAAGAACAAACGTATTAAGGGTGTTAAAGGCGCAAAAATTCTGATTGAACAACAACAAAAAGGCCTAGAAATGCTGATTGCAAAAGGCATTTTAGTGAAAGTTAATTCTGTGATGATTCCGGGCGTTAATGATGAACATTTAGCAGAAGTCAGCCGAGTTGTTAAATCAAAAGGGGCTTTCTTACACAATGTAATGCCATTAATTGCAGAAGCTGAACATGGTACTTTTTATGGTGTCATGGGACAACGTGGTCCTACTCCAGATGAATTACAAGACTTACAAGATAGCTGTTCTGGCGACATGAACATGATGCGTCATTGCCGTCAATGCCGCGCTGATGCGGTAGGTTTGTTAGGTGAAGATCGCGGTGATGAGTTTACCTTAGATAAGATTGAAGAAATGGATATCGATTATCAAGCGGCTATGGAAAAACGTAAAGTAATCCACCAAGCCATTCAAGTAGAAATGGACAGTAAACGTCTCGAAAAAGCGGCTAAAGCCGAACAACATAAACAAGAACCCAAACTCACTACCCGCCCAGTATTAATGGCCGTGGCAACCAGTGGCCAAGGTGTTATCAACGTTCATTTTGGTCATGCCAAAGAGTTCTTAATTTATGAAGCTTCACCAGAAGGCGTGCGCTTTATTAGTCACCGTAAAGCTGACCAGTATTGTGGCGGTGATAGTACTTGTGGTGACGGAGAAAGCGTCTTACAACTGACTATTCGTGCCTTAGCAGGTTGTGAAGCAGTGTTATGTTCAAAAGTAGGTTATGAACCATGGGAAATGTTAGAAGCAGCCGGCATTGCCCCTAATGGTGAACACGCTATGGAACCCATCGAAGAAGCAGTGATGGCCGTGTACAAAGAAATGGCGGCCGCTGGAAAATTAGATGAAAAGCCAGAAGCATTGCGAGCCAACGCCTAACTTAATCCGGAGTTCATTATGGCAGTATCTATTATTGATTTATGCGTAAATTGTTTTGCCTGCGAACCCGTATGTCCGAGTAATGCAATTTCGGAACAAAAACCACATTTTATGGTTGACCCAAAAAAATGTACGGAATGTGAGGGGGATTTTCCAGTATTTCAATGTGCCAGTATCTGCCCTATTGAAGGGGCGATATTAGATTCATTTGGGACGGCTATTAATCCGCCTGGCTCTCTGACCGGTATTCCTCCAGAGAAAATGGCCGAAGCCATGGCAGAGTTACAGTCTCACTAACGAAACCATGAGTAACATTCCGATATTAAATATCGAAAATATTCCTCAGCCGGTGGCTTTATCAGCGCGCGTGCATTGGATTGGGGCTTTAGATCCTAATTTACGTAATTTTGACATCATTTTAAAAACTGCCAACGGTACTTCCTACAACGCTTATGTTGTAAGAGGCAGCGACGGCGTGGCTATTATAGACACCGTAAAAGAAAACTTTGCTGAAGATTTTTTTACCCGCTTAGAAGCCGTAGCACGTTACGACGAAATTAAAGTCATCGTGCTAAACCATTTAGAACCCGATCATACCGGCGCCTTACCTGAACTTATGCGCCGTGCTCCAAAAGCACGAGTTTATATCTCTCAAAAAGCGCAAACCATGATCAAGGCCTTATTAAAACAAGATGACTTTGAGTTTACGCCTGTATTAACCGGAGATAGCGTTTCATTAGGCGATAGAACCTTAAGCTTTTTGCATACTCCGTATTTACACTGGCCAGACACCCAATGTACCTACCTAGAAGAAGAACATACCTTATTTTCGGGTGATGTGTTTGGGTGCCATTTTTGTGATACCCGCTTATTTAATGATGTGGTCGGTGATTTTAGGTTTTCCTTTGAATACTATTACGCCCATATCATGCGGCCCTTTAAAGAATACGTTAATCGGGCATTAACGCTAATAGAACCCTTGGAGTTACGGAATATCTTTCCTGCACATGGCCCCTTGCTAAGAGACCAACCTCATCGCTATGTGCAACGTTATAAAGAACTCTCGCATTCGGCATTGCAAAGTGAAATTAACGAAGGTGAAAAAACCTTATTAATTTTTTATATCAGTTCTTACGGCAATACTCGCCGCATGGCAGAAGCTATTTACGAAGGCGCAATGAGCGTAACCAATGTACGCGTGTCTTTATATGACTTAGAAGGCAGTGAAATTGCCCCCTTTGTAGATTTAATTGAATGTGCCGATGGCCTCATTTTTGGTACACCCACCATTAACGGTGATGCAGTAAAACCTGTCTGGGATTTATTGTCTTCCTTAGCGGTAATCAATCTCAAATCAAAACTGGGCGGGGTCTTTGGGTCTTATGGTTGGACTGGCGAAGGCGTCAAAATGGTGGAAGACCGATTACGTGGACTTAAGCTACGAGTACCTATCCCTGGGATTCGTATCAAGTTAATTCCGACAGAAGAAGAAACCCAACTCTGTCGAGAATTTGGGCATGAAATGGCCCTAGATTTAATGGGTTTGCGGCAAGCGAAAGTGATTGATATTTCTGAGCTTGCTTAATAATTGTTAATAAAAAACAGGAGAACAAAATGGCTAAAGCATCGATTACCTTTGAAGATATCAATGTTACCGTAACTGCCCCAGCAGGCACGCGTTTAATCGAAATATCAGAAAAAGTGGGGTCTGGAATTACTTATGGTTGCCGTGAAGGCGATTGCGGTACTTGTATCACTAAAGTAACTGAAGGTTGGAACAACCTAACTGAACCCTCTGTACTTGAAGATAAAGTTTTAAGAGAAAACATGGCTGGAAAACACAACCGTTTAGCCTGTCAGGCACAAGTTTTGGGCGGCACTATTAGCGTTAAACCTGTTTGATAGCTTATTAATCATGCACTCAATAAACTAACTATCAAGGAGGCCCTCATGGCTTTAATTACATTTTCAAGTCCAGAATATAAAGACAAAACTGTTTACGCAGTTGCAGGCAGTCATACTGAAACTTTACTAAAAATTGCTAGAGAAAACAAAATCCCCATTGATTATTCTTGTGAAGATGGTGAATGCGGTAGTTGTCTTATTAAAGTTAGCAGTATCGACGACAAACTCCAACGTATGGGTGGACCTTTAACTGAAAAAGAAAAAGAGGTTTTAAAAGCTAACGGCAAAATCACTCAAGAAGAAATCGATAAAATGCTCTTAGATGATCTACCTTCAACTTGGCGCCTAGCATGCCAAATGATTGTTAGAGATGAAGATATTTTGGTCGAATATTAATTATGTCTGCCGTGCTCCAATCTCAAAACACCTTACAACAGGCTTATAACCGGTTAAAAGTCAGCCCAATGATGTCACCTAATCATGAATGGTTAGTTTGCATTACTGCAAGTTGGTGTGCTGGTCAAAGTGTTTTACCCGATTATATGGGATTGGAGCCTGATCAATTTCAGCGTTTAAAGCATAATTATTTTCATGACGATTTCCTGCCTGAAATCGCACCCTCAGGCAGTTATATAGATTTTAATCGCATGTTAGAGCGAGAAGATCTCATTAATTTATTAGCCCGTTACAGCAGAACAAATACTCTTGAAATAAATTGGGTTATTGGTATTTTAGTCGCAGCTTGTCTAGGAAATGATCATCTATGGCAAGACTTAGGATTATGGTCTAGAGCTCAATTAACAGCACTCTTAAAATATAACTTTCCAGAACTTGCGGCAAAAAACACCCAAGATATGAAATGGAAAAAGTTCTTATATAAACAACTCTGCGAAGAAGAAGGCTTGTTTCTTTGTCGCGCGCCTTCTTGCAATGTTTGTATCGATTACCCTAAATGTTACGGACCTGAAGAATGATCAAGGCAATCGATTTATTTACAACATTAATGAGGCTGCTCAACATTAAATTAACAGGCATCGCAGTTCTTATTTGCAACCAATAAAATAAAAAAAACCGCCTTAAGTTTCCTAAAGGCGGCAAGTACTTAACGATTTGTATGAAAACAGGTTTTGTAAACTAAACCTTAAAAAGCTCGCACACCTCTTACTGGTAAGCCTCCAGACTTTGCATAATTACTATAGGTAACATTATAATTAAATGCAAAATACCAAGCAGCGGTAGCAGTATCTTCGGAAGAACTATAGTAACCCTCATTAGTAAACCCACCTATACCCGCTTGGAGTAAGTTAGTATGCATCAACATCAACTCACCTATAGAAGGTAAAAACCAATCACCGGCTACAGTCGTTGCTGTACTATAAGAATTAGCTTGGTTAGCGGCACCAGATGAACATGCAAGTAACATGGCATTTGTATTGGCTCTACCTTTTCCAACACCTCTGATAGCCCAGTATTCACTGACAGTAAGTCCAGGCGAATATATTGAACTCGATGAATTATTACACCACGATGGAGATGATATATTATCAGGTGCAGCTTCTAGATAATCAAAACCTGAAAATTGATCATTATAATCAACAAAAAATATCCAGCCACCACCGGGTCCCTTAGTACCAATCTTACAAGCAGAAGTACCATTTGCACCACATGTCATTGAATAAGAGAAAGAACTACCTGAACCAGCTGGGCCCGCTGGTCCTACTGCGCCTGTATCACCTTTTGCGCCAGCAGGACCTGTTGAACCCGCTGGGCCGGCAGGGCCAGTAGCGCCATCAACACCATTAGTACCAGCTGGGCCCGTTGCCCCTGTAAATCCTTGAGGCCCCATAGGTCCTATCGATCCTGTTGCACCGGTTAAACCCGTTGGGCCTGCAGGTCCTGTCGCACCAATCGGGCCAGCTGGGCCGGCAGGTCCTTGTGGACCGGTTAAGCCTATTCCAGAATCACCTTTATCGCCTTTAAATCCAGAGTCACCTTTTAAACCTGAATCTCCCTTTGTTCCAGAATCTCCTTTATCACCCTTAATAATAATTGGATCCACTGCAACAACAGCATAAGCAGACGAAATTGTAAGCGGGGTAACGCCCAAGAGCATGGCAACAGCCAATGGTTTTATAGATGCTTTATTCATATTTAAGTTCCTAGTATCAATCAATGTAAGACGCGCGATGTTTAAATTTATTGCAAGAAGCCCTATAAATATAAGAACTTATACGACTTTTAAACTGCAGATCTACAATAGCATTTGACAGGATTTATACTAGTTTGGAATTGTCACAAAATGTCACAAAAACTTTTTAAATTTACCACTCATGGGTACACAACTAATTCAGATTCTAAGACTATTTTGAGGAGAGGATTATAAATACAATTTATAAGAGATTGATTAACTTTTTAAAGTCAAATATCCATTAAATACCCATATATAATGGGATATACATTAAAAAAATTAAGCATTAATATTGCACTAAATAGAAATTTTAAAAACCATTTTGATCGCTTAAAATAACATAAACCGCCTAAAAAAATATAAAACACAAAATTATTAAATTAACATTTTAATCAATGAATATTCAGTGCATTCAACTTAAATGTTTTTTTTGTATTGATATAAAATAGATCAAAACTTAAGCTTCAGATATCAGTTGTATTATTTTTTTATTTATATTAATAGTTACTCTGCCAAATTAAGCTTGTCTTGTGACAATCTGTGACAATTGACTACTAGAGGACTCCTAATAAAGGTGGTAATTTTAAAGACACTGAATAGTACAGACTTAGTCCCGATTATTAAGTTTGATCTGTATCTAACCCCCTTAGCCACATACAAAATTTCTTTAATTAAGCACTGCTAACCAACGCACTAGGCTGCCTTTTGGCAGCCTAGTGCATTTAACTTAGGACAAAATGACAACACTTGCCAAACTTTTAATTGTTGATGACGATCCTCGGTTACGCTCACTTTTAAAATACTATTTAACGGATAAGGGCTTTGAAGTTGACTGCGTCGCAGATGCAGAACAGATGAACTATAAACTAACTCGCTCATTTTACGATTTAATTATTTTAGATTGGATGATGCCAGGGGAAGATGGTTTATCGGTTTGTGGTCGATTACATGCACAAGAAAACAGCCCATTGATTATGATGTTAACAGCCAATGGTAGCGAAAATGACTCTATTGCCGGTTTACAATGCGGTGCAGATGATTATATGGCCAAACCTTTTAATGTAGATGTGTTATTAGCGCATATTCAGGCCATGTTACGCCGTCGGCCACGCGTACCAGCAGGAGTGCCCGATACTAATGGCGTGTTTTTAGAATTTGGGGATTATGTATTAGATTTAGCCCAACGCTGTTTAATGTTTAACGACAAAAAAATAAATTTATCTCACGGAGAGTTTTCTTTACTAAAAGTATTAACACAACAGATAGGTACCACTCTTTCCAGAGAGCAATTAAGTTACCTTATTAAAGGCCAGGATAGTGAAGTGGACGGTCGATTTATTGATACACAGGTGTATCGCTTACGTAAATTGATAGAAACTGACCCATCAAACCCAATATACCTACAAACCGTAAGAGGACTGGGCTATGTTATGATTAATCCTAACACGAGATATTAAAAATCTTTAAGATAATCATGAAATTTCTACCTAAAACTCTGTTTGGCAGATTATTCCTGCTAATCTTTGCTTTTATGATCAGTTTGATAGTGTTGATGCGCATACTGTTTGCATTATTTATTAGCAATCAAGTGGGTCAGCAATTTGCTAACTTTACGCAATCACTGTCTTATTTCGCCCAAGAACTTAATGCATCGGGCTTTAAAGATGCCAATAACCAATTTTCCGAACACTTAAAACAAAGTACAGGGATGACTTTATTATGGAACAACATGCAACCGCACGATGCATTACCCAATATTTCTGCGTATAAATCTTGGAATACAGCAATAGAACAAAAATCAAACCATAGCATTACCATGAGTTATCAAGCCTTGCCTGAAAAGACTATTTGGCTTCATCATCATAAAATTCCGCAGTTTTCATTAGGATTCCCCGAACTATATAGAACCGCCATTAATAATATGTTGGTAGTTTATTTGGTTATTGCCTTTTTCTTTTCATTATTCTCTGCGCACCTTGCCGCCCTATTTTTAAATAGGTCTTTAAAAAATCTGGCTACAAAAGCTAGACTGATTGGTCAAGATATTGATAGCACTATGATTGAACCCAGTGGCCCTAAAGAAATTCGCGAAGTAGGTCAGGCTATGAAGACCATGCAAACAGACATAGAAAACATGATCAAAAAGCAGAAACTTTTATTAGCCGGCATTTCTCATGACTTAAGAACACCATTATCAAGATTACATGTTGCCACAAAAATCTTAACCCCCGAAGTAAACGATTTAACGAACGGTATACATGCAGACATAGAAGAAATGAACGCTGTTTTACATCGATTTATAGAATTAGCACGCTTTAATATCGAAGAAACAGAACACTGGCAGATCGGCGATCTTGGAGACTATATAACTGAAGTCGTTGAAAAATTTAACTATTCAAATTTTAACCTTAAATTATGTTTTGGGCCTATGCCAAAGATACGGTATAAGCCAATGGCCTTACAAAGCTATTTATATAATTTAATTAATAATAGTATCAAACACGGTGGCGGAGAAATCACGATTAGCGCCGAGTTTATCAATGACACAATAAAATTAATCATATCTGATCAAGGATCTGGATTTCCTTTATCCGCTGATGAATTACACAGTTACTCTGATTTAGATTTAGAACAGAAGGCTTTAAATGGCCTAGGTTTACGCATAGTGCAATTGGTTGCCAAACTCCATGAGGCAGAATTAATACTTCGAAATAAACCCGAAGGTGGCGCTGAAACCAGCTTAATATTAAGCACGTTTATTGAATAAATGCTCATAAGCAGGCAAAGTTTGTATGCGGTTATCCTCTAAGGGTTTACCGATAGTAAAATGATATAAACTCTGAAACTGATCATCTTTAAACCCTAATAACTCATGCACGCTATCATCAAAATAACAGCCTATGCCTGTACCTCGATAGCCAGCAGCTTCTGCTTCTAAATATAACACCTGCCCTATTAAACCTGTCTCCCAAAATAAGCGTCGATAATGCCAAGGCGCATCATTTATTTCGTTACTGTATTCTGCTACCATTCCCAAACTAAACGCACTATCACTTGCGATGGGTTGATGACAAGATAGTGTTTTTGCAAACTGCCGGCAATCCCCTGTATGTAAGCGATATAAAGGCAACTGTGCACTCATTGCTTGCCATGAAAATTCTTCTAATGTCCCGGCTTTAAGCTGTGCTAATGCTTCATGATATCTGGGTAAAGCATAAATCCCCGGTTGTAAGCCCTCAATACGATGCACAAAAATAAACAAATGTATTTTAGGGGACCAGCGCCATACTTTAAATGCCGGTGCAGTGGGTAATACAGCAGAAAGTATTCGATAAAACTCCGCTTTTGCCATAGCAGGCATCTTACCGTCAAAATGTTGGGCGCTACGGCGTTGCCGAATTAATGTAGACGCCGTTTGGGTTGTCAGTGCGGGCAATACAGCAGAAGCAACCGCCTGATAATCTGGCTCAACAGTACGAGGTTTATGAGCCACTGCAGACACCTCATCAATAATCGGCCATTTATACATATGGTAGGCTTTAAGACTATCGGCTTTACCAAACCAAATGCCAGTTGCAACAGCAGCCAATAAATCATCAAGCGCACGATGATTAATCTCAGTAGCACTCGTATATCCATGCCCTAAATTTATTCGACACAATAAATCAGGTGACTCTTGCTCTGAGGGCTTAAATTCTTCGATTCGATCAATACCTAATAGGTTCGCAACATCTGCATCAGCGGCTTCTGCTAGCAATTCAATAGACCAACCTAAAGTAGCTGCCGCATAACGTAATGCCCCTATGGCATGACCCAAGTCATGCTGACAATATCTATACGCTCGCTCCCCGTATTTCCAAGCTTCACGCCAATGGATAGACGACAAACCTATATATAGGCTGGCATTGGGTAAATTGTCAGAAAACCGACAGCGTTGTTCTAGCGCGTGATCATGACTCACATAATGATAAACACCGGCTTTAAGTCCTTCTAACTCGGCACTTATCAAGTAGACTTCTGTCGGATGCAAATTACCACTGGAAGGATTACAACGTAAGGGCCAACGACTTGGGCCAAATTGTTTCCAAGCTGACAAACCAAACGCCAACTCAAGCAATAAACCAATATTAACAAGATTCAATGGCTGTACAGGAATAGCTTCTGGCGTATCTAACGCTGAGAACAACACATCAAGCTCAGTGCCTGGCAATGGCAAATCAACAATCTCACAACCCGAAAAATGCCGGAAATGATCCGGTTGATCTTCCCAATCGATTGATTCTGGGCCCTTTGCATAGCGCTGTAAAGTATGCTTGGTGCGTTGATGGTAATTTAAAACCGCTTCACTTTTCTTAGTCATATTTTTAATGTAGCCTTAGTTACATCCCAGAAAACGCTTATTAATAAAATTACTACGCAACTTTAACACTTATTGTAATGATGGCGGTGTCACTAATTTAGGTTCAACGATTAAATCATCTGTCCAGCACCCCACTGGATTACCCAAGTTCATATTTTTATCTTCAAAACGTACTAAAAACACCGTTCGGGTAGGATCTTCTTCAATATGACCAATCAAAGTAATAACCCCTCTAGTACCTGCTTCAGCTAAGACATCGCCCTCCATACCACCGGGTATAGATCCATCATCGGCAATTAAACGGGCTGCATACACAACATCTCCAATATCTAAATCTTCTACCTTCATTTCAAATCCTCGTCATTTTGTAGGAAAGCTTACATTGTTAGTCCTGTATGTCATAAAAACACGGAGTTTTATGTCGATCTTACAACACCACTTTTTAATTAAACCTCTAACAAACAAGCAATTAGCGTAAAAAAAATAAATGGCATACAGGTTGCTATTAGTAATAACAAGAACGATGCCACTCAGTCAGGAGAATACAAAATGATTACCTTAACAGACAAAGCAGTTAGCGCAGTTGGACGATTTATTGCAGGATCTGAAATGCCCACAGCAGGACTTAGAATTGAAGTAACCGATGGTGGATGCTCCGGTTATCAATATGGTTTAAAACTAGAAGGCACACCTGCAGAAGTTGATACCGTTATTGAATGTGGTGAAGTAAAAGTCTTTATTGACCCCGTTAGCTTGCCGATGCTAGATGGCATGTCCATTGACTTTTTAGACAGTATAGAAGGCTCCGGCTTTAAGTTTACTAATCCAAACGCCGTTAAAAGTTGTGCTTGTGGTACGTCTTTTAATACCAATTCAGAAGGAACAGGGACTAAAACCTGCTCTTAACCGCCAACTATTTAAGCCGAGGAACCTGTCATGTGGGACTATTCAGACAAAGTTAAAGAACACTTTTTTAATCCAAAAAATGCGGGTGCGGTTGCTGATGCAAATGCCACAGGCGAAGTTGGATCAATCAGTTGTGGCGATGCCTTAAGACTAACCCTTAAAGTAGATGATGATTCAGAAATAATTCTGGAAGCCGGATTTCAAACTTTTGGTTGCGGCTCTGCCATTGCCTCTTCTTCTGTATTAACAGAAATGATTATTGGGATGACGATTGATGATGCCTTAAAAGTCACTAACCAAGATATCGCAGCTCAACTTGAAGGTTTACCACCCGAAAAAATGCACTGTTCTGTGATGGGGCGTGAAGCCTTACAAGCAGCTATCGCTAATTACCGTGGTGAAGTTTGGAAAGATGATCATGAAGAAGGCGCCTTAATTTGTAAATGTTTTGCAATTGATGCGGTGATGATTGAAGAAATGGTGTGGGCTAATAAATTACGCACAGTTGAAGATGTCACCAACTTCACTAAAGCGGGTGGCGGTTGTGCGGCTTGTCATGAAGACATTGAAGCCATTCTTGAAAAAGTATTAGCAGAGAAAGGTGAAAAATTTGACCCTACTGCTGCACCGGTTGCGCAACCAGAAAAGCTAACGGCTGTTAAAGGCCCAATGACTAACTTACAACGCATCAAGAAAATTGAAGAAGTTTTAGAATCTTTAAGACCGTCTTTATTAGCAGACGGTGGAGATGTAGAGTTAGTTGAAGTGATTGGTAATACCGCTTATGTCAATATGACAGGTGCTTGTAACGGTTGCCAAATGGCAGCAATGACCATTGCGGGCATTCAACAACGTTTAATGGAAGTAATGGGCGAGTTTATTAAAGTAGTCCCCGCTTCAGAAATGAGCAAACTTGCACAGATTGAGGTGGCGTAATGGCTGATATCTATTTAGACAATAATGCCACCACTAAAGTTGATCATGAAGTAGTGGATGTCATGATCCCCTATTTTCTTGAGCAATACGGTAACCCCTCTTCTATTCATAAATTTGCTGATGGTGTAGCACGTGGTTTAAAAAATGCGCGCCAACAGGTACAAGCTTTAATTGGCTGTGAACACGATTCTGAAATCATCTTTACCTCGTGTGGTACAGAATCTAATTCAACGGCTTTATTATCTGCGATTAAAGCCCAACCCAATAAAAAAGAAATCATTACTACCACTGTAGAACATCCAGCCATTCTTAGTTTATGTGAGCATCTTGAAAAAGAAGGCTACACCATACATAGATTACCGGTTGATAAAGCGGGACGCTTAAATATTGAATCTTATAAAAAATTATTATCTGATCAAGTTGCGATCGTTTCAATTATGTGGGCCAATAATGAAACCGGTACTATCTTTCCGGTCGCCGAAATGGCTGAGTTAGCTCATGCTGCCGGTGTTATGTTTCATACCGATGCCGTTCAGGCTGTCGGCAAAATACCCATGATGTTGCAAGACACCAAGATTGATATGTTGTCCTTGTCAGGCCATAAACTACACGCACCTAAAGGCATTGGTGTTTTATATCTGCGTAGAGGCACACGTTACAGACCTTTATTACGCGGTGGCCATCAAGAGCGTGGTCGTAGAGCCGGCACAGAAAACTCTGCATCGATTGTGGGCTTAGGTAAAGCCTGTGAACTTGCCCTAAACTACATTGAATACGAAAACACCACAGTTAAAGAAATGCGTGACCGCCTAGAAAAAGGCATTACAGAAAGCATTCCACATTGCTTTGTTACCGGTGACCTTTACAACCGTTTACCTAATACCACCGATATCGCTTTTGAGTATATTGAAGGTGAATCAATTTTAATGCTCTTAAATAAAGCCGGTATTGCCGCATCCAGTGGCTCGGCTTGTACCTCTGGATCACTTGAGCCATCACATGTCATGCGCGCCATGGATATTCCTTATACAGCGGCACACGGTACTATTCGGTTCTCTTTCTCGCGTTATAACACCATGGCAGAAGTTGATGCCGTGTTAGAAGTCATGCCAAGTATTGTCAAAACATTGCGTAAATTATCACCCTATTGGGATGGCGATGGCCCAGTGGCAAACCCAGAACAAGCTTTTGCTCCAACTTACGCTTAATAGTTGTCCGATATGAAAACCCAAGTCCGCCAAATTATTATTGATGACACTACACTAAGAGACGGTGAACAATCGGCTGGTGTAGCCTTCTCTTTGCAAGAGAAGTTATCAATAGCTATTCAATTGGCGGACATGGGGGTACCTGAATTAGAAATTGGTATTCCCGCTATGGGTGAAGTTGAACGGGAAGAAATTAAAGCTATCGCGGCTTTAAACTTACCCTCAAAACTGCTAGTTTGGTCCAGAATGCGCCATGATGACCTACAAAGTTGCTTAGGTTTAAATGTACATAAAGTGGATTTGTCCATTTCTGCTTCCGATCAACATATCCAACATAAACTCAAACAAAGCCGTGCTTGGGTTCTTAACACCATCAACGCTTGCATAACAGAAGCGATAGATCTTGGTTTAGACGTGTGTATGGGCATGGAAGATGCCTCACGCGCAGATATTGATTTTGTAATACAAATGGCTGAAACGGCTCAAAGAGCTGGAGCTACACGCATTCGCTTTGCTGACACAGTTGGCATAATGGAACCTTTTGGCGTCTTTGAAACTATCAAACGCTTAAGAGCCGCTACTGATTTAGAAATTGAAATGCACGCCCATGATGATTTAGGGCTTGCTACTGCAAATACCATGGCAGCGGCACTTGCTGGTGCAACTCACGTTAATACGACCGTAAATGGCTTAGGTGAAAGAGCCGGCAACGCCGCCTTAGAGGAAGTCGTGGTTGGTTTAAAACAATTGTACGGCTTTGATACCGGCATTTGTTTACAAAAATTCCCCCAACTCTCAGAACAAGTCGCCACCGCATCGGGTGATGCGATTGGTAGCAGAAAAAGTTTAATTGGTAAAAATGTCTTTAGCCATGAAGCGGGCATTCATGTCGATGGGCTTTTAAAAGATCCGAGTAATTATCAAGGCGTTGACCCAGCCATTGTTGGGCGTAGCCATCAACTGATTTTAGGTAAACACTCGGGCACCCAAGGCGTTATCTATGCCTATAAACAACTGGGTATTGTGGTTAATCGTATACAAGCCCAAAAATTGCTAACGCAAGTTAGACACTTTGTCTGTATGACTAAAAGACCGCCACAACCCGAAGAACTTAATTTATTTCATCAAAACCTGTAAGAGGATAGCACCATGAATGAGCAAACAGAACTTGAAACAAGTGAAGTAGAAGCAAGCAAGGCGTTAGAGATCCCTGATCAAGATGATCGTTATCCAGGCTCTTTTTTTAGAATACCTGGCCGCCCCTCCCTTGAAAACACTGGCTGGCAATTAAACTAATTGGATAAGGTCATGTCGAATTTGACGTTTTTTAAACAATGGCATGAAGACGTGCATTGTGTGTTTGGCAGAGACCCCGCCGCCCATAATGTTTGGGAAATATTATTAACCTATTCTGGTGTACATGCCGTCTTAATACACCGAATTAGTCATCGCCTATGGAAAGCTAACTGGAAATTATCAGCGCGTATGATGGCAAATATCGCTAAAACGTTTACCAATGTTGAGATTCATCCAGGCGCCACAATTGGTAGACGCTTATTTATTGATCATGCCCTAGGCGTTGTGATTGGTGAAACTACAGAAATCGGCAACGATGTGACTTTATATCATGGCGTGACCTTAGGTGGCACTACTTGGCATAAAGAAAAACGTCATCCAACTATTGGTAATAACGTATTGATTGGTGCTGGCGCCAAAATTTTAGGCGCCATTACTTTAGGTAATAATGTGCGAGTTGGCGCTAACTCAGTAGTCGTTAAAGATGTGCCACCCTGTTGTACTGTTGTTGGTATACCCGGTCGTATTATTCAGACTAAAGGTACGCAAATTCAGAACAGGCAAGGCATTGACCTTAACCATCATTTGATTCCTGATCCAGTGGGTAAAGCCATTTCTTGCTTAATGGAACGCATTGATGAGCTTGAAGCAAAACAAGCTCTTTTAAATGAAACTAGCTTAGAAGAAGATTGTGATACCTGTGAGGCAGAAACTTTGTGCACTCCTAAAAAAGACAGTCCAGTTAAACTAGCGGCGAGGCATTAATGGATTTATTAGATTTTGAAGCCCAAGGCTTGTATTTTGAAAATCAAGATGCACCCGAAGTAGAAACTATGATTAAAACCGCGGCCGAAAACTATGCCAGTGGTGACGCTGAATTACCCTTACTTAGAGCCTACTTTTTAGCACCAAACTCACTTAATGTTTTAGTCGCCTTAAACCGGTTTTACTATTATCAACATCGGCTTGAAGACGCTTTAGCAGCTACCCTTAAAGCGCTTGCCGTGATTAGACCTTTAGTTGATTTTCCTGAAGATTGGCAAGAAATTCAAGCGCATCATATTAACAACACCCCCATTAATTTACTAACCCAAGTTAGGTTGTATCTCTTTACCTTAAAAGCCATCGGCTTTTTAAATATGCGTTTAGAAAGGCTAGATCTTAGCAAAAGTATCTTTGAGAAATTAATCTCCTTAGATAGTAAAGACCGCATTGGTGCGCAGGGCTTATTAGAATTAGTGCTTAAACGACAGCAGGAAACTTAATACCCATTTTAATTATTTACCTTATCTGGAGTCTGCTCATGTTAAAAGAACGCAACATATCCCCGCTCGCTTTAGTGAGTTTAATTTTATTTATTAGTTTAGTGATTTATTTAGTCACTCAAGACACTAATCTAGTTGGTCCCCTTTAATCAAGTTGGAGTACAGCCATGAGCTTTTTAGATGATTTGGAAGATTTAGAATCCGCAGAGGATTTTTTACAATATTTTGAACTTGATTATGAACCCTCTGTAGTTCATGTAAATCGCTTACATATTTTGCAACGTTTTCATGATTATTTGCAAAAAGGTAAAGATGATATGCCCGAACATGAAGGGGCATTAAGGGCTGTTTACAGCAAATTATTAGACCGCGCTTACCAAGATTTTGTGGTATCAGATGCGCAAACAGAAAAGGTCTTTAAAGTATTTTCTATGGGTGAACCTCAATCTGCTTTTGTGGCCTTAGGTGATATAAAAGTATGAAACCCGAACGCTATGATGAAGGGCGCTTCGAATACGGCGAATCTGTAAGAGTCACTCGTAACGTTCGTAATGATGGCACCTACCCTGGCTTAGATGTGGGCACTTTGTTAATTCGTCGGGGCAGTGTCGGTAATGTCATTGAAGTGGGTACCTTCTTACAAGACCAAGTCATTTTTACCGTGCATTTTTTAAATCATGGTCGCATGGTGGGCTGTCGGCTGGAAGAACTTATTGGTGCAGAGGAACCTTGGAACCCAAGTCGATTTGAGTTTAGAGATAGGGTCGTATGCAATATTGATTTAGGCATACAAGGCAATATTCTCTTTGAAAAAGGCACGATAGGCGAAGTGTTTAAAGTGATTAGAGATGATGAAAATATTAAATATCATGTCGTTTTTGACGGAAGAACCTTATTAATCCCCGAAACCGCCTTAGACCCAGCCTACCCTGAATCATTTAATGAACCAGAGGGTTAACTATGACTGCCACTATGAATTTACAGCCAACAGATTCTTATACGCTATTAAGAGCCTCGTTAAGCTTATTTAAAAAGCAACCTACCGAATTACAAGAACAAGAATTAGCCCAAGCAAAACAGCAAGCGGCTAATGAGTATAGTATTGAAACGCGTATTTTAAAAACCCCAGAGGCTGGCTCAGTCATCATCTCAGAAGCAGAATTGCATAAAGCCTATCAAGAAATACGCAATCGCTATGTAGATGAAGAGTCTTTTTTAATCGATCTAGAAAAAAACAATCTTACTGAAGTTAGTCTACGTTCTGGATTATTCAGGCAATGTAAAATTGATGTTGTGCTTGAAATGGTCGCAGCGCGCTCACCTACAATCAGCGAAGTTGAAATAGGTATTTACTATCATTTACATAAAGAGCAATTTCATAGACCTGAACTGAGGGATGTCAGCCATATATTTATCAGTATTAATCCAGATTATCCAGAAAATACTTATGAAAATGCCTTAAGTCGTAGTCAAGAATTGTATACAAAACTCCAAAAGAAACCTTATAAATTTGCTGATTTGGCATTAAAGCACTCTGAATGCCCAACTGCATTACAAGGGGGTACTTTAGGTACAGTGCCCAAAGGAAAACTGTATCCGGAAATTGATGCGGTGTTATTTAAACTAAAAGAAGACGAAATAAGCCAACCGGTACAATCAGAAATCGGTTTTCATTTAGTTTTATGTCAAAAAATACAACGCGCAGAAACCTTATCCTTACAAAAAGCCATACCCAAAATACGCCAAATGATGAGCGATAGAGCTCGACAAAAATGTCAACGCGCTTGGTTATCTAGTTTACCCAAATAAAAGAGGGAGTTATTTATGAGTGCTAAAGAAACAAAACACTGCTCATTTTGTGGCATAGCCCAAGCACCTACAGTACCCTTAATTGCAGGTAGCGACGGGTTTATCTGTGGAGACTGTGTTTTATTAGCCAACCAAGTAGTCAGTAATTGGAGCCAAAAAAAAGAACTCTCCGAGATGCAAGGCCCCTTACCTATTCCCGCTAAAATCAAAGAGCACCTTGATCAGTACATTATTGGCCAAGACCTAGCCAAACAGATTTTATCAGTTGCAGTTTATAACCATTACAAACGCTTAAAACATGAAAGTGGCAATGCCGGCTTAGGTACCTACGATAAAGAAGTGGAAATTGGTAAATCGAATATATTACTCATAGGCCCCTCAGGTACCGGTAAAACATTATTAGCCAGCACCTTAGCCAAAATTGTTGGCGTACCCTTTGTTATTGCAGATGCAACTACCCTGACCCAAGCGGGTTATGTGGGTGATGATGTTGAAAATATTCTCGTTAGATTGTTAGATGTAGCCGAAGGTAATATGGCTAATGCCGAATGGGGTATTGTGTATCTGGATGAAATTGACAAAATTGCCCGCAGTCCCGAACAACAAACCGGCACGCGTGATGTATCAGGTGAAGGTGTACAGCAAGCCTTACTAAGATTAGTTGAAGGTTCCCATGTTAAAGTGAATGGCAAAGGCCAACGCAATAAAGACGGCGAAACCACCATTGATACGCGTAACATTTTATTTATTGCGGGTGGCTCATTTCCGGGTCTGGAAAAACATGTCGAAAAACGCCTCACTCCTACCAACTCTGGCATTGGCTTTCATGCACCAGTAAATGACACAGCAGAAAAACCTTCTTTAGAAGCCTTATTAAATGCGACCCAACCCAGTGATTTACGCAAATTTGGGTTAATTCCAGAATTTATAGGACGATTTCCTATACTTGCACCTTTAGAACCTCTAGATACTGATGCACTGATTAGAGTATTAACTGAGCCTAAAAACGCCTTAGTTAGACAGTACCAACAATTGTTTGCTTACGAAGATGTGGAATTAAAATTTGAACAAGACGCGTTAGTTGAAATTGCTCAACAAGCCATTGAAAGAGAAACAGGGGCGCGTGGTTTACGCAGTATTATGGAACAAATCCTTAGAAAAACCATGTTCGATGTCCCCTCACGTGAAGATATAGATCAATGCGTGATTGATGCTGAAACGGTCAAAGGTGAAAGTGAGGTTATATTGATACTAAAAGATCCAGAAAAAATCCGCGAACAAGCTGGCTAAAACTGAACTAAAAAATACCCTTATAAAATTATTATGCCCCACCCTAAGAGAAACTTATGACAACTGAAGAAAAAATACACCATCAACTTGCCACTAACCCCATTATTCTTTACATGAAGGGCATACCGTCTAACCCCCAGTGTGGATTTTCTGGCAAAGCAGTTAACATTTTAAACGCAACTAAAATTCCATATTCTTATGTAAACGTACTTGAAGCACCTTTTATCCGTGAAAAATTACCCAAGATTTCACAATGGCCAACCTACCCGCAACTCTTTGTAAATGCAGAACTGATTGGCGGTTGCGATATTTTAGAAGAACTATCTAATAACGGCAGCCTATTACCTATTTTACAAACCGCTTTACCTGAAAAAGCTGAATCTCATGATGAATCAATATCAAAAGAAGATGCTGAGCAATTGGTATTAAAAGGCATCCCAGATGCTAAAGTTATTATTGATGGTATGGGCTGTGATTTAACCGTGACAGTAATTAGTACACAATTTACTGACCTATCATTAGTAAAAAAACAGCAACTCGTCATGGCGACTTTAAAAGAACCCTTGGCCTCAGGTAAGTTACATGCACTAAGTGTTAAAGCCTATACACCTGAAGAATGGCAAGCTTTATCAGAGAGTTCAACTTCGGGTTTATTACAGATTAAAATTTAATCCCTAAGCGAGAATCTTTTTTTAACTAGCTATTATCTATGCAGTTCTAAAACAACAACAGACCCAATGTATTCAATTAAAGTGAGGCTATCATGGCAAAAATAGGACTATTTTTTGGAACAGATAGTGGCAATACTCGCAGAGTTGCTAAAGACATAGCCACTATACTGGGCCCTGAATTGGCAGCTAAACCGGTTAACATTAGAAATGCCACCGTCGAAGACTTATTAAATTATGATACCTTAATATTGGGCATACCTACCTATGGTGACGGCCAAGTACCCGGCTTATCGACAGGTAATCAAACTGAAAGCTGGGAAGAATTTATACCTACTTTAAAAGGCCAAGACTTCAGTGGTAAAACAGTGGCTATCTACGGGTTAGGTAATCAAAAAGGTTATCCTGACGAATTTATAGACGCGGTTTATTATTTATATGAAGAATTTGATATTTGTGGGGCAAATTTAATAGGATTATGGCCAACCGAAGGTTATACTTTTAAAAAATCAAAAGCCATCATTGATGGTCAATTTATGGGGCTGGCTTTAGATCAAGATAATCAAAAAGAGCTAACAACCGAGCGCGTCCATACTTGGTTAAATTCATTAGCCCTAGTTTAATTAACAGCGCTAGATTAAGATGCTAGCCTGCTTAATAACAGAGAACAAAGATAGTTATGATAGAAGAACAAGCCGTCATCGTTAAAGTTGATGCACATAACATCTGGGTTGATAAATTAAACACCCATGGGTGTGCAGGATGCCAACAAAAATCAAGCTGTAGCACCCAAGCGCTAAGCCAACTTTTAGAAAAAAAATCCCTACGCTTAATTAATTCTGATGACTTTAAACTGGGTGACAAAGTTATTATTTCAATCGATGAAAATATCTTAATCAACGCCTCGCTATTAATGTATTTACTACCCTTATTAGCTTTATTTGTTGGTACATTTTTAACGGATGCCTTTATCAACGATACCACCGCCAATAAAGATATCTGGATACTCGGCAGTGCCGTATTAAGCTTTGCCCTGTGTTTATTAGGTATAAAAAGAATCTCCGCGACCCGCTACGCAAACTCAATCAGCATAAAAAAATTGTAACTCCGCCAGACTAGAACATTTAGTAGAATAGAACATTCAAAATTTGAAATGTACATACGTTTGAATATAGATATGTTTGAACATAAATCAATTGAAATATACATAGGGATGTGCCGATGCTAGAAGGCGCATCAAGCAAAGCGTGGTGCATCATTGGGGTTGGTGTTTCATTTACATTTGGTGCGCTTCACTAGCGTTCAGCATACCCTATAACTGTCATTCAACCCACGCTATATTTACTTACAATGTAACTACACACCCTATAATTTGGGCTCGCTGTTTATTTTAACGAACACGCTTTTGACATTAAAGTCTGTTGCAATTAAAGTTGTTAATGGGTACCTAATATGACGGAGTTGCTTTTAAATAGGGCATAAACTGGGGTGTCGAGTTTTAAATTCATGCTTTCTGCACTGGCTTGGGTGATCATGGCGACTATGCTATCGCCACTCGACAGTTGTATCACTACTTCTGCGTCTATGCCATCTGTTTGAATGCGCATTACCTTACCCGCCAAACAATTACGTGATGAATACTGATATGACTCTGGATCTGTCATCATGATAATTTCTGGATCATTTATCAATAAAATGACATCACCATCTACCACTAAATTAAGTTGATTTAGATCTGCTAAAGAAATAGCGGCGACGACTTGTTCTCCTCCTTTTAATTTAACCACGACTTGGGCATTTACGGCGCCTATTTCGATGGCCGTTATGCTCCCAAATAATTGATTGGTGGCGCTGGTTTTTATAACTAAACGCTTGAGTAATAACTGGGCAACGGGGTCGTCTGCTAATTTTTGATTTATTTTTTGTAAAAATACTTTATGCTCAGTATCCACACGATTAAACAGTTCTAATAAGGCTTGTCCTGCGGTTGTTAGGCTGGTACCACCACCTTTTGCCCCACCTGTTGCTGTCGATATTAATACCTTAGGTGCCATGTTATTGGCTTTTTCTATTATCTGCCAAGCACCTTTATAGCTTAAGCCAACTAATTTGGCGGCTTGGTTAATTGAACCTGACTCTGCTATGGCTTTTAACAAACCTATCATGCGCGTATCAAGTAAACCTACTAAGCGTATATCACCTTCAACCCACTTTTGGGTTGTTTGATTGGTGGTTTTTTTGGACAAAATAGTTATTTTTCTATCAATAATGACGAGGATAAACAACTGTCGTTACAATCTATAACGACATTGTCTATAAGCTGAATTTTAAACCGATTATTTAAACGTGACTACGAAATGCTATGTTTGTATGTCTTGCTGGGATGTCCTAAATTAGCTAAAAGCATTATTAATTGAAATAAAGCTGCTCCAGCTATTGCAAAAAGACTCGCCACTAAGATCATAGTTTTTATAATTTTCATGCCTTATACCCCTACCGTTGGTTAACTAGAGTGCAAATAATCCTCTTATTAAACAACAATTTCAAGCTAATATTTTTGCATGAAGCATTATAAATCTTAACATTTACTTAACCGTTGTTATTATACAACAGCTCAATTTTTAAGTGATTAGGCTCAGTATTGGAAAACTGGCGAACTTAAAAAGACCAACTTATTAAATCACGTTGTTATTTGTAAAAAGGCAACAAAAAAATAAATACAAAAAAACTTCAATTACAGGCAATTTTTGTAAAAAACTGTCTTAAAAATAATGTATCGCACCGATTAATGGGGTGCGTTGATTAATTGATAGTTTTACAGATACAGTATTTAATAAAGCCTCAAAACGACCCTTAGCTATAAATGCCTTAATAAACTGCCCTGACTGCATGGCTGGCAATATTTTTACGCCAATGCCACCACCAATAAACACGCCACCCGTCGCTAAGGATTTTAAAGCTAGATTCCCCGCTTCGGCACCATAAATCTCAACAAATAAGCGCAAGACTTCTACGCATAGTGGATCTGTACCCGCCGACCCCAAACCTGAAATAACGGCGTTTCTATCTGCATCAGCGCTTAACTGCTCAACTTCTGCACAAGGCGCTGCAAAATCTTGGGTCCGTAAAAAATCATATAAATGACTAAATCCTACACCCGACAAAATGCGTTCATAACTCACATGGCCTGGCGTTAATTCTCTTAGATAAACTAATAAAGCATCTTGTTGCGCTGTTTGAGCCGCAAAATCTGTATGTCCACCCTCAGTAGCCATCGGGTGATATTTTTCTTCATCCCAATATAACAAGGCTTCACCCAAACCAGTACCGGCCGCGATGACTGCACAAGTGCCTTTTTGACTAACTGCATTGGGATTTAACTCAATTAAATCTGTTTCTGGGAGATACAACATGCCCAAAGCCATCGCTTCTAGATCATTTAATAACTTTACTTTAGACGTATTTAATTGGGTTTTAAGAGCCTGACCATCCAATAACCAAGGAAGATTAGTGGTTTTACAAACTTGATTAACCACAGGTCCTGCCACTCCAAAACATGCGGAAGTTATCGATGCATCTTGTGGTAAAAATTCGGCTAAAATATCATCAAAAGTCGCATATTGTTGACTGGCATAAGTGACTTCTTTAACGCACGTCGTGCTGTTATCTGGCTCTTTAATTAAAAGACATAAAACTGTCTTTGTGCCGCCAATATCTCCTGCTAAGATCATTTATGCTGCCTCTTGGTTATTTTCAAGTAGATAGATTAACGCATCTAAAATACCGTTGGCAACTTTATGAGGCGGTAACTGATAAAACGCTTGCCATGCAGATGAGACCTGCTCATCATAAGAATATGAATGTTCCGGATGAATTTGTAACCAACTTAACCTTACGGCATGGCCGATTAAAATATCTGTTAGTAAGGTATCGTCAATTTGTAACTCTGGATTATCTTTAAAGATTAAAGCCAGCACCTTTAGGGCTTCTACAGTTAATTGTCGATACACCGGTGCCTGAATCTTATTGAGTAAATGATTCACCACCAATTTAAAGCTTTGTTCACCTTCGGTCATTTGGGACAAGGTATTTTCACTGTCTAAACGATTTTTACTGTTTAGCTTTCCACCCATCATTAAGCCTTTACAATGATGCAGAATCTCCCAAACACTGTCATAAAAGGCTTTAGTTTCTCGCCCCACACTGCCTTGTTGCTCTCGCCAATCATACCAATTAATAATTTCTTGGCTATTGTTAGGATCCATAGCTACAGAAAAACGCGCATGGTTTAATTTACGACTACTGCCTTCATAATGTAAATTTTCGGCAAGGCCTAGTTCTTCTTCTGTATTAGTAAAATCATCTAAAGTTTCTTTTAATTTCTTTGATAAAGAGAATGGCGACAAGCTTAACAACTCATTAAAGGCTTGATCTAAGGTATCGCAACCTGAGTCTCTCTTTTGCCTAACTATCAATAACTGCATGATATGACCCACCCTTATGGTGTGCATATCTTTAAATAATAGGGGTTTAGACTTAATCAGCATACCTAGATAAATGATTAACTCTTGGATAATAATATGCTCACTCGCGTCATTATTATTAAATGTACGAATCAGTTGTAATATCTCAAAGGAATCGGCAGGCCCATTTAAGGTGGCTTTACCACTATAAGCCCGACCTAAAGTTAATGCGTGCTGTCTCACTAATATCTCAGTAGCTGCTTGTTCTAAGTTAATATCATATTTACCTAACAAGCCCGCACAACGACGCACGATTGACCACTCATGTTGGTCACCTGCCCTTTCGTATAACTCGGATAATAAGTCTGCCACGGTAGCGACTTTACCTTCTGAGTTTACCAAGCCTGTTTCGTAATCTAAACCGTGGCGTTGGGTTAACAACATTAATATTTCTAGCTGTGCATACAGATTTGCATGAATATTTAATTGAATAAACAGTTCACTGTCGCTGGCAATTTCCCACTCGGTAAGCAATAAAATATCTAAGGGGAATGAGGGCTCATCGTTAGTGGGTAATAATTGATAAAAAGGTCGCTCACTATCTTCCCACTTGGCCTCCGAAAATCTAAAGTCATGTAATTGATTGATTTTTTCATAATTAGAAGTTTCTGAAAAATCTTTCAATGCCCCGACTTTAACAGGAATCCCTTTAGTCACGCCTTGTTGTAATTCGTTAATAAAATCTATAAGAATAGCGCTGTGTCGACTATCTAACATATTATGTTTGATAGTCATGGCTACCACAGGATTACCTTGTTTATCCCAATGCCTGTATATATAAGATAACTCAACGCGTAATCTTTGTATTAACAAATGATTATCCATCGCTAAATAGAAACCTTTTTGGTTAAGACATTGTGGGGTAAATATTAAGGGTTCACCCGCTAGGGTATATAACTTTGAGGTAGCTAAACTACGCAATTGTCTTAAAGGTCGACCGGTTAAACCTATGCGGTCATTTCGACCCACTTGCGTGTAAGCCATAGACAATTCAGTTGCCTCGCGGATCTGAAATGGCGCGAGCTCCGCTAAAGTTTGCGTCTCAATATTATGTTCACGTAAGCGCCTTTGTACTTCATCGTCTTGCGAAACTAACTGTATTTGAATGGTGTAATCTTGCGAATTTTTAAGCTTTTTATGCCTACCGAGTGGATCAATATCATCACAACTTAATAAGCCATCTTGAATTAAACAGCCCAACATAAATAAACTTTGCGCCCATACTAAAGGCACATTTTCATTAGGAATACGATCTTGGCTACGTGGATTAGCTTTTTCGGCGGCAATTAAATCTGCAGGCACGATATATAATTCGGGTAATAAATATTGGCAATTTTGCTCAACCAATAAAGCTTCTAGTTTGGCGCGATACTCTTTGGCAGCTACTTGATTATCTGCACATAGATTATTTAATAATAAATAGGTAAAAAATAAAGGCCATTCACACTCTATATCCATAAACTGTTTAAGTTCATGCGGGTCATAATGCAGTTTATTATGATCTTCTATAACAGTTTGATGACCATCTAATAAAAAGCGTTTACAGCCATACCGACCTTCTAACTTTTGACAAATTAAGGCTTCGGTTTTTAAACGTATCGCTTCATCATCTATAGCAAAAGCCGGAAATCCAGTCACGCTTAATACCGCTGAATCCACTTCTTTTGAGATTGACTCTCTGGGTAATAATGACTCTAAAGTAATTCGAGTTCGCGCTATATCATCACTAATAACATGCACGATTGAAGCTTGGCCACCATCTTTACCAAAAAGGTTAAAACCAGACAAGGCTTCTAAGGCGGCTTTTGCCATGCCTATTGAACTCGCATTTAGCTCCGCTATGCCGTGATTAATTTTGTTGCCACGCTCCCAAATACCATAATCTGGTGTTCTATAAGTACGGCTAATATAATGCACTAAGTTTTGCACAAAATTGACTTCATCAATGGTAAACACAATGCGTAAACCAGATTCGGTCATTTGTGCCAACATCAGCAAAAATAATGAGGTCGCATCTAATTGTAAATGCCCCCACTCATCATCACCCACAACACAGTTACCCGATTTAGTGTCGTATTTAGCATGTAAGGCATCAATTGGCTTTTGGGTTTGTTTAAACTTTTCAACTTTAGGTGCTTGACGCATCATTGACGTTAACAAACCTCTCATCAACTTAACGACACTTTGTTCTAGCACATAAGTGCGATCTTGTGCACCATCAATCCGCCGATAAGCTAAGGCAAGACCCCAAGCAGAAAGAATACTATAAACGTTGTCCCTAACCCACGCATCTGTGTAATTCCCATGCACAGTCACTGCTGTACTTGCAGGCAACAAACCAGTTACCCAATCTTGTTTATTTAAGATAATGTCTTGAACTTGTTGATAATAAGTGTCAAGTTGAGCAGAGGAATTATTTAATTTCATGTAAATTAAAACACCAAGTAAAAGCAATGTAAGACTAATATTAAAATTTAAGCACATAAAGTGCCAGTATTTATAATATTTATTTTAACAGAGAGCGATAGTGGCAATACCCTATTAATGTTATAGAGTTATGTCGACTTTGAATCTATAGTACTAACTAATTTAGCCTCTTTACTTATTGATAATTGCACCAATCTAAATCAACAGGCCTAACGCGCACTTATTAAGTGCCCTGCAATAAAAAAAGGGCCTTTCGGCCCTTTTTATGAAGTCGATAGCAAAATAGCTTATTCAGCAGCGCTCTCTTCTTCTTTTTCTACTTCTTTAATACTTAATCTAACACGACCTTGACGATCAATTTCAAGTACTTTAACTCTTACAATATCACCCTCATTTAAACGATCGCTAACTTTGTCAACGTGTTCATCTGAAATTTGTGAAATATGCACTAAGCCATCTTTACCCGGTAAGATTGTTACAAATGCGCCGAAGTCCATTAAACGAACAACTTTGCCTTCGTAAGTTTTACCTACCACAACTTCAGCGGTAATTTCTTCAATTAAGCGTCTAGCTTCTTCGCCCGCCGCTTTATCAACAGAGGCAACTTTTACGATACCGTCATCTGTTAAGTCAATGCTAGCGCCAGTTTCTTCTGTGATACTACGGATAGTAGCGCCACCTTTACCGATAACTTCGCGAATTTTACTAGGATCAATTTTAAAAGTAATGATACGCGGCGCGAAGTCAGACATCTCATCACGAGTGCTTGCCAACGCTTTGTTCATTTCACCTAAGATATGCAAACGACCTTCTTTAGCTTGAGCTAAAGCAACTTGCATAATTTCAGCGGTGATACCATCAATTTTGATGTCCATTTGTAAAGCAGTGATACCAATTGCAGAACCCGCTACTTTAAAATCCATATCACCTAGGTGATCTTCGTCACCCATGATGTCAGATAATACTGCAAAGTTATCGCCTTCTTTAATCAAGCCCATTGCGATACCCGCAACTGGCGCAGATAAAGGCACACCCGCATCCATTAACGCTAAACTACTACCACAAACAGAAGCCATAGAGCTTGAACCGTTTGATTCTGTAATTTCTGAAACCACACGAATGGTGTATGGGAATTCTTCCATATTTGGCAGTACTGCCGCCACACCGCGTTTAGCTAAACGACCATGACCAATTTCACGACGCTTAGGTGAACCAACAAAACCGGTTTCGCCCACACTGAATGGAGGGAAGTTGTAATGCAACATGAATGGTTCTTTATATTCACCCGCTAAGGCATCAATAATTTGTGCATCACGTGCAGTACCTAATGTCGCAACTACTAAAGCTTGAGTTTCACCACGAGTGAATAAAGCTGAACCGTGTGTTCTTGGTAAAACACCTGTTCTAATTGAAATAGGTCTAATTTTGTCTAATGGACGACCATCAATACGTTTGCCTTCGTTAAGAATAGCGTTACGCACAATGCGATATTCTAAGTTCTCAATAATGCCTCTAATATCTTTTTCAGCATAATTTTCTGATAATTTTTCAACAACTGCAGTACGGATTGCTTTTAATTGATCTTGTCGAACTAATTTTTCAGGCACTGTATAAGCCGCTTTAATGCCAGCTTCTACTTCATTAGTCACTAATTCAACTAAATCAGAATTTTCATCTGGAGCTACCCACTCAACAACACCCGCGCCTGCAGCATTTGCAAATTCGTTAATGGCATTGATAGCAGTTTGCATTTGTTCATGACCAAACAAGACAGCGCCAAGCATCACTTCTTCTGAAAGACCTATAGCTTCAGATTCAACCATTAATACAGCTTGTGATGTACCTGCTACAACTAAGGTTAGATCTGATTCTTTTAATACTTCAGGGCTTGGATTTAATAAATAAGCACCTTCTTTATAACCCACACAAGCCGCACCAATTGGACCATTAAAAGGCAATCCAGAAACAGCTAAAGCTGCAGATGCACCCAATAAAGCCGGAATTTCTGTATCAACTTCAGGGTTTAAAGAGATAACTGTGGCAATGATTTGAACTTCATTTGTGTAGCCTTCTGGAAATAGAGGGCGAATTGGACGGTCGATTAACCTTGAAATTAAGGTTTCTTGTTCACTTGGACGACCTTCTCTCTTAAAAAAACCGCCCGGGATTTTTCCAGCAGCATAGGCTTTTTCTTGATAATTAACTGTTAAGGGGAAAAAGTCCCCTCCTGCTGCATCTTTTTTACCAACGACGGTAACTAATAAAGATGTGCCGTTTACATCAATGATAACTGCACCATCAGCTTGACGTGCAATTTCACCTGTTTCAAGTGTTACGAGATTATCACCGTACTGAAATTCTTTCCTAATAGGGTTCACTATAGGGTTCCTTAGTGTAAAGGTTGTTTAAGGGCTTATATTAGGCTTGTCTACTTTCCTAACTAACAGCTATGGCGTTTGGCTAAAGTATCAACCAAGGGTTATCGAAAGGTCTATCAAATAAGCTGCAATTAAATACCGATACAAGCTAATTGAATCGGGTATTTCTAATTGCAGCTTAACTATTTAACAGTATTACTTACGTAAACCTAAACGTTCAATCAATGAGCGGTAACGATCGCTGTCTTTATTTTTTAAATAATCTAGCAATTTACGACGTTGATTAACCATTCGTAATAAACCACGACGAGAATGGTTATCTTTTTTGTGTTCTGCAAAATGCGGAGTTAAGTGCAAGATGTGCGCTGTTAATAAAGCAACTTGTACTTCTGGTGAGCCTGTATCAGTTTCTGATAAACGATAAGCTTCTACTACGGCTCTTTTTTGTTCTGCTGTAAATGGCATTTATAATCCCTAAGATTAAATTAAAATTAAAGTTGCTTATGCAACTCTGAGTAAATTGACGTCCACGTTAGGGTGTAGAAATCAATGTTATTGCCTTGATTAATTAACTATTAATCAAGCTATTGTCATATTAAACAATTTTTTCGGCGCTATTCTACCATCTAATCCCATTTCTCCCAACCCTAAAAAAATATCATCCTGATACATTCTTATGAGTGCGGGTGTATTTATAGAACCTAGATCGTCTGATAATTTAAACTCTATTGATTGACCATAATTTATAGCAGTAGCTTGATGACTTGTTAAGCTAACTAAAGGTATATGTTCTAAAGGTTCATCAACTCTTATTAACGTGTCTTGCAACTCCTGCTCCGACATGGCCGTTAATTGTTCAATTGTTTTAGCTTGCTGAATAGTAAACTGACCAGCCATCACTCTACGTAACTGTGTCACAGTACCACCACATCCCAAGGCATGACCAATATCTTCTGCTAAAGAGCGAATATAGGTACCTTTTGAGCAAGAGACATCAAGCGTTAATTGATTTGGAGTAACCGCCTGAGCATCATCAAACTTAAGTAATACAAGTTCATAAATAGTAATGCGTCTAGCTTTTCTATCAACTACCACGCCTTCACGCGCTAACTCATAGAGTTTTTTACCATTTTGTTTTAAAGCCGAATACATCGGCGGAACTTGATCTATTTCCCCAGTAAACTGCTGTAAACAAGATAAGATTTCTGCTTGAGACAAAACAGGTACGGGTTTAACCTGAATTACTTCACCTTCTGCATCACCTGTGTCAGTCATTACACCCAATTGGACAACGACTTGATATCGTTTATCGTCATCAAGCATTAAGGCAGAGACTTTAGTGGCTTCACCAAAGCACAAAGGTAATAATCCAGTCGCTAAAGGATCTAAACTACCAGTGTGCCCGGCTTTATTGGCATTAAATAAACGCCTAACTTCTTGCAAAGCTCTATTCGATGAAACCCCTAAACGCTTATCCAACAAAATAATGCCATGAACATTAAGTCCAGATTTGCGTTTAGCCATACTTATAATTAATCTAAATCGTGCTTAACAACATCACTTAATAACTCGGCAACCCGCATACCAGTATCAAATGAATCGTCATAATGAAAGCGTAATTCAGAAATATGTCTTAAGCGCATTCTTTTAGCTAATTGATGGCGAATAACCGGACTCAGTTCATTTAAAACTTTTATATTAGCCCGTTTACCTGCGTCATCAACATTTAAAACGGTGACATAAACTTTCGCTACAGCGAGATCTTTGGTAACAACGACTTCATTGATTGTTATAAAACCCAATCTTGAATCATCAATATCTCGCTGAAAAATCAACGATAACTCTTTTTGCATCTGCGAAGAAACGCGTGCATTACGACCAAACTCTTTAGCCATATGACTATAGTTCTCTTCTAATTTCTATACGCTCAAATACTTCGATTTGATCGCCAGGTTTAACGTCGTTGTAGTTCTTAACACCGATACCACATTCCATGCCCATTTTGACTTCAGAAGCGTCATCTTTAAAACGTCGTAAAGATTCCAACTGACCTTCAAAAATAACTACGTTTTCACGTAATACACGGATAGGTAGGTTTCTCTTAACATAACCATCAACAACCATACATCCAGCAATAGCGCCAAATTTAGGTGATTTGAAGACATCTCTAACTTCAGCAAGACCCACAATTTGTTCTTTAATTTCTGGAGCCAACATACCACTAATGGCTTTTTTGACTTCATCAATCGCATCGTAAATAACGCTGTAGTAATGAAGATCAATGTTTTTCTCTTCAATTAACTTTCTTGCAGTGGCATCCGCTCTCACATTAAAGCCGATTAAAATAGCACCCGAAGCAAGCGCAAGGTTTGCGTCACCTTCGTTAATACCACCCACACCGCCAAAAACCACTTTAACTTCTACTTCTTCATTCGATAAACCAACTAATGATCCGCGTAAGGCTTCTAAACTACCTTGTACATCAGTCTTAATAACAAGATTAACGCTTGCTAGTTCACCGCTAGTCATTCTAGAGAAGACTTCATCTAATTTAGAGGCTTGCTGTGCAGCATGTTTAGAGAATTTTTTACGGTCTTCACGATGTTTAGCTAAGTCTTTTGCGATACGCTCATTTTGCACCACTAAGAACTCATCACCCGCATTAGGCGTGCCTGATAAACCTAAAATTTCTACAGGCACACAAGGACCCGCTTCTTTAATAGCCTTACCATTCTCATTAAACATAGCACGAACGCGGCCAAATTCTTGACCACATAGCACCATTTGACCACTCTCTAAAGTACCTTTTTGCACCATTACTGTTGCAACCGCACCGCGACCCTTATCCAATCTTGATTCAATAACTAAACCAGACGCGGCCCCTTCAATTGGTGCTTTAAGCTCAAGAATTTCAGTTTGTACGATTAGGGCTTCAATTAAATCATCGATACCCTCACCTGTTTTAGCAGAAATCTTCAAGAACTGAACATCGCCACCCCATTCTTCAGCAATAACATCGATTACTGAAAGCTCTTGCATCACTTTTTCTGGGTTTGCATCTGGCTTGTCAATTTTGTTAACAGCAACAATGATAGGTACATTAGCCGCTTTTGCATGCTCAACCGCTTCTTTGGTTTGTGGCATCACACCGTCATCTGCAGCAACAACCACAATAACAACGTCTGTAATATCAGCTCCACGTGCACGCATTGCAGTAAATGCCGCGTGACCCGGTGTATCTAAGAATGTTACCGCACCATGATCGGTTTTAACTTGGTATGCACCAATGTGCTGAGTAATACCACCCGCCTCGCCTGCTGCAACACGAGTTTTACGAATGTAATCTAATAAAGATGTTTTACCATGGTCAACGTGACCCATGATGGTTACGATTGGTGCACGAGGCAATTCAACGCGGTTATCTTCTTCCTGCGCCTCAGCCAACATTTCTTGCTCAAGATCATCATCACTTTGCATGATAGCATTGTGACCCATTTCTTCAACTAAAATAGCCGCCGTTTCTTGATCGATACTTTGGTTAATAGTCGCCATAATGCCAAGCTTCATTAAATGCTTGATCACTAATGCGGCTTTTACACTCATTTTTTGTGCTAAATCAGACACGATGATCATTTCTGGTATCGTGACATCTTTAACGATAGGAGCTACTGGCATTTCAAACTGATGTTTACCATCTGATTGAATATTATTACGGACAGGTTGCTTACCTTTTTTCTTAGGTCGTTTGCCATCTTTTCCAGAAGGTCTATCACCATCATCTTGGTTTTTACGATGTAAAGTTTCTTGCTTTGCAGCGGCTTGTTGTCTAACTTTATCAGCATTTTTTCTGATAGATTCTTCTAAGCGCTGTTCTTTTTCTAGCTGTTTTTTTCTAGCTTCTTCATCTTCTTTGGATTTGCTAGATTTTTCTTGTTTATTTTTCTTTTCTTCTTTAACTTTTAAAGCATCAAATTTAGCGACAGATACGACTAAATCAACTGGTTCAATTTCTAAGTCATCGTCAAGTCCTAAAGCTAGACTGTCTGTTGAATCAACAGTTTCTTCTTCAACTTCTGGTTCAGTAGTTTCTAATACAACCGTTTCAACTTTAATCGGCTCTTCAGCTGTCGTAGTATCAGTTGCTTGCGGCTCTTCTACTAATGGCACAGTCACTTCAACTTGGGGTGCACTAACTTCAGCAACTGTTGCAGTTTCAATTGCGACATTAACGACTTCAGGCAGTTCTTCTTTTTTTACTTCAGTCTCTTCAACATCGCTACGCTTGATATAAGTCTTCTTTTTACGCACTTCGACGCTAATAGTCTTAGTAGTGCTACCAGGCACAGTTGCCTGTTTCATTTCAGTTACTTTTCTACGTTCTAAAGTTACTCTTCTTGGCGAACTACCGGTATCACCTTCACCTTTACCATGACGCTTACGTAAATGCGCTAATAATTGCATCTTTTCATCTTCAGTGATGAAATCATCCGGTGTACTTGCAGATAATCCTGCTTCTTTTAATTGCTCTAATAATCTTTCCAGAGGAATCTTTACTATTTCGGCTAACTGCCTTACTGTTTTATCGCTCATCTTATACCCCTTAATTACTCGCTATGTGCCTTAAGCAAACCAAGGCTCACGCGCCTTCATAATTAATTTTGCCGCCCGCTGTTCATCAATACCTAGAAGACTGACTAAATCGTCAACTGCTTGTTCAGCTAAATCTTCCATTGTAATAACACCCTGACCTGCTAATTCATAAGCTAAGTCCGTATCCATACCATCCATTTCAAGTAAGTCTTTTGCAGGCTCAACTGAATCAATTTTTTCTTCAAAGGCAATTGCACTAATTAGTAAAGCATCTTTGGCTCTACTTCTTAATTCATTAACCAAGTCCTCATCGAATCCATCTATATCCAACATCTCGCTAACAGGTACATAAGCAATTTCTTCTACGCTTATAAAACCTTCTTCAGCTAATATTTGAGCAATATCTTCATCAACATCTAATTGATCGATAAAGAGTTGTTTAATTTTCCCTACTTCGGCTTCTGCACTTAGTTCAGCTTTTGATGCGTCTAATACATTTAACTCCCAACCTGTTAGTTGGCTGGCTAAACGCACATTTTGCCCACCACGACCAATAGCCTGAGATAAATTATCGGCGCCAACTGCCAAATCCATACTGTGTTTATCTTCATCAACAACAATAGATTGAATTTCAGCAGGCAACATAGCGTTAATTACATACTGGGCTTCACTTGGATTCCAAAGAATGATATCAACTCGCTCGCCCGCAAGTTCGTTGGTAACCGACTGAACTCTTGATCCTCTCATGCCAACACAAGCTCCGACAGGATCTAATCTTGGGTCATTGCTCTTAACCGCTAATTTAGCTCTTGAGCCTGGATCCCTAGCAGCGCCTAAAATAGAGATTAATCCTTCACCTACTTCCGGCACTTCAAGCTTAAATAAAGCAATTAGTAACTCAGGCGCAGTTCGACTTACAAATAGTTGTGGACCACGAGGTTCAGATCTAACATCTTTTAAGTAACCACGGATGCGATCACCAATGCGGATAGCTTCACGCGGAATCATATCTTCTTTGGCAATATAGGCTTCAACATGTCCACCTAAATCCAAATAGACACTGCCTTTCTCTATACGCTTAACAATACCGGTAATTAGCTCACCTACTCGCTCTTTGTAGGCGTCTACAATTTTTAAACGCTCCGCCTCTCTAACCTTGTGAATAATAACTTGCTTGGCAGTTTGCGCTGCGATACGGCCAAAATCAACTGATTCGATTTCTTCTTCAACGAATTGTCCAACTTGAATATTTGGATCATCAAGTCTAGCAACTTCTAATAATACTTGGGTAGTGGGTGATTCAACATCACCAGCACATGCCGCGTTTGCATCGACAACTTCCCATTGTCTATAAGTGACGTAATCACCGGTTTTTCTATTGATTTCTACGCGAGCTTTAATAACATTAACATGACGTTTAACAGTTGCAGCTTCTAGGGCAGATTCTATGGCTTGAAAAACTATTTCCTTATCAATTTCCCTTTCGTTCGAAAAAACTTCAGCTACTAACAAAATTTCTTTATTTGCCATTTCGGCCTCCTTTTTCAATAATGTATTCAGGTACCAAACGCGCTTTACTCATGGCGTCAAATGGAACCTCAAAAATCTGCTCACCTTCTGCAAGGGTAATAATATCGTCGACTACTTTTACAATACGCCCAGTGATTTTTTTTCTGCCATTAATCGCTTTAAATAAACTCACCAAGACAGAACTGTCTACATAACGCTCGAATTGACTTATTTTAAAAAATGGACGGTCAGCGCCAGGCGATGAAACCTCTAATTGGTAATTACCTTGAATTGGATCCTCAACATCTAAAACGCCACTCACTTGATGACTTACTTTAGTGCAATCATCAACCAAAATGCCATTTTCACTATCTATATATATTCTTAGCAAACCATGTTTAGGGTGTGGGTTATAGTCAATCCCAACACATTCATAACCTAAACCTTCCACTATTGGTTCGATTAAGTTAAGCAAATGCTCTGGAGCCTGCTTCATGGTTTCCTCACTAAATTTTTACACAAAAAAAAAGAGCCCAAGGCTCTTCCATTAACAATCTAATTTTAAGCTCCCAAAACCGAAGCCCAGAAAATAAAAAACCCCAAAAAGGGGTTTTAAATATGGTAGCGGGGGCAGGATTTGAACCTACGACCTTCGGGTTATGAGCCCGACGAGCTACCAAGCTGCTCCACCCCGCGATTGATTTAGAGTATTATAAAGACTTATTATAATTAATCAAGACTTTTATTACACTTTAGTAATATTTAGCAGAAACCATAACAGCCTAATCACAACACCATCAATAATTCCATATAAGAAACTGTTATAACAAGGCTATCGTTTCAGCTCTATTTACAATTTCAATCGAGATCTTACCTTCCTGGGCTAACCACCCTATTGCTCTTTGGAAGTTTTTTTCTTCTACACTAATTTCTTTAGCTAATTTAGAAACACTCATTGGACCATTTTTATCAAGAAATCGCCAAATCTCACCCGCAGCATTACCTACTTTTTCAGACATATTATCACCTTAGTTGATAGATCAATTAAACACTTTTCTCATTAAATAACTGATGATGACTATACATCAAAATACCCAGCACACTCAACAGACAGTTTGATCGGGCTGGATACTATTACGCTAATATAATTACAATACTGTTTTATCTAACTCAAAAGCAGCATGTAAAGCTCTTACTGCTAATTCCAAATATTTCTCATCAACCACAACTGAAATCTTTATTTCTGATGTGGCAATCATTCTAATATTAATACCTTCCGCAGCCAAAGCCTTAAACATTGTGCTAGCGATACCCGCATGAGAACGCATACCTACACCAACGATAGATACCTTAACAATCGTATCATCGCCAGTTACTTTTCTGGCACCCAACTCGCCACATGTTTGCTCTAAAATCGCTTTCGCACGCACATATTCGTTTCTATGTACGGTAAACGTAAAATCAGTCGTCGCATCGTCTGCAATATTTTGCACAATCATATCGACTTCAATATTTGCATCAGCGATAGGGCCCAAAATCTTATGAGCAACCCCTGGTAAATCAGGCACGCCTGTAATTGTTAGTTTGGCCTCATCCCTGTTAAAAGCGATACCCGAAATTAAAGCACTTTCCATTTGTGAATCCTCGTAGGTGATAAGCGTACCACACCCTTCTTGAAATGATGATAAAACCCGTAATGCAACATTATATTTACCGGCAAACTCTACCGATCTTATTTGCAATACTTTTGAACCTAAACTTGCCATCTCGAGCATTTCTTCAAAAGTAATATGATTAAGTCTGCGTGCTTTAGGCTCAACTCGTGGATCAGTTGTATAAACACCATCCACGTCCGTATAAATATGACATTCATCTGCTTTTAAAGCGCCTGCTAAAGCAACTGCTGATGTATCAGAACCGCCACGACCTAAAGTAGTAATATGACCAAATTCATCAACACCTTGAAAACCAGCGACAACCACAACTTTTCCTGCATTTAGATCTGCACGCATTTTAGCGTCATCAATCTCCCGAATTCTAGCTTTTGTATGCACGCTATCCGTTAAAATTCTTACCTGAGCGCCGGTATATGACACCGCTTCACAGCCTAATTGATGTAGGGCCATAGCCAACAATGCAACAGTCACTTGTTCACCGGTTGAAATTAGGACATCCAATTCACGCGCAGTTGGCTGTGCTTGCATTTCCTTTGCCAAATCGATTAAGCGATTTGTCTCACCACTCATAGCAGATAAAACAACCACTATTTGATCACCCAAATCATGGGCTTTTTTTACTTTTTCAGCGACTGATTTGATTCTTTCTACAGAACCAACCGAAGTACCGCCAAATTTATATACATATAATGCCATTCAATTAAACCTGTCTTATCCGCCCAATTGAGCATTAACCCAGGCAGGAACCGTGGCTAATGCCTCGGCTAATCCAGCAGGATTATTCCCCCCAGCCATTGCTAAATCAGGCTTTCCACCACCTTTACCACCGACTTGAGTGGCTACAAAGTTAACCAACTCACCCGCTTTTATCTGCCCAATTGCATCTTTTGAAACAACCGCGATTAAACTTACTTTTTCACCTTCAACCACTGCCAATACTAAAGCACAGCGGCCTAATTTATTTTTCAATTGATCCGCTAAATCACGTAAAGCCTTACTATCAACCTCTTCAAGCTTAACCGCCAAAACCTTTAAACCCGACACATCGACTGCTTGCGCCAGTAATTGATCACCAGCAGAGCTGGCTAATTTTGAATTAAGTCTATCAATTTGCTTTTCTAAAGTTCTGGTTTTTTCAAGCAACTGCTCAATTTTTTCTGGAACCTTATCCGCCGCACTCTTTAAGAGACCCGATACAGCAGATAATGCGTTATCACGATTGATAATCCATTCAACAGCAGCCGCACCAGTGACCGCTTCGATACGTCTTACACCGGCAGCTACCCCTGTTTCACTGATAACTTTAAAGACACCAATGTCACCAGAGCGTTGCACATGTGTTCCGCCACATAATTCAGTTGAGAAATCACCAATCTTAAGTACACGAACTTCGCTACCGTATTTCTCACCAAATAATGCCATGGCTCCAGCTTGTACCGCTTCATCCTTAGCCATTAACTGCGCAGTAACCGCATTATTTAAACGAATTTGCTCATTAACTAAAGTTTCAATAGTAACTATTTCTTCTGGTGTAACGGGCTCAAAATGCGAGAAGTCAAAGCGTAAACGTTCTGTATTAACTAATGAGCCTTTTTGACTAACATGCTCACCCAATACATTACGCAATACAGCATGTAACAAATGAGTAGCAGAATGATTTAATTCAGTAGCTTTTCTAGCAACCAGATTAACCAAAGCCTCACAGGTATCATCAACACTTAAACTACCTTGTGCAACTTTACCTCGGTGTAAAAATAAATCCCCCCCCTGTTTTTGAGTATCAAGCACTTCAAAAACGCCAGCCTTAGCTACAATTTGCCCACAATCGCCAATTTGACCACCAGACTCTGCATAAAATGGGGTTTTATCTAACACGACTAAACCTTCTTGACCCGCATTTAAGCTGGAAACCGCCTGTCCTTCACTGTATATAGCAATCACTTTTACTTGATCAACTAGATTTACATAACCCGTAAATTCTGTTTGCGAATCTAATTTTATTTCTTGGGCGTGTTCAGAATTAAAACTACTAGCAGAACGTGCTCTGTCGCGTTGTGCCGTCATTGCAACTTCAAACCCTGCATGATCCACACTTAAATTATGCTCTCGGGCAAAATCCGCTGTTAAATCAACTGGAAAACCATAGGTATCATACAACTGAAATACAGTCTCACCTGGAATCACCGTGCCTTCTAATTTAGCAACACAAGCCTCCAGAATTTTCATACCTTGACCTAAGGTTTCAGCGAAGCGCTCCTCTTCTTTTTTGAGAATCTTTTCAACCTGTGCCTGAGCTGCTTTTAATTCAGGGAATGCATCCCCCATTTCCCCAGCTAAAGGTGCCACTAACTTATAAAAGAATACATCTTGAATACCTAAGCGGTAACCATGTCGAATAGCACGACGAATAATTCGTCTTAATACATAACCACGACCCTCATTTGAGGGTAGTACCCCATCTGCGACTAAGAAGGCGCACGATCGAATGTGGTCAGCAATAACGCGTAAGGAACTTTTAGTTAAATCGGTAGTACCCACAATATCAGCTGCAGCTTTTAAAACGGGTTGAAATAAATCAATTTCGTAATTATTGTGCACATGTTGCAATACCGCACTGATTCGTTCCAAACCCATACCCGTATCAACAGAAGGCTTAGGCAATGGCGTTAGCGTGCCGTCTGCAGAACGATCATATTGCATGAAAACCAAGTTCCATACTTCAATATATCGATCACCGTCTTCATCAGGTGATCCTGGAGGACCACCTGGAATATCTTCACCATGATCATAAAATATTTCTGAGCAAGGTCCACAAGGCCCCACATCACCCATAGACCAAAAATTATCTTTTGCACCAATTCTTGAAAGTCTATCAGCAGGTACACCAATTTCTTGTAGCCAAATGTTCTCTGCTTCTAAATCTTCTTCAAAAACAGTGACCCATAATTTACCGGCAGGAATCTCTAATTCTTTAGTTAAAAAGTCCCATGCGTAATGAATAGCATCTCTTTTAAAGTAATCTCCAAAACTAAAATTACCCAACATCTCAAAAAAAGTATGATGCCTAGCCGTATAGCCTACATTCTCTAAATCGTTATGCTTACCACCTGCTCTTACACAGCGTTGAGTGGTAACCGCCTTAGTAAAATCACGCGTTTCACGACCCGTAAACACATCTTTAAACTGCACCATACCCGCATTTGTAAATAACAAAGTGGGATCATTGCCAGGAATAAGTGAACTGGAAGGTTCGATTGAGTGTCCGCGTTGATGGAAAAATTCTAAGAAGGAGGTGCGCAACTCAGCGCTAGTCATTTTTTTCATGGTAACTAAGTAATTTAGAAGGGTAAAACTTAATACCCTAGAATTTAATATTTAAATGCTCAAACAAGGTGCTTATTATAGTGTTGGAGAATCCGCGTTGCATTAAAAAACGACTGCGTTTTGCCCATTCATTGCGATCTAGACAAACTTGATCGTCATATTTCTTTAGATAAACTTTTTCAGCTAATTCTAGCCAACTACTCACAGTGCTTATAACAATAGGTTCCAAATCAAATTGATTAATACCCTGTTTCTTTAACTCGTAATTTATGTATAACGGCCCAAAGCCTTTCTGCATTCGGTATCGAGCATAACTCTCAGCAAACCGTAAATCAGATTGCCAACCTTCTTGACACAAATTATCTATCACTTCCACAGATATATCATGCTCAAAGCCTTTGGCCAACAACTTATTCAATAAATCCTTTTTACTATGTTCTCTGTTAGCTAACAGTTTAAAACACAACTGTTTGATAGCCACAGAATGGCTATCAACTGATTTTACCTCAACCATTGTTACTTTTTAACAGCAAACTTACACTTCTAAATCTAAATCGTCTATTTCAACCGTTTCAGTAACAGGGTGTAATTTATTAAAAGCTTCCGCTCTAATCTTAGTTTCAATTTCTTTAGCTTTTTCAGGGTGTTCTTTTAAGAAAGCTTTAACATTTTCTTTACCCTGACCGATTTTTTCTTCGTTATAACTGTACCAAGATCCGGATTTATTAATAAACCCATAAGACACCCCTAGATCAACTATTTCACCTAAGAATGAAATACCTTCTCCGTACAAAATTTCGAACTCAGCTTGTTTAAATGGTGGAGCAACTTTATTTTTAACCACTTTAACGCGTGTTTCATTGCCAATAACTTCATCGCCTTTTTTAACAGAGCCAATACGACGAATATCTAAACGCACCGACGCATAAAACTTTAAAGCATTACCACCTGTAGTCGTTTCAGGGCTACCAAACATAACCCCAATCTTCATTCTGATTTGGTTAATAAAAATAACCAAAGTATTTGAGCGTTTGATATTACCGGTTAATTTTCTTAAGGCTTGTGACATTAAACGGGCTTGCAGACCCATATGAGAGTCACCCATGTCACCTTCGATCTCAGCTTTAGGTGTTAAGGCCGCGACAGAGTCAACAACCACTATATCAACCGCACCTGAACGCACTAACATATCTGTTATTTCTAGAGCCTGTTCGCCAGTATCTGGTTGAGAAACTAATAAATCATCAACATTCACACCGATCTTTTCTGCATAACTAGGATCTAAAGCATGTTCGGCATCAACAAATGCCGCTGTACCACCTAGCTTTTGCATTTCTGCAATCACTTGCAAAGTTAATGTTGTTTTCCCTGAAGATTCTGGACCATATATCTCAATGACCCGACCACGCGGCAAACCACCACAACCTAATGCAATATCAAGACCTAAGGAGCCAGTAGAAACCACATCAATATCACGAGAAGCGGCCACATCCCCCATACGCATAACAGAGCCTTTACCAAACTGCTTCTCAATCTGCATTAAAGCAGCACCTAACGCTTTCTTTTTATTCTCATCCATTACAAATATCCTGAAGGTTATAAAAATACCTATTAATTATCTCATGTATTTATTATCACATAGACGTATAGCTTCGGGTAGCCTGATTTACGTACAAATCTTCAGAGCACTGACAAGAAACTGACCCAACACTAACACACTATTGTGTAGAGCAACTGATTAAAAACCGTTAGCCTTACTACGCGCTTCTTTAGCTCCCTCGACATTACCCTGCACGTCTCGACATTTTGCTATTAACAACCAGCTATGCTTTTTAATAAGTGCATCATTGGCGGCCAACAAAGCCGCTTTTTTAGCTAAGTCTTCGGCCTCACGCGGTTTAGAGTTCTTTAACTTTAATAAAGCTAATTTGTAATACAAAGCAGCATTACGTGGCTCTATTCTAATAGCTCTTTCCAATATAGTGGTTGCCGCTTCCAGCTTTCCAGCCTGAGTGTTTTGAGTAGCCGCAGAAGCCAGAGCACTCACTGCTGGAGACAAGGGCGCAAAAGTTTCTAAAGGTTGAAACTGTGGCGTAACAGGAATAGGTAATTCTTGCCTAGGCTCCTCCACAGCAACACTACCATTTGCGTTATTTATTACAATTGGCGGTGTAGTAGATGTATCCGAAGCTTGTTCCGAGGTAACTGGTGCTTGGGGCTGTGACTCTACCGGGGTGTTTTGTTCAGTCGCGACCGCTTGTTGTTCGGGGGTTAATGGCTCTGGCGCTAGTTCTTGTATACTGAGGGCAGAAGAACTTGCATCCCCTAGAGGCTTCACTTCCACAATTTCAGGTAATACTGGGGTGACGGGAGCAACCAACTTGGGCTGAAACACCTTTTCTTTTACTTTTTGTTTTTTAGATTTTTTACCTTTTGCAGTCGTAGCATTTTTATCCTGAGTTTTTGCAACACCTCCATAAACTGGAGCGGGCTCTTGAGAACCAGAAAACACAGCACAACCCACTAACAAAGTCGGCACAGTACAAATCAGAATAAATCTTTTAATAAGCATAAGTAATTATTGGTAATGAAACACTTGAATGAATTTTGAAAAAGTACTCAATTAAAATGGGATATCGTCATCAAAATCTTCATAAGATGGTGGTGGCGGTGGAGGCATCCCCACGGGAGCGCTATTTGAGCTTGGCGCTTTAGCTTGATAACTCGGTTTAGACGCGGCCATTTGGCTGGGGGTACTCGGTTGATCAGCACCAAAATTTGCCGTGCCACCGGTACGAGTATCTAACATATGCATTTCGGTTGCAATAATCTCTGTGGTATAGCGGTCTTGACCATCTTGCGCTTGCCATTTACGGGTTTGCAAACGCCCTTCTACATAGACTTGACCACCTTTTTTAAGATACTCCCCAGCTATTTCCGCCAAGCGATTAAAAAATACGACCCTGTGCCACTCAGTTGATTCTTTTCTTTCACCGGCCTTATCTCTCCATCGGAAGTTAGTGGCTAAGGTAATATTGGCAACTGCGCCACCGGTGGGCATATAACGCACTTCAGGATCCGCACCCAATCTTCCAATCAATGTAACCTTATTCAGCATATAACCTCCTTAATAGTACAACCGAACATAAAATTTTTCTGAATTATACTATAACTAGGCTCAGTCGGTCAGCAGGCTTGTAGTAGCAATCAAATTTAGGTTTATGATGATTAATGTAATGTAAATTAAGCACAATCGACTTAAAATCATCGATTAAAATCTGTTAAAATAAATCTATTATTTCAATACCTATCAATTTTATGGCTCTTAAAATAAACCCACATCCTTAAAAGCTAACCGTTAATTTAAGATCCAATCAATTTCTACTTTACTTCGAGAACAACACTTTGATTTCTACAGCTAACATAACCATGCAGTTTGGTGCTAAACCCTTATTTGAAAACGTTTCAGTTAAATTTGGTGATGGTAATCGCTATGGCTTAATTGGCGCGAATGGTTGCGGAAAATCAACCTTCATGAAGATTTTAAGTGGAGATTTAGAACCTTCTGCTGGAAACGTGAGCATTACCCCCAATGAAAGATTGGGTAATTTACGTCAGGACCAATTTGCTTATGAAGATAAACGGGTACTTGATGTAGTTTTAATGGGCCACGCTGAAATGTGGGCTGCCATGTCTGAACGTGATGCCATTTATGCTAATTTAGAAGCCAGCGAAGATGATTACATGCACGCGGCAGAATTAGAATCTGTGTTTGCTGAATACGATGGTTATACCGCCGAATCAAGAGCCGGTGAACTTTTATTAGGCTTAGATATACCCTTAGAACAACACACTGGCTTAATGAGTGCTGTTGCTCCTGGTTGGAAACTAAGAGTGTTATTAGCTCAAGCCTTGTTCTCAAATCCTGACATTTTACTGTTAGACGAACCCACCAACAACCTTGATATTAATACCATCCGTTGGTTAGAAACTGTTTTAAATGATCGTAACTGCACCATGGTTATAATTTCGCATGATAGACATTTCTTAAACAGTGTCTGCACGCACATGGCGGATATGGATTACGGCGAATTGCGCGTTTATCCAGGCAATTATGATGACTACATGGTAGCGGTCACCGAAGTAAGAGAAAGACTACTGGCTGGCAACGCTAAGAAAAAAGCTCAAATTGCCGAATTACAAACTTTCGTTAGTCGTTTCTCTGCAAACGCCTCTAAAGCTAAACAAGCAACCTCGCGGGCTAAACAACTTGATAAAATTAAACTAGATGAAGTTAAGCCATCGAGTCGAGTTAACCCGTTTATTCGTTTTGATCAAACTAAAAAACTGCATCGTTTAGCCTTAGAAGTTGAGAATTTAAGTAAAGGTTATGGTGAAGACCCACTCTTTAAAAATCTTAATTTAATGGTACCCGTGGGCGAACGCATCGCTGTAATCGGCCCAAACGGTATTGGTAAATCAACTTTGCTTAAAACTTTAGTAGGTGATTTAGAGCCTGATACTGGCATAGTCAAATGGTCTGAAAACTCTGAAGTCGGTTATTTTGCCCAAGACCACGCGGATGACTTTGCTGAGGGTGAAACACTGATTGAGTGGATGGGACAATGGCGTAAAGAATCTGATGATGACCAAGCCATACGCGGCACACTCGGACGCTTATTATTCTCTGCTGATGACATTAATAAATCTGTTAAAGTTATCTCAGGTGGTGAACAAGGCCGTATGTTGTTTGGCAAATTAATCCTGCAAAAAAATAACATTATGGTGATGGATGAACCCACCAACCATCTTGATATGGAATCAATTGAATCACTGAATACTGCACTTGAAAATTACCCAGGTACTTTAATCTTTGTGAGTCATGATAGAGAGTTTGTATCGTCTCTAGCAACTCGTATTATTGAATTAACACCTAATGGCATAGTTGACTTTAACGGTAATTATGAAGACTATCTAAACAGCCAAGCATAAATAAAATATCAACTGAAAAAGTAAATTATCATTTTTATAACTCTTTAACTGCCTCTTAAATTATTACCACTATGAAGATTAAACAGTTAGTTGACTTAAAATTTGATAATCGATTTACAAATGAACTGCCGGCCGACCCTGAAACGATTAACAACCGTCGGCAAGTTCTAAAAGCCAGCTATTCAAGCGTACAGCCCACAAAAGTATCAAACCCTAAATTAGTCGCTTATGCAAAAGAAGTGGCAGAGCTCTTAGATTTACACCCTAGTGTTTGTGAAACTGCTGAATTTACCCATACCTTTGCAGGCAATCAGTTATTAACCGACATGAAGCCCTACGCAACTTGTTACGGCGGCCATCAATTTGGGCATTGGGCTGGACAATTAGGGGATGGGAGAGCCATTAATTTAGGTGAAATCCTAAATCAAAACAATCAACGCTGGGCTCTACAATTAAAAGGCGCAGGTCCCACACCCTATTCCAGAACTGCTGATGGCTTAGCGGTTTTAAGATCTTCAGTGCGTGAGTTTTTATGCAGTGAAGCCATGCATCATTTAGGCGTACCCACCACCCGGGCTTTAAGTTTAATTAGCACTGGTGAACAGGTTATTAGGGATATGTTTTATAACGGTAACCCCAAAGCAGAACCGGGGGCTGTAGTGTGTCGAGTTGCACCTTCTTTTACCCGCTTTGGACATTTTCAGATTTATACAGCGCGTAGTGACTACAGCTTATTAAAACAATTTATTGATTACACAATTACCACTGATTTTCCGCACTTAGGTGGACCCTCACCCCAAACCTATATCGCTTGGTTTACAGAAGTTTGCCAAAAAACCGCACAAATGATCGTACATTGGCAACGCGTAGGCTTTGTACATGGCGTGATGAATACGGACAACATGTCAATCCTAGGTCTAACGATTGATTACGGCCCGTATGGATGGTTAGAAAATTATGATCCCGGTTGGACACCCAACACCACGGATGCCGAACAAAAACGCTATCGGTTTGGTAATCAACCTCAAATAGCTTTTTGGAATTTAGGTCAACTGGCTAATGCCATTTTTCCCCTGATTAAAAAAGAACAACCCTTACATGATGCCATGGATTGCTACTCTGAAACCTTTGAAAAAGGTTGGCAGAACATGATGGCTAATAAATTGGGGTTACGCACTTTTGACCCCAACACCGACGACGATTTGTGTGCAGAATTACTGCTTATTTTGCAAATAGTCGAAACGGATATGACGCTATTCTATCGACAACTTGCTAAAGTGGACTGTTCTAATGGCCTAAATAACCAGCAACTTGATGACGCCTTACAAACACTTGCCAGCGTTTACTATGTGCCAGAACAAATCACCCCTACTTACCAACAGCGCCTAAAAGAATGGCTGCTAACTTATAGTGCGCGTATTCAAGCTGATCAAAGATCACAGTCAGAACGAGTAAAACAAATGAATGCGGTCAATCCACTTTATGTACTCCGAAACTATCTTGCACAATTAGCGATTGATAAAGCCGAACAAGGCGATTACAGCGGCGTACATGAGTTATTGGATGTCTTGCGAAATCCGTATACCGAACAAACCGGGAAAGCACAATTTGCCGAAAAACGCCCCGAGTGGGCAAGACAGCGCGCGGGGTGCTCCATGCTATCCTGCAGTTCTTAATCACCCTAAATTATTCTTTAAACTTTTGCCAATCCCCCCAAATAGCGACCGTCACACCCACTGCTTGTAAATTTACAAACAATGTTTTGCCATCTTCTGAAAAAGTTGATCCGGCAAACTCGCTAGACTCAAAGCCTGGGGTGACATTCTTGGCAAAATTAGCGATCTTGCCAGTAGGCGTTAAAATTCTAAGGTAATTTTCTGATACTCCCGTCAATCCTTTATAGTCACTATCTTCGCAAATAAATAACAACTCGCTATTGGGCTTAAAACAAATATTATCGGGCATATCTAATAAATCCCGACTGGGTGATTCAAATACTAACGTTAATGTGCCTTGAGTTTTATTCTTGTGCTCATAACGCCAAACTTGCCCCGCCACTTGATTACCACCATTGGTAGATACAAAATAGATATGGCCATGGTGATGCACATAAGCACCTTCTAAACGAGCAAAAGTAGCCGCCCCTTTTGCTAGCCCTTGTTTATAAACCGCACTATCATCTTGATCTGCAGTAATAGGATCAGGATTATCAATCGTTACCCAAGTCACTTTAAACTTTTGGCCTATGCTTAAACCTTTTCTGGTATCAAAAGCCTCTTGATCAATGACTTTTAACATTTGTAAAACACCGCCCTTAGCTAAATGTTTTTTCTGTTTAGGGATAAATCGATAAAAACCGGCCGTATCAGTATCTTCTGTTAAATACACAATGCCCGTGTTTTTATCAACAGCAGCGGCTTCATGCTTAAACCTACCCATGGCTTTTAAGGGTTCTGCTGGCTGCACGCCATTTGCCGTAGCAAATACCTCATAACAATACCCATGTGGTTTACTAAAGCCGCCTGATATAACGATACCTGCATTGTCTGTTCTAATACCTTGACCTAAGGTAGTTTCTTCACAAGAAATCCAACTATTCCATGGCGTTCTGCCACCTGCACAATTAATCAATGTACCACTTAAACTCACAAAATCTTTGAGCAACTCACGCGTTTTAGGATTAATGACTAAGGTCGTTGTGCCCCCGCCCACCGCATCATCATAAGAAATAGACCCAATCGCAGAACCTTGTTTGGGAACTCTGCCATTAGAAACTTCATGATTACGAATTAAGCGCAATTCATTACCTATCTTAAAACACGCCATACCATCATGCAGTGCGGGTGTTTTATTACCATCCGACATGATACTGCCCTGTTTACCAAAGGCTTTATATTGAAAGCCCTCTGGTAAGGCTAAAAAAGTTTCACCTGTATTAAGGGTCGCCGTTGGCTTTAGCTCTCCATAACCATAAGCACTCCAAGTATTTTTATCACCCGTTGCTAAGGCTAAAGCTCTACGCTGTAAACCTAAAAATCCCAATGCGCTTGCCGCAGTTAATGCGCCAGCTTGCTCTAAAAACTTTCGTCTTGTTATCATAAAAACCTGCTATTAAACATCATAGAATTATCAACCGACTAGATTCAACACATCAAGATTTAACAATAACGCTATTCTAGCAGTCTAAGTGCCTCAATAAGCAATCACTCTAGCTTAACTTTAATATAGCCCGATTGTTTAATACCCATAAGTCACTAAAAAACCTCTGACAGCGCCTGTTAATTTAGTCATGTCGACTGCTGCATGTTATGTAGCTTTTAAAAAAGCAACTCAGAATCTTAAACCACTACAAACAGCGATTAAATATTGAGTTTCTGCACCTAAAACTGCAAATATCAAATTGATTTATGCAGTGATCGCCGGACATTCTCCTGCTTTAGTAGCGTTAGGTAGTTTATAAGCGTGTGTTGATGGATAAACAACTGGACTTACAAATAAAATAATGACTGTGTATGCTAAATTCCCGACTGATGGTAATTGTTTAAACACAATAAGTTCGATAGACGTTGCGATAAGATATTTTTAAACTTTTATCCAGATAACTGCTGTGCTGATCACTATGTTTTTACAGTTTATCTAGCTATTTTTTAAATAAGGTCTATTGTATTAGGTGGCGCTGTTTAAATACTAGATAGCATTTCTATCAATTAACCCTTGAGAATAATATGCATAGAGCTAAAGTATTATTTCCGTTACTGTGCCATAACCACACATGCTGTGACAGATTATTGCCCAACTATATTAAAGTTTGTGGTTTAGCGATTTGTTGTCTTCAATAAACGGATAAAGTCGGTTTATTCGTTATTAATGTGTAAACTGTTGGCTATCGTTGTTATCGGTAAAAAAAGATTATCCAATTGTTCAGGTAACGCAATAAAGCCAAATTGATGATAATAAGTTTTTGCTTGTTCATGTTTAGCATCCACAAAAAGACCGGCAATACCCATTTTGTAAGACACATTTAAGGTTTTTTGCATTGCTTCAATCAGCAAAACTTCCCCATAGCCTTTCCTTTGTTGATGATGGGCAACCGCTAATTTTGCAAGCTTCGCTGCAGGAATTCTCTTAGGATATTTGTTTTTCCATTGATGCGGAATGTCTTCTGCCAAAACCTCACAAACCACAAGGCTCATATAAGCAATAATTTCGGTTGGCTGTTCTGCATCAATCAAGACAAAGGTTTTAGAAAGGCCTTTCTCGCTATGCTGACGCGCTATTTTTTGTAAAAAATGATTTAAGGCATGATTGCCGCAATCAAAAGCGATGCGGTTATGTGTTTTAGAAAGTGTCTCAATCGTTAGGATTGGGATCACTTAATATAAACTCTATAGTTTTTAACCGCGTTAAGGAGTTTTACATTAGCTTCTGGTGGGTTTTCAAGCGCCCCGAAAAAGACTTCAGCATCTTTCTTACTTAACTGTATCAATTTGTCTTTTTCGATAATATGTTCTGCTTTTTCAAGTGCCGCCTGCACCAAGAACTGATTCAGCGTTGCCCCTGTAAGATCAGCCGCATCTGTCAAGATTTGTTTAATTTGTTCTGATACTCTGGCGGTAATACGTTCATTGCTAATAATCATAACGACTCCTTAGTGGTGACATATTGACACCATATAGCAAAGTTCAATGACTTGTCAATTATAAAGTTTGCCATCAATACTGTAGTGATCTAATAAAAACGGCAATACTCTGTTTTTCAAGCCCAGTGTCAGATTAAATCTGAGACTAGTACAACTTAGATACTCAACCACTTAATATAGATGTAATTTGATGGAAGAACATGAGTAGTTCAAAGTACTTGTGTACCATCATAAGGAGTGGATTGTTTTTTTGAAGATGTGCAATATTTGTGCACTAAAATGCGATGTTTAGATATTGCCTGCCTCTGACACAGATTCGCTTGATTAGTGCGCCTAATTTTATTGCTGCTCATCAATGTTATGTAGGATTACAAAATCTTCATCTTTACTGATAATAATACTTTTATTCTGCTTCGCCCATTTCCAAATATTCTGATCCGATGTTTCCATCATGTTTAAATCAGCAACATGTTTAGATTCATACCCATGCTGCTCTAACATTCGAGCCAAACCAATGGGTAACTGTGCGTCGACTTAAAAACGCATTTTAAGCAACGCTTAGAATTGGATGATCCATCTGATGAGCTGCATACTCAAGCGATGCCTTAATGTCATCTGCTTCAAGATAGGGATAATCTTCTAAAATTTCCTCCTTACTTGCTCCCGATGCCAACATATCCAAAACAGCCTTTACTCTTATACGCATCTTGCGAATACAAGGACGACCTCCAAATATTTGAGGGTCAGTAGTAATTCTATTTAATTCAGTCATTTGTTTTTCTTTTTATGAAATATTCTTTCCAAAACGTAACAACCCTTAAGCGGTATCAAATACTCGCTTTGGTTTTGTCATTTGTAGTTACCCATCTTCGATTGACTAAATATATCAACCTATATGAGTGTCCGTTTTTATTAGACCACTTCAGACAGACTTGGTCTATCTTAACCCTACTACTTCCTGCATTTTAAGCATCTCAAAAACTAATCGTCTCTCCGAATACAGGAATATTCGCCTCCCATCCACTGCGATTAAAGCAAGTTTGTAAGGAGAGTGATGCAGCCTTTTCGCCGTGCACTAAATAAAGCCGTGGTTTTGGGTCCTTGAAGTTGCCTGCCCATTTTAGTAACTGGGTTTGATCGGCATGTGCACTTAAAGCTCCCAAAGTGTGTATCTTGGCTTCTACCTTAATTTCAGAGCCCAATATTTTGATGTATTTTTTATGTCCATCTACTAACATCCGACCCAATGTGCCTTCGGCCTGATATCCTGTAATAATAATGTGCGCATTCCGACGCCATAAATTATATTTAAGGTGATGGCGAATACGGCCGCCATTACACATACCACTACCGGCAATAATAATCGCGCCTCCAGTTATTCTATTAACCGCCATAGATTCTTCAGCCGTTTCAGAATAAGTCAGATTCTTTAACCATGCATGCCATCCCTGTGGGGCTATTTTAGTAAACTCAGGATCATCAATATTAAATAAGCGCGTGTTAGCAGCATAGATCTCACTGGCCGATATAGCCATAGGACTATCGAGATAGATTTGTGTCTGGGGTAGCCAACCTAAACGTTGTACTTTACCTAGCCAATAAATTAAATCTTGCGTACGCCCGACTGCAAAAGCAGGAATAATCACGTTACCGCCTGATTGAGCCGCTGCACTCAAGGCATCTCGTAACTCACTTAAGGTATTTTCTAAAGGTTTATGATCGCGATCACCGTAGGTCGATTCAAGTAGTAACACATCCGCTTCGGTTAATACAGAAGGATCTCTTAATAAAGGCGAGTTTGGATTACCAAGGTCACCGGAGAAAACTAAGGTTTTATTTTCATTGCTTTCAGTGATGCGTAACCTCACGATAGATGATCCTAATATGTGTCCAGCCTCATGAAATGACACACTAACACCCGGTAAAATTTCTTTTTCTGCGTAGTAAGCAATGGGATGTCTTAGTTTTAATAAGGCTTCAACATCATCTAAGTCATAGAGAGGTACCAGTAATTCTTTGCCGGCTCGTTCTAAACGTTTATTTTCCCACTCTATATCGCGTAAATGCAGATGTACTGAATCTCTTAACATCAGTTCCAGCAATGAGAAGCTGGCTTCGGTTAAAAACAGTTTTCCTGTAAAGCCTTCTTTAAGTAATTTGGGTAAGCGACCACAATGGTCAAGATGCGCGTGGGATAATACGACAGCATCAATACTGGCTGGATCAAAAGGGAACTCGGTACTATTTTGTTTTTCATTTTCACGTGATCCTTGAAATAATCCACAATCCAAGAGAATACGCTGTGAGTTTGCTTCTAATAAATAACAAGAACCTGTTACTTGCCCGGTGGCGCCAAAAAAAGTAAGACGTGTCATTAGCAATACCTCTAAAGATTTTATAATTATTATCTGGGAGTGTAATGTTCTACGATGATCTGCCAAGCCTGCTTAGCAGTTTCAGCATATTTGAAAAGTAATAAGTCGTCGGGGCTGATAATACCCTCTTCAACCAACATATCAAAATTAATTAATTTCTTCCAATAATCTTCGCCAAACAAAACAATAGGTATCGGTTTGATTTTTTGAGTTTGAATTAACGTCAACGCCTCAAATAACTCATCCAAAGTCCCAAATCCTCCAGGAAAAGCCACTAAAGCAACCGCCCGCATGAGAAAGTGCATTTTACGAATAGCAAAGTAATGAAACTGAAAGCACAATTCAGGCGTGATATAGGGGTTAGGTTTTTGTTCACCGGGCAAGACGATATTTAAACCGATGCTTTTACCACCGACATCTGCAGCCCCTCTATTAGCCGCTTCCATAATACCGGGCCCGCCGCCAGTCACTACTGTTAAAGTATGTTTAGTAATTTTTTTACTTTTAGTAATTAAAGCACCCAATTTACGCGCCTCATCATAGTAGTGGCTTCTTTTAAGTAACCGTTCGGTAGTCTTAGCTTTGAAAGAAAGCTCTAGATTGTTTGGCTCTAACTCTAATTTTCTTTTGGTTTGCTCGGCCGTCTTAATGACGGTTTCTTTATCAAAAATCCGTGCACTACCAAAGATAACAACGGTAGATTTAATGTTTTCTTCTAATTGAATGAGCTCTGGCTTTAATAACTCTAACTGTAAGCGCACCGGACGTAACTCATCGCGCATGATAAATTCAAAATCATCATAGGCTAAGCGATAAGAAGGCGAGTGACTCTGAGACGTTCCATAATCGTAAGCGACACTACTGACAGCATCTTGCTTTGCTGTTGGGAAACGTCTTTCACTGGGGATGGAGGTCTTTTTAGCCATAATTTATTCAATAAAAATTCATTTAATAGTTCAATTATCAGCCATCCTAACCATAATAGATAATTATTTATGATTGAACTAATCGATATCACAATAACGTCCAACATAAAAACGAAAAAATAAGGGTATAACACCTCAGCACCCACCTCAAGACCGCATAGAGCAATGTCTGTAAAATCCGAAGGTTAATACCGAAGTGCCAGTTTAGATGTATTATTTTTCTCCCGACCCTCTCAAAAACCTTCGACGCCGCAACGGCCAGAACTGGCATAGCCACCCGCGTTTTGGCAATTTGGGCGTTGAAGCAACTTGGAGGATAAATGCCTACCTGAGCCAGTATTTCGAATCTGTGTTTTTAAATCCACAAACGCTCCAGCCCATACATAACATAGAGTTCATTCTTTTTTTTCGTTATTGCATCGACATCTCAAAGCCCCAGAGAATAGAATCAAACCGGGGCTATCATGATAATCAATCCATAAGAGCTATATAACGCATATCCTATGGTGAAATAATAATATCTGGACAACCATAAGTGAACCGAATCTCAGGTCCGAAACACAATTAACTATCCAAAAATAAAAATTATTAATTACTAGGAACGCGCATTAAATATATACCAGCCCACCCAGCACCTTCTGTCCCCATACTTACGTTTATAGCAATTGAGTTTCCACGAAAACCATCGCGTTCGACACCCATCTCTCTTACTGGTAAGGACACCGGGAGACTTTCAGGTTGTGCTTCATCAACATAAACTGCTTCAGGGTCAATTAATGTTCCATTCATTCCAGTTTTAACCAAAGCTAAAGTTGAAGAATCTTTCTTAGCTCCATTTCTAAGATAAATACCGTCTACCGGATTAACATAAACATTATTAATACCTAGAGCACCAGTTCTTGCTTTAAATATAGTGTTATAAGCGCCTGTATTTTCTTCTTTATCACGAGCAGATAACTTACTGGAAACAGCCATGAACGATGCGGAACGCCAACGAGCCAACTCTCCATCATCATCACTTTCTTCACCCTCTCCAACACCAGGCGCTTTACCTGAAAAGTTCCAATATACAAAATCAGAATAAATAGCATCGGTTCTAGCAATTTTAGATATTTTATTAGTTTTTATATCGCTAACAAAAATACCCTGCTGTAAAGGGACTTCTTTTTCCGTATACCAAGCACCATTTGCATCTTCTTGATTGCCTGATGCGCTACTCATACAATATGCCTTAAGATCTTTATTTCCGTCTTCTCGACAGTACAGTCTTACCGTCTTAGTTTCTTCTCCCCAAGCCCCCCAAAAGGCAACGAAACGACCATCGAATGACACACCTTCACCAAGTTTATTAAACTCTATGTTTTTTTCTTCACCTGGTACTTGTAAACCTATAGTCACTAGGGCTTTAAGTTTTGGTTGCTTATTAAGTTGGTAGGGTTTTAAAGCTGCTAAATAGATACCCCCTAATGTTGGATTTTCTTCATTATCAAAGCCGGCAAATACTACTTGATTACCTGCTGCACTTGGTGGTGCCGTCGAGCCGAATACTGTCTGAGTACCAGGAATAAGAGTATGTGTATTATTTGCAATTAACACCACTGGTTGTGTTCCGCTTCCTAAATCACCCTTAAATCGACGCTTACTGATGTTACGATAATACACACCTGTTTTACTTAAAAGACCTGCCGTATAATTACCTTTAAACACTATAGTTGATCCCCTTGTAACAGCTGGTGCCCCTGGGTGTTCGGCGACAATTAACTTGTCCGGTCGACGTCAATTATCTTGACCGGTTGAACGATATGTAAGACAAGGAGGATTTCACTGTGTGGAGTGCCTGCCTTGTCTGGAAAACGTATTACTCAACATCAAGAGACTTTATATATGAGCGCACGTAAGTCAGGCAAAAGCCAAGAAACAGCTGCTGCAAAAGCAGGGATTTCTGAACGATCAGGTCGTAGAATTGAAAAGACTGAACGTCAATTAGCATCAGTTAATCGTCACTGGCGTACCCGAGAAGATCCTTTTACATCTATTTGGGAAAAAGAATTAGCGCCTTTGTTAGAAAGTGAGCCGGAGTTAACCGGATTAACGCTTTGGGAATATCTAGAAGATAAATATCCAGGTCAGTTTTCTTATACTCTATTGCGCACCCTACAAAGACGAGTTAAACATTGGAAAGCGACACAAGGACCCGATAAGCCGGTCATATTTCGACAATCGGTCCCTGCGGGTCAACAGGGTCTATCTGACTTCAGTCATCCCAATTCCGTAATAACGATACACGGCAAAATGTTTAATCATCTTTTATACCAGTATCGTTTGGCCTATAGTGGTTGGCGATATGTACAAGTGACGCTGGGTGGTGAAAGTTATTCTGCGTTAGCGGACGGATTACAATCGGCCTTTCAATTGGCGGGAGGATGCCCGATTGAGCATCGTACCGATAGTCTCAGTGCTGCTTTTATTAATCGAGTAGAAGAACAAAAACTAACGGCGTCTTATCAAGCACTCTGTGCTCACTATAACGTAAGAGCAACACGCAATAATCGCGGTGTAAGTCATGAAAATGGGGCTATTGAATGTGCACATGGTTCATTTAAACGACGCCTCGATCAAGCTTTAAAATTACGCGGTAGTTATGACTTTGAAACAGTTAAAGAATATCAGTGCTTTTTAAATACCATCACGGAGCGCTTGAATAAACGATGTTTAAGTCGATTTAAAGAAGAACAACGCCAGTTACAACCTTTACCTAAAGAACGCTTTATGGATTACAGCGAGGTCAGTTTAAAAGTAACGCGTAGTAGTACTTTAGAAATCAAAAGAGTCTTATATACCGTGCCCGCAAAAATGATTGGTGAAACTGTTCGGGTGCATATTTACCATGATCGCTTAGCTGTTTATGTGGGTCAAACGCTAACGATTACACTACCCCGTGTTTATCCGAAACCCGGTAATGATCGAGCTCGCTCTATTAATTATCGCCACCTAATTCATAGTTTATCCAGTAAACCTCAGGCGTTTCGTTTCTTACAATTTCGAGAAGACCTATTACCCACGGACGTTTATCGCAAATTATGGTCAGTTTGTGATCAACAATTTCAAACACAAGAGGCTTGTAAATGGATGGTGGCAGTGCTTCGCATTGCCTCAGATCATGATTGTGAGGAACCGTTAGGCAATGAGTTATTGGCTTTACTTGATGAAAATAAATTACTACCTCCCTTAAAGGTATTACAAGAGCGCTATCTAGGTCATCAAGCAGTCCCCCAAATTCAAGCTCGACAGCATGACCTAATGAGTTATGACCATCTCTTAAAAGGTCATTGGTATCGCACTGGGGGGTGTCATGCCTGAAACGATTGCTCTTTTATTAAAAGAATTGAAATTACCTTCATTCAAGGTGAATTATCAAAGCCATCAATTACAAGCGATTGAAAAAGGCTATGGGCATATTCGCTACTTGTCAGGTCTTTGTGAGCAAGAAATGGCCGATAGGTACCAAAAGCGAGTTCAACAATGGAATCGAGAAGCGGGATTACCGCCTGGCAAAAGCTTTACCAAGTTACACTTAACCGAATACTGTGAAGCATTACAGCAGCAGATAATCGCACTCAAAGATGACATAGACTGGGCTCGTCGAGCGGAGAATATCTTATTAATCGGTCCTTCAGGGGTTGGTAAATCACACATTGCCGCCGCCCTTGCATACCAATTAGTCGAAAAGAAAATACGTGTGAAATGGTTTACTGCAATGACGTTAGTACAACTATTACAACAAGCTAAACGTGACTTAAACTTAAAGAACATCATGGCCCGTCTAGATAAGTATCAGGTATTAATCATTGATGATATGGGATATGTAAAAAAGACTGATGCGGAAACTCAAGTATTGTTTGAATTTATTGCTCACAGATATGAAAGTGCAAGCCTTATTATCACGTCTAACCAACCCTTTAGCCAATGGGATCAGATATTCCCAGACACGATGATGACAGTCGCTGCGATTGATCGCATTATCCATCATGCCACTATTATTGAATTAAACGGAGAGAGTTATCGAAAGAAACAAAGCATAAAAAAATAGCATTTTTTTAACCACTAACCGGACAAGATAGTTGTCGCGAACCGGTCAAAGTAATTGACGCCAGACATCCAACCAATCTTCAACAAAATGTTCGGCTTCTTCCAGTGCTTTTCTTCTTTTTTTAGTGACCGTAGTAGCGCCTTTTATTTTTGCTACCTCTTCGATACCATTGTTGTTATTAACCCAATCAACAAAAGTTTCGGGGGTTACCTTTTCTCTAACAGCAACTCTTAAGGCACGAGCCCAGGTATAAACGCTTTGACTATTTGAATCAAAAACCTTTCTTACAATAAGTGTCATGATATTCAAGTTTTTTTGTATCGGCATACCGCGTAAAATAAACTCATCTTTAACTGTTTTTATAAACGCACCTTCATTTTTAGTGCCTTTTAATTCTTCGTAAATTGGAAGACAGCTTCCCAACAATACATACAGTTTTTGACGTGTACTATCGTAATCAGGTTGCCATTTAGCTCTTTTTTCCGAAATTGCATTTAGATTTGAAAGAATTTCAGCCAATTTCTGTTCTTTCTCGTAATGTGAACTCATTTTTCTCTCCATATGAGAATTATTTAAAGTGAATGTTATTAACTAGTAATAACGAGTAATTTATCCCTAATCGAATGGGCGAAACCTTTTTTCAAATTTCGGTAGCTATTCGTTTAAAGAAACAATATTATCCCATTTTTAACATCTAATATCAAATAACAACCGTAACTCATAGTTAGTTGTTACAATTAAGTAGCATTGAAAAAAATTACTTTATTTTTAATTAAAAAAACAATGTGTTATAACAAACCTAAATTTACAGAAAAATCATTCGCGCAAAATCAATCAATTCGAATGAAAAACCGAAATATACATTTTCTTATTTTTATCATTTAATTCAGTAACTTAAAAAATATAATATTATGAATAAAACTATAGAGCCATGGGAACACTATTCAGCGTCTAAAAATGACTTTGATCCGTCAGATGATAATTACCAATCATCTCGAAAGGGGAAACTTCTGTATGAGGTATTAAAACTAAGTCCTAGTATTGAAACTGCAAGCCTATATATAAACAATCAACTGGATCGATATAAAGATAGAGAATATATTCCATCTGATCTAGATGCCGTAGTAGAAGCTTATAAGAACTTAGGTTTAAACGAACACACTCTTAGTAACTTTAAGAGTTGGTGGAATCACCATGGCGCTTATGTCTTTGGTGAACCCCCCACATCTCCAGAGCTTGTTCCCCTGCTAACGATATTTGCAAACCAAGAAATTAATCAAAATGAATGCCTATCCATTATTGATAGCTATGCCAAAGACAAATCGCTCGAAACAGTATCTGAAAATACTGCAGTAATGCTACTGGCAATTCCATTGAAAGGTGACAAAAAAAGAATTATGAAACGGTTTGAAGACATTCTTAACAGTCAAACCATTCAACCTATGAGAATTGAAGACCCCTCAGCGATACTAGTCGGCAAAAGATTTGTAGCCGAACCCATTAGAAAAAGACTAAGGGTCCTATGGATGAAAGGTTTATCGCCTAATATGGTTATTCATGAGTTAGGAGCTGAAGCGGGTATCAGTGATAAATATCCTAATTGGGAAACACTTGCTACTGCAATTGCAAACTCAACTGAAACAGATCCATCCAATTCAATGAGAACTGCAACGTTACGGTCATTAAGAGAAGCCGTTAACACCGTAGAAAATGCGGCGAGAGGAAGGTTTCCATGCCATGATTCAGTAAATATGCCAGGTGATTATAAGCATGATATAGTTTTGAAACACATCATTGCTAATATTCAAATGAAGAAAAATTTGAAGGAAAGATTAATGAAATTCAAAATTGAATCCACCCTCAGCAATTAAACTAGTTTAGAAATGCATAAAAAAGCTTAAAGTACTATGGAGTCTATAGTACTTGACTCTGATTTTCAGTTATATCTCACTCATTCAATATTTCATTGTAAATATCCAGATCGTAATCAGAAAAGCAGCAAAAGATAACTTGCTCTATTTCATGAGTGCCTCTTAGTCTTGCAATTACAGTAGCAACAGCAATTGAAGCGGCTTCTTCAATTGGATAGCCATATACACCTGTACTGATAGATGGGAACGCTATAGTTTTGCATTTATATTGCAGCATCAAATCTAATGGCTTCTCATAACAACTCTTAAGTAACAATGGCTCGCCACACTCTCCACCATCCCAGGTAGGGCCAACAGTATGAATTACGTATTTGGCGGGCAAATCATAACCAGCAGTAATTTTCGCATCACCGATATCGCAGCCATTTAATTTTTCACACTCATCTAATAAATCAGGGCCCGCAGCTCGATGAATTGCGCCATCAACTCCCCCTCCCCCTAATAGGCTTTCATTGGCAGCATTTACAATAACATCAACTTCTAGTGTTGTGATGTTGGCTTGAATAGCAATTATTCTTTTCTTCATGTGATTCAACCTTTATTTACAGTGCTTATATTTTAACGTTAAACAAACAAATGTTTATTTAACCTTCTCATATTTAACCCATACCACCATTATTTCCATCTAAATTACGTTAATTAACTAAGTTAAAAAAGTCATGCTATAATAAGTTAATAAAAGGTACGTTAAATAACTGCCTTATACTTTATATATAGAGCACATTAATTTTTTGAAGGTGAAATGATATGAAAGTTGGCTATGCAAGGGTCTCAACAAACGAACAAGATACCCACTTACAAATTGATGCCCTTAAAGCCATTGGTTGTGAGCTTATCTATCAAGAGAAACAATCGGGTGCTAAAAAAGACCGACCTGAATTACAGCAATGTCTAAAGTCATTGCGTGAAGATGATGTTTTAATCGTTTGGAAACTCGATCGACTAGGCCGAAGTCTGCAACATTTGATTGATGTGGTGAATGACCTTGAAGAACGCAAGATAGGCTTCCAATCAATTACTGAAAATATTGATACCACCTCACCTACTGGTAAATTGATATTCCATATTTTCGGCTCACTGGCAGAATTCGAACGTGGTTTAATCCGTGAACGTGTTAAAGCAGGTTTAGAGGCGGCAAAAAAACGCGGTAAGAAATTTGGGCGCCCTGATGCCTTAGATGACAAAGCTAAAGAAATGGCTTTTGCTATGTTTAATGGTGGCGCGTTAAAAATTGATATTGCCAGGCACTTTAATGTTACGCGACAGACTGTTTATAGCTTATTGAAGGAAGTTGAAGTTTAAATCGGCAATATCTGGTTAATTTGATAAAATAAAGCATACTTTTTTTGATGATTTCAGACCATTTTGTTAAAGAATCGCATATTTTCTACACTAGGTTTCGAGCTTAAAAAGATAAGAAAAGCATCTGGGCTTAAACAATATAATGTTTCGGCTCAGACCGGCTTATCTGTCCTTACCGTTATCAAATCCGAAAAAGGCGCCGGGTTATTATCGAGTTTTACCTCAATGGCGCATTTACTTGAACACGATATCGCCGGAAGAAGTCTGCCTAAAGGTAATTCACTGGGTGAAAGCCTCGCTATACTAAGACAACGACAAAAAATACCACTAAGAGAGCTATCGACACTCACCTGCATTAGCGTACCCACCATTATTTCAGTTGAAGCGGACCAATCAACCACCCTTTATTCTGTTGAACGTATTGCTGCAACTTTGGGCGCTGGTTTATTTCTAAACCATAATGACAAGCCACTATCATTCTTTAATACCGCTGCAACAAGCAGCAACTATCAAGCATGGACTACCCCACCCGAATTATTAGATAAACTATATCCAATAGTAGGTGGCCTATTCGATTTAGACCCTTGTAGCCCGACTAAAGACAGAAGAAAGGCACCAGTAAAGGCCAAGGTTTATCATACCGGCGAAACCAATGATGATGGTTTACTAACACCTTGGTTTGGCAGCGTATTTGTTAACCCACCTTACGGCAGGACACAAAAAATGTGGATTAAGAAATGCCATGATGAGTTTTTAAGCGGCAGAGTAACTGTATGTATTGCTTTAATTCCTGCCAGACCTGATACCTTAGCTTGGCATTCTTGGATAGTAAATAAAGCCGATGTTTTTATGCTTAAAGGTCGTTTGAAATTCGGCGGCGAAGGTGGTGAAGTGGCCCCTTTTCCTTCTGCTATTGTGGTCTGGAATAATGACCAAGCTATTATCCAAGGAATGAAATTAGCCTTCCCTAACGCTTGGCATATACCTAAATGAAAATAGTTTTTAGAAATTTGGGCGCCCTGATGCCCTGATGCCCTGATGCCCTGAATGATAAAGCTAAAGAAATAGCCTTTGCTATGTTTAATGGTGGTGCACCAAAAATTGATATTGCCAAGCACTTTGGTGTTACCAGACAAACCATCTATACTTTATTGAAGGATGTGGAGGTATAAATCAGCAATATCAGGACATTTTGATAAAATAACGCATATTTTTTGTACAAAACTTTGGAGCTTTAAAACATCAAGAACAATCTAATATTATGTATTTTGTATACCTGTATAATCATATTTTAGACCTGTTCAAGAGGTAATTTATGGAATCTAAATTAAAACATCTTGAGATGATTCAATATGTAATAAATCGATTAGCTGGAAATTCATTTTTACTCAAAGGCTGGAGTGTCACTCTGACATCAGCCCTTTTTGCTCTTGCCGCAAAAGATTCAAATCCATTCTTTATTTATTTGGCATATTTTCCATGTGTATCTTTCTGGTTTCTTGATGGTTATTTTCTTCATCAAGAAAGGCTTTATCGCAAACTCTATCAATCAGTTTCAAAGAAACAGCCCAGAGAAATTGATTTTTCTATGAACGCTACCATGTTCGAAAACGAAGTTGATTCATGGCAATCAACGTGTTTTTCTTTAACCCTGAGTATATTTCATGGAAGTGTACTAGGCACAATTATTATCATCATGTTAATCGTGGAAACAATAGGAAATAAATAATGGCTAGACGTGTATTTTTCAGCTTTCACTATCAGAGGGATATTTGGCGTATCAATCAAATCAGAAGCATCCCAAATATATTGGGCTCCGCAGCTGCTGGGTTTCAAGATGCATCTCTTTGGGAGGAAGCCAAAAGGAAAAGTGATGCGGCTATCAAAAAATTGATTGATGATGCCCTTTATAATACAAGTGTTACTGTTGTTTTTATCGGTAATCAAACTGCAAACAGAAAATACATAAAATACGAGATTGAAAAGTCTATTGAACGTGGCAATGGTGTTGTTGGCATACAAATCCATCATTTAAAAGATAAAAACCAGAATGTAGATGAACCTGGTAAAACTCCAAAACTGTTGATGGATAGCGGTTTCAACGTTTACAAGTACATTGATTACGAAAAACTAGCTAACAGAATTGAAGAGGCGGCAAAAATTGCTGGAAAATAGCCCTACAAACTATCTAAGAAGAACTTTGCAGCCTTCAATAACTTTGCGTTAAAGCATACAGCACTAGACAGACTGTCTAAATATTGCGTGTTGCAAGAACTTATATGCAAGGCTGCGATGCGACTTTTTGATGGCGCTACTTCCTATTAATCAGTCATCTTATAATTATTAGCCTTTAGTCTTCAGTATTTTTATTCACCGAAACTACCAACTTTCTCAATAATCTCTCGTTTATTATTATCATAACGATAGTTAATGATTTCACCATTGATCAATAGCCTTACAGCTATTTCTATAACTTGCAACGGCACAATAAACCATTCTCTTGGAGTATAGCGCTTACCTTCTTTATCAAATACATCAATATTTAAACAAGCCTCTGCAAAAAATGTATGCAGTAATAACTCCAGCTTTTGGGGATTTAAGTTAAATGTTTGAAACTCACTAAGTAATTTAACATCTGCCATTAAATAGGTTGGTTCTTGCGACGCATTCTTAATGCGTTCTTTAACTGGTTGGCTCGAATAACCAATTTTATATAAATCAGCAATATCCCTGATATTATTATCTTCAGTCAATGACTGTAATATATAGATATAACCCGTCGATTGATCTTCATGTGTTATATGCTCATCCGGCATAAGTAAATCTTCGCTTAAAGGAAGAACACGTACACCATTTTCATCCTTATAAAGTTCAGTTGCTAAAGAACGCAACAACATATTAGATTCTGTACCATTCTCAAAGATACACAGTAATCTGGCATTAACTTTACCGCGTTTTTTTTCCTTCTCACCGACATCAGCAACGTAAACCATAACACCGTGCAAAATAAAGAAATGTCCTGCTGTTATTTGTTGCTCTCCTGTAAATGGCTTAAAGACACTAGCTCCAGAAACAAGATCCCTATGACACTGCTTGAAAAGTTGTTCATACTTATCAAAATTTTTACACGGAACCCTACGTGCAATTTGCTCAGGCATATCTATCGTTTTGGTGACGTGTCTAAGCTTAAAAATATCAGTAGGATCTTCTTCATCCTTTGCATTACTACCTAATAAGCCTAGGAAATCATCTTCGAGAACATCAGCAATCGTATTAATCTCTTTAACAACTGGCATTTTCTCAGTAGCAAACAAATCAAAACTATCACACTGAATTAATGCAGCCACTTTTTCTGGGTTTTCACGCAAGCCTTTTAAGCGACTATAAAGCTTACGTTCATTGATATCTTGACTTGCTTGGGGCTCATGACCTTGCTCATTTATAAAAGTATTAATCTCCTCAAAAGAAGATAACAATCGCTCATCCATATTCATGCCAGATGAGGCCTTTGGCTTTATCACTAACAAACCCAAAGGATCATCCGCTAAAATAACGGCTAATTCCTTTTCAAAATCAATCACAGGCTACTTCCAGAAGCCTGCTGGCGCTTTTTATTTTTTAAATAAATTATTGCTTCTGCCATTCGCCTTTCTAAAGGGTCAGTAGAGTTAATATTCGGCTCTCTTGAATGGGTTTTTACAAAAACGCTAATCTTATCTCTGTACAAGATAACTGCCTCTTCATCAGTCATCTTAATGCGTCCTGCATCGATAGTCTCTTGGATAACTTTTAATAATTTTGCTGTCACAGATTTAGACAATACTTCAAACGCTTTTTGAAATGGATTAACCTGATCAATTAAATCAATATGTAAATCTTCTATATTGACAAATTTACCCGCCATACGCACAAAGCGATTGTTACCTACCTCTTTAATTTCACCGTTCTTAATGACCGAATCAACAACCACATGTTGCCTAATTTCTTCTATTTCTTCAGGATTCAAATCTGGATATTTAGTTTGTATTATCTTTGGAATCATCACTTTATTAATGACTTCAGGATCAATAAACTCACCAGGTAAAGCTTGTAAAATCTTTGGGTCTTGTAAAATTGCTGCTTTTAAATCATTAAGATCAGATTCAACAATATCTTTAACCCGTTTAGAACTAGGTTCTTTGAATCCACGTATTTTAATAACGTCAGTTTCCTCGTCTTCGTCATCAAAATTTTTGGTCTTAAATTTAAAATTAGGGGCTAATACTTGCTCCATTAATAAAGAAACCGTAATAGCCTTAAGCATATTATTTACTGAAAGCTTTATTTGGTCGTCCGCGGCATCAGGTTGAGCAATTAAATTAGTAAATTGGGCGTGGGTTTTATTTGAGCTATCTCGTGTAGCTCGTCCAATAATTTGAATAATTTCAGTGAGTGATCCGCGATACCCTACAGTAAGGGCATGCTCACAAAAAGGCCAGTCAAAACCTTCTTTAGCCATCCCTAATGCAATGATAAGGTCCATATCATCAACCGAACTAATCTGCCGCAGATAAGCAACAATTTTATCTCGGTCTATCTGGTTATCATTGACTAAATCAGCTACTTTAATCAACTTACCATCAAGCTTGCGCTCAACGGTAATAACACCTGTTTGAGGGTCTTGATGAACTACCCTACCGATACTATCTAAAATAGAATCAACTTCATCATGCTTTAATTTAGTTGATTCACTGGCATTAACATTGGGGATATGAAGAATAGTTTTTTTATCAGTATTTAATACTTCATCAATCGCACTTAAATAGCGACCTTGATAAAAGTGATAACCGATACCCAGTGTTTTTAGATAAGTATAACCATTAAGCTGCTGATAATAATTATAGGTCACTTTAGTAAAACGTGCCTCATCCTCAGGTAGCAAGACCGGTACACTATCACCACGAAAATAAGAACCGGTCATTGCTACAATATGCGCACTGGTATTTTTTATAACGGAGCGAAGCACTTCCCCTAAGCGATTATTATCATCTGCTGAAACATGGTGAAACTCATCAATCGCTAAAAGGGTATTATTAAATACAGATTCATCTACTGCATCAAAAGCAAATCGTAGTGTTGCGTGTGTGCAAACCAAAATAGTTTCATTTGTATTATCTAAGAAGCTTTTAAATGCCCCAACCTTGCTTTTCTCGCCTCCAGGCGTGCAAAGATTATAATCATTATTAAAATCCCAATCCGCAAAGAACCCTTGATCAGTCAGGTTCGTGCAATCAAATGATGCACCAATCGATCTTTCTGGAACCGCCACAATAACTTTTTTTAGTCCTTGATTATAGAGCTTATCTAAGCCTAAAAACATTAAAGCTCGAGACTTACCAGAAGCAGGCGGCGCTTTTAATAAAAGGTACTGGGCATTTCGCTCCGCATATGCACAAGCTTGCATCTCACGCATACCCATATTATTAGTTGAGGTGCTTTGACCCGTTTGCGCATAGGTTACATCAACAAGATTTGGCATTAATCGTTATCCTCAGCTGCAATCATAGTTTCATACAACTTAAATAAATATTCTAAGCGCTCTTCATCTGATTTAAATGGCTGTGGACGGTAACATTGCTCTATGGCCAAATCCATTTCATGATGTGCTTTTCGTAAACCTGCAGGCATTTTATCGGGGTCATAAAGCTGCGCCATAGTCTTTTCAGAATGCTGTTCACGCTCATCCAGGACTTTAAAAACATGCTGTTCTAATATACTTTTTTGTTCATCATTAATATTTGGAAACGGAAATGTGTTATAACAGAGGGATGATGAATAACGATAATCTGATTTCAATCGCCCCGCAACTGTTCGCACCCAAGTCATATGCATATGCGAAGATATAACAGCAAAAATATATGGATCAGGATTCGCAATAATATATATTTGATTTGATGCAATAATATTAGGTTCAAGAAAAGCTATTGGAATATATTCTCTTCTTTCTGACGAAACCGTTGGAAATGCAAGATACGAAGAAGTTGGCTGTCTAATCTCTGCAAAACGATGTGGAACGTTAGATAATTTCTTGGTCGCCTCCCTATCACTATTTTGCCTCCATTCTCCCACTCTCTCAATTTTATTACGTAAAATTGCTATCTTCATGACTTCTTTGACTTCGACATCGTCAATCCAGAGACAATACCTCTCACCACCTTGAATTAACTCCTTCGCACCAATAAAGTCATATAAAAAACTTCTTGTGCTAAAATCTTCTTTTAGGATTAACTCCCTTTCACTTTTAGATATTGTTAAATTACCGTCATCTAATGCAAAACTGCCATAATTAATATAAGGTATAGATGAGATTGGAGTTCTTCGATTCTGTATATAAATATCTCCCGCATTAAATAAATAAGCATTTATATGAGATACTTTTAATTGTCTCGATTCTCTAAAAATATACTTGCATTTTGTTGACCTAGATCGTATTCCAATAACTACGCATATTACACCAGCATTCCCTTTTGCATTATTTGTCCATTTAAATGACTGATGTGCAAAGCTAATTTCATTATCCACTAAAATTGAAGGCCAAAGCATAGCCACAGATATTCCCTGACTTATTGAATTTGTCGATACAAAAGCAAATTCATTACTCGTCTTCCTAATATATTCAGATGCCTTTAAGAACCAACAAGAAATATAATCGAGATTATTAAACCCATTGATATGTCCAAGAACACTTTTTACGTCGGATTTCTGCTGTTTATCCTGAATTCGCGCACCTAAATATGGTGGATTACCGAGAATATAAATCTCATAAGGATTCCCTTTTAAATCCAATTTCGGGCAAACCAGCTCCCAATTCAGCCGAGTGGCATTACCACAAAAAATATTACCAGCATCTTGCAATGGCAGCGTAGGACGTGTTTCTCCAAAGACATCCTTAAAGACCAAATTCATTTGATGCTCTGTTAACCATAGTGAAAGCTTTGCTGTTTCATGAGCAAAGTCATCTATCTCAATGCCATAAAATTGTGATAATTGAAGTCCTGAACGAGTAATACATAATCCAGACTCTTTTGATTCCCAGGCTTTGTTGATGGACTGTAATTGCCTGAATATCTCCATTTCTAATTTACATAACTCTTTGTAGGCAATAATTAAAAAATTACCGGAGCCACAAGCTGGATCAAATATACGTAAGTTATAAAGTCTGCCTAAAAGTTTACTGAGCTTTTTCTCATCCTCTTCTGCATTTTCTAGGGCCTCATACAACTCATTAAGAAATAGTGGCTCTATCACTTTCATAATATTGGTCACTGAGGTGTAGTGCATCCCAAGATTACTGCGCTGGTCGTTATGCACCACAGCTTGAATCATGGAGCCAAAGATATCTGGATTAATTGACTTCCAGTTAAGCTCGCCACATTCAATTATTATTTTTCTTGATTTTGCCGTAAAAGAAGGCAAAGGATAATCATCAGCGAACAAACCACCATTGACATAAGGAAAGTCTTGTAGAAATTGTGGATAGTCCGTTCTATCACTGACATTAAGAACAGCAAATAGCTTCTGTAAATAAGCTTGAAGGTCACTGCCATCTTTTCCCGTATGAGAGGCAATAGCATTGGTAAATTGATTGTCTTGAAAAATTCCTGTGTCTTCAGCGAAGAAGCAAAATAATAATCGTGAAAGAAAGATATTGAGTGCGTGTAACTGGTCTTTTTCTTGGGTAGGGTTATCTTCTAAAATAATGTCATATAATCGCCCCATACGTTCTGCGGCTTTAACATCGGCTGGATTCTCACTTTGGAATTGGGTCTTTTCTAAGCCTGCCCAGGGTAAAAAGAAGTCATAATGTTTACTTAAATCTGTTAATAAAATGTCTAAGCTATCAGCAGTTTTAGTATCAACGGCTAACAGCATTTCAAAATCAGTAACTATAATAAAACGAGGATGCTGTTTAACAATAGTGGCATTATTACTAACATTATCAATACTTTGATGTAAATCATTTGTAGTTTCTTGTTTGAAAAATAACTTCTTCTTCCATAAAATTTCACCTGAAACTTTAGAAAGATTGTAATCACCCTTTTGTAAACGTGTAACAGAAGCCTTAGGCAACTCATAAGCCATTAACAAATCGTATATAAATGTCTCTTTATTGAGACTAGATACTAGTGTTTTGAGATTGTTTTCTAATGCTTCTACATTCATAAATAGAGTTGTTTAAAATTCATCCTAGATGGTTTTTTTTTCTTCACTAATAATATTAGCAAACCGTTCATTATGTTTTAAAGAATTAAAATGTACTGAATATTTACAATATTTCTTAATGACTTTGGGGGATGCATTAATAGCCCTTTCCAATTTATCTAAACCATCATCAATCTTTTCTTGAAAAATAAGAATAATAGATTCATTAAAATCATATATTGCTTTCTCATATGTATTAAGATTTTTATAACACGATGCAACTTTATAACGTTCTGCATTTTCCGAATCACCTTTAAGCGCACTACATAAAGCCAAATTTGATAAAGTTATTGCATCGTAACAACCACTTTCAATTTTGGAGGATAAAATTCTAAATGCTTGATCCAATAGGCCAGCATGCATTAACAAAAAACATGTATTATTCTTTGAGTTTCCAAACCCAATATTTAAACTGCGTGATATTTTTAACATCACCAAAAGCGTTACAAATAAAAGTAATCCATAAATTGACATCACTAATTTTAAATTATTTATTAATTTTGATTTACTATTTGAATAAAATATTTTTTGGGTGGCTATAGAAGCGTCACTTCGTATTGAGACCTTTGGTGTTTCTTGGGATGAGAGAAGTAAATTAATAGTAAGACTCTCAGTGGGAAATAATTTATCAAATCCAATTTTCACTGATTTTTCTTTAAGTTCACGGCTAAACTCTTTTATGCCATCACTTGAATCTAAAGATATATCTTTTACAATTGAATTTTCAAAAGTAAGTAAAACTTTTACATTTGAAGCGGCGACCCCCCCTATATTCTTCACATTAAGTGAACTTAAGGCCAATTCTGATGCGCCCCCGTTGAAGACCCCACCAGCTATAAGCTGATAACTAAGTTGTTCGATTTTTGAGAGATCAGGATCCTTTGTAAAATAATATGTTCCCACACCACCTATCACACTTACTAACATCGATAGCAAAGCACTGAAGAATAATTCCTTCCATTTCATATTTCATTCCTCAATTGGAACTCGGATAACAAATTAAATTTGGCATAGTGGATAAATTATTTCTGCTTGAGTAATAGTAGACTTACAGCCTAAAGTTATGAAAAAAGGAGATGTTAGTAATTTCCACATTTGATTATTTTAATGATAAGGTTTTGATGAAACTTTATCATATATACCCCCTATTAGATTAATTAAGATTGGAAGTGAGTGTAAAAATAGGTGACGTCAGTTTTGTTACTCCTGTTAAACAGTATATGCTCGCACTATTTTAGATATTAAACTCATTCATAAATGAAAAAATTATTAAAAATTTTTGATTATATAGCCACAAGATTTTAACTCCTTAGCAACCTCAATTTTCCAAGCACCATAATCGTCCAATGTTACATAAACAACGCCACTTATATCATTTGGTTTTTCTATTTCACCTTTAACCAAAGAACACACATTTTCTCGCCCAAGCTTTGCCATAAAATACCCATGCTCAAATACTACATTCTGGCGAGCTCTATTTTTGGGAGCAATATTAGACTCATGTACGCCTCGGCCATGATCACAAGCCGTATATAAAACTAGAGCAAAATCCGCGTCATTAGAATAATGTTCTATTTTCTCTATGATGGTCATTCCTTCGCTGGCTTGCTCATGTAATATAATTGCTTCTAAACCAATTTTTTCAATAAATCGACTAACCTCTTGTTTTAATTCGTTATCTCTTCCATGAACAATAAATACTTTTCGTTTATTTCTTGATACAGCCTGAGCCGACCTAAATCTAGGCGTGGAAGGTGTAAGTTGGCCAAACTCTAGAAAATCTAGCAAGGGTGTAAACTGCTCAGACAAAAAAGTACGGCGCTCAGCGTATGTATTAAACTTTAGTTTAATGAACCCCCAAAATGTATCTAGATTCCTATGTTGGAGTAACCACTGAGGAAGGAAAGAAGATAAATTTGGATTGCTAAGCAACTCATGGCGCAAAGCTTCAAACTCTCTTGAATCAGCAGTCATTCCTGTTGCTCTTGCTGTTAACAAATTAAGAAGATAACTTACTTTATCAAAATCAGTTTTTAAAAATTCAATACTCAACCTATAACTCCTGTTTAAATAACGTTCCCCGATTTGGATCTTAATCTTGAAATTCGCTGCATTAATAACCAATAACTATAAACTACTTGTTTTTATGCGTATGACTACTAATTTTTTATACCTTCTGCTCTAAATTGTGCTCTAATCCCTTAACCCTAATGTTTATAGTTAATCAGATTACAATTAAAGATATCATGTGGTTATTAAATAGACTATTTGCGCATAACAATCAACCCACTCCGCGATTTGCATTTCAAGGAACAGTAAACTGGATGCGAGGTCTAGCCATTATTTGTGAAAACAATTTTTCTCATAATAATCTGCACCATCTTTACCAATACGTTAATAAACGACGAAAAAATAAAGCCTCAGATACATTGGCTTTAGAATCCATTATTATGTCAATGCACAATTTAAATGCTCTTAATAAGATGGATATTATCGATAACCCTTATTCAATTGTAAGATCAGCTATTATAGCTTGGTATTACACTATATATTATGCTTCAAAAGCGATGTTGGCAGCCTCAAGTGGTTCTAACCCTCAAACTCATAGCTACAGCAAAAATCTGGCAAATAGATATTGTTTGTAGGATGTTACTACAAACTCCATTTGATTTTAGTATCTCTAATTTAACTCAATCAAATATTACTAAGACTGTAGATGCTTTACGAAATGGCAAAAAATATGACCTAAATACATCACCGTCAAATCAAGAAATGGCTTTTGGCTCAATATACTCATATCTTAAAGGTACAGCAGAATATGAAAAATGGCCCATTGAAGAAAGTGTTAAGGGAAGCTCCGAATATAAAAAATATGGATATGAGAACTTCCGCTCTAGCAAAGCAAAGCGCTTAAGGGAGGCTAGATTGGAACCAGCACATGTGAATTTTCTAAGCCAGGCTTTTCGTTATCGTGGCAAAGCTAATTACAGAGATACGATCTATTTATCCTATGGCGATAATCGAACAGATGAAATTCATCAATTTATTACAGATTTACAATCAGTTAGCGGTGCATTTTCATTAATGGCAGCGCACTATTTGTCAAACCGTTTATCTGACGAAGACTGGCGGGCTTTTTCTGCTGATGCAAATAAATATGTAAAATATTCATTACATTATAACCTACATTAAATTTCAGGACAATCTTGAACAAACATCATTTACATCATAAATAGTAAATCTTATAATAGACTCAATTACTAAACTTCTTCCCATTCACATAGCCCATCGCAAAAAGCACCATAATGTATTCATCTTCAGTCGTATACTGAATACCATTGATCCAATATTCTAACTTTCCATCGATGCGCTTAGCAGGGCCCTGTAAGTTGTGTCGCCTGCCCTGCTGAAAATATTCGTAATCACCATCGGCATATTCAACCGCAGGACCATCTGTTCGGTGCCTCATGCCTTTAAACCAATATTCTTTATGTAAGCCATCATAAGCAATGACAGCCGGCCCTTCTGGATTATGGTGTAAATCACCCAAATAGAATCGAATAGTGCCATCATCCTCGATAACTTGTTTAATATTAGTGGCGACCATTAGGTTTTTTCTTCATTTCAATCTCAATGTCTTTATCGCTAAGTTCTGGCATGACATATCGATCCTTAAGTTTAAAGTCTGGACCGTTTTGAATATCAATCTTAGGATTAAGACCACTGGTTTGACTGGGTGAAATTTTTGTTTTATTCACTGGCGTTTGCTCTGGTCGAATGGGGAATGGTTTTACAGGCATTTTGGGCGCTGGCTTTCGCTTAAGCTTTCGTGCTGGACCACTTCTAGTGGGCATGGGATACCTCCTTCGAGCAAATGGTCTTCGATAGACATACCCTTCGTCTATATCATTGGCAACGTATTTATCAACCAGTGCTTCCCATATTGCATCACTCACTAACCACCAAATCTCGTAGAGTTGGTCATCATTTAATAATTCGTTTATTCGCATCTCTTTAACTCCTTTACTTTATTTAGCTCGTAAGACAAAAAACAGTAAAAAAACGGCTTTTTTGGGGCTTTTTTGGGCCCTTTTGTATAACTTTGCTAAATAAAAGTAATAAAGAAAGAATTAGGCGAAGGTTGATTGGTTCCTTTCAAAACCAGTAAGCACACCAGGCAACAACCTAGGCAAACACTTTTGAAATACTCGCACCGGTAGATTGATAGGTGCCGTTGGCAATGGAATGTTCTTCGCATTGAGCGTAACAGCTGAGCAAAAGCAGCGACTTTACTGACTACCCACACCTCGTGTTGTGGATGATGATTGGATACGCCTTAAGTAAAACCAATTTCGGTAATTTGAATATAAAAAGAAGGCTAAAAGACTGGGTAATTCCCAGACGTATTAGGAATATGACTAGCGTATTTTCCTAATGCCACCGTTGGAACATAGAAACAAAAGACGCACTTCGAGGTACTGGCCAACCGCCTCTGTGATTAGTGTAACGCTAGGTAATGAAGTCAACTCAGATGAAATTATTTTTTTGCTCCCGAAAGGGGGCAAAAGTTCGTAAATCGTAATCTAGATGAAGATAGTCCCACGGGCAATATCTTCTTGAATATAAGCTCTATATTGCTAGTGGCATTCAACAACATCATGACAGTAAAAAATTAACCTGAAATCAGCCTGAAAGAAGAAAAAGGTGCTGACCAAAAGGGAAGCACCAGTGAGCGACAGCTCACTCTCAAGTGTTCCATGATATGTTGGCAATATCACCATTAAAATCCTAATGCCCTAATGAATAGCTACGCCTAAAATTCGAGTTATTAGCTACAAATGATAAATACATCAGTTATACAAGGAGTTTTATTATGAAACACAAAAACAGCAAGAAATTAACCGCAATGAGAGCATACAGATTCAGCCCTGGGCTTGCACATTCTGTTTATGCCACGGCAAGAAGTTTGAATTTAAGTGAAAGTGAGTTTGTTAGGGTTGTACTGTTAGATGCTGTTGGCCGGTTGAATTAAATTAAATTAATACCTCGACAGCAGTTATAATTTGCATAGTTCGTTTAATTTGTTATTATATGAACACAACTCATCCTATGCGGCTGTCATTAAATTGACTTCAGTGTGGGACGAAAGAACCGCCTTCGGGCGGTTTTTTCATTTCTAGGATACGGTATGAAAACTATAGTTTATGTCGATGGATACAACTTTTATTTTGGCGTATTAAGAGGTACTCAATACAAATGGTTAGACATCGTCGACATTTTGAAACACATTTGTCATGTTCAGGATCCTCATATTGAAGTTACACAAGTTAAATTCTTTACAGCTCCCGTTATTACTCGTCTAGCCACGCAAGGTGAAAAAGCACAACAATCACAAGACATCTACCACAAAGCATTAAAAAACAAACACGGCGAAACCATTGAAATTATCAACGGTTATTACCACATGGAAAAAGGCACACCTCCAAAATATAAAAACCCAGTGGATAAAACAGATCGTGTAGACATCTGGAGACTTGAAGAAAAACAAACCGATGTAAATATTGCATTACATTTATATCGTGATGCTGTTCACAGAAACTGTGAACAAGCAGTATTAGTATCTAGCGACTCCGATCTTGAATCTGCATTGAAATTTATTAGCTTTGACTTCCCTAAACATAAAATTGGACTAATTCTGCCAAGAAGACAATCAATAACAGATAAACAACGCCCGGCTAATAAAAGTTTATCAAGTTATTCAAATTGGACACGCCAATATATACTTGACGAAGAGCTATTAAAATTCCAATTACCACTCAAGGTTCCTACAAAGAAAAAACCTGCTGTTAAACCAGATTACTGGTAATTAAAAATCATATTTATATTCAAATTTAGAATAACTTCTATACATCACTTATAATGGCCTTTGTCGATTCCAAATTTGTTAATCATATTTACAAAAACATATTGCAGTAACTTTTACAGTAACTTAACTTTTAAAAATAACGAGAATCTATATATAGAAGGACTTACAGAGCGTATTTAGGCAGTGCCCGCACCTCCATCAAAAGATTTACCTTACCAACAACTGTGTTCCAAAAGCCTTAACAACAACGCGTCTGTAATATTCTGCTTTAGCTGTTTGTAAGTGCTCTAACGGATTTAAATTATCTGTCAAAATAACACCCTTAGAATTATCTAACGGAAGCTTTCTTTTAATTAACCAATCTTTTTGTTCCGCTGTTAATTCAGAAGCATTAATATCTAACGGTTGCATACTAGCCAAGAAGATAAAATCGTTAAAGTCTTCACCTAACTCCGAAATAAAGAACTGCTGATGCTTAAAAGATTGCTCTAAAGTTTTGGAAACCGCTGCTAAAGAGGCATTATGCCCACCTTCATAAAACGCCACAAAATTTAACGCTAAGATACCTTTTTCTGATAACAAGCCTCGTAATTGATTTAAAGTCTCCACTGTTAATAAATGCGCGGGCTCTGAACCACCAGTAAAACAATCATGAATAATTAAATCATACGGACCTTTTAAATGCCGTATTTCATACCGCGCATCACCAATGATATTTTGACCAAACTCTTTAAAATCAAAAAATTCACTCGCCGCTTTTGCCACTGCCGGATCAATTTCTAAGGTATCCACTTCCATACCATATTTATCATGCAGTACATTTGCCATTTTACCGGCACCCAAGCCCACAATTAATGCTCTAGTCATCTTAGGTGCTAAAGGTGGGATTAGGCCCACTATATTTTGATAAGGGAGCTGATTTTCACCATTTGAAATACTTTCTGCACCAATAGCCGAGGCATCAGAGGTTAATACTCTTAAATCATTCGTTTTATGATCAATAACACGTACCCAACCATATAAACTTTCATGTTCTGATTTAATAGTAAACTTGCTATTAGGATCATAAACATGACCTGCGTCAGATATTTTAGGTACTAAACTAAGACCTACAACAGCAATTAAAATAGCAGGCAATATTGCGGCTTTACTGTCTAAATTTTGTTGTTCAAAAAAAGCCACCACCACAGCCAATATCAACAAAATAACGCCTACGCCAATAAAAATTTCTCTAGAACCTAATAATGGAAACAAGAAAAACCCTAACACCAAAGTACCCACTACGCTACCTAAAGTACTTACCGCATATAGAGAACCCGCACTTGACGCAACCCCCTCTAATTTAGAGGTAGCTAATTTAATAGCAAAGGGGCCCACCATACCTAAGAAAGTTAAACTAGGTAAAAATAACACCAATGAACTGACAAAAGCACCCGCACGCAAACCTAATGGATCTGTCGCTAATAATACCGGACGCGCAATCCAAGGAATAATTAACGTTAAAAAGGCCGCCAAAGCAATAATTAAAGACAAGCCAGTTCGTTTTGCACTGTCTGCCCACTTACCACCGACAAAATAGCCGATAGCTAAGGCAATCATCGTCACTGAAATTAAAGATGACCAAACATACAAACTTGCCCCATAAAATGGCGCAATCATCCGCGTCCCTAACAGCTCGATGACCATTACTGCTGATCCGGTCATAAAAACGGTCAAAAAAAGACCGACCCGCCCACTAGCTTGGAGAGGTGTATTGCTCATTGTGCTTACTCGCTTGTGTTATAAAAAATAATAAATGCTAGAACTATATGTCACTAAAACATATAGCTCCAAGTTGCTGATAAAGCGCCATCGCGATTTAATTGATAACCGTTTACATCGGTACTGACCGGCTCCAACCACTCAACGCTTAAATTGTTACCCACCAAATTACCACTCGGTACAAACGCATTAAGACCAAACCCCACATCCCAATAGCGCCCACCGTAATTCTTGGGATAATCCATAGGTCCTAAAGCCTGAACTAAGCCATTGTAGTGATTTTTAATTTTCCCCTGCTCGGTATAAACACCTCTAACAGAAGATGATAACCAGCTAAACAAGTTGTAACTGCCCCAAGCCGTTGACTGAAATACATCACCCAATGCATAACCAGAAGAGTTTCTTTCTTGTAAGCGTTGTGTACCACCTACTTGCGCACCCCAAGACCAAGCATCCCAATGTCCGGTATAAGTTAAATTAGACTTAAAATCCCAAGTGCCACTGCCTAACTGCATACCATAATCATTAAAACCACCATCAACCTGGTGGTTACGACGTAACATATTATCAATAGAACCGGTTGGCGCAGTGGTGCCTACTGTTAAATGCACATGATTATTTGAGGTATTCCATAATTTAAATAAAGCATACATACCCGTATCACCCACACCACCAGTGCTATGACCTGCATCAACATGATGGGTAATATGCGCTAATTTATTACCATTAGAAATGAGTCCAAAATCTGTAGGCTTTGCAATTTGCCGCATTGACATGTTCATATCTACAAACTGCGGCATTAACATTAGATTTAACCAATCGGTGGGCGCATACATTAAATCTAACATGTGCATGTGCATATTCATCTCTTTAGGCACAATAAAACATTTATCGATGGGAGCAGAACCACAGGCTTGATTAACCAAGGTAGAATCCGCAACAGCATCTTGTCCATGTAACATGGAACCCGCTTGTGAATCGTGCATATAGCGATAACCCACCATAAATTTTCCGGGTTTATCTAACATATGTCCAAACATAACACCCGCAGGAATTGGTGCGCCATGATCATGATTATGGATATGATCGCCATGACCTTCAGTGGCAATGCTATGGCTCAAAGACGCTAAATTGACTTTAATAGACGCATTAACAACATAATAATTAAAGTTAGCGTAACTTGCTTCGCCACCACCACCCATCTTTAAGCCACCATCATGGGTGTAATATTCAAAGCCAGTGTCTAGAGACACACTCTTTGAGAATTTTTTACTTAAAGACACACCACCACTTAAAGCTCCAAAACCTGATAAGCGTTGATCACTGGAATAATTATTAGGTAATTTTAGATAATCTGGGCTAGGTTTACCCGTTTTTCCTGGAATACTTTTTTGATTAATCAGCAAATAAGGCGTATAAAAATCAGCCGCTTCTTGTGAGTAATAACGCACTCTTGGTGTTAAAGTCCAGCCAGCACCAATAGGCTGCATCCAATCGCCCTCAAAGGTGTGTGAAGTTATTCCCCAATCATCAGATGAAAAATGGTAATCAAAATGTAAAGCCGCATCCAAAGGCTTTATATACTGCACAAACCGAGAACTGACATTAAATTGATCTCTTTGAGCAGGCCTTTTCTCAAGAAAAGCCTTAAGATTTGCATTTACAATATTTTCAGGACGCCCATCTCCAAAATAGTTTTTACCATCCCCCAAAGGGTCAATAAAGTCAGGAATTTGATTTGGATCTACAAATCCAACCTCAACAACCTTGTATGGATTTGCCATATACCCAGTCGCATGACTGTAACCAAGACTACTTTGAACGACAGAGTTTTCACCTAAAACCTGAGTGATACCAATATTTGGCGCCCAATCCTCTCTGCCAGCTTGAATACGTTCTCCTGAAGGAGTTGCATGATATATTCCTGATGATAAATAGGCATTTTTATCAATGTAAGGCGCCGCATCATGATCCATAAGCGCATTTGTATCACTTTTTGTATAACTTAAGCCTAAATTTAAGCTAGTTAACTTTTGATTAAAATCAAATCTTGCGCCTACATTACCAAAATTAGATTCGTAATCTCTTTCAACGGAGGTTCCTCCACCCAAATTAAGCGCAGCTTCATCCCATTCATAGGATAAATTGAAATCACCTTGTTTTCTTGTTTCTGGAGAAGCAACGGATAGAGTGTGAACTAATTGATTATTTGCAGAAAATAAAGCTACGCCATCTGGTGTATAACCAATCAACTTTTGAGCTTGATGAGTATTTTTATCAATATAATAATTTGAACTGATGATGGGTGATGCACCCGTTACCACCCCATTACTCATCAGTTTTTTATTTCCGCCAAATAATAACGGTGCAGTTCCTATAGGAGTTGCACCCGACCAAGTATCTTGGGTATATTTGAAGGCAAACTTAACTCGATCAGATAGGCTAAATTTTGCACCACCTTGCAAACTATTAACCTCTATTGGTTTTTTAGTATTAGGCACACCACCTAAATTTCTTTTACCTTCTTGATAGCGACTAAACTGAAAATCCATTTCATCATCTTCAGCCGCATTTACAATAGGAAAAACCAACCCTGGTAACAATAATGCCGCGGCAGTTAATGCCTGTATACTTGTTTTTTTTGCTTTAATAGCAGCCACAACCACCACCACTACTCGCACTTGATCCTGAACCTGCTTCTCGGCTACCAAAATTATGTGCGCGCATTTCATTTAACAAAGGAAATGCTTCTACAGCCATTTGAGGTTTAGCTAAATTTCTTCGCTCCCAAGGTTCTAAATGCACACAGGCTATGCAAAAAATACTTATGGATATAAAAAAAAAGATTCTAGTCACTCTAGAACCTATTAATACATTAAAAACGTAAATAAACACAATTTACTCTATCTAATCATTTGGAGTTATCTATGGGCTCTGCTAATAGTTTTTCAGCTAAAGCCCTAAACTCAAGCGCCTCAGCAGGCCTAAAACCAATATGCACATGCCTTACCAAGCCTTTTCTATCAATTAGATAAGAAGAAGGCATTGCTTTAAGCCCAAATTGTTTTGCGCATTGTTGCTCTGGATCAGAAGCTATAATAAAGTTCGCGGGCTGTTGCTCCAGAAACTGTTTAGATTCCTCTAGATTTTCATCTAGATTTACGCCAATCACCTCTAAGCCTTGTGCCTTTAAATCTCTACTTAAATTATTCATAAAAGGAAAAGAAGTTGCACAGGGACCACACCAAGAGGCCCAAAAATCAACATAAATCACCTTACCTTTAAATTGCTGTAAATTTATATTCTTGGCATCATTTAAAGAAATCAAATTACATTGCGGCGCTATTAAATTTATATCAGTTGCATCAGCTTTATTCGCAAATAAAATAAACAACAATATAGCAATTAATTTTAGATTTGTTTTTGATGGCATTTAATAATTCTTATAACTGTGCAATAAGTAATACTTTTTCAAAAGGATTTTCTAAAGACGTTCTGATATATAAACTACTGATCTTGCAAAACGGTTATAGGATCTCCAGTACCGGTGTGCTGACCAAATTTATCTTGGCAATGATAGTTCATTTGATAAGTCTCTGCACCCGCATCGGTATGGCTTACTGAAATATAAAAAGAAACATCTTGAACATCGGTTGGGGTTACAACATTTAATGTTTTTGATACGCTCACACCATCCCCACCTTTTGGGTCTGTTACAGAGATTGCTTTGCCATAAGCCCCCGTATTATAAACAGTTGCATGAGCAGTTAATTTTCCACCTGCAGAAGTACCATCACTAATATCTAAAAATAATGAGTGAGTAGGCGTTTGAGAATACCCAGGATCTAAAAAACAATCAACCCTAAATAAATCAGTCGCACTAGGACCACCAAAAGCCCCTAAGCCTCCAATATAAGTATGTGATAATGCATTTGTCGCATAAGCGCTTAAAAAAATTGATAACACTAAGAGTAATGTTGCCTTAATATTTTTCATTCATTTTTCCTCATTAATTTTTATTATGTTGATTGCTCAGTAGCTTTAATTTCATGCTAGCCATGTCTCGAACCGCCACCTCACTGTCTTTTAATGCTTGCTCTAACAGCACAGGATAATCAGTAGATTGTTCTAATGCCATTAAGCGCACATCTAAGTTTTCATCTGACAGCGCTTGTCTTAAATACACTATTGAATCATTTTGATGATACTTGCCTAACCCAAAAACAGCCTGGGCTCTTACTTGTGCATCATTATCACTCAACGCATGTATTAACTCGTTTTTAACTAACACATCATTATTTGTAGCTAAAACAGCCAACTGCGAAATGGCCTCTAATCTTTGGACAGGATCTTTAGCCATAAGTAAAAAGCTATCAATTAACTCAGCTTTACTTTCATCTATCTGGTATTTTGGTGGCTGCTTAGGCTGCTCAAACTCTGTTTTTTGTACTAACCATATTTCTGCTGTTTCCGGTAGCATTGACATTGGTTGAACAGGTTCTTGGTGTCGAACGATAACGCTGTAAGTATCACCTAATAAACAATACATAACCGCAAGAAACTCGCCCTTACAATTTACTGTCAGCGTGGCATCTTGCTTATTATTATAATGGATAATAGTACCCGATTTTTGACTAAACTCCTTTAGTACCTCGGATAAGTTCACTTTGTTAGTATTTAAGCTAAATACTTTAGGTGAAAGTTGCTTGATATTAATAAAACCAGAACCACTAGGCTCAGCCAACTGATTCTTAATCAAATCTAAACCCGCAACACTAACATCTAATACACAAAAGTATAAAAGCACGCACCAAAACACTTTTTTTGATAACATAATTTTTATTTAAAAATCACAAAAACATGGAGCAGGGTAGATATTCCATGAAAGAATATCTGAGACCCTTAAGTGCAAAACAAAACATCAATAATCACTCAGCGTAAGTTTTTCTCTTACCAAACACACCAAAACCTGCTAAAGCAGTGGCAAATAGCCAAACCGCTGCAGGTAAAGGCACTAAAGAAACATTTCCGTTGATAGTTAAAACATAGGGGGTATTTATAGAATAAGCCACGCCCGAACCAGACAAGTCGTTTAACCCTTGAAATGCACTACTATAATCACCAGGACTTGTTGAAGAAACTGCAATTGTCTGCCCTAAAGCCCCTGTAAATCCCCATTCATTAGTAGTAGTTGGATATAAATTACTACTTGCCTTTGCCAACGAAGTGGGGCCATTATTCTCCTCTGAATTAACAATCATATAAGTGTTACCACTAGTTAAGCTCAGCGATAAACCAGGATCGGCCATACCATCAAACCCTCCAGTCCACTGCAAAACAGTTTGTCCGTATATTGTGGTTTTACCAGAATCAGCTAAAGTTCTTGCCGCACCCGCATTAGCGCCAATCAAAGACCATAAATTACCGACTTGTTGCCAAACCGTTAAGGTCAAATCTATCGGTAAATCAAAGCCTAACTCGGTATTAAATTGCGATTGTAAAAAGATATCAACATTACCCGTAGCATTGGCTCGAATAAAATAGGTATCAATTTTGTTTATATTGGAACTATTAAATGTTGAATTTATTGGTGTAATAGCGGCCTGAGCTAAACCCGTTGACGCTGCAACTGCAAAAACTGCAACTATAAATTTTTTAAGCATTTCTACCTCCTTAAATAAAAAAACACACCTACACTTCACTCATTATCATTCCATGATAAAAAAACAAAGCACAGGTGTGTTAGTTTAACTAGATTGATTTATTTTGTGCTTTTCTTTTTGAAAAACCTAAGAAACCAATCAAACCACTTGCAAACATCCAAACTGCAGCTGGTAATGGCACCGCCGCTACATTTGTAACCAATGCTCCCGTACCTGCCACATTATTTGTATCAATATTTAATTGATAAGTAAATAATTGACTTTGACCAGAGACTCTTGCAAAATAGATTCCTGCATCTAAAGTTAATTTTAACTGAGCGTCTTTTGCGTTAACTCCAGTTTCAAAAAAACTTAATGTAGTTGTATCATTATTAAAACCAAGTGATGTCCAGCCAGTGGTTGGGTCTGCCAGGGCCCAATCTACTGTCGACGACGTTGATTTCCACAATGTTAAAGTTGGATCATAAGGTGCAAAAGAACTAGTGTATAAATTCACATCGCCACCAGTCGTTACATCAAACCCAAACCAGTCTGACTGATCAACAGCTAAAAACTCCGCATCCAATGTAACCAAACCTGATTGGGTAGTGGCTGCAAATAGATCAGCTCTAGCAACTCCTGATAAAAATACGCTAAACAACAGCGCAGTAAATAGTTTATTTTTCATAAATTATCTCGTTAGTATTCGATTAATCGGATAGCCTTAATACAGAATGCTTTAATTGCACTCGATTTTACAAAACACCCAGTGCAACTAAAGACAGTCCCTAACTAAACTATTATTCGAAAGTGTTGCCAGCAACTGGAGTTCCCCATCCTGGGAACTGTAATTTGTCAATATCATCAGCTGATGGCTGAATTTTGATATCAAATAAAGGATCAGCACCTGTTGTGAAAGCACCTGTTAACACGCCATTTGCCGCAGTTGGTGCAGCCGCGCAATTTGCTGGGTATGGGTTAGCAATTGGATCACGGTTGATCGTAAAGTTTGTAGTACCTGCGCCAGCCTCAATCGAGGTTTGTGGTAACCATGCTGGAGTTGTTAAAGCTGGATCAACCCATATTTCAACACCACCACTGGCTTTAGCTAAAGTATTTGCGACAAATGTTCCTGGTTTAGCAGATGATTTACAAATATCGACTACCGGAATTTGAACCGTAACATTTCTTAAACAAGATGTATTCTTAAAGAATACGTTAGCAAAACGGAAAGGTGTTTCACCATTTAGGTTAATCTGCAAGTTACCTTTAGTAGAAACCCAACCCACTACGTCATTAGTCGTTTTACCATGACTAGTTGTAGTTGTTAATGGACTACGTTGCTCAATTTGCGAATTAAATACATCTTTAGATTGTACTAATTGAAATCTATTTGCCAAAGTTGTTACTGCAATAGCGCTTGTTTCTGCAGTAAATAAATAATCACCAACAACTGCAGTTGGTAATACTGTGTAACCACCCAAAACACCTGCAGTAACATCCGCACGAGAAATAATTGGATTTACAGTTGGAATAGCAACACTTTGAGCTATGATGGGATATGATGGTGTAGTGCCATTACACGCATGGTTAAGACCAAGTCTAGAGAAAGAAGTTGAACCATTCGCAGTACCACTATTAACATTGTTTAAAAAAGTAGCATGAGCTGATGCTTCTTGTGTAGCAACCATCATAGTAACTGCGCTAACACCTAATGCAGCAATTTTTAAAGCTTTAGTAGAAATTTTCATGTAAGTCCTCCTGAGGACGTTGATTAAAATTATTTGTTGTTTAACTTACCTTCGTTCTCTGTACATTAACTTTTGCTAACGAAATGATCAGAAGATGCAATATATAAAGCAGACACCGTGCCAAGTTAATATTTTTAATAATTATTTTTACATTAAAACTATTTAACCACTCAACATTTCAAAATAACAAACTGATATTTATATAAAAATTATTTAAAATATTTTTTATAACTGTACAAAACTTTTTTCTTAAAATCTAAAAGCTGATTTGGACAATTTTAAAAAGTGTGTCATATGACACACTTTTTAAAAAAAATACGTGATATGACACACTTTTTAAAAAACAGTTCCGGTAAAGAACTTTAAATTTTAGGCAAAAAAAAGGGCAAACAAGCAAAGAGGTGAACTTGTTTACCCTGGAAGGTATAGATCTATTAAATCTATAGGTAAGAGAAGGGGTATTACATTACTACAGGTTATGCCACTAATGAAAAGCGATAACCAAAACCACGCACTGTTTGTACTAAATCACCTCGACCGTGCTCGTCTAGGGACTGTCTTAAACGACGAATGTGGACATCAATCGTACGTTCTTCGATATAAACTCGTCGACCCCAAATGTGATCCATAAGCTGGTTACGAGTAAAAACTTTATCAGGATGCGTCATAAAGAAATGCATTAAACGGAACCGCGTAGGCCCTACTTCTAACCATTTATCACCGATACTAAAGCGACGTTGCTCAGTATCTAGAACAATGTCACCTAATTTAACTTGAGCTTGAGAATCACGACTATCTTTACCTTGTCTTGATAACACGATACGTATACGGGCAATCAGCTCTTTTGGTGAGAAGGGCTTAGTCACATAATCTTCTACACCCAATTCTAAGCCATTTAAAATAAACTCTTCTTCGCCTCTGGCGATTAAATACACAATAGGAATATTTTTAAATAACTCATCTTTTTTTAATTTCATGCCCCATTCAACACCAGCAGTACCTTGCATACGCCAATCTAATAGAATCAGGTCATAATAATTGCTTTCAATAGCGTCTTGAGCATCGGTTACATCGCTCACCGTAGTTGACAAAAAACCTGCATGCTCGAGGACCAAGCCCAGCATTTCTCTGACTGCGCTATCATTTTCAACAACAAGAATATTACAAGTAGACATAATAATTACATTCACAATAAGTTAAAGACAAAAGCACTTACTCTATGAAGTGCGGTTGATTTATCTGTCACGATTTATAATTACTATAAGCAGACACCGTGCCAACTTGATGTTTATCGCATAAATCCAGCTCTTTTTTGCTTGTAAAAAAACCATTTCTTGTTAATAAACTATTGATAAATTGACATTTATGAATTGTCATACATTTTTGTGTTTTTTTACCCTCAATTTGAGCCTCCATTTTGCAAATGTATTACAAGTCATAAAAGTGTGTCATATGACACACTTTTTAAAAAAACTGTGTCATATGACACACTTTTGCTTTTTTCTACTGCCCAGTCATTTTTAGCATAGACGCTTTACTCCCTAGTTTCAGTAACTCTGCTTGCTTGTTTAGGCTTTTTGGCTTATTTTTTGCAAACCAAATTAGTTCTTTTACAACAATTTATTCTTTAATATATAGATAAAATTCATCAACAACTATGCGTAACTTAAAATACTCATTATCAATTACCTTAATGACTCAAGCTTTATTAATGGGCCATGTAAGCTATACCATTGCAGACACTAAAACAGGAGCAATGCAGTTTTGGAATGGTAAACAATGGCGGGATATTCCTGCGTATGTCATGCATTCAACTGTCGAACCCACTTTGCATTTGTGTGATGGTGTTCCAACTTGGGTACTCTATTCTTGCCCCGGCAGTAGTCCTTATGAAATTGGCGAAACTGGCCCTGCTGGCGGTAGAGTTTTTTATATATCAGATGGTGGATTGCATGGCTTAGAGGCCGCACCGATTGATTTACCCATCAGAATTTGGGGCTGTGAGGGTAAAGCAATAGCTAAAGCCAGTGGTACTGATATTGGCACCGGCAATGCTAATACTAAAGCAGTTGTGGCGGGATGTGATCAAGCAGAAGGCGCAGTAAAACAAGCGGACAACTATTATTTTAATGGTTATGAAGATTGGTATTTACCGTCTAAAGATGAATTGATGGCACTCTATAACAATATAGGACCTAATGCAGCAACGCCCTTAACCAATATTGGCAACTTTTCAGATAATAATTACTATTGGTCCTCTAGTGAAATTGGCCCTAATCACGCTTGGACTATCTTTTTTGGCAATGGCGCTGAAACTTTTGGAACAAAAATGAACCCATCCAGCGCTCGCGCTATTAGAAAGTTTTAAGGGGTTCTTTAAGACATAAAAAAAGCCCAGTCCTTTTGGACTGGGCTTTTTTAATTCTAAATAATCTTTTTGAAAGATTATTTTTTAACTGCCTTTTTAGAAGCTTTTTTATGAGCTTTTACATGATGAGTATCACAGATATGACCAGCTGCAGTTGCAGCACCTTTATCACAATGCTCTACACAGATTTTGTCTTTTACGTTACCAGTGTCTGCACAGTGTTTAGTGCAATCGTGATCCGCTAAAGCTTTTTCATCACAATGCGTTTGGCAAACCTTATCTTTTACATTGCCAGTTTCTGCACAATGTTTAGTACAATTGTGATCAGCAACGGCTTTGTTATCACAATGCGCTTGGCAAACTGCATCTTTAACATTACCCGTTTCTGCGCAATGTTTAGTGCAATCATGTGTTGATACCGCTTTATCATCACAATGCGTTTTGCACGCTTGATCTTTTACACCTTTGTTTTCTGCGCAATGCACAACACAATCATGTGCTGGCGCATGATTTTTATCACAATGTTCGGTAGCAGTAGCTAATGGAGCAGGAATACTAGCAGTTTCGGGAGTTACTACAGGGGTGGCAGGTGTTGCTGCAACAACAGACTCAGCAACGGCTTCAGTTAATGGTTTTTTTGCTTCACAACCAGTTAATGCGATTAATGCAACCAATCCAGTCGCGATTAATAAATTTTTAGTTTTCATAGCATCTTCTCTCTTATTATTAGTCCATCGAAACTAGATTGTAAGTCCGATAGCCTAATAAAACAAGAGTCTAAATATTACAAATGCAATATTAGAGCAACAATCTTATAAAACTCGCTAAGGCAACAGCCGTCTATACCTGTAAATTAAAAGCCTAATAACTTCTGAAGTAACTACACTTAACATTACTTAAAAAACAAAACACTAAAAGCTTATTATTAAATAAACGAGATTTAATCTTCTGTTTCTGCAGGACGCATTTGAGCTCTAGCGCGTAATAAAGCCCAAATAACCACAACTAATAAGGCGGCTAAAGAAGATTCTAAGGTAATAAAAGCAGCTATTTTAAAATACGCAAACACCGGGTGCACAAACCTTACCAACCAACCACCCGCTTCATCCGCTATAGCAGAAAGATAGGTCATTGCACTTAACCAGATTTTTAAGCGTACCGAAAAATCGGTCATTAACATTAAATGCGTTAGCGTTACGATTAACATACCCATTGAAAATAAATGGAAATGAGACACTTCTAACATGCCTTCGTAACTTCTAGCAGGGATAAACTGCTCTTCTGAACCTAAATAATAGCTGATAACAGAACTGGGCGTTAAAGCCATATGATGAAAATACATCAGAGCATTACTTAACCATAACAAGGCAATGTAACCTAAAAACATCAGTACCAAAGCATTAAGCAAGGCTTTGCGCTGTTGCTCGCCTGTTACAAAATAACGCATTATTAAGAATCCTTATTTTTTATCATAATTTGATAAATCATCATCACTTTACGAATACTACTTAACGCTGTTCGCGTACTTAAAGTAGCACCACTAATACCATCAACACCTTTATTAAAATCCATGTTGGCTAGCGGTTTATTATATAGCTTTTCATACCAAGTTAAAGGTGGCTCGTATTCACTAGGCTCATGAAAAGCCAAGGTATAGACATTGCGTAACTCACCTTCTGGGGTTAATACTATTAACAAAGTTTCTGGTTTGGTTCTAACCGTACTAGTTTCTATTGCTGCATAGCCAAGTATTTTATCTTGATTTTTACCCACATAAAAAGTGAATAAACCAGATTCTAGCTTTATCTTGGCCTCTTGTTCTATTTTAACCACCTGTTCTTCATCAGGAAATAAAGACAACGGCTCAATAGCGGTACCCACGCCAAAGGCTAACTCCATCGCTTCATTTTTGCTGTAATAAATAGTCGCAAAACTGGGTGTAACCATCAACATTAATAAGCTTAACAAGATTAGCTTAAGTATTTTCATCGTGTATATCCACTAAAGAGCCGTAAACTTTTAAAAAATAAAACCAAAACCTAAATTAAAGTCATCCGGCATAGTACCTTGTTTTGCCACAAAATTTCTATAATCCGCTTTAAGAACCACTTGCGGTATTGGCTTGTACTGCAAACCCACTTGGAATACTTCTTGGTCTTTTGTAGGATCAGCACTATAACCCAATGGCGCTTTTGCTAGGGTATTTAATTTTTCATAACGCACAAAAGGCGCTAAATATTGCGGGGTATCTTTAAACATCAGCGGTAAAACATCATAACCGGCTTCTGTATACCAACCATAGTTTTGCGAACCTATAACATTCTCTCCAGTTATAGGATTTGCACTCGCATTAGCACTCAATAAATCCGCATTATTAATCATGCCCCATGAACCTAAAGCTCTAAACTCTAAGCCATAATATTTCCATTGCAGATGTGACTCATATATTTGCGTTAAAACATCCGCTTTTTTACCATTGTTATACGTTAATGAATCTTGTCCCGAATTACTCACATATCCAGAACCACCTATGGTTAAGCCTGGTAATGCATCTGGCGTATAATCAACTCTTGCCACATAACCTAAGTCTTGGGCTAAAGCCTCACTCCCGCCACCTCTGCCTTCTTTAATACCATCTGAACTAAAGCCACTGGCATTTAAACCATTCACCGCATAAGTGGTATAAGTTAAATTAGGTGTAATAGCGCCAAATAAACCCACGCCCATTTCACGCCAAGTACTGGGGATAATCGTTTGCTCAACCACAGGACGATGATTACCAAAATAAAATAACGGCTCATGCATACGGTTAATCATACCCATCGGCATTAATAACAAACCAGTACGCACATTAACTTTAGGATTAAGTAAAAAATCTAAGGACACAAACTCGGCCGATACCTCACCTTTTTTCTCATCACCTTCACCGGTAGAACCGTGTTCAAACTCAAGTTCACTATTCATAATGATGCTATCGGTAAACTTATAACCAACATATAACACCATACGTTCCATATCGGCTTTAGATTTTTCTGTACCTTTATCACCAACGATATTTTGATAAAAGCCTTCCCCATAACCGCCAATCGATAAGCCTTTACCAACTTGATAAACCTTAGACGCCGCAGGCCCTAAGCCATAAGCACTTTTAAGTTGCTTCTCTTCCGGAATGGCCAAATTTGTGCGTAATTTCTCAACTTCTTGACTTAAGATATCGGTTTTACGCTCTAACTTCTTCACCTGATTATTGGGCGCTTGTGGCTCAGGACTTTGGCTATTACTTGCTAAAGTAGATGACACCTTAGTGTCCTGTGGAGCCTTAGCGTCTGCAGTCTGAGTGGATTGCTGAGCAGATGCAACAACCGGCTTGCTTTCGGCTTTTTCTAAGCGCGCCTGCATCGCATTAAGTTGCTGTTGCTGGGCCTGAATAATTTTCCACATATCTTCCATAGTCTGTGGTTTATCTAAGGCATTGGCAGACAAACTAACCGCCGTTAGTGCCACAAGGCCAAAACTTTTACTGACAAAATTAGGATAATTCATAAACATATCTCCTGTATTAGGTTTTAACAAATTCTAACCTTAGAAATATGCAAATGCAAATCATTCTTATTTAACTGTAGATATATGTACCTTTTCTTAAAATACCTAGATTAGTAATTCACCCTAAAACCAATCTCTACACCACGACCCGGTTCGGGCGCATAATTACGCAAATAAGAAGTCGAATTACGGATAAGTTCATTACTCAAATTATTAGCTTTTGCAAACACCATCAAATCCGCACCTTTAAAGCCCATTACTTTATATTGCGTATCCATACTTAATAATAAATAAGCTGAGGTAGCGGTGTCATGTTCACCTGCGTGAGTCTGCGCCTCCCCTCTAGTTAAGCGAATATTACTATTCCACTGCCCCCAACTATGATCTAACTGCACGCCAAAACGCAAAGGTGGCATTCTTGGGACATCCGTATTATTTACAAATTGGCCACGCGTAAAATCACTAAACAAGGTTAAATCCACATAACCCCAAGTTCTTTGGAGCACAGGAAAGCTTAATTTACTTTCGTAACCCATAAAAGTAGCATCGGCTTGGCGACTCTCTAACACCGCGGCACCATCAATAAATTGGCCGTTGCGTTGCTGATAGATATAATCTGCAGCCCAATTATGAAACAAATCTAACTGGGCTTTAACCCAATCGGCCTTAAATTTATAACCCAAATCTAAATTATAAGAAGTCTCTTCCTGTAGATTAATATTGCCTTTCTCATAACTCCGCGTTGCATCATGATAACCATCTACCAATAACTCTTGGACTTGTGGCGCACGCTGAGATCGCGTCATAGCCAAATTTAAACTATTCTGGGCATTTAACTTCCACAAACTAGCCGCAGAAGCACTAACTGGCGTGTAATTTAAACTCTGCATGCTCTCGGGTAACAAAGTGGTGTCTTCGACACGCAAACCCACCTGATTTGCCAACACTCCCGTATTAAACGACTCTAATGCAAATACCCCATAACTATTAGTTTGGGTTTGAGGCACAATAATTTCATTTGATGCTTTATCAATCGCCGCAAAATCACTCGCTAAAGCCTGAAAGCCCAACAAACCTTTAAAGATACCTACGGGGTTATGAGCCATTTCAAGTCGACTCTCATAGGTTTTATTAGTAAAAAATGCCGCCGCAACCCCATCGGCTATTTCAGTATGCTGATAATCGGTATACGACAACTTTGTTTGCAATGACTCAGCAAATTTAAGTGGCTTTTTTAACTCACTTTTAAAATCGTATTTACTTTGCTTAAGATCTATACGGGTTAATTCCCCACCCGACCCATCAGGGGCAATACCATAATTATTTTCTAGACGATTAATAGACACGCCCGCAAAACCTGGATCCCCTACTAAAGACAGCCCTGCAGATCCACTAATCGCATGTGCTGATGTGTTATTGATAAAACCCTGAGGATTCTGAATAACATTTAAACTTGGGTCAGTTACTTGAGCGGATTTAACATCAATAGCTGAGCCACCACCAATATCCATGTTATTACGATCACGATAAAACCCATCTAAATGATAGGCCAAGGCACTTTTACCGCCTTCCACTTTCATTACGGTCGCAGTTTCATCAGAAACCGAGTCAAAACGTTGCTCAAGCGTGCTGGTTACTAATTTATCAGGTAGTTTGCCTAAGATTCTATTGTCTAACACATTAACCACACCGCCCATAAGGCCACTACCATAGAGTAAAGTAGCAGGGCCACGTAATACCTCAATACGCTCGGCTAATAATGCTTCAACACTGGACGCGTGATCAGGACTAATAGCAGAGACATCATTGCTACCCACACCATTATTAAGCACTTTAACTCGAGAGCCACTTTGACCGCGCATAACCGGCGTACCGACTCCTGGCCCAAATGATTGGCTGGTGATACCTAATTCATTTTTCAGCGTTTCACCAATACTATGTCCTACCTTTAAGCTTAATTCCTCATCACTTAAAACTGTCACAGGGGTGATAAAGTCAGCTATTTTTTTAGCGATAGGGGCCGTTACCGTGACTTCTTCTAACTCTACAACACTTTGTTCAGCCGCAGTTGCCGTTGAGATTATTAAGGCATTTAATAAGCCAAAATAAAATTTATCTTTAAAATACATCTTTTCTCATTTATTTATCAGTGGCTGTTATACACATATATTTACTATAACGTTATAACATTACATTTTTAAGACATTGGTTTAGGTTAATAACATCCCATGAACTATTAAACGCTATCCTCAGTACATTTAGCACAAAGACCATGTGCTTCAATTGCTTGACTATGTGTCACGAAACCTGCGTTCGTAAATTCTTGCGTTAAAGCAGACATAACTTTTAAAGCGGGACGCTCTTCAACCTCATGACATTGCTTACAGATTAATAGCAACAAATCATGCTGATGACCCGAACAATTACAGCCCACAAAAGCATTAAGACTTTCTATACGGTGAATTAAACCTTGCTCAAGCAAAAAATCTAAAGCGCGATAAATAGTGGGCGGTTTTGCAGCATTTTGTAAAGGTTTAATAAGATCCAACAATTCATAAGCTTTAACTGCTTTATGACTTCCCCAAATCAACTCTAAAACCTGATGACGAATAGCCGTTAACTGTACCCCTCTCACCATGCACAAGTTTTCAGCCACACTTAAAGCTTCTGAGACACACTTATTATGATCATGGACTACACTTTTTACGGGAATCTGATCAATTTTAACTTTTGAGTTCATTTACAAGAATTAAGGACTACTAAGACATCAATAACGTAATGTTATAATATAACATACACAAATAAATTACAACGACTCAAGCTCTATAATTAATGCATCATTAATTCGAAGTGCGACAATATGTCGCATTTTAAAAATAGTATTTTAACATTATGATATAACCAACTCGTGATGAGCGCTCCGCTCCTAAAGGTCTCTGAGTTACAAAACTTTCTCCTTAAGCGGTCGCCTTGACCGCTTTTTTTTGCCTAACGTTTTTCACACTAAAGTAGCAAGCTCCATCACTTTAGTTTGGTCTGGGAAACTAAAATTTCATGATTTATGACTGATAGCCTAGACAATGAGCACTAAGCAAGAAAAGTGTGTCATATGACACACTTTTTAATAAAACTGCGTGATATCACACACTTTGTATTAAGATAAAAATGCATAAAACGCCCAAAAACCTGAAGATTAACTCAATTCACAGCAGGGGAAGATAATATATAGCAGATAGTATGCCAAAATCTGCGACATTTTGTCGCGCGACAATATGTCACATTTTCAGATAACTTATTTCATACTATCCTATACCCAACTCGTGATGAGCTCACTGCTCCTAAAGGTGTCACAGTTTTACAATCCTTCCCCTTGAGCGGTCAATATATTGCCCGCTTTTTTTTTACTTTGCGAGGCGAGTGATGAAACGGAATTACTTAAACAATCAAACTCCTAACGCTTTAAACCAACAGACCACCTCATTACAAATTGCTTTTCATGAAGCAGGACATGCAGCCGCTATTCACCTTAGTAATCTCAGAAAAAATCTACCCCCCGTATTCTTTCAAATAAATTTAAGAAACCAGACACACAATGAGTATGTTGCCAGAATTGAGGATGGTCGTTTAATCCAAAACCTACCTTTTAACATACTTGAAAGTAGTCAGTTTTATAGCACTAGCGAACAAGACAGTTTTAAATGTGCGTTTGAGGCTGATATTGTTAATTTGCTAGCCGGCCCGCTGGCCGAAGCCAAATATATCGCGTTAAAAAACAAGCAAACATTCGCTTTAGACAACATTAGTCTTGAGGTTTTACATGAATATGGCGGCACATCCGACCTTGAAACCATTCAGGAATATTTAGAAAACTTTATTGCCGACAAACAACGCCAAACAGCAAAAATGACCCGCCTACTTAAAGAGGCTTTTGAATTTGTTAATGCGCCAATTTACTGGCAAGCCATTGAAAGACTGGCGCATTTTATATGCAATACCGAAGAAGACCAAGTAAGCTGCGAAACTGCCATCAACATACTTGATGCTTAAATTACCTAGCGTATAACCTTAAACTCTATTTGATCTAACTAATAAGGTGCCAACACCTTGATTAGTAAATAACTCTAATAGCACGGCATGATCAACACGACCGTCAATAATATGTACACTATTAACGCCACCTTTTAACGCGTCCGTTGCACAACGCGTTTTAGGAATCATACCGCCAGAGATGGTGCCATCTGCAATTAACGCATCTATATCATTAACGGAAAGCCCAGTTAGCAATTCGCCTTGTTGATCTAAAATACCCGCTGTATTGGTTAATAAGATCAACTTTTCAGCTTTTAATACTTCAGCAATTTTGCCCGCAACCAAATCCGCATTAATATTGTAAGAAGAACCATCCTCACCTACACCAATAGGCGCAATAACCGGAATAAAATCGCTACGGCCCAACATGTCCACCACCGCAGGATCAATACTACTTACTTCACCCACATGCCCTAAATCTATAATTTCGGTAGCATCATCATCTTCTGCTCTTTTAAGCTGAATCTTTTTAGCCCGAATAAAATCACCATCTTTTCCAGTTAAGCCTACCGCTTTACCACCATGCTGATTGATTAAGTTGACAATTTCTTTATTAACCAAACCACCTAACACCATTTCAACCACATCCATGGTTTCGCTATCTGTAATTCTCATGCCATCGACAAAACCGGTCGTTTTACCTAGCTTAGTTAATAATTGACCAATTTGCGGACCACCGCCATGAACCACAATTGGGTTAATCCCAACTAACTTCATTAAGACTATATCTCTAGCAAAACTGTGCTTAAGTTCTTCATCCACCATGGCATTACCGCCAAACTTTACCACTACCGTTTTACCTTTAAAACGTTGGATATAAGGTAAGGCCTCGATCAAAACATCGGCAATTTGGTGAGCAGTTCTTTTTTCAAGCATTATTTCTTTCCATTATTAAACTAGGGTTTACTGAGATATAACCTAGACCTCAAGATCTTCGGCTTAACTATTTAATGTGTATATTAATGACGACCGGTATGACCAAAACCACCCGCGCCTCTATCCGTTACCGTTGTAAAGCTATCCACTATTTTAAAATCAACTTGTACGACAGGCATAAATAAAAGTTGGGCAATTCTTTCACCAGGTTGCACCACATAATCGTCTTCACCATCATTATGCAAAATTACACCAATTTCACCGTGATAATCAGAGTCGACTACACCTAGACCTTGACCCACTCTAACCTGACTATTCAAACACAAACCACTACGACTAGCGACTACCGCTACTAAACCTGGATCTTGAATATTAACAGCCAAACCTGTTCCTATTAAATAATTTTTACCACCCGGAATAATCACAGGATCATCAATGCAAGCAATTAAATCTAATCCTGCAGAGCCCGGTGTTTTATAAGCAGGAACCCCATATTTTTCTAACAAAGGATTTACTATTTTTGTTTCAATGAGTCTTTTCATGTGTTCCACCTATAAAATTAAATATTATAACCTAGCCTATTAGCACGTAGATGGCGCAATTTTAGTTAAGCGCACGAGCAAAAACTGTACTAATATAGTGCGGACATTAAATTAAACGAGTCGTTATTATGCGTTATCTTATTTTACTCAGTCTTATGCTGGCTTTTCCAGCGTTTGCTATTGATGATAAACCGCCAGTACTTGAGGCTGTTCCTGAGGCACCAGATCCAATCTTACCAGCACAGAGCGGTGAAACATTAGAACCTGATATTACTATTATTCGTAAAGCTAAGAAAACGATTCAAGAATATAGACGCGGTGGAAAACTTTATATGATTAAAGTTATTCCTGATATAGGTCCGGCCTATTACTTTCTTGATAAAGATGGCGATGAAAAAATGGATGTGCGTAGAGATGACTTAGATCATGGCGAAAGCAACATCAATGTTTGGAAATTACTCGAATGGTAAAACGCCTATTAATCAGCGTTTAATAGTAACAAAGACACAATCTCTTTATCAGTCGTATCAAGATCAACCAAGGTATCCAGTATATAAATATTTTCTGCTGCGATACCGCCTTGCTGTACCAAGAAATTTGCTATCCCCTGAGCCCTTGCGGTCGCCAACACTTTAAGCCGTTCTGGCTCCGGTTTAATTAAAGTCAGTAACTTTTCTTTAGCTACCGCATAAAAATCACCCGCATTAGACTCAAGCAATCTTGGCTCACCCCAAACAGAACGCTTAGCTAAATGTGGAAATTTTTCGATAAACAAATCAGCTAATAAGCGTTTATAGTCTTCGTCGCTTAATTGGACATATTCATCACGAATGCGTTTTTTTGCATTTTTATTGAGTTCCGCCGCTCTTATTCTTTTAAGCTGCTCATAAAGGGCATCTTGCCGAATCAATGGCCAATCCTTTGTTTGTAAAGCGACACCCTTAATTTCTATATTTAAATTGGGTCTAGCCTTTAAAGCCTTAGCAAGATCTAATAATTTATGTTTTTGCAGATCATTGAGTGTAGAACTTCCCGCCGTAAAACTAACCAAATTAAGGTCTTTCTCATTACCCATCAACATGCTTAAAGTATTGAATGGCGATGACACCAAACTACTTAAACCATTAAATAAAGCATCCGCCACAACGCCACCAAAACTGAATTGAGGGTCATCCAAACTACCCGAAATAGGCACATCTATTTTTATTCTACCCTGAGCATCTTTTAATAAAGCCACGGCTAATTTAATAGGTAAAGACACTGCATTGGGATTTTCAACTTGCTCACCGAGTTCAAACTGATCAATTAACAAGTTATTAGTTGCGGTTAAATCACTATTAACCACCTTGTAATTCAAACCCAAAGTCATCTTGCCTTTTTCAACTTTATAGCCAGAAAACTGCACCATATAAGGCGTTACCAAAGGCATAGGCAAACCTTTAAAATTAACTTTAGCTTGGTAACTCTCTAAAAAGGGACTGACTTCACCATTAATGTCTACCGGTGCTAAATCATAAGCACTACCCTTTAAATTAACTTTAATCAGCGAATTTTGCTCAGATGAAATACCACTAGCGCCACCATCTAAACTTTGGATTTGCGCTTCAAAAGGTAAAATCAAGGATTGATCAGAAAAGTCTGAAGTCCCCTCTTTAATTTGCACCCTACCTAATTTAAAAGCCGGTTTCTGCGGATCTAAAGCAACCTTATTCGACTCAATAGACTTAGCTTTAGACACAGACTCCTTAGAATCTACCACCAAAATATCATTAAAATTAGCCGTTTTATCTTTTCTAATGGCTACTCTTAGATACGGTTTATCAAATGTTAAAGATTTTGCTGAATAATTATTACCCAAATAATCCACCACCAAATCTGTGAGTGCCATGTTCTCCCACTTTACAAAATCTTTATTTAAGACCTGATCACGAGTTAAGAAACTAGACACTGCCAAATTGCCGGTAAATTGAATATCGGGGTTATCTTGTTCTAATTTAGCAAAAGCTAATTTGCCATCCAAGTGTAATGCGCCATCAATCACATCCAGATGCACAAATTTTTCGTAATAGGATTGAAAACGCTCTAAATCTATATTTTCAATTTTTACATCAACTTCCGCAGAAAAAGGCTCAGCTACTGTATGCCCCTGAAACTTTACTGAACCACCATTATTAACACCTACTGACATTTGTACAGGCGTTCTGATGGGTTCAATATTGCTATAGTCGCTTAGCTTAAAATTAATGGGTTTTAAATTCACTTTAACCGGCGTTTTTAAGGTTTTATCCTCAAAATCCAAACCAAAATTAATCAATTCAAAACTACCCACCTTAATATCCCAAGGTTTTTCTTTACTTACATCAGCGGAATTAACTGGGTCTATAGGTTCAACAACTTGGCCTTGCTTAGAATCAGATTTTTCAGTCCACAGGCTGGCATAATTTAAACGCCCATCGGCTTCTAAGCCTGCGATTAGCATACCGTCATTAGCCGTAGCTGATTTAATCGACACAGTTTTTTGTTTAAAATTAATGCCAACGCCCTCTACAGCTAGCACAGGAATACTAATAAGATGCTTGTCGTTAGCTTTATCTAACACATCAATATTATTAAGTTTCAAAGCGGCATTTTTAATCTGAAAACTTGAAGACTGCTTAACCTTATTAAACACATAATCAGTCTCTAGAATTTCATCACCGTTTAACTCGACGGGCAATGTATCAGCACCCGCTAACATTACTAGGGTATTTAAAGGCACCTTATTTAAACTAATATGGCCTTCTGATGATAGCGCAGGGATATTAAAATGACTCTTAAGGACTAAAGTGCCACCAGACTGTAACGCTAAACTTGCATCAAGAACGCCTGGCTGATCCCCTACATTTCCTAAATTTTGTACCTGAATATTAATGGGCGAAATAACGGCACTCACTAACTTATCTGCAACGGCATCTGTCCAGTTTACGACACCATCAGAAATATTTAACTGGGAAATACTAAAGGGAAAGCTACCTTGATCTTCTGGCGATTTTTTAGGAGACGATTTAAGCAAATCATGAAAATTATATGCACCACCCTTATTTCTAACAACATTAATGACGGGCTTTTTTAAAACCAGTGCATTTAATACCAAGGCCTGTTGTTTAATAGATGCTAACAAGCCAATTTGCACTGATAACTCATCAAAAGCCAACCAAGTTTGCTGATTGAGTTCTTGTATTTGCACGCCCTCAAGGGTGATTATCAAAGCAAGTGGTTGAAAATTTACAGCAGATATAACAGCCGTTCTGCCGGTTTCTTGCTGAATAATGTCGGGCAGTTTACTTTTTAGGAAGGGGGGTAAAACAAATAGACTAACAACAAAATAAATGGCTATAAACAAAAAACTCAGAACTAAGGGCTTTTTAAAATAATTAAATCGATGATGAGTGGCCATTATGCAATCCCAAATATTTATATCCACTAAACCCTTATTAATACAAAAAAGACAGCGTCCTTGCTGTCTTTTTTTTATAAATCTAGATAACCTGTTTCTTCATGTAAAACCGTATCTAAACCTTCTACTTCTTCATCAGGCGTCACTCTCAAACCTAACCAACTATCTAATAATTTTAAAATTAAATAGCTAAATAAAGCACTCCAAAACGCAGTGACCACAACAGCCAAAGCCTGAACAGACACTTGATGCCCTATAGTAACGCCTTCTGGCAAGCCTAAACCACCAAATTGACTACTAACAAAGACACCTGTTAATAATGACCCCATAATGCCACCCACACCATGTACAGGAAAAACATCTAAAGAATCGTCAATTTTTAAAGTACGTTTAACATATTGAGTCGCATAAAAACAAATAAAACCTGCGGTTACCCCAATCACTAAAGCACCCATAGGACCTACAAAACCAGAGGCCGGGGTAATGGTACCTAAACCAGCCACCATGCCAGTCACTATTCCTAATACACTGGGTTTACCAAACCGTTGCCATTCAATAGACATCCAAGTTAGCGCGCCCGCGGCTGCCGCAATATGCGTCACCAACATAGCCATACCGGCTCTACCATCCGCAGTTAAAGCACTGCCGGCATTAAAACCAAACCAGCCAACCCATAACATACCCGCACCAGTGACTACCATGGTCATATTATGCGGAGGCATCGCCGTTGTAGGAAAACCCTTACGCTTACCTAACACTAGAGCCGCCACTAAAGCAGCCACACCCGCATTAACATGAATCACGATACCGCCAGCAAAATCCATAACACCTAAATCTGCCAGCCAACCACTGCCCCATATCCAATGACACACCGGCATATAGACAATAATTAACCACAGAGCACTAAACCAAAGCATGGCAGAAAACTTCATTCGCTCAGCAAAGGCACCCACAATCAAGGCTGGCGTAATAATAGCAAAGGTCATGTGAAACATAAAATACACGGTTTCAGGGATATCCCCAATCAGTGCAGAAGTAGTAATACCCGGTAAAAATACCTTTGATGCCCCACCAATAAACTTTTGTAACTCCCCACCATTTGCAAATATAAAGCTATAAACACCTGCCAGCCATAAAATAGACACTAAGCAAGTAATCGCAAAACATTGCATTAATACCGACAACACATTCTTACTTCTTACTAAGCCACCGTAGAACAATGACAAGCCAGGAATAGTCATAAATAAAACTAAACCCGTTGAAGTTAGAATCCAAGCTGTATTGGCTTGATTTAAACCCTCTGCAAACGCTAATTCGGGTAATAAAAGCAAACCTAAAATTAATTGAATACGTTTAGAAAGCGCCCACATTTAAATCGCATCCTCTCCAGTTTCCCCTGTTCTGATGCGTACTACTTCTTCTAACTTAGAAACAAAGATCTTACCATCACCAATTTTGCCAGTATTAGCCGCTTTAACAATCGTGCTAACCGCTAAGTCAGTCATATCATCCGTAACGGCAATCTCTAATTTAACTTTTGGTAGAAAATCCACCACATACTCAGCGCCTCTATAAAGTTCTGTATGTCCCTTCTGACGCCCAAATCCCTTAACATCTGTTGCTGTTACCCCAGCCACTCCAATCTCTGATAAAGCTTCTCTTACATCATCCATTTTAAATGGCTTAATGATTGCCGTTATTAATTTCATCATGACTCCTGTTATTATTATGTAAATAAAACTGTATTGCGGTGTTGCATGATAGTTAATAATCCATCAACATACAATTGTTGAGTAAAATTATATCCTTAAATAGATTTAATTTAAGATATCTACGCCAAATCTACTGGGCTTTTTTAAACTTAAAAGAGATAACGATGTTAAAAATATGTTTACGCTGGTTATTACGCTTAATCTATAAAGTAGAAATAACCGGTTTGGATAATTACAGAGAAGCCGGAAAACGCGTTTTAATTGTTGCAAACCACACCTCCTTTTTAGACCCCTTATTATTAGGTGTATTTTTACCCGATGACATCACTTTTGCCATCAACACCCATATTTCTCAACGCTGGTGGTTAAAACCTTTCTTGGGTTTATCTAAAGTATTCCCCATGGATCCCACCCATCCTTTATCTTTAAAAGATTTAATTCACCATCTTGAAAATGACACCCGGACAGTCATTTTTCCTGAAGGCCGTATTTCTGTTACCGGCGCGTTAATGAAAGTTTATGATGGCACTGGCATGGTTGCAGATAAAACCCAAGCCACTATCTTACCGATACGTATTGCGGGTGCACAATATACGCACTTTTCAAAGTTACAAAACTTAGTGCGCTTACGTCTATTTCCTAAAATTAGCATCCATATATCTAAGCCCACTCAAATTGACCCTCCACACAATATTAAGGGTAAAGAACGCCGAGCACTTTGTGGTCAATTACTCACTGACATCATGGCCAACATGATGTTTGATACTAGCCATTACAAACAAGCAATTTTTTCTAGTTTATTAGAAGCCCGCAAAATTCACGGCGGTAAACACATTATTGCCGAAGACTTAGATAGATCAACCCTCAACTACAACACCCTTATTACCCGTAGTATTGCTCTGGGCGATGCTCTGGCAAAAATCACCGCTAAAGATGAGCATGTTGGCGTGTTTTTACCTAACTCGTCTAAAACCTTAATGACCATTTTAGGGTTGCAGTTAAACCACCGCATACCCGCAATGCTTAATTACTCAACAGGCGCAGCTAATGTTATTTCTTCTTGTCATACGGCACAAATTAACACCGTTATTAGCTCAAAACGCTTTATAGAACTGGGTAAATTGCAAGCAGAAGCCGAGCAGTTAAGCCAGCATTGCAAACTGGTTTACTTAGAAGATTTAGCCCAAACTATATCTACTTCTAATAAACTTAAAGCCTTAATCAAAAGTAAAACCACCGCACTCTGGTATAACACCAAACAATTTGATGCTGATACACCTGCTGTCGTTTTATTTACCTCGGGTTCAGAAGGCACACCCAAAGGTGTTGTCTTATCACATGCCAATATTTTGAGTAATCTTAAGCAATTAGAATCCTGTATTAGTTTTACCTCTAAAGATGTGGTGTTTAACTTTTTACCCATGTTCCATTCATTCGGCTTTACCGTAGGCACCATACTACCCACAGTTAGCGGCATGAGGACTTTTTATTATCCTTCGCCTCTCCATTTCAGCGTGATCCCTGAAATAGCCTATGAAATTCATGCCACTATCATGTTTGGGACTAATACCTTTTTTGCCGCCTATGCTAAAAAAGCCCATGCGTATGATTTTTACAACTTACGCTATGTGGTAGCTGGAGCTGAAAAATTACAAGAAAATACCCGACAAATCTGGGCAGATAAATTTGGCATTAGAATTCTAGAAGGTTATGGCGCGACAGAAACCTCGCCCATCACCTCTGTTAATACCCCGCTACACCATAAGTCAGGTACAGTAGGTCGATTTATGCCCCGTATGAATTATAAACTTGAACCGATAGAGGGTATTCATGATGGCGGGCAATTACATGTAAGTGGCCCAAATATTATGCTGGGTTATATCTTACCGTCTAATCCAGGGAAATTAGTACCACCTGAATCAGTGTATGGTAAGGGTTGGCATGACACGGGTGATATTGTGCATGTGGACCATGAAGGCTATATCAGCATCCGTGGGCGTGGCAAACGTTTTGCCAAAATTGGTGGTGAAATGGTGTCCTTAGTCGCAGTTGAACAACTCGCAATTAACGCATGGCCAGAAGCGCATCATGCGGCGGTTAGCTTGCCTGATGCAAAAAAAGGCGAGCAAATTATTTTACTTACCACACACAGCAATGCCACTATCAACGATTTAATGCTTGCTTCACCAGGCGTTAATAACATCAGTTTACCTAAAAAAATCCTCGTCGTTGATGAGATCCCCGTGTTAATGACCGGCAAAGTTAATTACCCTGCAGTCATTGAATTAGCGACACAACTAGTTATTTAAAATTAAGTTGATAAGGCTCGACAAGTATCTTTCATTGCCGAGCCTCATTAATTAACTTAAAATTGCTGGGCAGTTGCAGTAACCCCGATAAAGGTTTTTTATCAAAATAATAAGGAGTTTAAAATGTCCGAAACAATGAAAGTTGTATTAGCGGTACTTGGCGTTTTCGTCACTGGATTTGTACTAGTTGGCTTAAGTAAAAATGAAAGCTTACAAGACAAAGAAAATGCATCAAATATCAGAAATCTGGTGGCTATTCAAACAATGGCCAATGACAAATGTCCAAAAGCCATCTTAGAACATACTGGCGAACAGGTGTATTTTCCTAAAGAAACAAAAACAGATAAAGAAACTTACTTCACTTTAATCTGGGAAGGCGAAAACATTAAAACAGGTGGCTTTAAAAAAGCGAGCTGCACGTTACTTGCCTCTTTAGGTGGTATCTCTGAGTTAGTTATTGATGATAAAGTCATTATTCATAAAACAAATTAAACCGAAAGTACAACAATAATAAATTTTTATGACAAGAAAAACGGTTAGAGGTGTCTTAAAAACTTGGAAAGAAGATAGAGGCTTTGGGTTTATAAAACCAGACGATGGTGGTAAAGACATCTTTATACATATCTCTGCATTAGACAGTAGAAGTAGAAGACCGATTGCCGATGATATTATCTATTATCAAGTTGCTAAAGATCACCGAGGCAAATACAAAGCGATAAACGCCTCTATTGAAGGCGTTGAATTAACAACAAGCAACACAGAAAATACCGCAACACCTGTTAAAAAACTAGGCTGGATAGCGTTGATAACAAGCCTGCTTATCATTGCTGCCGCTGTTGCGTGGTATTACACACAACAACCTGTTTAAATACACAGCTCACCCCTTGCCTTAATGGCAAGGGGTTTTATTTCCAGCGTTTATGCCTCCGCTTCCAATACCTTTCTAGCTTTAACCAATAATTCCGCTTGCGTAGCATTCAATTTTGGAAAACTAAGATCCAAACTTTTTAAAGTAGCCGTTACAATTTCTGCAACCAAGGCTCTGGTGACCCATTTATTATCAGCTGGCACAATATACCAAGGCGCCCACTTTGTACTAGTAGCATTAATAGCGTCTTCATAAACCGCCATATAATCCTGCCAATATTCTCGCTCTGTTAAATCTGCTGCCGAAAATTTCCAATTCTTTTCTGGTTTATCAATACGTTCTAAAAAGCGTTTCTTTTGCTCTTGTTTAGACACATTTAAAAAGAACTTTAAGATGATAGTGCCATTTCTGTGTAAATGCTGTTCAAAGGCATTAATATCCTCATAACGATGCTGCCAAAAAGCCTTATTTCTTTTGCCTTCAGGTAGATTTTGTAATAACTCAGGATGCACTTTAACCACTAAGACATCTTCATAATAAGAGCGATTAAATATACCAATACGGCCTCGCTCCGGCAGACATTTAGTGTAGCGCCACAAAAAATTATGATCCACATCTTCCACCGAAGGCTTCTTAAAACTAGTAACCTGACAACCTTGCGGATTAACACCCGACATTACATGCTTAATAGTGCCATCTTTACCAGCGGCATCCATGGCTTGAAAAACCAATAATAATGAATACCGATCATCCGCATAAAGTAACTGCTGGGCTTTGGTTAAATCCGTTAAATTCTGTTGTAACAACTCGTTTACTTTTTCTTTTAAATTCTCAGTGCCGTTGCCATCAATCTTTTTACGCTTATGCCATTCTGTCGCCAAGTCTTTAAGCTGAATTTTTTTACCGGGTTCCACGCGTAAGGCATCAATATCTTTTTGCTTAATCACTCAAACTCCCTCACATTGAACTACACAATCAATTGCCTATCTCGTAAAAGATTTAAGACCGCTTGCACGCTATCATCCAAAGACAAGGCACTAGTATCAATCACTAAATCTGCTTGTTCAGGCGCTTCATAGGGTGAACTGATACCGGTAAACTGTTTAATCTCGCCAGATAACGCTTTTTTATACAAGCCTTTCACATCACGAACCATACAAACTTCTATAGGACATTGGCAATACACCTCAATAAAATCCTGCTTAGCAAAACGTTTTTTTACTTCTGCTCTATCCGATTTAAAGGGTGAAATAAACGCGGTAATTGTTAACACACCAGCATCCGTTAATAACTTAGCCACTTCTCCAATTCGGCGAATATTCTCCACCCTATCCACATCACTAAAACCTAAATCACCACACAAACCCTGCCGAATATTATCACCGTCTAATACATAAGTTGAAATATCAAGCTCATACAGATAAGCCTCAATGGCATGTGCTAAGGTTGATTTACCAGAGCCCGATAACCCCGTAAACCAAAGTACCGCACTTTTATGTCGATGTAATAACTCCCGATCCTTACGATTAATATTTGGCATATGCCAAACAGTATTAGAACTTTTATGACTCATAACCAAACTCTTTAATATAAGGTTGTAAATCCTGTATTACAGTAGCAAACTCAGGCTCATAATGCCTCCAGCGGGCGACTGCTTTGTTATAAACCGGTTGCGCAACCTGCGCAAAGCTTGGCGTAGAAATATACTTACCCTTAGCGCGCTCATGAAACTGCTCTACGCCTGCATGCCATGGTAAATTCAAAAACTCAAAAACCTGGCGATACGTGCCTTCAAAGTCAGCTACTGTATCTTCATAACGTAATTGCAAATAACTGGGCTGAATGGCCGCGCGTATTGCCAACCAATAGCCCATAACAGCCGAATATTGCCTAGCAATGCCTGACCAAGATAATAAATTAACCGTCGCGGGCGTTGCGCTAAAAGCCTGCATAAAACAACTCACGCAAATGTCACGTGGATCACGTAAAGCAAAGATAATTTTTGCCTCCGGAAAAATCACACTAATAACCCCTAAATCCATAGTGTTTAATGCGTTTTTATCAACCAACTGCTTTCGCATAACTTCAGGCCCATATTCTTCTTGCATCCTACGCCAATAAAACTGTCGCAAACCCTGAATATCCGCTAATTTTAAAGCCTTTACCGCCAAAGCCGTATTTTGCTTAATACCTGTTAACTTTTCTAATTCTTTAACCAATTCATGCACAATACTACTTTCATCAGTGGCAATAATCTGCGGATGCGCACCCAACACCTGCTCAGTTAAAGTGGTACCTGAGCGTAAAAAGCCCATTAAAAAAGCCGGTGCCGGCAAATGATCTGCCGTTACTTCCTCAATTGACCACCGCTGTAATAAAGCCGGCGTAAATCCAATGCTATTTTGCTCTAACACCTCAAACAAATACTCACGCTGTGCTGGGTGCTGAATCAAAAGCGCGGAATGCCCCTCAGAAGCCTTTGTTAAAGCGATAAATGCCTCATCGTAACGACCCAATTTATCTAATACCCCACCCATTTCTAAATAAGCTCTAGCCGTTTGTTCTGGGTCAAGATTGCGCTCAATCACAGATTCTAAACGCGTTAATGCCGATGCAGTTTGCTGAGTTTTATCTTCTATTAAAGCTAATAAAACTTGGCACCCCGGATTATTGGGTAATAATTCAGCCACCTTTTTAGCAAAGGGCAAAGCCTCGGCATTACGACTCACCCGCGTTAAACACAATACCAAGTTATTAAGGGCAGCGGGGGCATTGGGCGCTAAAGACACCACTAAACGCGCTAAGCGCTCTGCAGCATTTACCTCGCCCCAATGTAATAATTGCGCCGATAACTCTTGCGCTAAGCGCGGATCACGAGTTTTTAAGGCTTGGCGTTCTAATAATTTAGCCGCTTGCAACAAATACCCAACTCCATCCCTACGCCGATTCTGCCAGCATAAAGCTTGGCCCAAACTAGCTAAAAAATAAGCATCGGTTGGCTTTGCTGTATGTAATTGCCTAAACAGCAATTCCGCATTAGTAAAATCGGCTTGAGCAATAGCCTGTTGGGCTTGTTGGTGCACACTGTTTATATCTATCACGTTTGTAGTGTGGCCCGTTAGAGCGATACTTGAACTCGCGCAACAGGCTTTATATTTTTTTCCGCTACCGCAGACACAAGGATCATTACGACCCACTTTATGAGACACAGATTGATTCATAATAAAACTAGCGACGATAATTGATAATTAAAACAAAAAGATAAATGTCTAACAAATATCCTGTATCAAATCCAACCTCACAACAAAAAAGCGCGCGAGCCTTAAGCTCAACGCGCTTTTTAATAAGCTAAGAACTTATAAGCTAAGCCATAAAATTATGCATGCTTAGCTTTCTTACGTTTACTAAATCCTAATACACCTAATAACCCGCTTAAAAATAACCAAACCACACCTGGTAAAGGCACGGCTGCAGGCTCGATTGTGCTTGTTACTGCCACATTAGCATTTAACGACTCTAATCCCAAAGCACCAATATTAAAATTAATATTATTAAACACACCGTTTAGAGTTTGGATATCACTTAGCGTGCCCTCTAGGGTATAAGCCCCCAGAGGATTTGTAGCGCCAAATATCGTCGTATCAGTTAAAGTAAAATAATCTAATGTAATGGAATTAGTTGCAAACAAACCATCAACCGCCGCACTTAAATCATAAGCTAAGCTAACATCTACACTGTAACTATCTGAACCTGAATTATCAAACAATAAGCCAAATAGTCCGGTATGTAAGCTATCAACACTACCCGCAGTTGCACTACCACTTACACTAAAACTATGTCCAAAGACACTAGACACTGGGTCTAATGTATAACCCGGATTATTGGCAACTACCGCACCATCCCCAGTTGTAGTTAACAAATAATTAGTCGCATCAACGCCTTGATCAAAATAACCAGAGATAGCTAAAGCGGATAAATCAGTGGGATGCGCAGGATTTAAATTGGTAATACTATTAATGGTATAGGTTAAAGTAGCCGAACTATCAAAAGTAACGCTTGCTTGCGCAACTTGAGTGACAAATAAACCACCACACAAAACAGCCACACCCATTAAATATTGATTTTTTCTTTTCATAAACATAAATAAAGTCCTAATGTTTTAATTTTACTCAGCGTCTTACTAAGGCGCTAAAAAGGGTTTAACAGGCGTAACAGAACCATTTGCACCCACTGCTGGCACTGTTAAATAATCTTCTTGCGCTAAACTGCCATTTAAAGAATGTCCCTGTAAAGCCAGAGCCTGATTACCTTTATGACCATTAGGGATAACCACTTCTGGATGGTCAAAAGGCGCTCTTTCATACCTGACACGCTCATCAGTAAATGCTTTTAAATAGGCGATTAAATCCGCTTTATTGCTAGTGCCAAAACCATTAACAGCAGTAGAGTTAACTGATGATGAAATACTGACTATCTGACTGTGTAAATTTTCATGGAAGTAATTCCCTTGACGTGCATAAAAATCCAGCACTTGCTCTAAGTTAGCCATACTACCGTTATGCATATAAGGCCCAGTTAACTCAATATTTCTTAAAGTTGGAATTTTAAATGCCGCTTTAACAGACAGAGCCATTCTAGGATCACCCGCTGGATATGCGGCAGCCACTTGTGCCGCAGCCACAGAAGGAATATAAGCAGTCGTTGGATCAGCGCAATTGCTAGTTCTTAAAACCCCTTCTCGGCTACCGTCTAAAATAATATCGTCTAAAGCCGTAAAGTATAAATATTCAGGATTGGTTAAATTAATCGCCATACCGGCAATAAAATCACAAGCCCGCGTTTTAGGCACTAAGGCGTCATAAATACCTGCTGAATTTCCCTTTAAGTATTCAAGATACTGTGCAGAGTAAGATAATGGATGACCAAAATCATCAACCCCTCCTAATCCTAAATCTGCATCTTGATCACCGACGGCGGTATTTGTAAAACCCACATCCATTAATTTAGGTTCAAAATTAGCGTTAAAATCACGGGTAATACCACTCACATACTGTGTCATACCTGCTGCTTTTGCTGCATTACCTGTACCAAATGCATCAGGACCATAAGCAATGGGGGTTGCCACCGGCCCAAATGTTTTACCTGGCGTTGGAGTTAATAAAGTGGCGTTAGTAGTTACCGCCGCCATACTCATAACGGGGCCGGTATGACAAAGGTTGCAATGATTATTAAAAAATAACGCACCACCTCGCTTAAGCTGAGCAATTTCTGCATCTGTTTTACCCAAGCCCACCCAAGTAGGTCTAACATTTGCATCCACTGGACTTAAATCGATTGGGGCTTGATCAGACACTAAAGTTGATTCGTAAAGTTGTAAAGATAACGCAAAAAACATAGCAAAGTTTGCTTCCATTTGCGTATAAGGTGTTTGCCCAGGCGCATTACCAAACGGGCCTAATGCGGCATAAGCCCAATACTTTTGGTTAAACGCTTGAGTCACTAAGTTTTTATAAATAGTTTTTAAACCCGGTTTTAAATTACCCGCGGTACTTAAGCTTAAAGCCCCCAACACCGAATCTTGGTTATGCACTTTCTGATTTTGTAACGGCTGACGCGACAATAATTTACGCCCGATATCCGGCCATTTGCGTTGACGGCAACTCATTTCTAAATCACTTAAAGCCGGTCCGGTTGCTAATGAAGCTAGAGCTGAATTTTCTAAGTGTAAACGTTGTTTAACGACCGACTTTGCATTAACTTTAACCCAAACACCGGCATCAGGATCACGATCACCCCATGGACTACTGCCATTAAAAATATTATTAGCGCGACCATCCCAAAACAAACGATGACTAAATACCGCATTAATCATACTGGGTGCATTTCTAGGTTCAACACGACGCGTACCCACGCCATTCACATGAAATATAGGATCTACGCTACGTGAACATTGATCATTTGAACCAGTTAACTTTGTAGAACCTGTAAAAGTGCCACTAAAGGTACCCGCAGAAGACACCACATCATCGGTGGTATAAGTTACCGTACTAAACTTATCTGCTGGATTACTAAAGCGCTGTAACGGAAAATCTGCCAAGGTTAAAGTGTAATTGGGGCCACCACTATTAGGCCCCGAAGGAAAAGCATCATAAGTCTGACCACTAGGCTTACTGCTTTTAATTCCTGGATTAATTTGATTTTTAGTTCGACTATCAACGCCAGCACTAAAGTGACAAGAACCACAAGACATACCGTCACTACCAACATTAACATCCCAAAATAAAGCTTTACCCAAAGCAATCGCTGCGGTTTTATTGACCACAATTGGATCAAGGCCATCAGTAAGTCCTGGTACTGGTGGAATAGGTACATTCTGTAATGATACGGGGGTCGGTCCATGCGCAAATACAGAATTCACACTTAACAAGCATACTGCCAAAACTATTTTATTTATCAAATCTTTCAATTATTACTCCCAAACAAACAGCCTAAGACTGTATTAAATTAATCCTTGGCAAAACTCTCATCCTTGAGAATTTATTCCTTGTATAAATCCTATTCGCACCACTCAAGTCGGGAGGACGACCTATGTATGTAAGATTTATAAGCAAGGATATTTGCCATCCCTACAGAAAAGCAAAAAATATGCCACAAAACCCATTCATTACGTAAAAATAACACTACATGTTTAATCTATATTAAACAAAGAGAATACGTTTCCATAAAAAACTATATTTATTAATAAATTAGAAACATATAAAAAATATTTATGTGAATATAAATTGTAAAAATATTCAAATCCGGTGCCCAAATGTTCTATATCTGATCTCATTTCTCATAAAAAAAATAAATGCAATCTGATTTAACCCATAAAAAGTGTGTCATATGACACAGTAGGTGTGGCATATGACACACTTTTTAAAAGCACAATGAATCCTAAACCACTAACAATAATGTAAAACTATGAATATTAAAGATAAATATAAAATGGTACGTTTTGTGCTTTGAACACACCATCCCAATTAATAACTATCCGGGATGGTGTTGTGGTTGTCACAACATTTGTATTCTTGTAAACAATAAAGAGAAATAAATATGACAATATTAAGAAAAACAATAGCGACCTTAATAACGGGTGGCGCCTTAATTGGAGTATCAAATCAAGCGAATGCGATTACGTATGCAGGCTCTCTAAATGACACAACTAACACAACATTTAGTGGTACAACTGTTGTAAAAAACTGGGCGGACATGTCAATTGACTTAGGCTGGATGCATACTACAAAATGGTTTACCTTACATACTGATTCAGCTGGTGATAAATTAATTACACTTAAAGATACTAGTGCCGCGTATACCGGCACACCCACCACTGCAGTAGCTGGCACCGTAACAACCACAACCACAAAAAGTTACAGCGGCTTAAGCTCAAACATGGCATTTTCTATCTGGTCTTTTAGTGGATTACCTCCACTAGCAAACACAATGACATCTACTGGAAACAGCGCTCTTGCGACTTCACCATCCGCCACGCACTACAACCTAGCGTCACCGCAAACCAATAACACTATGGGTTATAACCAAGTGGCAGCGCCAAATGCATCAAATAATAGCAATTTTTTAGCAACAGGCGGTGTTAATGGTTTTATTGGCTATGCCAATTCAGGTGATACTTTTACTAATGGAAATGGCGACTTTGTTGGCCATGGCAGCACAGGAAGTGATTATGGAGTAGATGGCTCTGGGCATAAATTTGCCAGCTTAATATTTAATGCTATTGGAGCAGGCGATTATTTAATCGCTTTAGGTGCTAATTGCGTAAATTTAACTAGCTGCGGTAATGAAGAAATTTCAAGACACATAGTACAAACAGATTCAATTCTTGGAGTAATCAGCGACACAACTACCTTGAATACCGCTAGTTCATGGGGTAATGCTAACTATACAGTTTCAGTTGCTGCTGTACCTGTACCTGGGGCTGTTTGGTTATTCGGTACGGCTATGGCTGGATTCTTAGGCTTACGTAAAAACAGAAAAATCGTTGCTTAATTTCTTTAAGCACTACATCTAATGCCGCTATTAAGGTAGCTAAAAATCCGCATACTAAATGTCAAGTATGCGGATTACACATCTCATGACAACATTTCTTTACACAACCATCCGCCCTAAATCTTATAAACAATAGTTTTAATGGCCAAAAAAAAACAAGCTAACAGCTTAATATCAAATAAAAATTTATTTAAATCATCAATAACAAAAGTGTGGCATATGCCACACTTTTAATATCTAAATAGGTCATATGACACACTTTTACTTATAACCATATTCGTTAAGAAAGGGCTGCAAGATGGGCATTATTTCTCCAAAGTCGGCCTCATAATGTTGCCAACGCCCCACAGAGGACGAATATAAAGGCTGCGCAACCTGACCAAAACTCGGACTGGCAATATATTTGCCTGCGGCATTTTTATGAAAGTCAGCTACCGCTGGATCCCAATCTAAGCCCATTAAGCTAAAAACGCGTTTAAAAGCCGCCTCAAAATCAAACACCGCATCTTCATACCTAAACTCAACATACGCCATGCTCAATTTTGGCTTAACTGTTAACCACCAAGTCATCACCTGCGCATAAAATTGCGCGGTACCTTGCCAAGTAAGCAAATGCACAGTGGAGGGCGTAGGAATCATGGTCTGCATAATACAACTCAAACACACATCACGTGCGTCACGTAATAAAAACACCAACTTTGCATCTGGAAACAAACAATTAATAACCCCCAGATCAATACTATTCATGGTGGTTTTATCCAAAAACAAGCGCCCAGTCATCTTGTCACCAAACAATGCCTTAGCCCGTTGCCAATAAAAATCCCGCAAATATAAAACCCCCGCAAAATCTAACTGCCGCAATTGCTCAGGCACAGAACCTTGAAACTTTGATATCCTATTTAACTCTTTAACCACAGAGGCCACTAGATCAGTTTCATCTGCTACAAATACCTTAGGATGCGCCCCCAATACTTCTTGTGTTAAGGTTGTCCCGGTGCGCATAAAGCCTAATAAAAACACCGGCGCTGGTTGCTCTGGTGGAAATATTGCCTCTGCCCAACGACCTAATAACTCCGCAGTAAACTCTGCTTGATACGTTGCCAATAACGCCGGCACTAAAGCCGCATCTTGTTTTGCCACTTCCGGTATGCGTGGCGCAATCTCCCCAGCGGCATGCAAATGCGTAAACACCTGCTGAAAATCCTTTAATTTATCTAACACCCTTGCTAACTCTTTGTGTGCCCTAAACTTTTCTTCTGGTGTGATTGCTGAATGCGTTAAAACCTTCTCTAATCTTTTTCTGGCATCGTCATTTAAACCTTCGGCTATTTCTAAAGTGGCTAATAAAATGGCCAACATAGCACTCCCCGGCACCAAACTAAGTGCTTTTCTGCCTGCAGCTAAAGCTGATTTCTTTTGATTTAAACGCGAATGGCTTAACGCCAACAATTGATAACCGCACACATAATCTGAGTTAATTTGCACGGCCTGTTTACACAACTCTAAAGCACCTGGATAATCACTCCAATATTGCAATTGATCCACTAAATCTAACGCCAAACGCGTATCACGATTTTTTTTTGCCTTTTTTAACAGCAACTGCCCACACAGCCTTAAATGCTTAAGACCTTGCTCGCGTAAGCCTTGCCAACACAGCGACTGCCCTAAACAGGCTTGAATTTGTGGATCTTTAGGGCTTTCTTTAGCGGCTTGCGTAAAACAGTCAACTGCTTCGGCAAAGTTTTTAGCGTTAATAGCCGCTTGGCCACGCTGCATTAATAAACTCATGTATCGTTAAGACCTATCTAAGGAGTAAAGCCAAACTAGATGCAAATATCCAGCCAATTGTTCGCGGCATTTTAGCATAAGGCCTAAAGCCCTTTTCCTTAAAACAAAAGCGTGTCATATGACACACTTTTGAAATAAAAATATGGCATATGACACACTTAATTACTTATACGCATTTAAAAACCTGACCAAAGCACCTACTAAACACCCAATAAACCTGGATATAACATTATTTGGTATAAACATTGCATGTAAATTATATCGATTTAAGTGATAAAATCTTTTAAGGAAAATATAATGCAAAAAACTAACATTAAAATGCACAAAGCGATTTTAGCCGCTTTAGGTATTTCAGCAGCACTCGCTTATTCAAACCAAGCCGCGGCGATTGCTCCTCCCAGTTTACCTGTTTTAACAGCCGGCTCAATTGATACTGTAACGGGTAATGCCCCTAAAAGAGCTTGGTCAGATTATGGCACTAACAGTAACTATGGCTGGACACATACCGCACAATTTCGTATTTTTCAGGTCGGTAATGCCGATGATTTATTAGCAGGTACTCGTTTTGATGTAAGTGTTGATTTAAAAGGAAACTTAGGCTCAGCTACCCCGATGAATTCTCCCGCCTTTAGCATCTGGACTAGTGGCACAACAGCCTTAGTTGCTGGCGCCGCAAATGGCGCTGGCTACGGTCATGAGTGGAGTCAAGTTCGAGGTGGTTACGGTGATGGAGGTGTTGCTGGTAATCCTTCAACTGTTGGAGGCAATGCCACACTTGGTAGTAATGGTTGGTTAGGAACTGGCGGTGGCGGAAACATCATTGACGGTCATAATGGCTGGATAGGCTATGCAAACGCAGGCTACTCATTTACCAATGGTGATGGCGATAAAATCCAAGGATTATTTGCAGGCGCAACTAACGCAGAAAATATAGGACAATACGGTGGCGGCGTATCAGACCCATTAAACGGAACAACCATAACGAACGTAAACAGTTCATCACCATATGTGAATAGTGGCTCAGCGACCTTATCGACTGGCGAAGCCATTCTTAACTTATCTGGCCTAAAAGCTGGTTATTATTTAATAGGCTATGCAGGCGCGTGTGCTGATAACAACTCAAATGGACAAGCCTGTGCGACAGGACAATCACAAGCTTACAACTTGAGTATTGCCGCTGTACCAGTTCCTGGCGCAGTTTGGTTGTTCGGTACGGCTATCGCCGGCTTCTTGGGCTTACGTCGCAACAAAAAAATCGCTGCTTAATTCTTTTAAGCACAACGCCTGCTTTCGCTATTAAGCAGACAACAAATCCGCATTCTGAACGCCACTCCAGAATGCGGATTTTCTTTTTCTGATTGTTTGCGAGTAAATCCACTGTTTTCAAGTTCATTAACTAATTCTTGGATGTCAAGATAGAAATCAATTTGTATAATTACCTAGCACAACGAGGCCTAGTGCATAACAGGGTTTGTTTACGCACATCTAGGGCATTAATAACGCCGTTCTTATCTACATCTTTTGGATTATTAAGCCCTGTTAGGGGTTTATTTCTAGCCAAAATCACCAAGTTTATATCTATATAACCTGAACATTGCATGTTTTTTAAAAAGTGTGTCATATGACACACTTTTGTTATAAAAGCATGGCATATCACCTACTTTTTTCTTGTACAATTTTTTTATCAACTTGTAGTTCAGACAAAACATAATATAAATTAGAGTGTTATAAAATCCAGCTCATTTTTTGCATTTAGATAACTCTGATTTAAAACCAAGTTAGAACTATTATTTCAATATTAAAATAATAGATTGAAATCTGATATTTTTATTTGGGTATTGAAAAAAATTTCTGCGTAATGAAGCTTTTGTATTAATACCGGGTAAGTTATCTTAATACTGTAACTTTTGTATAAATACTACGAAAGCTTTAAGAATATTGAATCTTTTGTTTAAATACTGTAACTTTTATTTGAATACTGCGAAAGCTTTAAGAATATTGAATCTTTTGTTTCAATACTTAAAAATTAGTTTGACTGCTAGACTCATAATTTAACGATTAAAATAATAGTTTGAATGATGAGATTTTTATTCAAGTATAAAAACTTTTATTTGAGTTTTGGAACAACTGTTTAAGTGCTAGGATTATTAGCTGCATATTGAGAAAACATTCTTAATATTAAGTCTTTTGTTTGAACACTGAGAAATCAGTTTTATTGCTAGGATTAATAACTGGGTATTAAAACTTTTATTTGATATTTAAATAAAGCTTTAAGCCTTGCACTTAAAGCCTTAGATTAACAATTTATTAATTGACTACTTTTACAACGGGGACACAAAATTCACTAGTACCATCAGGTGTTACAGTTGCAACTCTAACCCCTATAAAGGATCCTACGACCAAACCTTTCATAGTATAGCTTGCGGCGGTTGTCATTTCGACCGTTACCCATTCTGACTCTAAGGTAGGTACTCCGCCTATATATATCTGCCAAATATAAACTCCCACGGCATAAGCGGCTTTGGTTATAAATTTAACTTCGCCAGAATGTGATCCATCAACCAGCGATAATATCGGTTTTGCCAGAGGTGGAACATCTTTGCTGATATTAAATCCGCTGCTTAACAGCATCGCTTCATTACCTTTAGCCACGTGATTAACGTATTGCACAAACACCCTAACAATATTATCTGCCACCACTTCTTTATCATGCATAATAGCAGCGGCAACATGGCTACCGTCATCAGCCGCAATAATCGCAAGCTCTAGTGCGTCGACTGCGGCTATAGCCTCTGCAACGGGAATATAAGGATTTGTGTAATTAGGGTTAGCAGTCATTTTGGAAAAAACACCGCGATAAACAACAACTTTTTCGCGGACTGGGGTCTTAATAATGTCGATTAATGCTCTTTGTATTTTCATAATCTCCCCTCGATTTAAGTTAGTAAAAGAGTGTGTAGCGACTCTCACTATAGGCTTGTTTATGAAAAATAAACTTTTATTTTCAATAATTTACCAAAAAATCACAAAAATAAACTGATATTTAACGCTAACACACTGATAACCTACGGTAATTTATTTTTAAAATAAACCCCAAAAAATTAAATTTATTACTAAATTAAATGTATTTACGATATATATTCTTCTTGGTTTCAAGCATGAAGTGCAATATTAGTAACAGTTGGTTGAAAAGGTCATATGACACACTTTTTAAAAAACAATAAGCCATATCACGCACGGGTTAATATCCTATACAGCAAGCAGATTATCTAATAACCTTAGTAAATATAATGTGTTATATGACACAGTTTTGTTATAAAAGCGTGGCATATCACCTACTTTTTTCTTGTACAATTTTTTAATCAACTTGCAGCTCAGACAAAACATAATATAAATTAGAGTGTTATAAAATCCGGCTCATTTTTTGCATAATGAATTAGCCTTGATTAAAAATATTCCCGATATTTAAATCAAGATAATAGGAGTTTAATCAACATCGCACTCACGACCACCGATTAAATTTCAGTTTTTTTTACTTAAACTAACAAGTATAGAAAATATTCTAAGGGAAATAATATGCAAAGAACTAACATTAAACTGCAGAAAGCGGTTTTGGCCGCTTTAGGCATTTCAGCAGCACTTGCTTATTCAAGCCAAGCTGTAGCAGCACCTAGCTCACCGAACTTACCTATTCTTACTGCTGGCATTACTGACACTGTGACTGGAAATGCTCCAGTTAGAGCATGGGCAGATTACGGTACGAATTATAACTATGGCTGGACACATACTGCAGCTTTTAGGATTTTTCAAGTGGGTGATGCAGCTGATTTATTAGCAGGTACCCGCTTTGATGTAAGTGTGAATTTAAAAGCAGATACAAGCTCTGCTACACCTATGAACTCTCCTGCCTTTAGTATCTGGACTAGCGGCACGACGCCTCTAGTAGTTGGCTCTGCGGATGGTGTTGGCTATGGACATGCGTGGAGTCAAGTTCGTGGAAGTGTGGATGGTGGTGTTGCTACATATAATGGGGGGCCGAGTAGCGCAACACTTGGCAGTAATGGTTGGATGGGGGCCGGTGGTGGTGGCAATATCCTCGATGGCCACAATGGCTGGATAGGTTATGCTAACGCAGGTTATTCGTTTATCAATGGTGATGGTGATTATATTCAAGGTCAATTTGCTGGCTCTACCAACCCAACAAACATTGGTCAATATGGTGGCGGCGCATCTGATCCCCTAAATGGCACGGCAATCACCAATGTGAATAGTTCATCACCTTGGGTAAATGGTGGCTCTGCTACTTTATCAACCGGAGAAGCCTTACTGAACTTATCAGGTCTTAAAGCCGGTTACTATTTAATCGGTTACGCAGGTTCCTGTCCTGATGTTGATGCTAATGGCCAAGGTTGTGGTACTCCTGGCGCTAATGCCTACAATTTAACTATTGCCGCTGTACCAGTTCCTGGAGCAGTTTGGTTGTTCGGTACGGCTATGGCTGGCTTCTTAGGCTTACGTCGGAATAAAAAAGCATAGGTAGGTAACAAATCCGCATTCTGAACGCCACTCCAGAATGCGGATTTTCTTTAAAAATTGCTTCTATGCTAGTGGCTTCTTCCTGCGTTAATGCATTTTCGACAATCCAGGTTCTTTGCTTGGCCATTAAGTCAGCTTTCATCTTTAATAGTTCAGGCCGTGATGCTACTACCTAAAAAAGAGGTTATAAGTTTTATAAAATAAATTGATATAAGACAGACCTTTCTTTAGAATTAAACTGCGCTTTTTATCTTAATATTAGGGGAGAAAATAAATGGAGATTTTATTAATTGGTGCCGCAGCATGTATTACTGCATTGATTTCATCAGCATGGCTCATGACCTTTGCTAAATGGTTTCCAATCAAAGGTGTTGATGAATTCGTGATTGATTACAAAACTCTAATTAGAGCACACGTAGACTATGCATTGATGGCGTTGTTCTGTTTGGGATTTTACGGTTTAGGCATTGAATTGCCTGTTGCGGCTTGCTGGTGCATTGCGATTGGCGGATTTACCAATCCAACAATTTTTACTATCGCAGCTTTCGACACTGATTTCTGGAATAAGAAAAAATGGAAAGTATTCACAGCATTGAGCTTCACAGTTTCATCCGTGGGCTTTATGTGGAATGCTTATACCCTAATTCAACACGCTATTTCCTAATTTAAATAACCATCCTTTACTATCGGGGTCTGCAACCCTAATTATCACATCATGCATCCATGCATATTAGGATACTCGTTTACCTTGATAATAAAGGACGGAAATCGAGATAAATACATAACTTTACAAAGATAATCATGGATGCTTTTTTATTTACCCACCACTTTAGGCGACACCCCATAGCACTTTATAAAGGCAAGCGTAAAGTTACTCGCATGGGCAAAACCAACTTTATCTGCCACCACATTAACGGGATGCTGTTTAGTTTCCAGTAATTGATATGCCACTTGCATTCTATATTCCCCTAATAAACCATAGGGTGTATTAGAAAAGAAATGATGAAATAGCTTTTTTAATTTAAATTGATTGGTGCCTACCCTCAGTGCTAAGTCCGCTACTGAAGGTGGATTTTTAAATTCACTATATAAAATGTCTCTAGCCATTTGGGCAGTCACTTTATCTTTTTTTGTAAAACCATCTACACACTGCGGATCCTCTTGAAACAGCGTTGCTAATTCTGCCGCCAATAAAGTCATCGCATGACCCTGAATAAATAAATGTTGTAAAGCCTCCTTATCTTTAGCGTCAACCAAATGGCGAGCTGCTATTAACCCTTGTGTGCTGATAGGCCGATGACTAACCAAGCAGATGCCATCTTTTGCAAATATTTCAGCTGATTTTTCTGCGCCTAATTGCTTATCTAGCCAAGACTTTTTAACAGAAAATCGTAACTGTCTAATTTGCTTATTTGCTTTATATTGCCGTTCACCATGGCTGGACTTAAAAATAGCAATGGTGGTGTAACCTTCTTTAAAAAAGATAGCTTGGTTTTGATAACCCTTAAAGGAGGATTGGCCTTTTAAAGCAATAGTGACCACTAAGCGTGGCTCTTGATCATCTATCTTACTAACTATTGCCAAATTTTTATTCGGCAGATAGTTGGTATCTATAAAACTAAAATCCTCATGTAACGGCACAATTAAAGTGTGCCCATCACCAACCTCATCGGGTAGGTATTGAATCAGATTATTAGTATCAGACTGCTTTTGTAAGGGAAGTTCAGCATTATTAAGCTGATGGTATGTCTGTAAATCGGATGGAACGGAATTCACTAAAAATCGCCTGTAGTTTAGGTAGATATTTTTACCTAATGCAAAAATCACGCCGACAGGGTTTTTACCCTAAAAGACTCGACTTTAAAAAAAAACTGGGCCGGTGAATTTTTAAAAAGTGTGTCATATGACACACTTTTTAAATAAAACTGTGTGATATGACACACTAATACCTCAAGCATAAAAAATACTACTTTTAAAATAATAATTAAAAAAATTGGGGCTGTTATTTACGGCTATTATCTGCCCCGAATTAGTTTAAAAGACTTTTACTATTGGCTTTTTACGATTCATTTTTAAAATTCTAATAACACCACGAGGAGCTTATTTATGAAAAAATTATTATTTATTGCATCAACTCTTTTAATTGCTAGTCCAGCTTTTGCTGCTATTACGCCTTGCACACAAGCTAACCTAGTCGGTAACTATGTAATGTATCAAGCAGCTATCAACCACCACAATCACATGGGGCGTTGTGTAATTAACATCGCGACTGGCGGTGCTTTAACAGGTACTTGTGAATTTGGCAATAATTCAAACAACGAACCAGGATTCAATGGGCCTGTTTACGGCACTGCGACTATGAATACCAACTGCTCTGCTACTGCAACCATTAGCTTTGATCCAGTACCAAGCGTTGTGCACATTGACTCTTACTTCGATCTACAGTTTTCACCTAACAAAGAATCTTTTGTAGGTAACTTTACTAATACATTTGGAGTTGAAGGTATTACCAACGGTACTCGTTACTCTCCTAAACTCCCAGCAACGACAGCTAAATCAGGTGAGTCCAAATAAGATTTCTTAGTTTCCTGAGGACTTATAGAACGCCCTTCGGGGCGTTTTTTTATGGTGCTAAGACTTATATGTAAAAAGTGTGTCATATGACACACTTTTTTTAAAAAATAGGGCATTTAACCTATTTAACATTTTATACCTGGCCCTAGAAGCCTTTAAAATCCCTTATATTTATTGTGGCATAAACATTGCTCATTGAATTACCAAGATCAATGAATCTAGCCAGCCAAAGTACAAACTAAGCATGGTGCTTTAAAACTACCAATCAACTAATGATTGGTTTTTATACTAATAAAAAACGGATTGAATTTTATGAAACACAAAAAAATCCTAGGACTCATGTCATTGATAGCCTTACTATCCGGTGGCATTATGACTTATGCAACCCTGGACGCACCCAGCAATGAAAAAGAATTGGTATTGGGCCATGGTAATTTAGATGCTTTACAAAGCGTTTTTACAGATTGGCAAAAAAATTATGAAGCCAAAGGCGGTAGTCCAACTACTTTGCATTTAGCCATGGCACATTCAAAAGCTTTTTCGACTAACGATTCTAAAGCGAAAGGTTATTTAGAGCTTGATTTAATGACTGGCCAAGTGTCTGTTAAGGTTAAAAACTTAGATAATCAAGCTTATGATGTGTGGTTAGTTGATAACCGTGATGGTGACAATCGCACTGTTAAACCAGAAGCTGGCGATAGTTTTTACCGTTTAGGTTCTTTAAATAAAGGTAATAGCGTTGCAAAACTAAATACTCAAATTACTCGCGCGACTCTGAACGACTTTAAGATTGATATGGTTGTGGTAACACCTGCAGGTAAAAAACCTGATCAAGCTGTGGTAATTGCTGGCGCACCGGATTTATTACAAACGCTGTATTACAGCAATAAACCTTGGACACAAGCCAGCATTGGTAACATCAAAGATTCTGCCAGTCCTAAATCGACTTTTGACTTTTTATTACCTACCCTAGCCAATGCAGATGCAATTGCTGATCAAGCTGATTTAGCGACTGTAATGGGCACTCAAATTGCTGAGGGTCGTAGACTTTTTGTTAATGAAACATTTAGTGGTAATGGCCGTACTTGTTCAACTTGTCATCGTTTAGACAACAATCACACCATTGATCCTAAATACATAGCCACCCTACCACCGACAGATCCACTATTTGTCGCTGAAACCAATCCGACTTTAGCTAATTTAGAAAAACCGGATTTAATGCGTAAATTGGGTTTAATCTTAACTAATGTGGATGGCTTTGATCACCCAGCTATTATGCGCAGTGTGCCTCATACCTTAGGCTTAGCTAAATCAATTACTACCGAACGCGTTGTAAATCCTGCTCCCTTTGGCGCTGGCGATGCATTTGATGTATTAGATGAAACCTTTGCTAATGCCTTAGGCTGGTCAGGTGATGGTTCGGTAGGTACTGGTTCTTTAAGAGAATTTACGATTGGCGCTATTGTGCAACATTTTCCTAAGTCTTTAGCTCGCATTCCTGACACAGACTTCCGTTTACCAACAGATGCTGAACTAAATGCCATCCAAGCGTATATGCTCTCTTTGGGTCGTAACCAAGATGTAACACTAGCTAAAATGACTTTTAACTCGCCTATCGTACAACGCGGTAAAGTGTTATTTGATGTTAAAAGCAATCCTAAAGTTAATAACGTACCTGTCTTAGGCACTTCTGCTAACTGCAACGGTTGTCACAGCAATGCCGGCGCTTTAAGTTCTACTACAGGTGGTAACCCAACGCGCAATACCGGCGTTGAAGCCATGAAAGATCAACCTGGTTTATTATTAGACTCTGCCTTAGCACAGGATGGAGGTATTGGTACTGTTGATATTCACGGCTATTGTAATGATACGGACCCCACTACAATCTGCAGTTATGGTGAAGAACGCTTTAATACACCTAGTTTAATTGAAGCCGCTGATACAGCGCCTTTCTTTCATAACAACAGTGTAAATACTATCGAAGAAGCAGTCGCTTTTTATAACACCCCTGAGTTTAATCTATCTCCTGGACACTTAACTTCTTCAGGTGCGGACAGAACTGTACAAATCAGTTCTTCGCAAGTGGTGGCAGTAGCGCAGTTTTTACGCTCTATTAATGCCTTAGAAAACATCAGAAATTCTAATGCTTTACTTGATCAAGCTAAATTGCTAAACGGTATTAATGGCCAAGAGTTAACTAAATTAGCGATGGCAGACACTCAAGATGCAATTGAAGTATTAACCGAAGGCCAATTAATTGCTTACCCTGAAGCGGTCAGCAAACTTAAAGCCGCCTATAAATGGGAAACCGCCGCGGCGTTATTACGCATTAGCGGCCCAAGAAACGCCATGTTAAATAAAGCCAAATCTTTAAAACTGCAAGCAGATGCGTTAATTGTAACGCGTATACCTTAAGGTTTTAATGTCTGAATTTATCAGGGTATGTGCAATGCATACCCTGATATCTTATTGATTTACTGATACTGCTTTTTAAACGCCGCTATAAAATCCACTAATGCGTGTAAAGGCAGATGATTAATCCCTGCCGCACTCTTTCGCCCCCCGCCTGTTTTAAATAAGCCACACAACTCATCTGCCCCTTGTTTATTAGCTATAGGAGCTCTAACACTTACCTGATAAGCGCCTTGTGCGTTATACGTGAGTACCGCATGCGCCCGCTGAGGATTTAAATTGGCCATATCATTTCCCATTACACCATTAATACGTCTTGCCCAAGCCTCATCAGGCAAGATATAGACACAGATTTTGTCATCTTGATACTCTGGCTTAGTACTTTGAGCTAATTCTAAGTCTGTTGCATATCCAGCTTGTAATTGCTCAAAAATATCTGCTTTATCAATTAAAAACTCTAAAGGCGAGGCATACTGAACCAAGTGTTTATAAAGTTCGTCTGGCGCAAAATGTAAGTCTGCTACGCTATGCCCATAAGCATTATAGTTAAGGCAAATACCCAATTTTTTTAACTGCTCAAACTGCGTTGTAGTGATATCTAAGGTTTTTGCTAACTGCTCCGCTTGAGGCAATAAATTATCACCACACGCAGCAACGAGCGCCCAAGCCCGGTACTTACCATTTAAATATTCATCAACTAATAAACTAGTGCAAGTCGTTGGTGCTGTGTTAATAATTGTAGTTAAGTTAGCGCATATAGGTATATCGCCCGTCTCATGATGATCCACATATAAAACCTGAGCGCCTTGCTGCAAAATGGCCACTAAACCATCCCGATTTTTTTTAAGTGATATATCCAATACGGTCACTACATCTTGCTGCGTGACGGTTAAATTGTCTAAAAGTTGTATATCTCTCTTTACACCTGTTACTAACTTAGAGATCTGAGGGTTTGCTAAACGCAGTTGCACCAAAGCACATAGCCCATCAGCATCCCCATTAAAAACATCAAAATACATAAAAGCCTCGTTGATACCTATTAATTAGTGTTGTCTCATTATAAAAATAAAATCTATGTTGAAATTATTTGGCATAATCATGTTTGCTTAGCGCTGCGATAGACCAGACCTTTTTAACGATGAATAACAAAAACCGCTTAGAGATTTTTGATAGATTGGCTGTAGCCATTCCAGATCCCACTACAGAACTCAATTACACCACAGACTTTGAACTCTTAATTGCCGTAGTGTTATCTGCGCAAGCGACAGATAAAGGCGTTAACAAAGCTACCGGCCCTTTATTTGCGGTTGCAAATACCCCGCAGGCGATTTTAGATTTAGGTTTACCGACACTTAAAGAGTATGTAAAAACCATTGGATTATACAATACTAAAAGCGCCAATATTATTAAGCTCTGTCAGCAACTTATTGCCCATCATAATGGCGAAGTGCCTCAAACAAGAGTGGCATTAGAAGCCCTGCCCGGCGTTGGCAGAAAAACAGCTAATGTGATTCTCAATACGGCATTTGGTCAACCAACTATTGCTGTCGATACACATATTTTTAGGGTATCCAACAGAACCGGCTTGGCACCAGGCAAAAATGTCTTAGAAGTTGAGCAAAAACTCAATAAATATGTGCCTAAAATACATAAAAAAGACGCGCACCATTTACTAATTTTACACGGCAGATATACTTGTACTGCTAGAAAACCAAAATGCACACATTGCATCATTAAAGACCTGTGTGATTCGGGTATTCAGATTAATACCTTGCTTTAATAGAGTTTATTTATTCTTTATTTACCCGTCTTTAGGTATGATAGGCACATTCGATTACCTTAATCAGTCGAATATTTATAATAATACTTGGGAGTTAACATGAAAAAAATCAACAAATCACCATTAGCAACAGCTATGGGCGCTGCTTTAATTTCAACTGTTTCTGCTACTGCGGTTTATGCAGATACAAATCCATTTGGTATGACTGAACTTTCAACTGGTTACATGCAAGTTGCTGCAGCAGAAATGAAATGCGGCGCTGCAATGGACATGAACAACAAAACTGCTGAAGGTGCTTGTGCAGGTGCACAACATCCTAAAAAAGCAGATGAAAAAGCATCTGACGCATCATGTGGCGCTATGATGAAAGACGGCAAAATGAAGCCAGGTATGGAAATGGCTTGTGGCGCTATGATGAAAGGTAAAGAAGGCGCTTGTGGTCAAATGAAAGAAGGCGAAACCATGAAAGGCAAAGAAGGCGCTTGTGGTGCAGCAAAATAATTATTGAATTTTATTCAATAAACCCGGAGGGTATCTCTATACCCTCCACTCTATTTTTTTCAATTTTCAATAGGTGTTCTTATGGACACAACACTCGGTTTAGTTAAAGGTGCAGGGTTAGGGTTAAGAAGATCCTTAGCCATACCTCTACTTGAAACACCAGAACCCGCTATTAATTTTTACGAAATCGCGCCAGAAAACTGGATTACCATTGGCGGCAAGTTTGGCAAAGCTTTTCGCGCCATGACTGAGCGTCATGACTTTGTTTGTCATGGTTTATCTTTATCCCTTGGTAGCACTGATCCTCTGGATGAAAGCTTTATTAATGAAGTAAAAAGCTTCATGAAAGAGCATCAAATCAAACTTTACAGCGAACATCTTAGCTATTGCAGTAAAAATGGTCATTTATACGATTTAATGCCTATTCCTTTTACCTCTGATGCGGTCATACATGTCGCTAAACGCATTAAACGTGTACAAGAAATTCTAGAACAAAAAATCGCCATTGAAAATGTGTCTTACTATGCAGCACCCGGCCAAGAAATGTCTGAAATAGACTTTTTTAACGCTGTTGTACAAGAAGCAGATTGTGATATTTTGTTAGATGTTAACAACATTTATGTCAACAGTGTTAACCATCAATATGACGCTGAAGCCTTTTTAAAAGCTATCCCTGCAGACCGAATTGCCTACGCGCATATCGCAGGACATCATGTGGAAGCTGAAGACTTTTTAGTTGATACTCATGGCGCTGAAATTGTTGATCCGGTCTGGAAATTACTAGGAAAGGCGTATGAACTTTACGGTGTTTTTCCGACTTTATTAGAGCGAGATTTTAATCTCCCTCCCATCCCTGAATTAATCAGAGAAATTCAAACCATTAAATCTATTCAAGACGCGTGGCAAATTCAACATGACAAACGCACCGCTTAACGCTAATACCATGGTTGATTTTAAAGTTAAACAAGCAGAGTTTGCCGCTTACATACGCGACCCGTTAAATAACCCCATCCCCGCTGATGTTAAAGCAGACAGGATGCTAATGTACCGAGAGCTATTTTTTAATAATATTAATAGCTTCTTATCTGGTAATTTTCCGGTGCTAAACAAACTACTCACAGAAACTGAATGGCTGGCTTTAACGGAAGATTTCTTTGCAAAACACGAATGTAAAACGCCTCATTTCTCAGAGATTGCAGAAGAATTTTTATATTATTTAGAGCATGAGCGTGATACCAGCAATGACTTACCATTTACGCTGGAGTTGGCTCACTATGAATGGGTAGAAATGGCTTTATCTATATCCACAACTAATCTGACACACAAAACTGTTGTTATAGATAATTTACTGGCTAAAAAAATTAAAGTATCTCCATTAGCTTGGCCCTTAGCCTATCAATATCCAGTCCACAAAATTGGTCCTGGTTACACACCCTTAACACCTCCCGAACAAGCTACATTTCTTATTGTTTATCGTAACCATGAAGATGATGTTAATTTTTTGGAGATAACCCCGATTACCTACCGTTTGCTAGAAATAATCTCTGAACAAGAGTCTGTAATGACTAGCGCTTGTTTAGAACAAATAGCTCAAGAAACCCAGCATCCTAATCCAGAAATTATTATTAACGGTGGCTTACAAATCCTAAACGACTTATACCAAAAAGGTATTATTGGTTTAGAGGGATAGGAACGCTGAAATAGAACTTAGGCGTATCACTGGGAAAACCTAAAGCTTACCCAGTGACATTTCGCGAGTTAAAGATTAAAAGAATTTGCTAAAAAAGCCTTCTTCTTTCTTAACTGGAGGGTTTTGTTGATACACTTTAAAACCTTTATCGATAGGTTGTTGCTGTGCGCAATGATAAGCCGCGCCAGTGAATTTGATTTGTAATGAGCGTGGGTTTTCATGTTCAGCAAGGTATTTTTCTACCTCTTCATCCGTCAAATCTTTCAACATGTAAGTGGTGACACATTCACAAGACTTTGTGAAACGCGCGATATCTTCTTCTACATTAACTGAATTTTTTAACTCTCTAGCCACACATTGCGCCGCAAATGCGTCATGAAATTTATGTTTCTCATCTACGGTTACGGGTTCATCTTTTGAATGATCAAATGGGTTAAACACCTCATGTACCGGTGCCTTTGCAGTTTCTTTAGCTTTATCTGAGTCTGAACAGCCACCTATAAGTATTGCAACGACTATACTGGTTAAAGAAGCAAATAATAAATTCTTATTAATTTTGTATGATTTCATAAGTTCTGTTGCCTTGGTTAAAAGTCCAAGGCTGACTAATGCACCCTTAAGACTGATTAAATAATGCGCGTAACTTTATCATTTAATTAGCCGTTCATCCAGTACCGCTCATCATCAAATTCTATAATTTATACTGAGTTGATTTTTGTAAGCTGAACTTGGGTACTCTTGGAATGCTTGGGAAACTCCAAACTTGTTGTGTAATTCCAGATGTATTCTGTAATTGGAAAACTCGTTGTTTGATTCCAATCTCGTTATGTAATTTCAATCTCGTTATATAACTCCAATCTCGTTGTGTAATTCTAATCTCGTTGTGTAATTCCGTTCGCTCTGAGTGTGTCGAAGAGCATATGGTTCGACAGGCTCACCATGAACGGACTAAAATCCATGAACAGGCCGGAGTCCATGAACAAACTAGAGTCCATGAACAAACTAGAATCCATGAATAGACTGGAATCCATTACCGGACTAAAAATCATTACATAACCAAGCAACCTGTGACCGGATTAATGAAACATCATGGGATTAATAAACAATGAGTTGTGCATTTATGCGATACTACGCAACTTTTAAATTATCTAGATTGTACTTAGTCTCTTTGTACTCAAAGCCTCATTAAGGAGTAATAAATGACAGCACTGGTTGGCATCATTATGGGATCGACCTCTGATTGGGAAACAATGTGTTTTGCCGCTGAAACCTTAGAGCGTCTTGGCATACCTCATCAAGTTGAAGTTGTGTCGGCACATAGAACGCCTGACAAACTTTTCCAATATGCAGAAACTGCTGAATCTAAAGGCCTTGAAGTCATTATTGCGGGCGCAGGTGGTGCGGCACATTTACCCGGCATGACCGCTGCTAAAACAGCCTTGCCCGTGTTAGGTGTTCCCGTGCAATCCAAAGCCCTTAATGGCATGGACTCTTTATTATCTATAGTACAAATGCCGGCGGGTATTCCAGTAGGGACCTTGGCTATTGGTAAAGCAGGGGCTATTAACGCAGCACTTTTAGCGGCGGCTATTATCAGTAATAAACACAGCCAATACCGTGCGGCTCTTGATACTTTCAGAAATGAACAAACAGAAACCGTACTAGCAAACTCTGACCCTAGAGAGACTGCTTTATGAAAATAGGCATTTTAGGTGCTGGTCAATTGGCCAGAATGATTGCTTTAGCGGGCTACCCTTTAGGCTTACAATTTGTTTTTCTTGATCCTTCTGCAGATGCTTGCGCTAATAGCTTAGGTCAACATTTACACGGCGCTTATGATGATCCACGCTTATTAGCAGAACTTGCGGACCTTGCCGATGTAGTCACTTACGAATTTGAAAATGTACCTGCTGATGTTGCGAATTTTTTGGCATCACATACCCAAGTGCATCCAGCACCAAAAGCTTTAGCGGTTGCGCAAGATCGTTTAATAGAAAAAGCTTTTTTCCGTGACATTAACATCCCTACCGCGCCTTATGCACCCATTAATAGCTTTGCTGATTTAGAGTCGGCTATTACCACTATTGGGTGTCCTGCTATTTTAAAAAGCTGCACGATGGGCTATGACGGTAAAGGCCAATCGTTAATTAAATCGGTAAATGACTTAGCTGGCGCATGGGAAATTCTAGCCGGTGCACCTGCTGTTTTAGAAGGCTTTGTGCCATTTAATAGAGAAGTTTCTATTATTGCCGCGCGTAATGTGGCAGGCGACATTGAGTTTTACCCTTTATCTGAGAATATACATCGCGGTGGTATTTTAAGAATTGCTAAATGTCTTGATAGCGATGCCGTGCAAGCACAAGCTCAAGATTATGTCACTCGCTTATTAGAAGCCTTAGATTATGTCGGCGTATTAGCCCTCGAATTATTTGATGTGAATGGCCAACTGGTTGCAAATGAATTTGCCCCCCGCGTGCATAATTCTGGACACTGGACTATTGAAGGTGCAGAAACCAGCCAATTTGAAAATCATCTCCGTGCCATCGCTAATTTACCGTTAGGTAAAACTCATGCCGTTGGCAAATCAGCCATGATTAATTTTATTGGCGGCCTACCTGTAACAGAAGAATTATTGGCTTTGCCTAATACGCATTTACATCTATACGACAAAACCCCTCGCAAAGGCCGTAAAGTTGCTCATGCAACTATTCGTGCAGAAACTTCTGCGCAATTAGACAGCCTTATTGAACAATTAGCTCAGATTGCTGACCAGGTTGATGACTCTTAATTTTTCTTAAATTAATAAATTTCTACCATGACCGAACAAGATAGAGTATTTCAGCAAACCACTCGAATTGAAGACTTTGCTTTTGATGAAAAAGTAGCCAAAGTCTTCGACAATATGGTGTCTAGAAGCGTACCTTTCTATAATGAAGTGCAACGCATTCAAGCTGACCTTATCATGGATTTTTTGCCTGAAACGGGCGGTATTGTGTGTGATTTAGGCTGTTCAACTGGCACTACGATTGATCATCTCAGTCAACATCCTAAGTGCCCTGAAAGCACGCGTTTTATTGGTTACGACAATTCAGAATCCATGTTGGATAAGGCGCGCGACAAACTTAGTACGCAAATAAATAGTGATAGAGTTTCTTTAATTACAGCTGATTTAAGCGCCTTACCGGCCCTACCTGACTGCGATATTATAATTTTAAATTGGACATTACAGTTTGTTAGGCCGATAGGCAGAGAAGCCTTACTTAAGGCGATTTTTAAGGCTTTAAAGCCTGGTGGCATTGTCTTATTGTCAGAAAAAATTCTAGTGAATGATCCCGTGTTAAACCGTTTATATATTGATCATTATCTACAATTTAAAACTTCCCAAAGCCACTATACGGATATAGAAAACCAGCGCAAACGTGAAGCGCTGGAAAACGTTTTAATTCCGTATCGTTTAGATGAAAATTACGAATTATTAGAAAGAGCCGGCTTTGGTCGCATTGGCACTTATTTTCAGTGGTTTAACTTTGCTTGTCTCATTGCCGTTAAGATTTAAACACTTTAAGCTTTAATCCGTTATTTCTGTCCATTCACATTTACCTTTTATCAACGGATCAGTGTGATCATTACCTATACCATCCGCTATTAAGGCAACAACTCGATCATCTTTTGCATAACCGACATGCGCCTCTAAGGGGTTAGCAATTTTACCAATACCAAACGCATCAAAGACTTTAGCAATATTTATATTGATATTGGTCACATCGCTACATAATCTTGAGTCTAAATATTTTTCGCCAAAGTCATGTGGAATGGCATAACTTAAAATATCATTAGGATCACTAAAAGCCACAATAGAGGTTTCATTAAACATTCGAGACTGGTATTTAGGCCCAGTCATTGCACAATAATTCTCTTTTTGCCCCACTACTTCCGGTAATTCTCGACCTAATTGCAACATGGGAAGTTGATTTGAAAGCATAAATATCTGCACATGCTTATTTTGTAACACTTCTCTTTTTTCTTTATTAATACTTTGTAAGGTAGATTTTTTTTCTGGCTGTTCTAATAAAGAAACCATACGGGTAATGCCGTCAATGGTAATACGACTGCCTAAACTGTGCGATACAAAAACTAAAGAATCTTCCTTAAAATTATGATTTAAACCTTGCGTAAAATCACAGCCATGTCGACCTTCTTTAGGCAACTCATCCCAATTATCTCTACTCATCCAACAAACTGCTTGCGCAAAAGACCTTAAAATTAAATCTCTACTTTCACCTAAGTAAATAATAGGATCTGGGCCGGTATCGTTGCTGAATTTCTTTAACATGTCGTTAACTTCAGCCCGACGATAAGAATATTCCCCAGAATTATCAAACTCTAATAAGGCTTTTTTATCCTTAGTAATTTCTGACCACGTTAATTCATAAAACCATAATTCTTTATTGCTCTCTTGGTTTTGTAAACGCGTAACCCTTAAATTACCTAGTTTTTGATCTACATTACTAAAAGACATTAACTTAATATCTTTATATTGCGTAGATTTAGCTGTCATCTTTAACTGTTTAGATAACTTATCTAAAAATTCTGTCGCATAACCGGGTAAATGATTACCCACCCCGTGGACCATTAAAACTTTTGTTTTACCTTTTAAGTCGTCTAATTCTGGCTTAATGCCTTGAAAGGGTTTACCCCTTACCTGACATACTCGGCTATCTTCAGTATTGGTTTTCTCTAACACCGCCTCCGCGACACCTTTGCCAAAACTAGCACAGCCGGATAAATGTAAAGCTAAACAAACAATGAATAGTGGATGTTTTAAATTTGATAAACGCATATTTAAACTCAGTTAAGATTTACGAGGCTTGTCTTATTTCACCCAAGCCATTTGGTTTTTTAACAACCTGTAACTGGGCTTTAAAGCGTTTATGAACGGCTTCAACATGCGAGATAACACCCACTGTTTTACCGTGTGTATGGAGATTTTCTAAGGTACTAATAACTGTATATAAAGCATCAGCATCCAAATTACCAAAACCCTCGTCTAAAAATAACGAATCAACTGAACGGCCATTATTTGCCAATTCTGACAACCCTAAAGCCAAGGCTAAACTAACGACAAAACTTTCACCACCCGATAAAGTCTTGGGTAATCGACGGACATTCGCTTGATAAGTATCTTCAACTTCTAATGCTAAGCCTTGTTCACTATAAGCTTGGCGTAAATAATAGCGACCACTGATTTTTTCTAACATAGCGTTAGTTTGAGACAATAATTTATCTGCCAATTGTGTTTGTACCCGCCGTCTAAAGGCCATACCATTTTCAGCATTAATTAAGGCAGCATCTGCAAAATAAGCTTGTGCCGCTAATTCTTGTTGCTTAATACGCGCTGTTATGTCGATGTAAGCGGCTAGATTTTGTGCTTGCTCGTTTAACACTCGCTCTAAATGCTCTATTTCCATGCTCGCTATAGCGATTTTTTCTTTAAAGCCTTTTAACTGATAATCAATTTCTAAAGAATTTGAAAGAGCGTCCCCAGAAGCGGCATACATTTGGTCTAATTGGTGTTGTAAAACTTTAATTTCTTGGGCTTTGCTATTAAATTGTTCGACTAAACTATGTAATTGATTTTGAACTTCTACTTCATTATCCATAAAGTCTAAAACGCGCTCGATTTCTTGCAGACTAGCGAAAGGAGTTGTCGAGACTTTTTCCTGAACTGTTTTTTGCACCTGCGCTAAATCTGTTTCTAAGCTAACAACCGCTTGTTCTTTATCGGCAATCAGTTTTTGCTTTTCTATCAAGCCTAAATGCAAGCCTACAGCCTCTTGGGTTTGCAATTGAGCTGTAAAAATTTCTACCTGCTCATTACAGCGGCTAATTTCTTGCTGACAAGCGACCTGCTTTTCTTGTAAAGACTCGCGTTCTTCTAACAAAGATTTATATCTAAAACTGTAGGTATGATATTCCTGACGACGGGTATTTAATTTATCAAATAGCGCATCTTCTTGGCCTTTAGCTGGCATCTTTTCGCCAAAAATAGCCAATTGTGTAGCAACTTTAACTGCTAACTCAGCTTCTTCCGTTTGACTAGCACGTAGGGCAGTTTCAAGATCAAGTTGTTCCTGAGGCACGCCTGCAATCGGTGCACCTAATTGCTCTTTATTCTCTTGCAATTGGGCTATTAAGGTTACGCCCTTAGCTATTAAAGCCGTGTTTTTTTCAATGGCATTTTGTTTAGCAATAATCTTTGTGGTGAGATTACCAATTTCGGTTAACTCAGCATTTGCTTGCATCAACAAGTCTTTCATCAAACTGATATTGTTAATGGTCAATTCTTTGTTAGCGCAGTTTAAACGATTAACTAAATTTAACCACTCTCTTCTTAATTGTGCGGACTTACTTTGTTTGACTTTGTTATTAGCTGTATTTTTATGAGCCAGCCCAATCTTAAAAGTAACCTGACTAATGGTTTCTTTCAGTTGTCTCATTTTAGCTTTTTGATCGATTAGCGCTTGTTTTGAGTTACTAACAATCGGTGGAAACTTAGCGTATGGATGCTGTAAAGCTCCGCATAACGGACAGGGTTTACCGTGGACTAAATGTACACGATCTGGCGTCATTTTTTTTAATAACGCCTCATAAGTAATAGCCGTCTCTAAGGAAGCACGAATATTTTCTTCACGCTTCATATCTTGCTGAAGCTTTTCTAATTCTAGTGTTAATTCATCAGCGTCATATTCAGGCGTTTCTTTGGCTTTAAACCAAGAGAAAAAGCCCCGCTTACCAACCAGCGTTTCATGTTTAAGGCCAATATTGTATAAGGCCTGAAAGTTCGTTACACGCTCTTGCTGATCTTCTCTTAAAGACGCTAAGGTATCTAGCGTGTTACCTTGCAATAATTCGACTAACTCTTGCTCATCATCTTTAACTTGCTGCGTTAATTCAACTTGCTTAGCCAGTTGTTTTTCTAGGGAACTCGCATTATTTTGAATGGCAGTAGAGGTCTTCTTAGTCTGCTTGTTATAAATCTTAAGCTTACTGTTTAACTCAATAATTTCGGTTCTGAGTTTTTTTAATTTACCAATTTCTGGTAATTCCGTTAACAAAGCCTCATCAAGTTTATGTTCTTCTAACCACGCTGACACAGTCGTAAATGCCAGCTCTTTTTGCGTCGCTTGCTCGCTTAAAGATTGCCAATGATCTACTTCGGTTTGTCTATTAGAAGTGTATTGATTGAGTTGTAATTTGACGTTTTCTAAAGTTTTCTGTTGTTCAGTAAAAGATTGTTTACCTAATAGGTTAGGATCAATTTCTATATTCGCAACCTGATCTCTTATAAACTTTAGTTCATTTTTTAGTGCTGATAGCTCTTCTTTAGCTTGTCTAATAACAATATCTTTAGATTGTAATATTGCAATATCATCTTTAAAACTTAAGACTGACTGCGCTTGACTGATTTTATCTAAGCCTTTTTGGGTCTCATCTATCTGCTGCTGAATTTTTCCTAAATACCGCTCTTCATCATTAATCTGCTTTTTTATAGCGGTGATGTTTTGTAATAAATTCTGCTGTTGCGTTAAGTTGTATTCTTGTGCCTGCAACTCACTTAATTGCTCTTTAAAATCCAGTAAATCTTGCTCTGAGGCTTCTTGTTTTTCAGGAGGAAATACTTGTATAGACGTTAATTGTTTTCTTAAAAAATCCAAGTCTTGCTGAGCCGTTACTACATTTTCCAAGACATTTTTTTTATACTCAGCATAGATATCCACACTGATTATCTTTTCTAAAATATCCATGCGCTCATTATCTAGCGCATTTAAAAATGCCGAAAAGTCTCCTTGTGCCAACATGATAGAACGCGTGAAATTACGAAAATTCATGCCGGTAATTTCTACCATACGCTGACAAACTTGTTTAGGGGTATCCGCTAAAACAGCTTCATCAGACAAGCGAACTAACTGCATTTGAGCAGGTAGCAACTCACGATTTACATCACCTTCGGCTCGTTCAACATACCAACCAGACTTGTAAGTCTCGCCATCGACACTAAACTCAATAACAGCAAAACACTCAGCTGTATGCTGCGTCATTACATAATCAGCAGGTCTATCAAAGCGAAAAGTTTCCCCGTACAACCCCAAAGTAATTACATCCAAAATACTGGATTTACCTGAACCATTTGGACCTGTTATTGCAAAAACACCTGTGTCAGAAAGAGGCCCTTGTTGAAAATCAACCAGATTTTCACCTTCTAACGAATTGATATTTTTGAAATGTAACGTGAGTATCTTCATAACGAGTGCTTTAAAGTTTACACACCTGAGGTGTATTTATAGTCCGACATAATACACGATGGCGCTGTTTGAGAAAACCGCCACCCATCAACACTTACAATTCATCTTGCAAGCGTTGATAAATACCACCAAAACTACCGTTGCTCATTAAAACAAAATGCCCACCCGCACAGGCTTCCACTTTTAGCTTAGCAATAATAGATTCGATTGACTGATAAACTTCGATGTTATCGGCATACTGCGTTAGCTTACTTAAATCCCAATCTAAATTCATAGGTTGATACATAATCGCTAAATCTGCATGCGCTAAAGATTTTGCTAAGGTTTCAGTGTGAATACCTAAACGCATAGTGTTTGACCGAGGCTCAACAATAGCCACAATACGAGCATCATCTCCAACTTGCTTACGCAAACCATCTAAGGTGGTAGCGATTGCTGTAGGGTGATGCGCAAAATCATCATAAAGAGTCACACCATTAATAGTGGCTAATACTTCCATACGCCGCTTTACGTTAACAAACTGCCCTAAAGCGGCAATCGCATCTTTAGGTAAAATACCAATGTGATTAGCCGCGGTTATGGCTGATAAGGCGTTATAAACATTATGTTCGCCTGTTAATTTCCAATCTACAACACCTTGTTCATTACCCTCAAACATTACGGCAAATTGGCTACCATCCGCTTTTAATAAATTTGCATTCCATGTTGCTGTTCCATTAATTGAGGTATGTTCAACCGGAGTCCAGCATCCCATAGCCAACACATCATTTATATTCTCATCCACTTCTGGACTAATAATTAAACCTTCACCAGGAATGGTTCTAACCAGATGATGAAACTGGCGTTTAATAGCGTCTAAATCCGGAAAAATATCCGCATGATCATATTCTAAGTTATTAAGAATAGCGGTGCGTGGACGATAATGTACAAACTTTGAGCGCTTATCAAAAAAGGCCGAATCATATTCATCCGCTTCTATAACAAAAAAGCCAGATTTATTTTCTGCTCCACCATCTAAGCGCGCAGAGATGCCAAAGTTTAAGGGGATACCACCAATTAAAAATCCTGGATTAAAACCTTGGTGCTCTAATATCCAACTTAACATACTAGATGTTGTCGTTTTACCATGAGTACCCGCCACACCCAAGACCCACTTGTCGTGCAACACATGTTCTGCCAACCATTGTGGCCCAGACATATAGTTCAAGCCACGATTTAATACTTCTTCAACTTCAGGATTACCTCGTGATAAAGCATTACCAATGATGACTAAATCTGGCGTCACTTCCAAATTCTCAGCACGATAGCCATTCATTAACTCAATACCTTGTTCTTGTAATTGCGTGCTCATCGGTGGATAAACATTTTGATCAGAGCCACTTACCTGATAACCCATTTGTCTAGCAATAACGGCTAGCCCACCCATAAATGTTCCACAAATACCTAAAATATGAATATGCAATGTCTTGTCCTAATAAATGTAAATTGTAATAATTTATAGTCGCTTAATAGCTTTTTTTAAAATACGTGCTTGCGTTTACCATTAAGTTACGATGAAATAATCATGAAAAAATTTATATTATTTTTATATATGATCCAATAATGACTGAAAAAAACAAAATAATAGTTGAAGCAACACCCTATTTTATAGCCGAACAATCTGCTCCCGATGAAAACAAATATGTGTTTGCCTATACCATATCTATCACTAATCAAGGTGACGTCCCTGCAAAATTATTAAACCGTTATTGGTTGATAACAGATTCTAATGGCAAATTGCAAGAAGTTAGAGGTGATGGGGTTATTGGTGAACAACCTTACCTCAAGCCCGGCGAAACATTTCGTTACACCAGTGGAGCCATTATAGAAACGCCTGTAGGTACAATGCAGGGACTATATACCATGCAGCCCGATGAAGGCGAAAACTTTAATGCTACTATACCTAAATTCACCTTGTCTATTCCTAGGACGCTACACTAATTAAATGTCTATTTACGCAATTGGAGATATTCAAGGCTGTTACGATGACTTGTTAAGACTCTTAGATACTATTTCTTTTGATGAACACACTGATCAACTTTGGTTTGCAGGTGATCTTGTTAATCGAGGCCCCAAATCTTTAGAAACTTTACGCTTTATTAAAGCGTTAGGTGAATCCGCTATCACTGTACTTGGCAACCACGATATGCATTTATTAGCGGCCTCATGCTTACCTAAAGTTGCTGACAAAAAAAGCTCATTATCACCCATACTTGAAGCGCCAGATCGTGATGAATTAATAGACTGGCTTAGACATCAACCTTTATTTCATCATAATGCTGAGTTTTGTTTAATTCATGCGGGCTTACCACCTCAATGGGACTTTAAAACAACTAAAAAAATGGCTAACTTGGTAGAAAAAACCTTACGAGGACCTGATTACCAAAGTTTTCTTAAGCAAATGTACGGCAACAAACCCAATGTTTGGTCTAGCAGTCTAAAAGGCATTGCTAAACAGCGCTTTATTATTAATTGCTTTACGCGCATGCGCTATTGTGATGCTAATGGTCGTCTTGATTTTGCTAATAGTGGTCCGCTTGGCTCCCAACCCAAAACTTTAATACCTTGGTTTGAAGCCCCCAAACGTAAAAGCGCAGACATGCGCATCATCTTTGGACATTGGTCTACCTTAGGTTATTACGAAGGCCCAAATTGTTATGCTATTGATACCGGTTGTTTATGGGGAGGGCAATTAACTGCACTCAAACTAGATAACCCAATACAGCGCATAAGTATCGCCTGCCCAGGCGTTAAAAAGCCTAACAAGAACTACGCTGAGTAGCGCTTAGCAATACTCAGCATTTAAATCATTTAAAACGTAGCTTGCTATTAATAAAGCAAATACGCCTAAATTTAAATAACCCTGCCGCAAATTTTTAAGTATGTATGTCTTAGTTTAAACTTCTACCGCATCAAAATTAAGCACTTGTAAATGTGCTGCTTGTGTATCGGTAATACCTTCTCTTGTTAACCAGACGGTATGCATACCAACTGCTTTAGCGGCATCTAATTCTTCTTTAATATCCGATAAAAATAGTAATTGTTCAGCAGAAAAACCAATTTGCTCGGCTATTTTTGCGTATGATTCTACCTCCCTTTTACCACCCATATTCGTATCAAAATAACCCGAAAATAATGGCGTTAAATCACCGTATTCTGTGTGACCAAATAATAGTTTTTGAGCATAAATAGAGCCTGATGAATAAATATATAAACTCAAACCTTTGGACTGCCATAAGCGTAAATTATCAACCGCGTCTTGATAGACGTGTCCCTTAAAATCACCTTTTTGATATCCCGCTTCCCAAATTAAACCCTGTAGAGATTTTAACGGGGTGATTTTTTTATCTTCATCTATCCATTGAATGAACTTTGCAATTGCATCTTCAATATCTAAATCTTTACCCACCTCTTTAGAAGTATCGGCTAGCACTGCTTTTATAACGTCATCTTGCGCATGGGCTTTTACATATTCAGCTAAATGCGTTCTGGCATAGGGAAATAAAACGTCTTTAACGAAAGAAAGAGAAGAGGTAGTGCCTTCAATATCCGTAATAATGGCTTTAATCATTACAGGGCCGCCACATAATCATCAAAAGTCGGAAAGCTTTTCGCTATGTCATTGCCTGTAAAATTAGCTACCCAACCATCGGGCGTAGTAAATAAACGAATACAAGTAAATTTTGGATTCTCTCCCATATCAAACCAATGCTTTGTGTCAGCCGGCACACTAATTAAATCACCTTGTTCACAAAGCACCGCATAAACTTTATTGTCTACATGCAAATAAAATAAACCGCGACCTTCGACAAAAAAGCGCACTTCAAAATCTTCGTGCACATGCTCTGCTAAAAATTTTTGCCTAAAAACGGTTCTATCAGGGTGATCAGGATTTAACTTCATTACATCAACAGATTGAAACGCACAATCCGCTTTTAATTTATCTATAGAAGTTGCATAAGCCGCAATCACAGAAGCCTGATCTGCATCAGAGGCTAATTCTTGCTCACTGGTCCATTGCTCAAACTGCACGCCAATATTCTTTAACTGGCTTTGAATAGCAATAATATCTTTAAAAATCTCACCTTGTTCTGGTTGAGTATCAGGATAAATAGTAAGGGCTGTCATTAATTTTTAACTCCATGTAGGCGTAATTCACATTCAAATAAAAAGTCTAAAGCTTCAAGGTAACGTAAAGTTTCATCTATTGATCGTCCCCAAGTATACAAGCCATGACCCGCGATGATATAGGCGTAACAATCAGTATGCTGTTTTAAATAGTCTTCTACTACTACAGATAAGCGTGCTATGTCTTGATCATTAGGAAAGATTGGCACCACAATTTGAGTTTCATGCGTAGTAATGCCATTAAACGCTTTTAATAACTCATAATCTTTCAAAATGATTTCTGTTTTAAACACTTTAGAAATCAGCGTCGCGTTAAGTGAATGCGGATGCAATATTGACTGAATGTCCGAATAATGCTTATATAAAGAGGTATGCAACAGAGTTTCTGCGGAAGGTTTCTTACCATCTAAGGATTGAGCAGTCGCATCAATCAACATAATATCGTCTATTTCTAAATGACCTTTGTGCTTACCGGAAACAGTAATCGCAATGGTGTCATCAGGTAGTCGTATAGAAAAATTACCACTGGTTGCAGGCACCCAGCCTTTGCTGTTAATAAATCGGCCTGCTGCAATCAGTTGTTGAGCAGCACTTAAAAAAGCATCGTTGTTATTCATTCACTTGATTTTCAATTAAATAGTCTTAGTTTGCACCACAAAATCTCTCATTAATAAGGTACTTTATGCAGCATTTTCGTCTTTCTTTTATTATTACAGCTATTTCTTTAGCCATCGCCGTTTATTGGGGCGGCCCTATGGGCGCTTTTATCGCACTTATTTTAGGCGTTTTAGAAGTGAGTTTATCATTTGATAATGCGGTTGTGAACGCATCCATATTAAAACGCATGGATGAACGTTGGCAACAATACTTCTTAACGTGGGGTATTTTAATCGCTGTTTTTGGTATGCGCTTATTATTTCCTATTTTAATTGTTAATGTCGCCACTGGCATCGATTTTATTGGCGTTGCCAACATGGCCTTACATGATCCGACGACTTATGCACACCACCTTGAAGCATCACATGTGCAAATCGCAGCTTTTGGTGGCATGTTTTTATTAATGGTATTTTTCTCTTTTATCTTTGATGAAGGCAAAGAATTACATTGGTTGGGCTATATAGAAGAAAAATTATCTAATTTTGGAAAATTAGAATCCATTGAAATCATTCTAGCCCTAGGCATTTTATTATTTGGTCAAACTTGGTTACCTGAAGAAATTCGTTTTAAAGCCGTTATTGCCGGCATATCTGGCGTTATTTTATTTGTAATAGTAGACAGCTTATCAGCTTTATTTGAAGACGAAGAAGAAGGGGAAGAAGTTTCTGAGGCCATTAAAAAAGGCAGTGTTATGAGCTTTTTATATTTAGAAGTTTTAGATGCTTCTTTCTCTTTTGATGGTGTAATAGGTGCTTTTGCAATTACTCAAGACGTGATTATCATCATGTTAGGCTTAGCCATTGGTGCAATGTTCGTTAGAAGCTTAACCGTCTATTTGGTGCGTCAAGGCACTTTAGACGAATATGTATTTTTAGAACACGGTGCACACTATGCAATCGGCTCTTTAGCGGCCATTATGTTACTAAGCATGAAAATTGAAATCTCAGAGGTCATCACTGGTCTTATAGGTGCTGTGATGATTGGCTTATCAGTATTATCATCAGTGCTTTATAAAAAGAAATTAGCTAAGCAAGGTCAGTTGTAATACTCTCGATCAATAAGTAATTTAAGGTTTAATGTCATTACATTCAATACTTGTACATAAATTACTTTAAAGCGCAATTAACATAAAAATTTTAAATCCATATTTGAAATCGGCTGTAAAATGCCGATTTCAGAATTACTCTATTTTATTCAACACGGAAACATCATGACACAAGATGAATTAAAACAAAAAGTAGCCAAAGCCGCCATAGAATATGTTAAAGATGTGGCAATTATCGGTGTGGGTACTGGCTCTACTGTTAAACACTTTATAGATTATTTAGCTGACATTAAAGGCGATATTGAAGGTGCAGTTTCTAGCTCTGAAGTAAGCACTGCTCATCTTAAAAAAGTGGGTATTCCGGTATTTGATTTAAATGCAGTAGGTACTTTAGATGTTTATGTTGATGGTGCGGATGAAGTTAACCCACACAAACACATGATAAAAGGTGGTGGCGGTGCTTTAACACGTGAAAAAATTATTGCTGCAGCCAGCAAGAAATTTGTGTGTATCGTTGATGAAACAAAAACAGTTGATGTTTTAGGTTCATTTGCCTTACCAGTTGAAGTTATCCCAATGGCAAGAAGCTATGTTGCAAGAGAATTAGTTAAATTAGGTGGTCAACCAGTATGGCGTGAAAACTATATTACTGATAATCACAACGAAATTTTAGATGTACATAATCTATCAATTTTAGATCCAGTTGAACTAGAAAAAATCATTAACAATATTACCGGTGTTGTTACTAATGGTCTTTTTGCTATCCGTCCTGCTGATATCGTATTAATTGGCAAAGGTGATGAGGTAATTACTCGCTAAGCTTTTTAAACCATTAAAAAACTTTAAGAATAAAAAAGGGCGGGGTATTTAAATACCCCGCCCTTTTTTTATGCCTGTAATTTAAGACTAATCTATTTTATAAAATTACCACTGTCTTGGTTTTACGAAAGTTTTATCATTGTCCTGATATATTCCGGTTAATTTACGTTTAAATTCACCCGAAATTGTTCTTGAATCTTGCTTATTTTTTACAACTCTAGGTGTAATTAAAACCACCAACTCTGTTTTAATATTTCCTTTTTTAGTATTACCAAACAACGAACCAATATAAGGAAGGTCATTTAACAAAGGGAATCCACCTTTAGAATTAGTCACATCATCAGCAATTAAACCACCTAAAACAATCGTTTCTCCGTCATTAACAGCTACCGAACTGGTAATTTCTTTTTTATCAAAAGTTGCACTTGATGTCACACCTGTAGTTGCTGCCTTTTCAACTACATTACTCACAACTTGTTTAAGCTTCATATTCACCATACCATTCGCATTAACTCTAGGGGTAACCTCCAAAGTAACCCCTGTGTCTTTATATTGAATTGAAGATCCAAGAGCGATACTAGGTGAAGCTAACACTCCACCACCAGAAACAGGAAGTGATGAAGTACTCGTTTGAATAGGTACTTGTTGTCCTACGTTGATCTTAGCCTTCTCATTATTTAAAACCATTAATGAAGGAGACGAAATCACATTTAAATTACTTGCTTTAGCTTCAGTATTTAATAACGCTTTAACCGCTCCTGAACTATATAAAGCACTAAAACCTCCTGTTCCAGCAGCAGCAGCGGCAGCGGCGGCCGTAGCCGCACCACCCAATTGTTCTGATCCACCAGCATGGTTTAAATACCAAGAGATACCATAAGTCAGATCATTAGTTAACTTAACTTCCACTACAGTAGCGTCTATCAAAACTTGCAAGGGCATGACATCTAATTGCGTTATAACGGGCAAGATGGTTTCATAATCTTGCGCAGAAGCCACAATGATAATTGAATTATTAGGAATATCAGGGATAATTTTTACTTTACCAATATTTCCGACAGCAGAACCGGTTGTACCTCCAGAAGATTCCTTCGTTGTTGTCAAATCTTCATCAACACCATTAGCAGCAAAAACATCTAAGTTTGCAGTTACAGCATCATTTGTATAGCCACCTATCCGTGAGGAGCCTGATATGTCTGAAGAACTATCACTAGAATTTAAAGAATTACCAGAACCCGACCCCAAAGATGATGAACCAGATCCACTGGAAGAATCTTGGCTTGAAAGCGTTTCTGCCGTTTCTCCTGGTGCAACTTTAGCGGAACTATCTCCACTACCTTTAGAACTTGCAAAAATCTGATTTAGAGTAGCCGCTAACTTTTTTGCATCTGCGTGCTGAACTTTATAAACATTAACCCCGCCACCAGAAGATGTATTAACTTTATCTAATCTTACAACCCAACTATCCACTTCATCTAAGTAATGTGCTTGGCGAGTTACTGCTAATACCGCATTTAAACGCTTAATGGGTATAAATTGAAAAAAGTCGGAATCACTGCCCTTACCTTTCTGAGAAAAAATACCTTGCAGTTCCTTAATCATCGTTTCAGGATCCACATGTACCAAGGTAAAAAGGCCAAAAGAACGCCCTTTTAAGACATCAATATCAAAAGTATTAATCATGTCAATTACTCTTGCTATTTCATCTGCAGTACCAGAAGCCACTAAAATATTGCGTTTACCATCAACATTTAAAATAGTTTTTTCATGCACTAAAGGCTTAATAATATCAACAATATCTTGTACGGCCACATTTTTAACCGGTATTACCCGCGTCTGATATCCCGCTGCTTTAGCTGATAAATCAGAAGTAAATAGAGCATCTGCAGTAGGCTCAATATGGTAAATTTTGCCATCTTTCACTAGCGCAGCATTATTCATGCGTAGCACCATTTCCAGAGCAGGTAATAACTCCTCTTTAGTTAACGGCTCTGTAGTTTGCAAGGTCACTTTACCAGTGACTTTAGGACTTAAAACATAACTTTGCCCTAAAATATCACTCAAAACTACTTTTGCCACTTCACCTAAGTCAGCATCATCAAAATTTAGGCTATAAGAACCAGATCCCTTTGTCGCTATAGCTCTGCTTTTTTGAGGTGTAGTAGATACATATCGATCAGTACCAAGATAAGTCTCCTTAGTTGGCTCAAGCACAGGGGCTTTATTTTCTAATTGATGGAAGACCTCATCTGATTGATTTGGATTAGTAATATTTAAAGGTAATTTAGCTGCTTGCTTGAAGGGAATCAACTCACACCCCACCAATGCTAGGCCAAAAGTGGCAATACTAGTCACTACAGCTATTCTGTGCAATTTCTTATTCATTTGTACTCTCAGTCTCGACTTCTTCTGGGGCTTGGCTATCTTCTGGTGAAGGAACATTTGGTGTATTTTGGACGTTGGTTTTCTTAAACGGATCCTTGGCTTTAATTTTACGTAACAACAACTCTTTTTGCTGACCCGCTTGGGTAAATATAACTTTATCAGGATAAATTTCTGTTAACTGCCAACCGTCAAGTTCCGCATCTTTTGCAACCTTTTTATATTTATCTTTATTATTCTTAGCGGTTGTTTTGGATAGAAAAGTTGACAAACCTTTCTTGGTGGTAAAGATACCATTTAATTGCCACTCAAAAACAACAGGTACAGCAGTCGCCTGTGCTTCATCAACACTTACCTCCTCAACGGGACGCCGACCTTTAATAAATAATGGCCTTGCGACTAAATCAGCGTAGCTTTCCTCGGTTTGTTTATCAAGGTCAATATGCGGAATTTCATCTTGAGTAGATTTACTCTCAGTTGCCGTTAAAGAGTCTAAGGTAGACTTTTGCGCCCAAATCGAAAAACCCCATTCAGCTCCAATAATCAACACTGAAGCTAAACATATCGTTGCTAAAAGTGATATTAATTTAGTATTCATTATTCTGGATTTCTCATAAAACTAACCGCCTGAAAATTGACGTTTAATTCGTTACTGGCCTCTAATTGTCGAGTTATTTTGTTTCGAGTACCACGCATAGGTCTTATATCAATCTGATTAATAATAATGAGTGGCTCTGAAGTTTCAATTTTGTATAACACTGAGCGCAATACCTCACTATTACCGGTCATTCTTACACTGACTGTAATACGTTTAAAATCATCTTTATTACTGACCGGTAATGCTTGAGTACTGCTTAATTGACCACCGGCATCAACAATAGCTTTTTTAATAAACTCTTGCATATCAGCTGATGCTAAAGCATCTGTCTCTTGAAGATTAAAATAGCCCTGGTTATCTTGTGCCTTAGTTATGTTAGCCATACTTTCGGTCACTAAATCTGATTTAGCTAAAATACGTTCGTATTGTTGAAGCTTAAAAACCAAATTGCTTTTTGTCTCATTTAATTCAAGAGCCTTACTTACCAAAGGCGTAATAATAAGTAAAACAAACAAAATAACTACTAATAACAGTATTCCAACAGCTAATAAACGCTGTTGTATAGCAGGCGATGAAAAATCAATCTGTTTCAATTTATTCATTAGTCACGCCCTCCGCTTTTGCCACATCAACAGTAATTTGAAATCGCTCTAAAGTAGTGACTCTATCTTGGGTAACTGGCGAAGCAAATCGTGCATTAGCAAACATATCAGAGGCCTCTAAAACCCCTAGCAATCCTGATGCTGCTGGAGATTCACCTTGTATCTGCAAATGCCCCTCCGAATATTGAACATAACTTAAGGTTGTATCATCCTTTAAAAGCGTACTTAAATTATTCAACATATTAACGATATCAGGAGCCGCCGTTTTAGTTTTAATCAACTGTTTAGTTTCTTCAATAACCGCATCAATTGAGGACTGCATGGCCTTCACTTTTTTAGCATCTTTCTCTAAAGCCGTCGCTTTCACTGCCAACTCATTAACTGATTGATATTCAAAAAAGACCGGCATTGCTAAAACTGCTAACAATAATAAACTCGTCAATGTAATTAACGAGCCATGAACTAAGCGCGGAATATTTGCCTTTTTTTGGCGTAACGATTCTGGTAAAAGTGTATATCCATCCTCTAGATCTTCTAGACTATTAGGCGAACCTTCATAATCAACATATAACGGCTCTAATCCTAGAGCCTTAACATCATCATATAATCCATCTAAAAGCTCTCGAGTCGTTAAAATCATCATAACCCTAATCTGACCCGCTTCGTTTACACCATCTAAAGTTTTAACTGCGAAATAAACTTGATCTGGCTTAAAGGGTGTATAACGATCTAACTCATAGGTAACAACTTGCTCGAGATTTTCTTTTGCCGCCGCGGGTAAACTTAACTCTTTCTGAATTGCATCAAAACCCGATAATCTAATAAGAATTTGAGCTTTAACTAAGCGCTCATCTTTTTCATAAAGGCTTTGGACATTAAAGGTTTTATCAATACGATCTAAAGTAACCAAATGCTCCACTGCATCGCCTAGGCAATAAGTTATTATTAATTGGTTATCTTTGTGACTAATAACGATGACGCCTTGGCTATCATTAATAATTTGCTTAATCTTTTCTGGTATCAAGAAGTCAAGTTCTCGCTTCCACCACCGAAAAAACTGCTTAAAATTTATATCAATTGTTGAGTTCAGGTTGAGCATATTGTTTTACTAAAAAGTCATTCATCACATTGGTGAACAATGATTTGTTGTTCGTTATAGTATGTTGCCACCTCAAAACTTGAAATGGATTTGCATTGCTACTTTCGGCTTTCTTTATTACAACACTAATAGCTGCTCTAGAATTATCAGCCAATATTGCCTCTGAGACAACAGTCACTACATTATTATTTCCACCTGATCCACTTCTTAATCCAGGAATCATGGGCAAAGGCGGACTTGGTAAATCATTTCTGGCACTGTCTATTCTAGCTATTAAATAAGTATCTATCATGTCACCATCAAAATCAGGAATAGTTCTTAATACTTCTCTAGTAGCTACTTTAAAATTTACTAATGGCTGACCCGAATAAACGGTTACTAAGGGTTCAAGCCAAGCATATACTCTCTTATCCATACCTAAGACTAATTGTAATTCTTCAATTGAATCAAAAGGTTTATTTCTTGGCGCGTAACTTAAGCCAGCCTCTTCATATTCTGCTTTTTCAGCACCGTTTATGTTTACCAAATCATCTGGATCACGCCAATCAAGAATGGCCCCGAGTAATTTACTTTGTTGTTCTTCATCTGCAGGCGCATTAATCAATAAATTTTTTAAACTACGTAAATCCGCTTTATTAATATCTATTTTACCGGCTTCAGCCAATAACCTTATTCGAATTTTTGCACCTGTTGCTAGAACCTCATAAATACTACCATCAGCCCGCCAGGCCTTATTTACATCTTTATCCAACAACATTAACTCTGCAATCGCAAGACCTGACTCAGCAACTGCAGCAGCTTGAGAATTACTTTTTATAACAGCAGTTACTGAAGATTCTCTACGCATACTTAAGGCAAAACTACCCGCCATTATAATGAGCAAACTTATTACCCATAACACTAATACTAAAGCAACTCCTGTTTGACGCATTATGGAATTATCCCTGCGCCATCATTTGGATTATTTGCATTATGATCAGGAGCCGTTATCTTCAAAGGTATAATCATCTCAGGCCAATAGCTACCATTTTCTAACACAATATTTACTTTAACTAATAATGGCAATACTGACTTGTTTAACCAATCATCAAGCCAAACACCATCGCTCATACCATCTTCAGAGCCAAAATAACTAAGTTTAAATTCGCTAACATGCTTAAGTAAGATAACATCATCAACTTCTGATTCTTCATCAGCATCCCCGCCAGCAGCATTATATGGTGTTACTTTCACATTAATATTTGCAGTGTTATCCTCTTCAACCAATGCAACTGTGAATATTTGTAAACCTTGCTTACCCACACTTTCGGGAAAGTTAGATACAAACTGCAAAGAAGTTACGCCACCCTGAAAAGAAAAAGGTTTCTCATCAACTAAGGATTCATTCAAAATTGGTTTTGCTACAGAAAGATGCTCCTGAAAAAAATGATAAACCACCGCCATTTCATTAACTGATGCTATCTTTTTTTCACCTCTTTCCCAACTGTCAGCACAAATTTTCAAACTTGTAAAAAGCAATACCGTCATAATACTGAGCAAAGTCAACCCAATTAAAACTTCAATTAAGGTGAAACCTAATGTCTTTGACTTAGCTACGTTTTTAACTAACGTCATAACACTTTGGTACTCAACTTTAAAGTTGTAAGTTCAATTTGCCGATGCTGAGTATTACGCATATCCCAAGTCACTAGCACTTTTACTTTAAATAACTGCCCCGTATTTGGAATTAATCCAGAGTCATCCGTATTAAATATATAAGGTGTAATAGTTAAAACCCAGTCATATTTTTCATTAATTACCCCAGAGTCTTCGTTTGCAACTAATAGCGTTTCTGTACCTGCTCTAGCCATTAAACCTTCGGCTATTTGCACTGCAACTGTGTAATCTTCAGCTATAGCAGCCGAATTAACGCCACCCGAAAATATCTTTAACAGAATACCTAAAGAAAGCGCGAGAATTGAAAACGCGATAACAATTTCCAGCAAAGAAAAACCAGTTTGTTTATTAAGTTTTATCTGTTTCATTGAGTTCAATTTGTCCAGATAACCAATTAATATCTATTTTCCATGCCATCTTTCCTTGTGAAAAAGTCACTCGCCCCCCAGTAGAAGAGCCATCTGGGAAAAAACGAATACTGGCTAACTCACCATTCTTAATCTGACTTTTAGCGGTAACAACTTTAACCGCCACGGTTTTTGGAATGGGATAAACTTTACTACGCCTAGTTACTGTATAGTTTTTTTGCTCAAGATTGATAGTTACCGTCATTTCTTCATGAGAAATTAAGGCTTCACCTCGAGCAAAGCGTAAAGCAGAAACCATATCTCTAGCAACTACTTTAAGCTTAGTGGAATCATTACCCGATGATAAATTAATCCCAACAACCGCAAAGCCCAATACCATAACAAATAATACGACCATTAACTCTAACAGAGTAAAGCCGTTATTATCCTGGACTGGACTATGCATTAGATTTTGTTCAACTTTAATTTAATTATTCCCAGCTAACAACATCTTGATCTTCGCCAGTACCACCTTCTTTACCATCAGAACCATAAGAAAAAATATCGAATTTTCCATGGTCTCCTGGGAATACATAGTGATATTCATTTTGCCAAGGATCCAAAGGAATTTTAGATTTACCTAAATAAGGCCCATTCCAATGCTTTGCATTATCAGGTGCTTCCACTAAAGCTTGTAATCCTTGATCTGTGGTTGGATAACTACCAGCATCCAATTTATACATATCTAGTGTGGCGGCCAAATCTTCAATTTGTACTTTAGCGGCTTTAGTTTTTGATTCTCCCATATGCTTCATAACTTGTGGACCAACAATACCGGCCAACATAGCAATAATACCCAACACCACTAATAGTTCAAGCAAGGTAAAACCAGTTTGTCTACGATTATTCAACTCTTTCATTGTGATCATTATTCCTCTTAAAATGCCAAATCATTAACACTCAAAATAGCCAGTAAAATTGACACAATAATACCGGCAATCATTAAACCTAAAGTAATTATCAATACTGGCTCAAGAAACGCCAGCAACCTTTGAATAGCTACTCTCAACTGTTTATCATAAATAGTGGCAACTCGCAGCAGCATCTCTTCCAAACGCCCTGTTTCTTCACCCATTTTAATCATTTGCAAAGCCATTTTTGGCAACAAGGCTTTTTCTTGTAATGCATCAGATAAATGCCTACCTTGTTTTAATTGCTCTTCTGCATTAGCAATAGTTTCAGCTAAAACAAGATTATCTACGGTTTCTCTAACAATAACTAAAGCAGAAATAATAGACACCCCATTACCTAACAATGTTCCTAGAGTACGCGTGATATTAGCGGTTTCTTTATTTGTGATAATCGTACCGGCTAAGGGTAACTTTAAGAAACGTCCATCCCATACTTTTTTCCGAACAGGATCAGCCATTTGATATTTCATATAACTAGAAATAACAAAAAATCCCAGTATCAATGCCCACCAATAACTCTGTAACCATTCTGCTAAACCAACCACTATTTGCGTTGATACAGGTAAAGCTTTTCCTGCGCTTTCAAACATTTCAGTAAACTGAGGCACCACAAAAGTTAACATGATAAACAACGATGCTAAAGACATAACCAACAAAATAACTGGATAAATCATAGCCGTTTTAACGGTATCTTTTAGTTCTTGTGAGCGTTCCAAATACTCGGCTAAGCGCGTTAACACTTCATCAAGGCTGCCACCGGCCTCACCAGCACGAATCATATTTAAATAAAACTTTGTAAATACGCCTTGCTGTTGCTCCAAAGCATCAGCTAATGACACACCGCCTTTAACTTTTTCTAAGACCTTAGCAATTAGCTTAGTTAAACGCTCATTGTCTTCAGTTAAATCCATTAACACTAACAAAGCTTTGTCTATAGGTAGTCCAGATTCTAATAAAGTCGCTAACTCACCTGTAAAAAAACCAATATCTTTGGGTGTTAATTTAGATTTTTTTGCACCTAAGCCAAAAAATGCTCCCGCATTAGCCGGAGCCACCCGAATAGGGATAAAGCCTTCTGACTGAAGTGCCGCAATTAGCGCCTTATCATCAACAGCATCTCTAACACCCTCTTCGGTTTCACCGACACTGCTGATGGCTTTGTAAGTAAATAAAGGCATTTTAAGATTCCGTTGTGACGCGCATTACTTCTTCTAAAGTAGTGACACCTTCTACAACTTTAACCAAACCATTTTCATAAAGTGTTTGCATTCCCTCAGCAACCGCCAATTTTTGAATAGCACCCGCTTCTTCATGCGCCATAATTAACTTACGAATTGGATCTGTCATAGGTAAAAACTCAATAATAGCCAAACGCCCTCGGTATCCCGTTCCCGAACAAGCTACACAGCCCACTGGTTTATAAAGCGTTATTTCAGGTTTATTTGCAAAACGATCCAATCTCAATTCTTTAATTAATTCTGGCTCAGCTAATTTTGCTTCTTTACACGATGGACATAATCTTCTTACTAAGCGCTGAGCCAAAATCCCATTAACTGTTGAGGTTAATAAATACTCCTCTAAGCCCATATCTAATAACCGCGTAACACCACCCGCTGCATCATTAGTATGCAAAGTCGATAATACTAAATGGCCTGTTAACGCTGATTGCACCGCAATTCTTGCTGTTTCTAAGTCGCGCATCTCACCGATCATAATAACGTCAGGATCTTGCCGCACAATAGATCGCAACGCAGAAGCAAAGGTAAGACCAATTTGAGGCTTTGCTTGAATTTGGTTGATACCTTCCATCTGATACTCAACCGGATCTTCAACCGTTATGATTTTTCTTTGAGGGGTGTTTAATTGCTTTAAAGCAGCATACATCGTGGTTGATTTACCACTACCAGTTGGCCCCGTAATTAAAATAATGCCATGAGGTAAGGATAAAATTTCAATAAATTGTTCTAAATGTCGGCCTGCAAATCCTAAAGCCTTAAAGTCTAATACGGTATTTTCTTTATCTAATAAACGAATTACAACACTCTCACCGTGCATCGTAGGAATGGTTGAAACACGCAAATCAAGTTCCTTACCAATCATTTGCACTTTAATACGACCATCTTGCGGTAAGCGTCGCTCTGCAATATTAAGCTTTGCCATAATCTTAATACGCGAGATAACGGCCGCGGTTGACTTTACATTAGGAGCATCAATTTCTTGTAAAACCCCATCAACGCGTAATCTAACTTTTAATGATTGCTCAAAAGGTTCAATATGAATATCTGAAGCGCGTGTTTCTACGGCACGTTGCATAATCAAATTCACCATTTTAATAACTGGTGCTTCACTTGCTAAATCTTTTAAATGCTCTAAATCTTCTTCACCTAAATCATCAATGGCCAAATCATCAATTAATTTATCCATTTTTGAACGATCTTCACCGTACTGCACATCCAATGCCGCATCAATCTCAGACAACAATCCCACTTTTACATTAATAGGCTTACCTAGCATTAAACCTAAAGAATTAATCGTGAAAGCATCTTCTGGATCCATCATAGCGACAAACACTTCCTCGTCTGTAACACCTAAACCGATCACATGGTAATTTTTGAGAAACCGTAAAGATACCAATTCTGGCAACTGTCTTTCTAATGGATATTGTTCTGGAACTACTTTTTCAAATTGACCGGACTCAACAAAAGCATCTGCAACATCTGATTCAGAACACAAACCTAACTTAACCAGTAACTGAGGTAAACTTTCTGCGACAGATGTCTTCTGCACACGTTCAACTTTTTTTAATTCTGAAGTTGAAAGCTTGTTTCTTTCCTGTAATGTTTTAAGTAAAGATTGATAAAGCATATTATTTCCGCTGAATAAAGACACGAGTCTTTAAATTGGCATGAATATCCATAAGTTAATTTAACTGCCGAATATAATCTATGTTTGAATTAAAGTCTATTAATGTTAAGTTAATTGCAATACATATTGACTTGAAAGCCTCTACACGCTTTTTATATAACTAAAAATTAATTGCTAGTTTAATGCTTATAACCTTGCCAACCATAAAAACTGATATACAAATACCCTAAAGCAGGTACAAAAAAAGCCGATTGAATACCAATGCTATCAGCGCACACCCCTTGTATCACAGGCAAAATAGCCCCACCCACAATGGCCGCACATAAAATCCCCGAACCCTGTCCGGTATGTTTTCCTAAACTAGCTAAAGCTAAAGAAAAAATAGTAGGAAACATAATCGAATTAAACAGACCAATTGCAAGAATAGCCCACATTGCGAGTGATCCACTACTAAAAATCACCGTTAAAACCAATGTCATTGCCATCAATCCATTAAACAACAAGGCGTATTGAGGTTTAATTTTTTGCATAATTAAGGCTCCCGCAAAGCGCCCTAACATAGCCCCCCCCCAATACAACGACACATATTGACCCGCTTCTTGTTCGGTTAAATTTCCTATTGAAGGTTGACCTAAGAAACTAATCAAAAAACTACCGATAGAAACCTCACTACCCACATAAAAAAAAATACCTAATGCGCCCAAGACTAAATGTCTATAAGACCAAGCACTTTCATGCGATTCAAAACTTTCTATATTTATACTATTTATATCAGGCTCTGTAATTGCTTGCACTTTGGGTAATTTAAGAATAACAAAAATCACAGCGAGTATGCATAAGGTCGCAGCCAACATTAAATAAGGCATCTGTACGGCTAGCGCTTGGGCTGTTTGATAACCATTTAATTGCTCGACGTTTAATGCCTGTATCTCTTCGGCACTTTTAACTGCGGTCGACAAAATAAATAAAGCACCTAGATAAGGTGCAAGTGTAGTACCCAAAGAATTAAAGGCTTGAGTCATTGTTAAACGACTCGATGCAGTATCTGATGCCCCTAAAATAGTGACGTATGGATTTGCAGCCACCTGTAATAAACAAATACCCGCCGCTAAGACAAAAAATGCCGTTAAAAATAACGGATAAGAATGAAGCCCTGCTGCAGGATAAAACAATAAACACCCCAACCCAGCAATCAACAACCCCGTAATAATCCCACCTTTGTAATCTATCTTATCTACCAAATAACCACTAGGCACTGAAAATACAAAATACGCGATAAAAAAACAGAACTGCACCAGCATAGCTTGCGTATAGTTAAGCGTAAAAACAGCTTTTAAATGCGGAATTAAAATGTCATTCAGAGCGGTTATAAATCCCCAAATAAAAAATAAGGAGGTTAAAACCGTTAAAGAACCAATATAACTATTTTTATCCGCTAAATTATGACTAATTTCTACTGATCTTTGTTGCGGCCCCATTGCATAACCCTATCAATCTGTTAATGTAAATTGCACTGTCTCAGAACCCACCATAACTTTAAACTCACCCGGCTCTATTACGCGCTTTAAATCAACCCCTATAAATGACAAATCATTCGGAGTTAAGGTAAAAGTTAAACTTTGCGTTTGCTGTGAATTTAACTCAACCTTCTTAAATGCTTTTAACTGTTTATTAGGGCGAGTAACCGTCGCGGCCATATCATTAATATAAACCAATACCGTTTCTTTACCCTTTAATGCACCCGTATTAGTAACATTAACACTTAGATTAATGGCTTCGCCCATTTTATACTGCGACTTTTCAAGCTTTAAACCTGAAGTTTTAAATTGGCTATAACTCAATCCATGCCCAAATGGATACAGCGGGTTATAAGAGTTAGTATCAAAATTTTCTATCGGTTTATGATCATACAAAACGATATCATTAGTATTTCTGGGATAAGAAATGGGTAATTTAGCATTTGGATTGTAATCACCGTACAAAATATCAGCAATTGCAACTCCACCTTCCATACCCGGTAAAAAACCTAATAACACAGCAGCAGCCTTTTCTGCTTGCTCAGTAATAATGCGCGGACGCCCACCTAAGGTGACTAAGACAACGGGCTTACTTGTGGCAAATAAAGCATTTGCCAATTCAACTTGAGATTGATCTATATTTAATGATGGAATATTACCCATCGTTTCTGTATAGGGCTTCTCACCTAAGCATAAGACAATAACATCTTGATCCTTTGCCGCATCTACCGCTTTTTTAATATCTATTTTGTCATTAAAATGAGTGCCACCAACATAAGTCACTTTAGCCGTTGATTTCTTCTGCAAAGCGCCAAAAACTGTCAATTTATCTTTTGGTTGCAGACTATCATTATCGCCTTGCCAACTTAAAGTCCACCCACCATTTAAAACACTTAATAAATTAGCAGTAGGGCCGGTAATTAAAATCTTTGCATCTTTTTTAAGCGGCAAAATATGCTGCTCATTCTTCGCTAGCACTATAGACTCTCTAGCAGCTTGCAAATTAGTGGCTGTAGATTCCCGTGTTGCAAAGTTCTCCTCTGCAGATAACGGCACCTTATTATTATCAAATAAACCAGCTTGATTTTTTACTTTTAAAATTCTACTGACTGCTTCATCAATGCGGGCCATTGGCACTTCACCTGATTTAACCAGTTCTATCAATAAATCATAAAACGAATAATCAAACGGCACCATGCTCATATCAACACCCGCCATCACCGCAATTTTAACGGCTTCTTTGGGTGATGCAGCCAATTTATCCCTAATATAAAGGCGTTTAATATCTTCCCAATCTGAGACAGCAAAACCTTTAAAACCTAATTCGCCACGTAATATCGTCGTTAAATAATGATAATTTGCATGCCCAGGGATGCCATCTACTTCACCTGAATTAACCATTACCGTCGGTGACCCCGCTTTTATACCCGCCTCAAAGCTCGGTAAAAAATATTCACGCAACATACGCTCACTAATCCAGGCCGGCGTTCTATCTTTACCATTATTAGGTACGCTATAACCCACATAATGTTTCAAACAAGTTAAGCCTTTATTAGACGCAGAAATATCATCGCCTTGATAACCCTTAATATATGAAGCCCCTAACACCGATGCCAAATGTACATCTTCACCATAGGTTTCCCATAAACGCGGCCATAAAGGTTGCCTACCAATATCCATCACTGGTGAAAAATTCCATTGCAAGCCCGATACTCTTATCTCTTGAGCTGTGATTTCACCTTCTTTAACACTTAGCTCAGGATTAAAAGTTGCAGCCATATTGATGGCTTGCGGAAATAATGTTGAATTCTTAGTATAAGAAGCCCCATGTATGGCATCAATTCCATACAACACGGGGATTTTTAATCGAGATTTCTCTGCAACTGTATTGATAACATTAATGATATTGCGCCAATCTTCAACGGATTGAGCTTTATTATTTGGCGTATTTAAAATTGAACCGACATGGTGAGTCAGAATTGCATCCAGTAACTTAGGCTGATCAATTAACTCATCACCTTGACCCGCAATGACTGAAAAATCAATTTGAGTCATCTGACCTACTTTTTCTTCCAGCGTCATCGCCGCCAAAAGATCTTCTACCTTAGTCTGCCGACTAGACTCTAGATTTCTCACAGAACACCCCACCATCACAAGTGACAAAGTCATCATAAAAACAGTTTTTATACGCAATTTCTTTCCCTACCCAATCTTTTTAAATCATGGCTCTTAATTAAAGGCAGTCGACTATGAATTAACTAATAAATTGACCAAGATTTGCTCATAAATAGCACTCAAAATCTGTAAATCCGCTACCGCCACATGCTCATTAATTTTATGAATACTTTCATTCAAAGGCCCTAATTCCAGCACTTGGGCTCCTGTCGGCGCTATAAATCGGCCATCCGAAGTGCCGCCGCCGGTATCATCCAGCGTTTCAAAACCAGTGACTGTTTTAATAGCCGCATGCGTTGCGTCAATTAATGCGCCTTTTTCTGTTAAAAAAGGATTGCCTGACAAACGCCATTGCAAATCATATTTAAAATTGTATTTATCTAAAATTGCACAAGTACGCTGTTTGATAATATCTTCATTCAACTCTGTACAAAATCGTAAATTAAACTGCACCTCGGCAGAGCCCGGAATAATATTTTCAGCTCCAGTACCAGAATTAATATTAGACACTTGTAAACTAGTAGGAGGGAAAAACACATTGCCGTGATCCCAAACTTCTTCAGTTAACTCCTTTAAAGCCGGTGCAAAACTATGAATAGGGTTATCTGCTAATTCTGGATACGCAACATGACCCTGAATACCTATAATGGTTAACTTAGCACATAAAGATCCTCGACGCCCAACTCGAATCACATCACCCATTCTTTTATCGCTAGAGGGTTCGCCCACCAAACACCAATCAATCTTTTCTTGGCGTTGCTCGAAAACCTCCATTACTTTCACCACCCCATTTGTAGCAGGACCCTCTTCATCACTGGTTAACAAAATTCCAATTGATCCTGCATGATCTGGATATTTAGCCACAAACCTCTCTACAGCCGTCATAAAACTGGCAATACCGCCTTTCATGTCAGCGGCGCCTCTACCGTATAATTTTCCATCACGGATAGTTGGCTCAAAGGGCGGAGATACCCAAGCTTCTAAAGGACCAGGGGGCACAACATCTGTATGACCTAAAAAAATAAATAAGGGGTTTGCAGTACCGCGCTTTAACCAAAGATTTTGCGTATCATTAAAATTAAGTCGCTCTTCTATAAAATTTAATCCCTTTAATCGATCGACAATATAATCCTGACAACCTGCGTCTTCAGGTGTGACCGAGGGTTTTTTAATTAAATCTATAAGAAGTTCTAAAGTTTCACTCATAATAATTCTGCACAATAAGACTCAACTTTAAAACCAACAATGAGCTTATTGCCAGTATCTAAAAGTGGTCTTTTGATTAAAGTAGGGGTTATTAGCATTAAGCCTAAGGCTGTTTCTAAATTGATATGACTTCGTTGCTCATCACTTAATTGTCGCCAACTAGTACTACTGCGATTTAACAGCGTATTCCAATCAACACGATCAGCAAAATCTTGTAATTGTTCTGAGGTTAGCCCATCAATTCTAAAATCGTGAAATTGATAGGCTATTGAGTTTTGATCAAGCCAACGCCGTGCTTTTTTAACCGTATCACAGGCTTTTATTCCGTACAGCGTCACCATAGTTATAGCTGACTATTTAATAACTCATCGATACTGGGTAATTGCTTGTCAACTTTACAACGGCCTTTATATACATCAACAAATTCCATGAAAGCTTGCTCAAGATCAGCCAGAATTTCTTCTTCATTTTCACGCTCTTCATCAGGCACATCTTCTGATTCTAAATATTCGCGTTGTAAATCCACTTCACTATTAAGGGCTAATGTGGCGTATATAAGGGCATTATTTGATATGTTATCGCTCATAATATTTAATAGGATAAAGGTTAAGGTGATTTATAAATGTTTAAGGTGATACAAATAAAAGTTATATTACCTTAAGCACATTATTCAATAGGTTTTCTAAAATGCAACGCCAAACCTTGTAAAAAATTCCTGATAACTTGGTCGCCACATTCTCTGTAATTCTTATGGCCTTTTTGTCTAAAAAAAGCGCTTAATTCACCTTTGGAAATCTGGAAATCGGCTAACTTTAAAGTATTTAACATATCGTCTTCTTTAAAGTTTAAAGCAATTCTAAGTTTTTTTAACATACTGTTATTTGTTAAAGAAACTGCCGGCTTCTTTTCTACCTCAGGCTTATCTTCTAACTTACCTCTTTTGTAGGTAATTAATCCTGATAAGAAATCATCCATTTTTTGATTATTTAAAGCAACAAAACCTTCTTGATCCTCTTTTTTTAAATAACCTAATAACTCATCACGACTTATCTCTAAATCGCCTAAAGCAAATACTTCTAGCATCGTTACATCATTTAAATCTAGTGCATACCGCACTCGACGCAATACATCATTATTAATCATTTATTATCCCGTTTTAAGGTAGCCTTAAATATTCAACCAAGCGACGAGAGCTTATACCTGATTTCTAAAATACTTGATAAAACACTCTCGTCGCAATGGTTAAATATGCACTTAAAACCTAAAGAAAACTGCTTAATCTCTTAATAACTCGTTAATGCCTGTTTTGCTACGAGTTCTTTCATCAACTTGTTTAATAATAACAGCACAATATAAACTGTAAGTACCGTCTGCAGAAGGTAAATTACCAGAAACTACCACCGAACCCGCAGGGATACGACCGTAAGTAATTTCACCTGTCATGCGGTTAAATATTTTGGTACTTTGGCCAATGTAAACGCCCATTGAAATAACGCAACCATCTTCTACTATGACGCCTTCAACAATTTCAGAACGTGCGCCAATAAAACAGTTATCGCCAATAATAGTAGGGCCGGCTTGTAAAGGTTCTAAAACACCACCAATACCGACGCCACCTGATAAATGCACATTTTTACCAATTTGCGCACATGACCCAACAGTTACCCAAGTATCAACCATCGTGCCACTATCAACGTAAGCGCCGATGTTAACGTATGAAGGCATTAATATAGCACCTGGCGCAATATAAGAACCATGACGAGCAACCGCATTAGGCACAACACGCACACCCGCTTTAGCAAAGTCTTCTTCTGTATAGTTAGAATATTTACATTCAACTTTATCGTAATAACGCGTATTACCACCGTCCATTAAACGATTTTCATTAATTCTAAACGATAATAAAACGGCTTTTTTAATCCATTGATGAGTGACCCAATCACCATCAATTTTTTCAGCAACTCTTAAAGTACCGTTATCCAATAAATTTAAAGTTTCAGTAACGGCCTGACGAATTTCAGCTGACACATTTGCTGGAGTAATTTCGCTACGTTGTTCAAAAGCATTTTCTATAATAATTTTTGTATTGTTCATCATCAGATCTATAAGGTTTGAAGAAAGTTTTTAATTCTATGAGCTGCAGTAATGCAATCCTCTAAAGGCGCAACTAAAGCAATTCTTACATGATTTATACCAGGATTTAACCCCGAAAACTCACGTGATAAATAACTACCTGGTAATACGGTTATATTTTCTTGAGCAAAAAGTTGTTGAGCAAAATTAGTGTCTGCTATGGGGGTTTTTAACCACACATAAAAGCCTGCTGGCGGTTTATTAATTTCACAGACTTCACTTAGAATTTCTATAAAAGCCGCAAATTTTTCACGATACAAGCGACGATTTTCAATCACATGCGCTTCATCTTGCCATGCTTTAATACTAGCTTGTTGCGTTGGCAATGGCATTGCGCAACCCTGATAAGTTCTATATTGAAAATATTGCCCCAATATATCAGCGTCACCGGCCACAAACCCAGATCGTAAGCCGGGCGCATTTGAGCGTTTAGATAAACTATGAAAAACCACACAGCGTTTAAAATCAGTATTTCCCATGTTATATGCGCTTTCTAATAAACCAACAGGCGGATTAGCCTCATCATCATACAGTTCGCTGTAACACTCATCAGAAGCAATCACAAAATTATACTTTTCAGCTAAAAGCAGTAATTTTTCATGATCTGCCCGTGCCATAACAGCACCACTCGGATTACCTGGCGAGCAAATATAAATTAACTGGCAACGCTGCCATATTGCTTCTGGCACGGCATCAAAATCAGGTAAATAGTTATCTGCCGCTAAAGTATTTAAAAAATAAGTTTCCGCACCAGCCAATAAAGCCGCACCCTCATAAATCTGATAAAAAGGATTAGGCATCATAACAACAGGTTTAACCGTTGCATCCACCACACACTGTGCAAAAGAAAACAAAGCCTCACGCGTGCCACTTACGGGCAGAACTTGCGTTTCGGGATTTATACATTCAGCAGGGATATTAAAGCGTTTACCTAACCAATCCGAAATACTCTGTCTTAATTCCAGAATACCTTTTGTGGTTGGGTAATTTGATAAGCCCTTTATATGGCTGAGTATAGCTTGCTCAATTAAAGGTGGCGTAACATGAGCTGGCTCGCCTATCGATAAAACTATAGCCGATTTATTGACAGGCGGTGTTATACCTTGCTTTAACTGTGCTAACTTTTCAAACGGATAGGGATGTAAATATTTTAAGTTAGGTGTCATTACAGGCATCAAAAATAGGACAGTCTGGGTATTGTAACATTAGGTTTTAAAAAAGCTTATTTAGCCTCTCATAAATCTAAACTTTTCTAAGCAGGTAATCCAGCCACTGAAATGGCAATATTCGCTTCAAAAATGCAAAAAGATACGTTGGAAAAGTCACATAGTAACGAATTTTAGGTCGTTTAGATTCTAATGCGTGCACCACCTTATCCGCTACAGTCTTTGCAGGTAATGTAAAAGGTGCTACAGGCCCTTCTTTTTGTAAGCGTGCTTCCATGGCTTCATACGCCACTTTATGATAACTGTGCGCTGGATCAATATGCTTTTTATACAAGGCATAAGCATTGGCTCGAAAATCACTTAAAATAGGACCTGGCTCGATTAAAGATACAAAAATTTCTGTACCATGCAATTCAAGTCTTAAGGTATCAACCAAGCCCTCTAAGGCAAACTTACTTGCATTATAAGCACCCCGATAGGTCATCGCCACTAAACCTAACACTGAACTATTGTACATAACCCGACCATAGCCCTGCTGACGCATCACCTTTAAAATAAGGTTGGTTAATTCATGCGTACCAAATACATTTGTTTCAAACTGAAACCTAAGTACATCCCTAGATAAATCTTCAACCGCACCTGGTTGACCAAACGCGCCATTATTAAATAGGGCATCAATTTTGCCACCGGTTAATTCCAGCATTTGCTTAACAGCCACTTGAATACTTAAGCTGTCAGCAAGATCTAATTGCAATGCATCAAAACCCTCTTGGCTTAATCGGTCAACATCATTCATATTTCGAGCCGTTGCAATAACATGATGTCCACGGGCCTTTAAAATATGCGCCGTGTGATAGCCAATACCCGAAGAACATCCTGTAATTAAAATGGATTTTGCTGTACTCATACTTTGGTCCAATGGATTTAATTTAAAAAAATATCGAGTTTTTTTACAAAAAACATATTTCTTGATTTAGCTCAATTTTCTAATTTTCGTTTTTGGTTTAATAGCGTCCTGTTGATGCCATTCAACAGCTTTCTAAATATAAAAACAGCTTAAACTGGAGAAGTAACATGACTACAAATACAGAAGAAAAAGACAACTACTGGTTAATTGCTGGTGGTGTAGTAGCAGCAGTAGTACTTACCGTTTTTCTTATTAAAGGCAATGAGCATGGAAAATATGTTTCAACTGCAAAAGCCATCGCTGAAGACTCTACCCTTGCAGGGCATGTAACAAGAAATAACTAATCTCCTCAATTATTATTTTTTGATGTTTTAAGCACCTAGTAAAATCAGCAACTGATTTTACTAGGTGTTGCAGTTCAGATAAATCCTCGTTATTTTGGGCTGTTTAATGAATATGATGTATAGAAGTTAAACAGCTCTTTTTTATTTGTAATCTTTAATTGCTTTGATTTTACTTCAATCAAATTTCGATCTTGAAAATTTCGAATAATTCTACTAATCGTTTCATGGGCAATACCCAGATGATTACCCATTTCTTCTCTAGACATCGTCAATCTAAACTCTAATTCAGAATAACCTCTCACTCTTAATCGCTCAGAAATCCGTAAAATAAAACACGCCACCCTCTCATCAGCAGTGCGTCGACTTAACATCATGTTTTCTACTTGCGACTCATATTGATCACACGATCTTTGCAATAACACATTGCTAAACCCAGGCGTATTTGCCGCCAATTGTTCCACTTTTTGCGCGGGTAAATGACAAAAATTCACCGTTTCTAAAGCAATGGCAGAACAACTATGAACTTGCGAAGCTAGTCCATCAAATCCTAATAATTCACCGGGGAAAATAAAGTCAACAATTAACTCGTTACCATTAGAATCAAGTGTCACCAACTTAGCACTGCCAGAACGTAATGCAATGATGCCTTTAAAAGAACCGCCAGCATGATAAATAGGCTCACCTTTTTGGCGAATATTATTTCTATTTACTAATAACGTCAGCTCATCTATTTCTTCTCTAACCAAGCCTTTAGGAATACATAAGTTGTCTAAATTACAATTTGTACAAGTAACCGCAGCATTTGTACCAGAAGATGCACTTGAACTTGGCGCTATTAGTTCTGTCATTTAAAATAAAGTTACATCGCTAGGGTTAATGTCAGCATCATAATCGATACCATCAATACCAAAACCAAATAGTTTTAAGAAATCAGAGCTATACGCTTTATAGTCAGCTAACTCTGCAATGTTTTCTTCGGTTACGGCTTCCCAAATTGCTTCAACTTGGCTTTGAACATGCGGCTCTAATTCTTTTTCGTCCACACGATAACGATTAGCCTCATCTATGCGGGGTGTATCGGTATATAAACATTCTGAGAACAATCGCTCGATTTGCTCAATACAATGTTCATCAGTGCCTTCCGCCTTCATAATCTTAAATAAGATAGACAAATAAAGTGGCATCAATGGAATGGCAGAACTTGCTTGTGTCACTAGGGCTTTTAAAACAGCAACATTAGCTGAACCATTAACCGCTTTTAATTTTTGATTAAGCGCTTTAGATGCACGATCTAAATCTTCTTTGGCTTTGCCGATCGTCGCTTGGCCATAAATAGGCCATGTTAATTTGTCGCCTAAATAAGTATAAGCCACCGTTTTAGCACCCTCAGCTAATAGATCAGCCACTTGTAAGGCTTCAATCCATAGTTCCCAATCTTCACCACCCATCACTTTAACGGTATTAGCAATTTCTTCTTCAGTTGCTGGCGCTAAGGTTAATTCGTTAATGTTTAATTTGTCGGTATTTAAGTTTTTAGACGTGTGTGCAGAACCAATCGGTTTTAAAACTGAAGAATAAACCTGACCAGTCACAGGGTCAGTTCTTCGAGGTGAAGCCAAACTGTAAACGACTAAATCAATCTTACCCAAATCGGCTTTAATTTTTGCTATTGTTTGGTCTTTAATGGCTGTAGAAAATGCATCACCATTAATAGTGTACGCATACAAACCCGCCTCAATAGCCGCATCATGAAAAGCAGACGTATTGTAATAACCAGCAGAGCCGGTTTTTTCTGATGGTGCTTGTTCATAACAAACACCCAATGTTTTTGCACCACTACCAAAGGCCGCAGTAATACGAGAAGCCAAACCATAGCCTGTTGAACAACCAATCACTAAAACATTTTTTGGCCAAGCTTGATTAGCCTCAGCATTTACATGCGCTTTAACATACGCTATTTGTTCTGCAACATTGGCTTTACAACCTTGAGGATGTGCATTAGTGCAAATAAAACCTCTGACTTTGGGCTTAATAATCATGACTCAACCTTATTAAAAATTAGCAATTTCTGTTAAAACAACAGCGAAAATAGTGTGGCGGGATTATACACTAATGGGGCTAAGCTGTTGTAACTGCATCTTCTTGATAATAATGACTCACTACTTTAAACAGAACGGCCGTTATTAACATTAAACCCGTAAAAAACCAAAAATAACTAGCACCCGCCAACTTACTTGAACCATCTGGATTTTGAATCATAAAATTAACCACACTGGTAAATAAATTACCCACCGCCACCGATAAAAGATAAAACGCCATGACAAACGACTTCATTGTTTTAGGCGCTTGAGTATAAGAAAATTCCAAGCAGGTAATAGAAACCATCACCTCAGCAGACGTTAATAAAACATAAGCCAATAATTGCCAAAGGATAGAGGGTCCGTAACCTGCATCTAATTGCATTTGTAAGAGGCTAGGAATAGCAAAAGCCAACACCGTTAAAAATAAACCTATCGACATTTTTGTTAGCGCCGTTAACGTTATAAATCGACTTAAAAACGGATACAAACCATAAGAGAAAAAGGGGACCAACAACATAATTAACAAAGGATTAGCTGCTTGAATTTGCGAGGATAACAACTCAATTCCAAACACCATGCGATCCATTTTTTGAGCCTGCACCACCCAAGAAGAACCAGTCTGATCAAACAATGCCCAAAACATCGCAATAAAGGCATAAATAGAGGCCAACTTAGTTAAACGCTTTAAGCCGACCTGACTGCATAATTCTTTAATAAACCGCATACCCGCCGGAGGTACATGTACAAAGCGATACCGACCTGACCAAAAAATAAGTGTAGATGCCAACATTAATAAACCCGGCACCGCAAAAGCAACGGCAGCCCCTTGATGTTGCAACAACCAAGGCACTATTAACATCGCCGAAAAAGCACCTAAATTAATAGAGAAATAAAACCAACTGAATACTTTTGACATTAAATGCCGATTATTAGCACCAAACTGATCGCCCAAATGCGCAGACACACAGGGCTTAATTCCGCCCGCACCCAAGGCAATCAAAGATTGCCCCAATAATAAACCCATACGCGTATTATCTAAGGCCAAAGCAAAATGGCCGACACAATAAACGAGTGACAAAAGAATAATCGTCCGATACTTGCCTAGAACGCCATCTGATAAAAAAGCACCCAACAACGGCATAAAATAGACACTGGACACAAATAAATGGAAATAGCCTTGAGCCTCATTTTCTGACATTACATCTAATTGACCCGACGCATTAAGTAAATATTGCGTCATAAAAATGACCAAAATTGCGCGCATTCCATAATAACTAAAACGTTCTGCTGCCTCATTAGCCACGATATAAGCAATACCGGAGGGTAATTCTGTTGATTGATCTGACGTTGTTTTATACATGAAAAATAAAATCCAAATGTTTGGAGAAAAACTAAATCTCATCTCATAAAAAAAACCGAGAATTACATATCTCATGAAATTTTTATGACACAAATATTAACCATAACTTAGCGTTATTTATTAACCCGTTCTAGTAAATCAATGATAAGCGACTGTTGCCCAAAACCTATCTCATCATCAAGCTTACAAACTTGATCAATTGTAAACCAATTAAAATCCAAGGCCTCTCCTTGCGGGTCTAACTCACCCGACACTTCTGCTATAAACGTTAAACTAATAGCATGTTGCCTAGGATCATAATATTCAGTGCTATCAGGCTCTGGCAAATATTGCACTACTTTATCTGGCTCACCCAAACCCAATAATTTAAACTTAAGCTTACCCCCTAAAGTTTCGAATAATTCTCGATGCACGGCGTCTGTTAATAACTCTTTATATTGCAAGCGCCCGCCAATCAAGCACCAACGCGGCCCTTGATGCGGAGTATGCCTTAATATTAAACCCACACCTGCTACTTTGCCCTGCCTTAATTGCACCGGCAACACATCCACACAAGTGATAGGTAAAGATTTTTGTACCCTATGCCATTCGTCATCAGGTAACCAAAAAGTTGATTTAGGAGGCAGAACAGTCATAAAAGATTGCGGATAGATATATAAAGAGGTTGATTTAAAAGCCTATAAGCATCTTAAAACATAATAACAAAATGATTAAATAATTTTTGTGCAGACCTTGTAAATTCTGTTAAGTTGATAAAACAAAAATATAAAGGCTAACTTGAATAGTGGTAGTCGATTCGTTTGATTATATTAGGAGTTGTTTAATTATGAATTTTGCCTCTGATAATTGGGCAGGTGTCCATCCAGCTATTTCTAAAAACTTGCTTGATATCTCTTCGGGCTTTTGCACACCATATGGTGCAAGTGATTTTGATAAAAATGTAGAGCAGCGTTTTAATGAACTTTTTGAACGCGAGGTAGCTGTTTATTTTGTAAGCACAGGTACAGCTGCAAATTCTTTGGCATTAGCATCTGTTAATAGACCTGGTGGAGTCTCTTTTTGTCATAGAGAAGCGCATATGTTAGAAGACGAATGTGGGGCGCCAGAATTTTTCACCCACGGCGCACGTTTGGCCCCTGTCGATGGGAATAACGGAAAAATCGACCCTCATCATCTTAAGACAGAAATTGCCCGCTTTCCTCCCAATTTTGTACACGCTGGTCAACCTATGGCGATATCTATTACTCAGGCCACTGAAATTGGCACGCTTTATAAAATTGATGAAATAGAAGAAATTGCTAATATTGCAAAATATTATGAACTGCCCTTACATATGGATGGCGCCCGTTTTGCAAATGCTTTAGTTACATTAAACTTAACACCCGCTGAAATGACTTGGAAACGCGGTGTTGATATTGTCTCATTTGGTGCTACTAAAAATGGCTGTTGGTGTGCAGAAGCGCTGGTATTTATGAATCCAGAAATGGGTAAAGATTTACCTTATATTCGTAAACGGGCCGCACAGTTATTATCTAAAAGTCGATTTGTAGCCGCTCAATTTGACGCATATTTTAAAGATGATCTTTGGTTGCAAATGGCGAAACATGCTAATGCCATGGCAGAGCATCTGCAACTTGGCATTGTGAATTCTAAAATTGCGCGCTTAGCATGGAAAGCAGAAGCTAATGAAGTATTCGCTATTCTTAATAAAGCCTATATTGATAAGTTACAGAAACAAGGAGCGGTCTTTTATCAGTGGAATACCCCTAGGGATAAAGTTGGTATTGTTAATGAAAACGAAGTTTTAATTCGATTAGTCACTAGCTTTGCAACTGAAAGAACGGAAGTGGAACGGTTTTTAGCGCTGTTGGACTGATATGGGTGAATTTACAAATTCTAATTTAAACGTGGTATCAAATACTGATTTTTTTCTTATCATTCCCAATTACTCATTTTGGCTTACTAATTGTATCAACCTATATCAATGTCCGTTTTTATTAAATCACTACAAAGAGCCTGGTCTTATTTTTCTTAATTAAAATAAATTTTTTCTTGTTTTTCCCGTTTTATCTTTTAAGATGAAGCCATCAAAAAATCACTAGAGCAAATTGTGCTTATAAAATCAAGATAGAATGATTTTTTGAAAAAACCAAATAGAGGTATTGCTTAATCTGCATAGGTAGATAGTCAGCACTAATACCTTTACTATTTACAATATCGTTTTAATTAAAAGGTGAGTATTTTGTATATCAAATCAAAAAAATTGGCATTATCATTGGCTCTTTGCTTTGTATCTGTATTAACTTTATCTACACCAGTGCTTAGTCAAGCTGGTGAAGTAGAAACCGGGAGTATTGCTGCAAGCAAAGCAGCTGATCAAAAAGCAGCCTTAGCAAAAAAAGCCAGAGATAGACAAAAAGCAGCTGAAGAAAAAGCAGCGGCTGAAGGAAAAAAAACACCAGAAGCAACAGAAGCACCAAAAACTGAAGAAAAAGCAGAAACTAACTAAAGAATATTTTAATTTTATAGTTAAGTTATCAATGGTAGACCACTATCTAAATGTGTGGTCTACCTAAATCGGTCTAATTTAAACCACCAACTTGACAACAGGGTCACAAAATTCTGTGATGCCATTGGCTGTTATAGCAGCAACTATATAGTAATAATAAGACGCAACCTCTAATCCATCAGCCTCATGGTTTGAATGTGTACCTATATGTAAGCTATGACACCCATCTTCAGTGGCGGGTAGCTCACCCTTAACAAATTGCCAAATATAAGCCACAGCACCATTAAATACCGCTAATTTTTATTGATACGTCATCATTACCCGTCTTATGCTTATTAAATAATTGCTTTAATTTAAACGTACAATCACTTCCATTTAACTGTTTGTCTTTTTTATGTAACAAAGTCACCAAGCAACTTAGTATAAAATTCAAATCAAAAACAAGACTTCGGCCTTGATGAATGCTTAATCTTGAGATTTATAATGTCTAGCCTACCCACTTTTAATGTATCAGATGCTTTAGCCTATTACGTAACCAATAGTAATGCTGGACCTGTTATTATTAATGACTCGAGTAATAATATTCTGGCTAATCTTGATGCATTACAATTACATGCAACCAAGATAAAAAGTATTAATCAATCCGATGTTGCCACGCTGTTAGACATAACAATGGCAACCTTTAACAATAATAAAGCGATAATGACTAAATGGTCGGGGAGCTATTATTTATCTGTTGCGGATATCCCTGCTAGCAAAATAAATGCTGTCTTAAAAAATACACATATCACAGCGCTTTTTATTACTGATTCAGTAACTAATCTTAAAAAAGCCATCAATTTAAACAAGTTATTAAAATTAGGCGATCTATTAACGGATATTAAGGCAACCGGATCCGTTACAAAACTCTCCATCAGTGCCTCAAATTACAGCGCGACTTTTACCAATAAATTAAGTAATTTAACGGCACATATAAACGATGCCTCCAAAACCCTATTAGGCACTTTATTAGCCGATCCTAAAGTATCTAGTTTTAGTTTAAAAGATACGGCAAATAATATTGCTAGCCTGCTAGACAGTCTGCAACTTATAGATACAAAATTAACCGAAATTACCAAAACAGATAAAAAACCCATCCCTATTACTGTTTCGCAATTATTAAGCGATCAAACTACGCTTAACAAAATAATCAATACTTATACGTTAAAAGTGAGTGGTGTCACACCAGAAAATATTACAAGTGTTTTAAGTGATAAACATGTAACAGATATTTCAATTACTTTAAGCATCCAAGATATTCTTAGCAGCACAAATTTGCTAAATACAAAAGTTAACCACATCACTGAAATTATCGTTAAAGATACATCAACAAACATTGTTAATAATATCGATGTCTTAAAAAAATTAGGCGCCACCTTGGTCAGTATTATTCAAACAGACCCAGCTAATCCTTTAAATATTCCCACATCGCCGACATATAATAATGCAGCGCTCATTGCTAAAATTACTACCGACTACTCAATGTCGGCAACTAAGGCGACTGTTGCGGATACCGTAAATATTTTAAATGACGCGACAACGCACAATGCAAAAAATATTAATATTGATATTCTAGATTCAACTATTAATATTAATACTAAAATTGATCTATTAGAAACTTACACAAGTTCTATTTTTATTACCCTTAATAACATAAAATTTACTGATGATTCTGGTGTTCTTAATCTTAGCTCACAGCAGTTTTTTAACGATACCGACATTCTAAATTTAATTACTAGTCCATATTCTTTAACTTTAAATAATATAAACGCGGATGATGTAACAAGTGTGTTAAAAAACTCGCATGTTACAAATATTGCTGTCTTAGATACCGCGGCATCTATTGCTGATAACATTTTTGTATTAACTATTAACGCAAATGTTATATCTAGCGCCACGATTATCAATATTAACCAGCCTATTGACCTAAGTATTAATGAGTTTTTAGCCAGTACGCCGATACTCAATAAAGTAAAAGGCCTTTATAAACTAACCATTATAGATGCAAGTACCACGGATATTGCTGCTATTAGTAAAAATACGCATGTATCTTTACTAACACTTAAAGATACCACGGCTAATATTTTAAATAATCTTGATGCGTTATTAGCATTGGGTGCTAAGTTAAGCGATATCACTCAACTTGATCCCAAATCACCTATAGAGCTATCAAACACTCAATTTGTAAAATATGCGGGTATTTTAAACAATATTGTTACGCCCTACTTATTAAAGCTCACGAGTGTACCGGTCATTAATGTAATAAGTGTTTTAAGTAATCCAGCCGTCAGCTCTATCAGCGTTTTAGATTCTAGTACTAATATAGTGAGCAAACTAGACACTTTAGGCTTTTACATTGATCAAATTAGCATTATTAGCCTAACAAATGCACTCACATCCACACCAGCTCTTAGTATTACTTTTGATCAATTCTTCTTAAATAGCGATGTGTTTAATAAAATTACTAACGCATTCTTACTCAATTTATCTAATGTTGATACCGCCGATCTCAATAGTGTTTTAAGCAATCCTCATCTTAATAGCATTTCTGTATCAGACACGGCTGATAATATTGGCGCTAGTTTTGAAATGCTAAATGCAAATCTCGCTAAAATAACTAGCATTGTGGTCACTGATCTTTCCACACCTATTTCACTGACCGCTAATCAATTAAATGCTAATAACGCAGTCTTAAATCACTTAGGTAAATCAACTTCCCTAGCTATTAATGAAGCACCTGCAAGTTTTACACCTAGCGCAAATGTAGCTTACATTTTTGTTGTAGATAGCTCAGAAAACATTACAGCCAACCTACATAAGCTTAAATTGTTGGGTGACAAAATAACGGATATTAGCCAAACAAATCCATTAACCCCAATGACACTGACGCTCAGTCAGTACAATACAGATGCTGTGGTTTTAAACAAGTTACAAACCAGTTATTCATTAATTGTTAATGATGTGACGATTTCAAACCTCAAAAGTATTAATCCAGTTACCAATGACCCATCATTACAATCTATCACCATAACTGACACATTAAATAGTATTAAACTAGCCTTGAATTTATTAAGTAATTTTGTGGGCTCTATAAGCAAAATTAATATTAAAGATACCTCGACTCCAGATATCGCATTAACGGTTGATCAGTTAAATAATGACAGAGACGTGCTTAATTTAATCACTAATACTAACCAGTCGGCCCTCTTTAATGTTGATTTAGGTATATCAAAAAGCATAGTTTCTTTAGATGGCTCTAACGGTCATATTAATTTCATTTTGCATCCTAATAGTACGGGTATCCCATCAGAGGTTAACTTTGATGTAATTTCTACTTTTAAAGACCAAGATAAAATAAGTTTTGCAACTACTGTCAGTAAGCCACTCAATATATCAAGTAACTCTAGCAATCTAGCAGTGGGCTTAGCACAACTAGATGCAATAACCGGAATAGCAAATTTTAATAATACTGATAACACGTTAAGTTTACAGATAACCGCCGCAGAAAAAGCAATAACAACTGGCGCAGGAAACATTGCCCTTTGGCAAAACGGCACGGATAGTTATGTGTTTATCTCCGATGCCACAACAGGCGTATCTGCCGGAGATAATTTAATTCAATTAACCGGTATTGATGTCAGCCATTTACATTTAGTAAATGGAGCAATCTCTTATGTCTAACTCTTCTAAATAATTTTTGGGGCATTTATGACTATAATTTCTCGGTTAAACGTATCTAATGCCCTATTGGCTTTTAATACTAATCCCAATATGGCCGCCATTATTATTGGCGACTCATCAGATAACATTGCAATAAATATAAATGCCCTAAGCCCTCTAATTGCTGCAGGAAAGATCGCTAGCATTTTCCAAACAGATCCAACCGCTCCCGTAAAACTTAATATTACAGAACTAACAAATAATACGGATGTACTTAACAAAATTAGCACTCGTTATTCACTTGCGCTAACGGACACCGGCACTAATGTTGTTCAAAATATAGATGGTTTGCAAAGTATTGTTAGAAAAATTGCCAGCATTAATATATCAAACCCAACGATCCCATTAGCGATTAGCGCCACTCAACTCACGGCGAATCAAACCCTTATCTCTAAAATAATAAGTATTTATACTTTAAATGTTTCGGCTGTGCCTACCTCAAAATTAGGGATTATTTCGGCAAATGGCCATATTGGATCAGTTACGATTTTAGACTCAGCACTTAACATTAATAAAAAAGCTAGCTTATATCTGTTATCTATTCTGGGCTCTAAAGTTAGCACTATTACTCAAACAGGTAGCATTACCCCAATCACCTTAACGGTCAGCCAATACAGTTCTGCTTTAACCAGCAAGTTTACTAATTTTACAGCTAAGATTTCGGATGCGTCGACTGCTTTGATGGCAAGTTTATTAACAGATGAAAAAATATCCAGCCTTATTATTAAAGACACTTCAGGCAATATTGCAACCAATATAGATGCGCTTCAAGCATTAGATGGCAAAGTTACAGCAATCAACCAAATTGGCACAATCACACCATTAAACCTAACTGCAAATCAGTTAATTAATGACGCAGGTACTCTTAATAAAATAGTCGGTAGATATAATTTAATTGTCAGTGCTGTGCCAATTGCCCAAACTTCAGCAATTTTAACTAACATTCATGTTAAGTCATTTTCAATTATTGATAACGCCACTAACATTAATAACCCGACCCAGTTATCAGCCTTAATTACAGCGGGCAATAAGATTGCCAGTATTACTGAATCCGGCACAATTACGCCTATTAACTTAAGTATTACGCAATACACTAAGATTTTTGCCAACAAATTAACTAATTTCAGTGTTGCTATTACCGATGCACCAACGCGATTAATCAGAACATTAAGTGTAGATACCAAAATATCCTCTATTAGTGTCAGTGATAGTGCAAAAAATATTAGCTATAACCTAGATTTTTTACAAAGCCTAGGCAGTAAGTTATCTAGTATCACCCTAACCGGAGCACCTAACACTTTAGCAATTACGCAGGCTCAACTTACTAATGATGCAGTCACTTTAGCTAAAGTTTTAGGGGACTATACTTTAAAGATTAGCGGCGTCCCAGTCACAGATATTTTAACTGTCTTAAATAACTCGCATGTAGTTTCATTTTCTATTGCTGATACTGCTAGCAATATAGCCACGCATTTAGATAACTTACAAAATAACGCTAGTATTATAAGCAGAATCGTTTTAACAGATAGTCCTGGCACACTTACCATTACAGAAACGCAACTAAACCGAGATACAACCGCCTTAGCACTTATTACTAGCAACGGATCAGCCACTATTAATGGCTTGGTGCTAATTGACAATAGTTATACGTTAATTGTGACAAATGTTTTAGCTGCTGATATCTCTAACGTTTTAAGTACACCTTTTATAAAAAGCATTAGTATTACGGATACCGCCGCAAATATTGCTAGCAATATTGATTTAATTAAATCCAACTTAGCGTTAATTAATACTGTAACTATTACCGATGCTACGCAAGCATTAACCATGACAGAAGCTCAGTTTATTAATAACGGTTCTTTGTCGGCACTCATTTCTGGTAACTATTCTGTTGTGGTTACAGATGTAACTTTAGGTAATTTAGCTATTGTATTAGCTAATCCTTTTGTAGCCTCAATATCTATTAGTGACACCTTATCCCATATTTTATTACAACTAACAAATCTACAAGAAAATATCAGTAAAATTACGGCCATTACTTTAACAGATGCACCTACTAATATTACTGTTAGCTATGCTCAGTTAATTAATGATTCTGATGTTTTAGCGTTAGTCTCTAATACTTATCCATTATTAGTAACGGATGTGCCTGTTGCAGAAATATCAAACGTTCTTGCTATAACCGGCGTCATTAGTTTGACCGTAAAAGATACCGCTGCCCATATCAATGCTAGTTTAGATACCTTACAAGCAGTATCAGCACTAAATCATGTAACGGGTATTACCCTAAGCAATTCTCCTCAATTGTTAGCAATCAGCTATAGCCAATTAAGCAATGATGCAGACGCCTTAGCTTTAATTAATCTTAGTTCTTATACACTAACGATAAGTGATGTTGCGGTTATAAACATGACAACGGTTTTGGAAAATCCTTTAGTAAAAAACATTAGTATTAATGATAATTTTACTAATATTATTAATAACTTGAATGTCTTAGAAGCTAATAAAACTTTGATTAATAACATTACATTTAGCGATGCGCCAACTAATCTGGCCATAACGCCTGAGCAATTAGCCTTTGATACTAATATGCTTAATTTAATATCTAGCGTCTATCCCAATCTGGTATTTAATGTCGATTTACCTACGCCAATTGCAACGCCAGCCATTAATGTTGATGGTGCAAATGGCCATATTAATTTTATTTTACATCCCCAAAGTACAAATACACCTTCAGATACAAATTTTGGAATCGTTAATCATTTTAACGGGCAAGACACATTAACTTTTGTATCCACAATAGCTATTGATCTAAGTACCGATGGCAATCTTTCGCCAGCTTCCCTAGGGATGGCGCAAATTGATTTAACGTCGGGCATCGCAACTTTTGATCCGTTAGATGACACCTTAGCGTTACAAATTACTGCCGCGGAAAGTGCATTGAGTCAAACAGCAAGCACTTTAGGTAATGTCGCATTTTGGCAAAACGGTACCGATAGTTATGTGTTTATCTCCGATGCAACGTCTGGCGTATCTGCCGGAGATAATTTAATTCAATTAACCGGTATTGATGTCAGCCATTTACATTTAGTAAATGGAGCTATTGTTTATAGCTAATGTCATAAAAATAGTCGAAATATCCGCACTACCCTCCCTGTTTTAGCTTTGATACTTAACACCATATACAGTTAGAATAGGGAACCTTTTTGTAAAAATAGTGTTTAAAGGTTCTCGCTTTAAACAAAATACATGTAACCTAAGACTACACGCTCATATCATGTCAGAACCTACTAGCAAACTAAATCTCTCAAAAAACTCAACCCAAGCCTTACTAAGTGGCTTAAAAGATTATATAAATCAAGAAATTATTGGCCAAGATATCTTAGTAGAACGTATGTTAATCGGTCTATTAGCTGATGGTCATATTCTAGTTGAAGGCGCACCAGGCTTAGCAAAAACCAGAGCTATTAATGTTTTAAGCAAAGGGATTCATGGTGATTTTCATCGCGTGCAATTTACGCCAGATTTATTACCTGCCGATTTAACAGGTACCGAGATTTTTCGCCCACAACAAGGCACCTTTGAATTTCAGAAAGGCCCCTTGTTTCATAATCTGATTTTAGCGGATGAAATTAATCGTTCACCTGCAAAAGTACAAGCGGCTTTATTAGAGGCTATGGCAGAGCGCCAAATTACTGTTGGCCAAGCAACCTACCCTTTACCAAAGCTATTTATGGTAATGGCTACTCAAAACCCAATTGAACAAGAAGGGACTTATCCTTTACCAGAAGCGCAATTAGATCGTTTCTTATTACATGTTAAAGTCGATTATCCTAAAGCAGAGCATGAAAAAAGCATTCTGCATTTAGCCAGAGCAGAAGCACGTTCTGAAAAAGTAAAAAGCAGCCAAGAGTTTGTACCTATTAGTCAAAGTACTCTATTTGATGCCCGTAATGAAATCTTAGATATTCATATGGCAGATAGCCTTGAAGATTATTTATTACAAATAATCTTAGCAACCCGGAACCCTTCTGCTTACGGATATGATTTGGCCGCTTGGTTACAATATGGTGCCAGTCCTAGAGCTAGTATCGCCTTAGATCGTTGCTCTAGAGCTAAAGCGTGGTTAGCACAGCGTGATTTTGTTAGCCCAGAAGATATTCAAGAAATGGCTTTTGATGTTTTAAGACATCGATTGATTTTATCTTATGAAGCAGAAGCTGAAGGCATTACTACTGATGATTTTATTAGAGAATTAATTGCTAGAATTGCGGTTCCTTGATGCTATTTAGTCAATCTAAAAAACCTGATCCAATACCCGTTAATGAACGCGTTGCGGTTTCATTAAAATCTTTAATTGATTTAGCAAAACTTGCTACCCGTATTCATTTACATCGCGGTAATAAACGCACCCAACAAAGTGGTGGTTATGTCTCGCGTTTTAAAGGCCGCGGTATGGAATTTGATGAAGCCAGACTTTATCAAGCCGGTGATGATATTAGAAGTATTGATTGGCGAGTGACAGCCCGTACCGGCAAGCCACATACTAAAATATTTAGAGAAGAACGTGAAAGACCGGTTTTTATCTCGGTGGATAATCGTTTAACTATGCAATTTGCCACTCGGGGCGTTTTTAAATCGGTATTAGCGAGTAAATTAGCCGGCCTTTTAGCATGGGCCGCTGAATATCAGGGTGACAGAATTGGTGGCCAAATCTTTTCTGATTATGAATGTCTAGAATTAAAACCCCAAAATGGTCGTTCAGCCGTTTTAAGATTTTTGCACGCTTTAGTCGCTAAAACAAACCCTAATCCTACTATTACTAAAAAACAAAATGCTATTACTCTAGACCATGTTTTGGCAAGATTAAACCAACATGCCCGTCCAGGTAGTTTGGTTTATATCATTAGTGATTTTAGATGTTTAAATAGCGTAGCGGAATCTTATTTAACTAAGTTGGCGCAACACTGCGAAGTGGTTTTAATTTTTATTTATGATCCCTTAGAAACCAGTTTGCCATTGAAAGGTCGTTACCGCTTTACGGATAACAACCGTGATGTACTGTTTGATGCAAACGATAAAGACCGTTTACTCAGTTATCAACAACGTTTTGAATTGCGCAAACAACAACTTGAATCCTTAGCTAAAAAACAAGGTTTAAGTTTTATTACGTGCAGTACTTTAGATGACCCTTTGCAATGCTTAAGATAATTTTTACTTGTTAACTCATGCCGCCCAAACAACTTCCACTTAAAGATATTCATCTACCTGACACCATCAGTTGGTGGCCTCCTGCCATCGGTTGGTGGCTACTCGCTATTTTAATCCCTTTGTTTATTTATGGTTTATATTGGTTTTATAAACGTGTAACCCGCAAAACAGCCCTTAAAACCGCTAAAAAAAATCTACAACTTATCAAGCTTTACACACCTGAAGAAAGTGAGAAACAATTGCGTGATGTCTCCGCTTTATTAAGACGGGTTGCGATTAGTCTTTCTCCCCGAAGCCAAGTTGCTAGTTTAACGGGTCTAGCTTGGTTAGCATTTTTAGATACATCTGTTTCAGGTAACCCATTTACGCAAGGACAAGGACGTTTATTAGCGGATGCTGCTTACCGCAAAACACCACCCAGTGCCGCAGAAATAGCCGAGTTACTCGTATTATGTGAAACCTGGCTTAAAGCCCAATCTTCTCACGCTAAAACTACCCAAACATCATGATTCATTTTGAGTGGCCTTTACTCTTATTTAGCCTACCAATTCCTTTATTGATCCGTTGGCTGATTCCTGCCCAAATTACAGTTGAAGAATCTGCTTTAAAAGTGCCTTTTTTAAATGATTTTTCAGAGGGACATTCACAATCAGTATCGCAAGCGAAGCAATGGCCTTTATTTTTAGCCATTATTGCTTGGAGTCTTTTAGTTATTGCTTCTGCCCGCCCGCAATGGTTAGGGGATCCAATAGAGCAAGCTGTGAGTGGGCGAGATTTAATGCTAGCAGTCGATTTATCTGCGAGTATGGAAGAACAAGATTTTTTTATTAATAAACAACCTGTCGATAGGCTAACAGCGATTAAAGCGGTAGCCACTGATTTTATTAATCGTCGTGTAGGTGACCGATTAGGCCTAGTTTTATTTGGTACTAAAGCTTATTTACAAACCCCATTAACGTTTGACCGCAAAACCGTCCAAACCTTACTCAACGAATCAGCTATTGGTTTAGCAGGTGAAAATACAGCTATTGGAGATGCAATTGGTTTAGCGGTTAAACGCCTTAAAAATCAACCTACCGATAGCCGTGTATTAATCTTACTTACTGATGGAGCCAATACCGCAGGAGAAGTAACACCTATAAAAGCGGCTGAATTGGCAAAAGATAATCATTTAAAAATTTATACTATTGGTGTTGGCGCAGATGAAATGATTGTGCGTAGTTTTTTTGGAAACAGAAAGGTTAATCCATCTCGCGATTTAGATGAGAACACCTTAGTTAAAGTAGCAGAAAGTACTGGTGGTAAATACTTTAGAGCCAGAAACTCAGATGAATTAAACAATATTTATATGTTATTGGATCAACTAGAACCCGTAGAAAAAGATAAACAATACTTTAGACCGCATACTGAATTGTATCCTTGGCCTTTAGGTCTGGCTTTAGTATTAGTGAGTTTTATTTGCGCGACGCGTGTGAGGTTGTCATGAATCTAGCCGATTTTCACTTTATCCGGCCGTTCTGGCTATTAGCCTTATTACCTTATATAGGTATTGTATTCTTCTTATTAAAAAACAAATTAAGTCGCGGTAATTGGACTAGTGTTTGTGATGCTGACTTACTGCCTTATTTATTACAAGAAAAAGCCGCTAGCCAAAGTCGCTGGCCCTTAACAGCAGGTGCATTAGCGGCTTTATTAACAATTATAGCCATCGCTGGTCCCACTTGGGATCGTTTGCCATCACCAGCTTTTAGAAATGATTCGGCCTTAGTCATTGCGCTAAATTTATCACGTACTATGAATGCCGAAGATGTTAAACCCAGCCGTTTAATTAGAGCTCGCTACAAAATTTCAGACATCTTGGCTCAGCGTAAAGACGGGCAAACGGCTTTATTAGTTTATGCCGGTGATGCCTTTACAGTAACGCCTCTTACTGACGATGCTGAAACCATAGAAAGCCAATTAGAAGCCCTAACTTCTGACATTATGCCAACGGATGGTAATAATACTGAACTAGCCTTAAAAAAAGCCGTAGATTTATTTAAACAAGCAGGGTTGCAAAAAGGCCAAATATTATTATTAACCGATCAAGTTAATGAAGATGGTTTGAACGCAGCTGAACGTTTAGATACTTACAGCCTATCTGTATTAGGTGTTGGGACTATAGATGGTGCGCCAATTGCCTTAACGGAAGGTGGCTTTTTAAAAGATCAACAAGGTAGCATTATTATCCCTAAATTAAAGACTGATGAATTAGCCAAATTAGCGGAAATCGGTAAAGGTCGTTATCAAACAATAACCGCCAACGATGCAGATGTTAAAAATCTATTAACTAATTTAGATCAACCCGCACAACAAAATGATAAGGAAGATATAAATGTCTTATTGGATCAGTGGGACGATAAAGGCCCTTGGCTATTAGCATTTGCTCTACCTCTAGCCGCCTTAAGTTTTAGAAAAGGCTTATTGTGTTGGGCTCTATTGTTACTATTACCTTTACCAAAAAATAGCTATGCTTTTACCTGGCAAGATTTGTGGCAAACTAAAAATCAACAAGCCCAACAAGCTTATCAGAATAAGCAATTTGAAGAAGCTGCCAATTTATTTGATAACCCTGACTGGAAAGCCGCTGCACAATACAAAGCTGGGCAATACGATAAGGCTTTAGAAAACCTTAAAGAACCTAAAACCCAACTCAATGCCTATAACCAAGGCAATGCGTTGGCACAATCTGGGCAATTAAAAGAGGCCTTAAAAGCTTATGATCAAGCCTTAGCTTTAAATCCTGAAGATGCCGATGCCAAATTTAATAAAGAGTTAGTTGAAAAAGAATTAAAAAAACAAGAACAAGAGCAAAAAAATAAAGATAAGCAGGACAAACAAGACCAAAAAGATAATAAAGACGAGCAGTCTAAAGATAAGCAAGATCAGCAAAATTCGGATAAATCTGAAGAGCAAAAGCCAGAACAATCAGAGGAACAAAAAACTCAGCAACAACAAGCTGATGAACAAAATTCTGCTGAAAATAAAGAGCAACAAGAAAAAGAAGCCCAAGAAAAACAAGAGCAAGAGAAAAAAGCAGAAGAAGCAAAGGCTAAACAAGCCGATGAAAAAAAGGCCGATAAATCTGATGACGAAAAAGATAAAAACGAGGCTCAAGCAGTCGAATCTCAGGAACAGCCCACAACCGAGCAACAACAAGCGAATGAGCAATGGCTAAAACGTATTCCTGATGATCCAGCCGGCTTATTAAAACGTAAATTTAAGTATCAGTATGGTCAAAGAAACCCACAAGGACATTAAATTTAATTAATCTCCTTAATCACTCTGTTAAATAGGAGTCTGTTATGTGCAAATTTAAAACACTAATCGCTATTTTTGTAGCTTATGTATTAACTGTTGGATTATGTGTTGCAGAATCGACAGAAAAACCACCTTATCGGGTTTATATAGTCCCACAGCTTTCACCATTACAAACTTATAATGCGTGGACACCAATATTAGAAAAATTAACGGCAACTACGGGTTTAAAATTTGAATTAGTTGTTCCTGCTAGTATCCCTGATTTTGAAAAGGACTTAGAAAACGGCTTAGCTGATTTAGCCTATATGAATCCTTACCACATGACCTTAGCAAAACACAGCCAAGGCTACATGCCTTTAGTTCGTGATTCTGCTAATCTCTTAGAAGGCATGTTGGTTGTTAAAAAAGACAGTCCAATTAAGTCAATCACTGAACTTAAAAATCAAAGCGTCGCTTTTCCTGCACCGAATGCCTTTGCTGCCTCATTATTGATTAGATCTTTATTATCTAAACAAAAAATACCTATTACCCCGCTGTTCGCTAATACACACAGTAATGTATACCGTACAGTCGCATTAGGTGAAGTTGCTGCTGGCGGTGGCATTAATAATACCTTTGAAAAAGAACCGCTGGATATCCAAGACCAATTGCGTGTTTTATATATCACCCCCAAATACGCACCACATCCTTTAGCGGCTCATCCAAGAGTTTCTAAAAAAATACGTGAGCAAATAAGCACAACTCTGATTAGTTTAGCTAATGCATCTGAAAATAAAGAAGTTTTTAAAGGCATTCAAATGTCAAAACCCGTCATCGCTAATTATGCAAAAGATTACCAACTGATTGAAAAACTAAAACTCGAAAAACTTTCTAAATAGTTTAGCTAGTGTTACGCCCCAAAAGTCTTTTTTTACGCCTTGCTATTACAGGCAGTATTGGCTCAGTTATTTCAGTTCTGGCGCTAGGCAGCTATATTGCGACTGAACAAAGTGACGCAGCAAGACAATCTACTTATAAAGAGGCTTATTTAATCACTAATGGTCTGGCAACCAGTCTAGCTCCTTATTTTGTTATTAAGGATTATGCGAATATTGATCAAACTATCAATCAATTTATCAATTTTCCGCATTTAGATAGTTTATTGGTACTCACTAAAAACGGTAAAGCGATTATCGAGGCAACACAAGACAGCACAAATAATAACTGGAAATTAACCCATTTTGGAGTGGCTCCATTATTACCAACATCACGATATTCTGTCATTGAAAACAATCATATTACTACTTGGCTTCCCGTTACTATTGGAGATAGTCAGTTAGGCTGGGTACGCACTCGGATAACTTTAGATCACATTCTTGCTACTCAAGCTCAAATTCATTACCGAACCCTGCTTATCTCATTACTATCTCTAGTATTATCGAGTGTGGTTTTACTTATTTCTTTAAGAAATCCACTCCGCCAAATTAAACGTGCAACTGATTTTGCTAAAAAATTACCAAGCAACTTTGGTAAAACCTTAAACCAGACTTCTTCAGTGACTGAATTACAAAGACTCATTGAGGCACTTAATACAACCTCCGCCATTCTTCTTAAACAAGATCAGGAAGTACGAATACTAAATGATAATTTAAGTCTTACCCTTCAAGCTATTCCAGATTTTCTTTTTGAACTAGATAGACAAGGCGTTATTTTAAATATTTGGTGTAATAATCAAAATCAATTGAATTTAAATACTAACTATTTAATATCACATGTTTTTAATGAGATTTTATTACCAGAGTCGTTGGCCGTTTTTGAAAATGCGTTAAAAGATGCTAAACAAATAGGTATCTCCAGGGGTTATGTCGTTCAAATTAATCCTTATTACGGAAGTGGCTGGTATGAACTTTCTATCTCTTATAAAACGGCTGCAGATCCTAACAAGTCACGTTTTTTTGTTATTCCACATGATATTACTGAGCGGATTGAATCCGAACAAAAACTCAGTATTGCAGCTACTGTCTTTAACTCACAAGAAGGCATGATAGTTACTGACAAAAATAAAGTTATTTTAAGCGTCAACCCCACATTTTGCCTTATTACTGGTTATACAGAAGCTGAAGTAATTGGCAAATCTCCTAATATTCTAAAATCAATTAAACATGATGCAAATTTCTATAAATCACTATGGAAAACCATCATGGATATGGATCATTGGGAAGGTGAAATATGGAATACCCACAAAAATGGTCACCTCTATCCGGCATTTATCACCATTAAGGCAGTTAAAAATAATACAGGAGTGGTAACAAATTATGTGTCTACCATGATTGATATAACTTCTAATATGAATGCTAGGGAAGAAATTGAGCGCCTCGCTTTTTATGATGCTCTGACTGGTTTAGCGAATCGTCGTCTTTTACTAGATCGCGTTAACACAGCCCTAATTGCTAGCCAACGAAATAAACTAATCGGCGCCATTATTTTTATTGATTTGGATAATTTTAAAACCCTTAATGACACCTTAGGTCATGATATGGGTGATGTGCTTTTAGTACAGGTTGCTAGACGCCTAGAAGATTGCTTACGTGAAAGTGATACAAAAGCGCGCATAGGCGGTGATGAGTTTATTGTCTTATTGGAAGATTTAAATATCGATGAATTAGACGCTTTAAGACAAGCTAATCTCATTAGCCAAAAAATTCTTCATACACTCTCTCAACTCTATATTTTAAAAACCCATACCTACAGAACCACCCCTAGCATTGGTATTACACTCTTTAAAGGTACTGAGTATTCTTCTGATGAATTATTAAAACAAGCTGATATAGCCATGTACCAAGCAAAAACAAGTGGGCGCAATACCTTATGTTTTTTTGATCCAAATATGCAAACTAATATTAATGCTCGAGTGGCGCTTGAAAACGACTTGCATATTGCTATTGCAGAAGAACAGTTTTGTTTATATTTCCAACCCCAAGTGATTTATAACCAAAAAATTAACCAAGCCGAAGTATTAATTAGATGGAAACACCCTGAACAAGGACTGATTTCACCCTTAGATTTTATTCCTCTATCAGAAGAAACCGGACTCATTATTGATATTGGACAATGGGTTCTTGAAAAGGCCTGTCAACAAATCAGACAATGGGAAACGCAAGCTGAACCTAAAGAAATACAATTAGCTGTTAATATTAGTGTTTTGCAATTCCGCCAACCGGACTTTGTTGAAAATATTGAAGCACTATTACAACGTATTCCTATTAATCCTAATTTACTAAAACTTGAGCTGACTGAAAGCCTCGTTATTAATGACATCAACGACACGATTAATAAAATGCACGCCTTAAGAGCTATGGGAGTTCGTTTTTCTATGGATGACTTTGGCACTGGCTATTCTTCCTTGTCTAGCCTTAGAAAACTTCCTTTTGATCAGATAAAAATTGATCAAAGTTTTGTGCATGACATTTTAACTGGATCTGATGATGCCATTATTGTGCAAGCTATTATTTCTATGGCTAAAAACATCGGCATGGATGTTATCGCAGAAGGCGTTGAAACAGAAACTCAACGCCTTTTACTAGAAAAACTAGGTTGTCATCTTTGCCAAGGTTACTTATACAGCAAACCGTTACCTATTGAAGAATTTGAAACGTTTTTAGAGCTGTATAATTCTATCAAATCTTAATTATTTACACCCAAAATGATGTTGATAATCTTCCATTGAACGTTTGATAACTTCATGAGCTTCTTCTCGACCATATACATCCGTAATTTCACAAATATTAGGCTCACTTGGTAAATGTTTATACGTTAAGAAATAATGCTTAAGACGATTGATATAAGAATCTGGACAATCAGATAAATCATTCCATTGTCGATAAAACTCATCACCTTTCATTACAGCAATAATTTTATCATCGGCTTCACCACCATCTAATAAGCGAAAACCGCCAATAGGTATAGCCTGTAGCAAAATATCACCATGCGTTACACTACGTTCACTTAACACACATATATCTAAAGGATCTCCATCACCTTTAGGTACATTTTTTCCCGACATTAATGAAGCGTATTCAGCCGTTTTTTCTGCACAATATGTTTGGGGAATAAATCCATACAAAGTAGGAATCATATTTGAAAATTTTTGCGGTCTATCTATTTTAAGATAACCACTGTCTTTATCAATTTCATACTTAACAGTATCAGAAGGTACAATTTCAATAAATGCTGTTACGATGGTGGGTGCATTTTCCCCTGGATTGATACCATGCCAAGGGTGGGCTTTATGTATTACATTCATATTAATTAGGCTCTTATAGATAAATTATTGATTTTTCAGTTATTTTAATAGACTGAACTTATATCTTGTGAAAGCGTTTTTAAGACTAGAAGCCCGCTAACGTACTTTTAAATTTACTAAACTAGATAGATATAGGGGCTTTTATATGCGCATGAGCCTGATAATTTTCAATGACAAAATCCTCGTATTTATAAGCAAAGATAGATTCGGGTTTATCAACTATTTTTAAAGTTGGTAAAGCATAAGGTTTTCGATTTAATTGTAAATCAGCTTGTTCTTGATGGTTAAGATACAAATGAACATCACCTCCAGTCCAAATAAAATCCCCTACAGCCAAATCGCTCTGCTGAGCGACTATATGCGTCAATAATGCATAACTCGCAATATTGAATGGTAAACCTAAAAACGTGTCACAGCTACGCTGATAGAGCTGACAAGATAACTTTCCATCTGCCGCATAAAACTGAAAAAAAGCATGACAAGGCGCTAAAGCCATTTTTCCTAACTTAACATTAGCTTGTGGGCTAATTGTTTCATCTGGTAAATCAGCTACATTCCAAGCAGACACTATAATTCTACGACTATGAGGTGTCTTTTTAAGTTGATCAATGATTTGCTGTATTTGATCTATTTTATGTCCATCTGCTGTAGGCCAAGATCGCCATTGATGTCCATAAACAGGGCCTAACTCACCCTGATCATCAGCCCATTCATTCCAAATATTAACTTGGTTTTCATGCAGGTAAGCTAAACTAGTTTCACCTTTTAAGAACCATAATAATTCATGAATAATGGATTTTAAATGAATTTTTTTAGTAGTGACTAATGGAAACCCTTCAGCCAGATTAAAGCGCATTTGATGACCAAAAATAGATAATGTGCCACTACCTGTTCTATCACCTTTTAATGCGCCTTCGGTACGAATTCTTTCTAATAAATCTAAATATTGCTGCATGCTTTATTTTTATCTAACAATTTCATTTTTACGAGCCCAGTACACTAAACCAGCGCCAATAACAATCATTGGTGTGGAAAGTATTTGACCCATTGTGACCCAATTTAATGCTACAAACCCTAAATGTGCATCTGGCATTCTATAAAACTCAATAAAGAATCGGAAACAACCATAAAAAAACAATGCCATGCCTGTTAATGTCATAGTTGGACGTGGTTTATTTGAATAAATCCATAGGATTGTAAATAATACGAAGCCTTCTAAAAAAGCCTCATACAATTGAGATGGATGACGCGCAAGTGGGCCACCATTAGGAAATACCATAGCCCATGGCACATCTGTTGATCTTCCCCATAATTCTGAATTAATAAAGTTACCTATACGCCCTGCCCCTAATCCTATTGGAGCCAAAGGTGCAATAATGTCAGTTAATTGAAACATTGAACATTGCTGTTTCTTTGCAAATAACCACATCGCTATAAACACACCCAACATGCCTCCATGAAATGACATACCGCCTTGCCAAATTTTAAGCAGAATAATAGGATCGTTTAAAAACTCTGAAAAATTATAAAATAAAATATAACCAATTCTCCCACCTAAAATAACCCCCATAGCCCCATAAGTAACAAGATCTTCTATCGCTTCAGGTTTAATAACAGACCAAGGGACTTGAGCTCTTTTTTGTCCTAAAAAATACACAGCGGCAAAGCCTATTAAATACATTAAACCATACCAATGAACTTTAACAGGACCTAAGGTTAATGCGACAGGATCAATTTGGGGGAAAGTAAGCATGTTATACGTCCAGATTAGTTACATCCAAGGCATTCTTAACGATGAAGTCACGACGCGGTTCTACTACATCACCCATTAAAGTAGTAAATATTTCGTCTGCTGCAATAACATCTTCAATTCTAACTTGTAGTAAACGACGATTATTTGAATCTAAGGTTGTTTCCCATAATTGTTCTGGATTCATTTCGCCTAGACCTTTATAACGCTGGATATGTTGGCCTTTTTTGATTTCTTTCATCATCCATTCAAAGGCTTGTTTAAAACTATTTACCGGCTGTTGTCTTTCACCCATTTGCATATACGAACCTTCATTAAACATACCGGCTGTATTAGTCGCATATTGCGCAATTTTTAAATAATCTTTGCCATTAAAGAAAGTTGACGGCAATACAAATGTTTTAGTAATTCCATTTAATTTTTTATTAACTGTAATTGAAAATTCGTCAACCGACTTATAATCATCAAGGACTATAGAAAAAACAGCTTTGCCTTCACTAGAGTTCAACTTCTGTTCTAATTTATTAAACCAAGCCTCAAGATTTTGCTCATTTTGTTTTATTTCATCGCTGACAACATCCATGTATGAAAATTGCTCTAAAAAGGCATCATCATAACGTCTAGTTAAACGATTAATAACACTAACAACCCCCGTAAATTCACTGGCTAATTTTTCTAAACCCTGACCTTGTATAGGTGGTGCTGTCTCATCTGTAAACAACTGCGCTTTATCTAATGCTAATTGGATTAGATATTCATTGAGTTGCGCGTCATCTTTTACATAATGTTCTTGCTTACCTTTTTTAACTTTATATAAAGGGGGTTGTGCAATATAAATATAACCTTTCTCAACTATCTCTGGTAACTGACGATAAAAGAAAGTTAATAATAAAGTTCGAATATGAGAACCATCAACATCCGCATCAGTCATGATGATAATTCGATGATACCGAAGCTTTTCTAAGTTATATTCATCTTTACCGATTCCACAACCTAAAGCAGTAATTAAAGTACCGACTTCTTCAGATGAAATCATCTTGTCAAAACGAGCTTTTTCTACGTTTAGAATCTTACCTTTTAACGGTAAGATAGCTTGAGTTCTTCTATCGCGTCCTTGTTTTGCAGACCCACCTGCAGAATCCCCTTCCACTAGAAATAATTCTGATAAAGCTGGATCTTTTTCTTGGCAATCCGCTAACTTCCCAGGTAAACCCGCTATGTCTAAAGTAGTTTTACGGCGTGTCATTTCACGAGCTTTACGTGCCGCTTCTCTTGCACGTGCAGCATCAATAATTTTACCCACAATTGCTTTTGCTATTTGTGGCTTCTCTAATAAAAACTCTTGGAGTTTTTCATTCATTGTAGATTCAACTAAAGGTTTAACTTCAGATGAAACTAATTTATCTTTTGTTTGCGATGAAAACTTAGGATCAGGTACTTTAACTGAAAGAACGGCTGTTAAACCTTCTCTAGCATCGTCGCCTGTGGTTTGAACTTTTTCTTTTTTTGCTAAACCGCTAGCTTCTATGTATTGATTTACGGTACGAGTTAAAGCGCCTCTAAATCCTGCCAAATGACTACCACCATCTCTCTGCGGTATGTTATTGGTATAACAAAACACATTTTCTTGATACGAATCATTCCATTGCATTGCAATTTCAACTGTTACACCTTCTTTTTCAGCTATAAAATGAAAAACTTCGGGAAATAATGGTGTTTTATTTTTATTTAGATGCTCAACAAAAGCACCAATTCCACCTTCGAATTCAAATACATCAGATCTATCACTTCTTTCATCACGTAAACTAATGCGTACACCTGAATTTAAAAATGACAACTCGCGTAATCTTTTAGCCAAAATTTCATAATGAAACTCAACATCAGTAAATGTTTCTGCACTAGGCTTAAAATTAATTAAAGTACCTGAACCATCTGCTGGACCGACTGCGGCAAGTGGTGCGACCGGTTCACCCATCTTGTATTGTTGTTTATAGAGTTGGCCATTTTTACGAATTTCTAGATTCAGTTCTTCAGAAAGAGCATTAACTACCGAAACGCCCACTCCATGTAAACCACCAGATACTTTGTAAGCATTATCATCAAATTTTCCACCGGCATGTAGCACTGTCATAATAACTTCAGCCGCTGATCGCCCTTCTTCCTTATGAATATCTACTGGAATACCACGGCCATCATCAGATACCGATACTGAACCATTACTATGAATAACCACTTTTACTTCTTTACAGTGTCCAGCTAATGCTTCATCAATTGAATTATCAACAACCTCAAATACCATGTGATGTAACCCTGACCCATCATCTGTATCTCCAATATACATGCCAGGTCGTTTTCTTACTGCATCTAAACCTTTTAATACTTGAATATTAGTACTATCGTATTGATCAACATTATCACTCATGACTTTCCTTTTACAATTGTTATGTATGTTCCACGTGGAACATTACACTGACTTTATATTGCCATGTTCCACGTGGAACATTTTATAGTTATTAATTTTATTTAAGTTTCCGAACTCAGAAATTTCAGTTGCTGTTATAAAAACCTGACAATTCATTTTAGATAAATAAAGTAGTAGTTTTTCTCTATTATCGATATCTAATTCAGCTGAGAAATCATCAATTAAAAAACAACCGTTATTAGCTTGCTCACTTAACAATAATTGCATTTGAGCAAGTTTTAAACTAATAACAAATAATTTAAGCTGACCTCTTGAAACTACTTCTTTTACTAATCTATCATCAATAGTTAATTGAAAATCCCCTCGATGAGGTCCATTTTGAGTAAACCCATAACGGAGATCTTTTTCAAGTGTTGATAATAAAATATCTTCTAATGAGATTGTGGTATCCCAACCTGGTAAAAGTTTTAAATCAATATTTTCAATTTGAAAAAAACATTTAAGAATATTTAAAAATATTGGTTTAAATTTTTGTAAATAAATATCTCGATAACTGTTAACTATTGTACCGTAATAAATCAATTCTTTATTCCAAACATGAATATGCTGGACTTGCTTTGATTTGAGTAATGCATTTCGCTGATTTAAAGCGACCTTAAACTTACTGTATAAAGTTAAAAAATTCTCATTATCATGGAATACGCCCCAGTCTAAAAACTCGCGTCTTAATTGTGGTCCTCCATCTAATAATTCGTAACTTTTTGGATGGATAATTTGTAATGGCAGAGCATAAGCTAAATCAGATCTTTTTTTAGTGATTTGATGATTGATATGGCAACGAATGTTTTTATTATCTAATTGCACACCTAAATTTAGATTATTGCCATTAGATTGTAGAAGTTGAGCTGAGACAATTAATTGAGTATCTGAAAAACTTATGACAGATTTAATTGAATGAGAACGAAATGATTTAGCACGCCCTAAAATAAAGATAGCTTCAACAATGGAACTTTTCCCACTTCCATTTTCACCATAAAACAAATTAATAGTAGAAGTGGGATAAAAAGATTCTTTTTGGATATTTCTGAGTGAATAAATATCCAACTTAACTAAAGACATTTGATTGATCTTAGAGTCTCATTGGCATAACAATAAACTTATAAGTGGGTTCATTTGGTTCATCAATAAAACAACTCGTTAAATTACTTGCTATGGTTAACATAGCAAAATCAGAATCTAAATTTGAAAAAGCATCGAGTAAATATTGGGCGTTAAAAGCAATTGATATTGAACTACCCACATAATCAATAGAAATCTCTTCTTCTGCTTCATCATGCTCTAGATTGTGGGAACTGATTTTTAAACTGCCACTAGAAATGTCTAAAGTAACTCCTTTTAATTTTTCATGTGAAAGAATAGAAACACGCGTAAGAGCTTCTTTGATAGATAATCTTGGAATTTGAACCGGTGCAAAAAAATCTTGCTGAAAGATCTTACTAAAATCCGGGTACTTTGAATCTACTAATTTAGCTGAAAAAACAATATTTTTAAAATGGACTTTAATATTGTTATTTGAATATTCTATTTTTAATTCTAATTCTGGATCATCTAACAATTTGCTTAATTCTTGAACTCCTTTTCTAGGGAAGATAATTCTAGATTCAAAACCAGTCGCTTCAGATAAAACATCTTCATAAATGGAAAGTCTATGGCCATCAGAAGCCACTAATTTAAGTTTGCTGTTTGAAATATTTAATAATAAACCGTTCAAATAATAGCGTACATCTTGATTAGCCATGCAAAACAACGTTTTATCTAGGGCTTTTTTAAATTTACCAGCGTTGATGTAAATAATATTATCCAATATTGATTCTGAAAATTCAGGGTAGTTATCAGCTGGTAAACAATTTAAGGAAAATCGACTTCTATTAGAAACAATTTTTACTTTATCGTTTTGTGATTCGAATTTGATTTCGGCGTTTGCAGGTAATAATCGACAGATATCTAAAAATTTTCGTGCAGGTACAGTAATAGCACCAGTAATTTCATTAACAAGACTAATTTTAGCGACGATTTGAATTTCTAAATCAGTACCTGTTAAAAATAAATAATTATCTTCGGCAACTATAAGTACATTAGAAAGTATTGGCATAGTCTGTCTTTTTTCAATAACGCTAACTATTTGTTGTAATGCCGGCAAGATGTCTTCTCTGTTAATTATAAATTTCATAATTTTTAGTTAATTTAGTGTCTGAATGATTTTTAAGAGTTATTGACTCGGATGAAAGTATTAATCTTAGTAAATAATAATATTGTTATATTTCTTTATTTTATTACTATTAGTTTCGTAAAAAACTGTGTATAAGTCTAATTATACTTAATTATCAATATGTTATTGTATATTTCTTATCTAATTTTATATGTGTATAACTTATGTACAATTATTAAATAAAAAAATTAATATTTTTTATACACACTTTTTTCAACAAAAAGTCATTGTTTATACCCGTATTTATCCACAATCGAATACTAAAAAATGATGTAGTGAATATTAATGAGATAGGGTACGTAAAAGATTAGAGTAGTCTTCAGCAATTTTTATATCAGCCTCTTTTAATTCTAATATTTTTTTACAAGCATTCATCACTGTTGTGTGGTCTCGACCTCCAAAAGCATCACCAATTTCTGGAAAACTATGTGAAGTTAACTCTCTAGCTAAACACATTGCCATTTGACGTGGACGAGTAATGGTTTGTTTTCTGTTTTTAGATGACAAATCAGAAACACGAATTTTGAAATACTCTGCAACTGTTTTTTGGATATTATCTAAATTGACTAGTTTATCCTTTAAAGAAATTAGGTCATGAAGAGCTTCGCGAGTGAAGTCAATAGTAATATCACGACCAGTAAATTGCGCATTAGCGATAACTCTTCTTAAGGCACCTTCCAAATCACGAACATTAAAAGGTATTTTTTTGGCAATGAAAAAGGCTACATCTTGAGGAAGTTCAATATTAGCTTGATATGCTTTTTTCATTAAAATAGCTGCTCTAGTTTCCATATCAGGTGGTTCAATAGAAACTGGAAGACCACAGCCAAATCTAGATTTTAATCTATCTTCAAGACCGACAATCTCTTTAGGATATTTATCACAAGTTAGGACAATTTGATGTTTTTTATCAAGTAAGGTGTTGAAGGTGTGAAAAAACTCTTCTTGTGAGCGTTCTTTACCAGCAAAAAATTGAATATCATCAATTAATAAAACATCGATAGCTCGATAATATTCTTTAAAAGCATTAATGGAGTTTTGCTGTAAAGCACGCACCATGTCCTGCACAAACTTTTCTGAATGAAGATAAACGATAGTTGCGGAAGGGTTTTTTTGATAAACCGCATTTCCAATAGCATGCATTAAATGCGTTTTACCTAAACCTGATCCACCATAAATTAATAGTGGGTTATAAGCTTTACCCAAATTTTCTGAAACTTGTATTGAAGCCGCTCTGCCAAGTTGGTTAGATTTTCCTTCTACAAAGTTATCAAATGTGAACGCTTTATTAAGAAAATTTGGAATTACTTTTTTTGCTTCAGTAGGTTTTAAAGGGGAACTTGTTGGTTGAGAGATTGTTTTCTTTGAACCAATTTCAAAAGTAAGATTAAATTTTCCATCAGAAAATTCATGTACTGTTTCTTCAATTTTAGCAAAATAATGTTGTTTAACCCAATCAAGTACAAATTTATTTGGCGCTAAAAGCTTTATTTGACCATCAGTTTCTATAGCTTGTAATGGTCTTATCCAAGTACTAAAATCAGAACTGGCAATCTCATTTTCAAGTTTTGTTAGACAATTATTCCAGATTAAATTCATTAATAAAGTTACGTTAATAGTTGGATTAGTTAGAAAAAATAAATTAAATGTCTAAAGTAAAATAGTATCCGACATTGAATTACAGAATTGACATGCTATTCATATTATTTTATCATCCAGAGTCTTTTTTATGTGTTTTTGTTAACACTCAACTCATTAGGTTATAAATAATATGAAAAGAACGTATCAACCAAGTAAACTTAAACGTGCAAGAACTCATGGTTTCCGTGCAAGAATGGCAACAGTAGGTGGCCGTAAAGTATTGAATGCTCGTAGAGCAAAAGGTCGCGCTCAATTAACTGTATAGTTGATATTGGGTGATAGAGCATAATTTTAATTTTCCCTCTGAGTTACGGTTAAAAAAACCATCTGAGTATAAAAAAGTTTTTGATAAGCCAGTAAAATCAAGTGATTCTTATTTTACTTTATTAGCAACTAGAAATGATTTTGATCATCCTAGGTTGGGTTTAGCAATAGCAAAAAAAAATGTCAGAAAGGCCGTTGATAGAAATATTATTAAGCGTACTGTAAGGGAAAATTTTAGATTAAAACAACAAAGTATCGGTAATATCGATATTGTAGTTTTAGCTCGAAAAGAAGCAATAGATGCTCCATCAGAATCATTAAGAAATTCTCTGGAAAAACATTGGCTTAGGTTGGTATCCAGATGCGCTTCATCCTCATAGCAATAATAAAGTTTTATAAATACTTTATTAGTCCTTTGCTTGGATCTAACTGCCGTTTTTATCCAAGCTGTTCCAGTTATTCCATAGAGGCACTAGAGAAATATGGTGCTTTTATTGGTTTCTATATGACCTTTAAAAGATTATTGAAATGTCACCCTTTTCATGAGGGGGGCATAGATCCTGTTCCAGAAAAAATTGGTAATAAGAATGGATAATATAAGATTTGTACTCGTTGTTACTTTTGGAATGTTGATTTTTATGTTGTGGCAGGCATGGGAGCAAGACTATAACCCTAAACCAGTAGTAGCAACAATTTCAACACCTGAAGTTACTAAAAATAAAGAAGATTTACCTGTTACAGCACAATCAACTGCACAAACTGAATCAGGTATACAAAATTCAGTTACACCCGCTACATCTGTTACATCAACAGTAAAAACAATTAAAATTAAAACTGATGTAATAGCACTAGAAATTGATTTGCAAGGTGGTACAGTAACCAATTTGGATTTATTGAACTATCCAGTACAAAAATCAAATAATGTTGTAAATAATCTTCGTGAATTAGTTGGCATGTCCCCTGCTGAGATTAATTCAACTCCAATACGTTTATTCAATAGTACTCCAGAAAAAATATTTGTAGCTCAAAGTGGATTAATTGCTGATGCTGGTTTAGCTACTGCTAATCACTATACTGTGTTTTCAAATGAACGAGATGAATACAGCTTATCAGCTGATCAAGATACATTAACTGTTCCATTGATTTGGACAGATAACCAAGGTTTCGTTATTTCAAAGGTTTATACATTTAAACGTGGTAGCTATGAAATAAAATTAGATCAGATTGTTAAAAATGACTCTGGAAAAGTTTGGACAGGTAGACAATATAGCCAATTACTAAAAGTTGAAGATACTTCAAGTAAAGGCAATATGTTAACTGGTGGCATGAGAGCTTATGATGGCGGTGTTATTTATACAGAAAAAAATAAATATCAAAAAATAAGCTTTGATGATATGGCTGAAGAAACTTTGAATGAAAGTTCAAAGGGTGGATGGGCTGCTTTTATTCAACATTACTTTGCTTCAGCTTGGATTCCACCATCACAGGAAGAAAATCATTTTTATACTAAAGAGTTAAATGATAATCGCTTTGTGATTGGTACTTATTCTCCAATGGTAACTGTTGAAAATAATACAACTGCTCAATTTTCATCACAATTATTTGCCGGACCTAAAGTACAACCATTGATGGAACAAGTAGCAACAGGATTAGAGTTAACAGTTGACTATAGTGTGCTTACTTTTATAGGAAAACCAATTTATTGGTTATTAAACCAAATACATGGTGTTGTTGGTAATTGGGGTGTTGCAATTATTGGTGTTACTTTTTGTATTAAATTATTATTTTTTCCATTGTCACAATCTAGTTTTAGATCAATGGCTAAAATGAGAAAAATACAACCACGTCTTAAGGAATTACAAGAGCGTTTTGCTGATGATAGACAACGCTTCAATACTGAGATGATGGGATTATATAAGAAAGAAAAAGTTAATCCATTGGGCGGATGTTTACCAATATTAATTCAAATTCCAGTATTTATGGCTTTGTATTGGGTATTAAGTGAGACGGTTGAATTTCGTCAAGCACCGTTTATGTTATGGATACAAGATTTATCAATTCAGGACCCTTTTTACATCTTGCCAATTATTATGGGTATTACCATGAAAATTCAGCAAGGTTTGAATCCTCCACCGATTGATCCAGTACAAGCAAAAGTAATGAAAATGTTTCCAATCGTGTTTACAATTTTCTTCTTATTTTTTCCAGCTGGATTGGTATTGTATTGGGTAATTAACAATACATTATCGATAATTCAACAATCCTATATTACTAAGCAAATAGAAAAAGCAGGTTAATTTGCTTATACATCAATATACCATTGCAGCAATTGCAACACCGCCAGGGAATGGTGGTGTTGGTATTATTAGAATCTCAGGAACGAATGTAACTGAGATTGCTCAAAAAATCCTCAATAAACCCCTTAAAGCTAGACACGCCATTTATTCTGCATTTTTAGATGAAGATAACAGTGTGATTGACTCAGGGGTTTGTCTTTATTTTCCTGGTCCGGCATCTTATACCGGTGAAGATACACTCGAATTGCAAGGTCATGGCGGTTCAGTTGTACTAGATATGGTATTACGAAGGGTAATTTCATTAGGTGCACGAATAGCTAAGCCAGGTGAATTTACAGAACGAGCATTTTTAAACGGAAAACTAGATTTAGCTCAAGCAGAAGCAATCGCAGATTTAATACAAAGTACAACTGAACAATCAGTAAGATCAGCACAAAAATCGATGCAGGGAGTATTTTCTGATCAAATAAATGAGCTAGTCACAGAACTAACAGAATTACGTGTATATGTTGAAGCTGCAATTGATTTTGTAGATGAAGAAATAGATTTTCTTTCAGATGGTATAGTAGAAAATCGTATTATTAGGTTAATTGATAAAATACAACAAATCCAAAAGACTGCACAACAAGGACGATTACTAAGGGATGGTATGACCGTTGTATTAGTTGGTAAACCAAATGCAGGTAAATCAAGTTTATTAAATGCATTAGCAGGTCATGAAGCTGCAATTGTTACAGATATTGCAGGAACAACAAGAGATATTCTTAGAGAAAGAATTCAATTAGACGGGATGCCTTTACATATCATTGATACAGCGGGTATAAGAGAAAGTGAAAATTTAATCGAAAAAGAAGGTATTCGTAGAGCGCATTTAGAAATTCAAAAAGCAGATAAAATACTGTTATTGATTGATGCAAGAGAAAAGGAAGATGATCAAATATTAAAATCATTACCAATAAATATTCCTGTTATAAAAGTTTTTAATAAAATAGATTTAATAAATACTGATCCAAAATTAGAAAAAACAGAAAATGGATATAAGTGTTATTTATCGATTAAAAAAAATATAGGATTAGATTTATTAAAAGCACATCTCAAAGATACTGTTGGTTTTGATACAAGTGCAGATAATGTCTTTTTAGCAAGAAGAAGACATATAGAGGCAATAAGAATAGGAAGTGAATTTGTAGAAAGTGCTTTGACTCAATTAAAAATAAATAAGGCAGGCGAATTAGTCGCCGAAGATTTAAGACAAGCGCAAATTAGTTTTGCTGAAATTACTGGGACTGTAAGTTCGGATGAGTTGTTAGGTAGAATTTTTTCAAGTTTCTGTATTGGAAAGTAACCAAGTTTAAAAAATTGATAGTAAATATGAAAAAGGGGCATATTGATATTGCCCTTTTTTTATGTCAAAAAAATAGGAAAAGAGAAAAAATAATGATGTGTATAACTTGTGTATAAAAATAAACATAAATAAGATTAAAACTTATCAACAAGCAAAAAGTTGATAAGGGAAGCGCAAGTTTGCTAGAGTAGTAGTGAAGGCTGGATTATAAGCGATATGTTTTAGAACTAGTTTGAAGCAAAACGTGTTGGAGTTAGTGTTTCGTGTGTGATGATTTGTATTAATGTGATGCCATTGGCTCATGCTTAGGGCTCTATCAGATAGAGACTAATTTTTATTGTTGACTAAGTATATGATTTTCAATCCCGTTGGTAATTATTCGCAGGAGTGAATGACAAAGGGGGTTGAAAAGTTGCAAAAGATAGCTATAATAGTGGGCTGGTCTGAAGCAAGCGGTAAGTGTTTTGGTCGGATGAGGTAAGAAATAATGTCAACAGGGAGTTGACAAAGGATGAAAGTTGGTTATAATGGTCGGCTTTCCCGCAACAATCAATGAGAGTTTCGGGTCAGGGATTGAAAATAAAGGTTAACAAGATGTTGACAATCGAGATTGGCTCTGTATAATAGTCGGACTCAACGGGGCTTCGGTTCCACGCTTTTTAAAAATACGATCAAAATAATTTGTGTGGGTGCTTGTGGCGATAGTTAATTATGTTAACAAATAATCGACACAAGAACAACACGGATAAAAGAAATTTTAAACGTTTTAATTCTGTAGTCGAGCCAAGATTGGTCACTTATCTTATTAAGTGACAAACTGATTTAAACTGAAGAGTTTGATCATGGCTCAGATTGAACGCTGGCGGTATGCTTAACACATGCAAGTCGAACGGTAGCAGGCCTTCGGGCGCTGACGAGTGGCGGACGGGTGAGTAACGCGTAGGAATCTGCCTC
>JAPLRS010000012.1 GCA_026399015.1 Methylococcales bacterium | reverse complement strand
GTTATCCTAAATTTATCAATAATTTGTCTGTCGGTTGCCGTTAGAGATGTACTGGTGTTTACTTTATTTTCAAGTGTAGAGAGATAAGTGCGCCAAAAATCACGGCGGTTTTTAACCATTTCTTTTTGTTCGGTGGTTAAGCTTTCTGCTACGTCACCTGGAATGGTCATCACTTCGTAGATGACATCTAAGTAACGATCATCATGAATGGCTACTTGTGAGCGATACCAGGAGGTATAAGTTTTTCGCCAAAATTCTACTGCGGGTTCTAATTCACCGGGCTTTTGAAATATACCTGAATAGGTGGTTTTTTTATAAGGTCTGGGTGTGGGAATAGTTTGTATGGGTGCAGTAGATTGATAGCCAGACAGATTGTTATCAGGCTTAATATTAGAGGTGCTGTTGTCGCACGCGTCTAATAGGGTAAGGGTGAGCAACATTAAGATTCGGATAATTCGTCGAGTCATTTTTTTAGTCAGCTCCAATGGTAGTGTGATAGAGGCTGTAAGGCCAAGCGCACATTTTAGCACTTATAATTTTTGGATAAAGTGAAATCCGTAAGTTTTGTAATGATTTTTTTATATGTGTTAGTTGGGCATGTTATATTCAATCTCAAATTCAATTACTCATTAATATGTAATCTTATGGCTAGTTCAGTTATTTTTATATCTCACGGTGCGGGTGCATCTCCCTTCTTTAAAGGCTCGGGACATGAAAAGATGGTGAGTTGTCTTAGACAGATGACAGAATGCTTAATTAGACCTAAAGCGATTATTGTGATTAGTGCACATTGGGAGGCCACTCAGGCAACTATTGGAAGTGGTGCGCATCCCGAATTAATCTACGACTACACTGGGTTTCCAGAAGCTGCCTATCAAATTAAATATCCAGCTCCTGGTAATCCAAAACTGGCTAAACGTGTCTTTGATCTTTTAGAGGTTGCTGGTATAAAATCTAAATTAGATTCGGAGCGCGGGTTTGATCATGGTATGTTTGTGCCATTAAAAATTATGTATCCCAATGCCAATATTCCTTGTATTGAAGTGTCTCTAATTAAAAGCTTAGATGCTCAGGCACATATTAAGTTGGGTAAGGCTTTGGCGTCTTTAAAAGACGAGGATGTCGTTATACTGGGTTCAGGTTTTTCTTTTCATAATATGCGGGCTTTTTTGACAACGCCTACGCATAGTTCTCAGGCTAGAAACTTGGCTTTTGAGGCGTGGTTAAATGACACACTTACCAGTACTTCTTGTACAGAGGCCCAGCGTGAAAAACTTTTAACTCAATGGGAAAAAGTACCGGCCGCTAGATATTGCCACCCTAGAGAAGAGCATTTACTGCCTTTGCATGTGTGTTATGGGGCAGCCGGCACACCCGCTAAACAAGTTTTTAGTTTTGATATTTTAAGTAAGATGGTCAGCTGTTTCTTGTGGTGATGGCTGTGATTAATGAATATATGGAGTTTTAAGTGTGTTAGTACGACTGTTTAAAGCTCAATCTATCTTGTATCGTCTTACCGTGTTAAGTTTGCTATTGTTTGTGGTGGACTCTACTTCTCAATTTTCTCGATTTATTCATGCTTTACGCTTTATTAATGATGCCCAGGCTGAGTCGAACTCTCAGGGTGATCATGCGCTTATAACTTTAGATGCAGCTGTGGAAAGGGCTTTAGCCGGAAATCCTGGTTTGGCAGAAATAAAAGCTAGAGCAGAGGCCTTAGCAACGGTTTCATCTCAAGTAGGTGCGCTACCTGATCCTATGGTTAATTTTGGATTAGTTAATGTCCCCACGAGCAATTTTAGTTTGCATCAAGAAGACATGACTATGATGGAGATGGGTATTAGTCAAACTATTCCCTTTCCGGGTAAGCGCTCATTGCGTGAACAAATAGCCGAACATGAGGCAATGGCAACAGAAGAAGCCTTGCAAGATGCAAGATTGCGTTTAGCGGCCGAGGTTAAACAGAGTTGGTGGCGATTGTTTTATTATGCAAAAACTCTGGCTTTGCTCGACACATCAGCAGGTTTCTTTCAGCAACTTATCGATATAGCACAGAGTAATTACAAAGTCGCTAAAGGTTCGCAACAAGACGTCATGTTGACTCAGTTAGAGTTATCTAAATTAAAGGCTGAAAAACTAGATTTATTAACTTTAAGGGGCGCCGAGTATGCCAAACTTAATACTTTAATTAATCGTATTATTGAATTTTCAGTACATCTTCCATCTGAGGCAGTTTTTAAATTTCCAGATTTATCAGCGACAGAACTACAAAATAAAGCTTTAAAATTTCGGCCCTTATTTGCTCAGCATGGAAAAATGCTTGAAGTGGCTAAAGCTAATGTTGAGTTGGCTAAAAAAGATTTTTATCCGGATTTTACGGTAGGTGGTGGTTACGCATTTAGACAAAATACCCCAACGGGTCAAACTCGTAGTGATTTTGCTAGCGTGCAATTGAGCATGAATGTGCCGCTGTATGCGGCTCAGAAACAAAGCAAAGCCGTGGATCAGCGGAACAGCGAGTTATTACAAGAGCAGTATGCTGCAGAAGATGAGCATCATAAAATACTTTCAGAAATAGTCGCTAAAGTAGCTGAATATAAACAGCTTAAAGAGAAAACTTTGTTACTTGAGCAAGAAGTTATTCCCCAAGCCCAACAGACACTTAACGCCTTAATGGCGGGTTATCAAGTGAGTCAGAGTGGTTTTTCTGATTTATTACGCACTGAACTGAGTGTATTGCAATATCAAATGCAATATTGGCAAACCAAAACTAATACCCAAGCTGTATTAGCCGAATTATCAGCCGATGTCGGCGAGGATTTATACAATGATTAAGAACATTGGGCTAGTGTTAGTTTTGTTGATAGGTTTGGGTGCAGGTTTTTGGTTTGGTCAGCAGAATAATTTGCATGGTGGACTAGAGGGCCCTGCTGTTAAAGAGCGTAAGCTTTTATATTATCGGCATCCTATGAATCCGCAAGTGACTTCACCAGAACCCGCTAAAGATGAAATGGGTATGGATTATATTGCAATTTATGATGAGCCTTTACCTACTGAGGCAGTAGCGGTTAAATCTGGAAAAATTTTGTATTACCGACATCCTATGGGAGCGGCAGATACCTCTTTAGTGCCTAAGAAAGATGAAATGGGTATGGATTATCTGATTTCTAAAAGAAATTTAAGTCGTGATATTCGAGCTTTGGGTAGTATTCAGATAGATGAAAGCCATATTAAAACAGTGTCAGCTAAATATGAGGGTTGGATTCAGCACTTGGTAGTCAGTTCAGTAGGGCAGGCTGTTAAAGCTGGGCAAGTATTGTTTAATGTTTACAGTCCAGAATTGATAACCGCTCAACAAGAATATGTTGTTGCAATTCAAAGTCAAAAAGCCCTGCAACAAGGCAGTCCCCAGGTGTTAAATACCGCCGATCAGTTAGCCAAGAATGCTTTACAGCGTTTACGCTATTGGGACTTGGGTGCTAACCAACTCAAAAACTTACAAGACTCACAAAAACCGTTAGATAGTGTGCCGTTTATTTCGCCTTATTCTGGCGTTGTTTTAGATAAAACCGCCCAAGAAGGGTTGCGTTTTATGCCCGGAGAATTGTTATTTAGAGTAGCGGATTTAAGCACTGTTTGGTTATTGGCAGATGTGTTTGAGCAAGATCTAGAAGCAGTTAGGGTGGGGCAATCTGTGCAAGTGCATATCAATGCCTATCCAGATAAAAACTTTACTGGCAAGGTCAGTTTTATTTATCCCACTTTAGCCACCGAAACCCGCACGGTTAAAGTGCGGGTGGAGTTAGCCAATAAAGAGGGCTTATTAAAGCCTGGATTATATGGCACTTTAATTTTAACCTCTGCCAATAATGAGAAATTGCAAACTGCGGTGCCTGATTCTGCAGTGATTGATACAGGTACGCGACATATAGTGCTTTTAAGTCGAGGTGAAGGCCGGTTTGAACCTCGAGTTGTTAAATTAGGTGGCTTAGCTAATGGATACTATGCAGTTTTAGCAGGATTAGAAGAGGGTGACGAAGTGGTTACGCATGCTAATTTCTTAATCGATGCAGAGAGTAATCTTAAAGCGGCTTTAGACGGAATGAATGCTCCGGAGTCTGCACCTGATAGCGAGGAATAAACATGTTAAATCAGGTGATTGCTTGGTCTCTGCGTAACGTGTTTTTGGTATTGCTAACCACCTTTGTTATTGTGTTAGGTGGTTTATATTCCTTGGCAAAAATGCCTTTGGATGCCTTGCCAGATTTATCCGATGCGCAAGTGATTGTGTATACCGAGTATCCAGGCCAAGCACCACAAGTGGTTGAGGATCAAGTCACCTATCCACTCACTACCGCGATGTTAAGCGTCCCTAAATCTAAAGTGGTACGAGGTTTTTCTTTTTTTGGCTCTTCATTTTTATATGTGATTTTTGAAGACGGTACCGATATTTATTGGGCCCGATCTCGGGTTTTAGAATATCTAACCACTTTAAATGGGAGTTTGCCCCGTAATATCACCCCCAAATTGGGTCCTGATGCTACAGGTGTAGGTTGGGTTTATCAGTACGCTTTATTAGCTAAAAACTACTCACTAGCAGAATTAAGGACCTTGCAAGATTGGTTTGTGCGTTATCAATTAAGCAAAGCTAAAGGTGTGGCAGAGGTGGCTAGTATTGGCGGTTTTGTTCAGCAATATCAAGTAACGGTCGATCCTCATAAATTACAAGCTTATGGTATTTCATTAAAAGAGCTGGGTGATGCGATTCGTAATGGTAATCAAGATGTCGGCGGTCGTATTATTGAGTTGGCAGAAACTGAGTATATGGTGCGGGGCCGAGGTTATTTAAAAGGTAAGCCTGATTTAGAACGTTTAGTTTTAAAAGAAGTACAAGGTGCGCCGGTCTTAGTGCGAGATGTGGCAAGAGTTGAATTAGTCCCAGATGAGAGGCGCGGGGTGACTGAATTGAATGGCGAAGGTGAGGCCGTCTCTGGGATTGCTTTAGCTCGGTTTGGTCAAAATGCTTTAGAAGTGATTAGTAATGTTAAAAGTCGTCTACAAGAAATAACCACGGGATTGCCCCCGGGTGTGCAAGTGCAAACCGTTTATGATCGATCTGAACTTATTCATCGAGCAATAGAAAACTTAAAGCACACTTTGTTAGAAGAAAACCTAGTCGTAGCCGCGGTTTGCGTGGTGTTCTTAATGCATTTACGTAGTGCATTAGTGGCCATTTTAATGCTACCTGTCGGCGTGTTAATTGCTTTTATCGTGATGCAAGCTTTGGGTATGAATTCAAATATAATGAGTTTGGGCGGTATCGCTATTGCTATTGGTGCGATGGTGGATGCGGCGATTGTCATGATTGAGAACACCCATAAGCATTTAGAGCGTGATGCGGGGCGCTTAACTCGCGCAGAAATCTTATTAAAGTCTTGCCAAGAGGTGGGGCCACCCCTGTTTTTTAGTTTGTTAATTATTACCGTATCCTTTGTGCCAGTGTTTGCTTTAGAGGCGCAAGAAGGGCGTTTATTTCATCCTTTAGCCTTTACTAAAACTTTTGCAATGGCGGGGGCGGCATTATTGTCAGTCACTTTAGTACCGGTATTGATGTCTTTGTTTGTGCGTGGAAAAATTTTGCCCGAACAACGTAACCCTATTAATCGTGTGTTGCAGTGGTTATATCACCCTGTGATTGCTACTGCTTTAAGATTTAAGAAGATAACGCTGTTGTTGGCGGTGCTTGTTTTAGCAGCGACTTGGTATCCTGCCAAACAATTGGGCGGTGAGTTTATGCCGACTTTAAATGAAGGTACGCTGTTATTTATGCCGCAAACCTTACCGGGATTATCTCCTACTAAGGCAGCAGAATTATTGCAGTTACAAGATCGAATTATTAAAGATTTTCCAGAAGTAGAGTCCGTATTTGGTAAGGCGGGTAGGGCATTAACGGCAACCGATTCTGCGCCTTTAGAAATGTCAGAAACCTTGATTAATCTTAAGCCAGAAACAGCGTGGCGCAAAGGGTTGACGATTGATAAACTTATAGCCGAAATGGATACTGCTCTGCAAATTCCTGGAGTGAGTAACGCGTGGACCATGCCGATTAAGAATCGAATTGATATGCTAGCGACCGGTATTCGTACGCCAATAGGCATCAAGTTATTTGGTAAAGATTTAACTGAAATGGAGCGCTTGGCACAAAAAATTGAACAAACCGTTAAAACAGTGCCTGGTACAACTAGCGCTTACGCAGAACGCCTAACCGGTGGGTCTTATTTGAACATCAGTCCCGATTATGAAGCCTTGTCGCGTTATGGTTTGTTAATGGGGGATGTGCAAGAGATTATTGCAACGGCTGTGGGTGGTGAAACAATAACTACCATGGTGGAAGGTCGAGAACGCTTTGCAGTAACGGTAAGATATCCACGAGAATTACGGGATAGTCCGCAAGCGATTGCAGAACATATTTTGGTGCCTACACCCAATGGAGCCATGATTCCTTTAGGGCAATTAGCACATATTAGCTTAAGTAAAGGTTCGCCCTCTATTCGTACAGAAAACGCCGCTTTATCAGCTTATATTTATGTAGATATGCGGGGTCGGGATATTCAAGGTTATGTGCAAGACGCTAAACAAGCAGTTGAGGCAGTGGTTAAGTTTCCACCGGGCTATTACATAACGTGGAG
>JAPLRS010000030.1 GCA_026399015.1 Methylococcales bacterium | reverse complement strand
AAATCAGGCTGTTCTGGTTATGCGTATGTCTTGGATTATGCGGATAAGCTAGAAACAGAAGATAATGTTTTTGAAAACTTTGGCGTTAAAGTCATCGTATCAAAAACTGATTTAGAATTTGTGGATGGAATCGCTTTAGATTATCGCAAGGAAGGCATCAATGAAGCCTTTAAATTTGACAACCCAAATGTCAAAGGCACTTGTGGTTGTGGTGAAAGTTTCTCTGTAACTGAATAAAAAACCTAACGTCCTATCAATTTACCCGCCAGTGTTTAGTATCACTAGCGGGTAAATAACAACTATTTAATCCAACTTACCGTGGCAGTGTTTAAACTTCTTACCTGAGCCACAAGTACAAGGATCGTTTCGACCCACTTTATCACCTTGACGTACAAAAGGTTGCTCATTGGCGTTAGCATCATCATTACTAAATGATGCCTGTAACTGTTGGTCTTCGATAATATCCAAAGCAGGTGCTTCAGCATGTTCAAAATGCATTTCTTTAGGCGCTTGCATTTGTTGATCAAGTGCTTGTACATCTTCTTCTTGACGAACCTGAACTTTAAATAAAACACTCACTACTTCGTATTTGATATGTTCAAGTAAGTTCGTGAACATTTCGAAAGCTTCACGTTTATATTCTTGCTTAGGATCTTTTTGCGCATAGCCTCTAAAATGAATACCTTGACGCAAATAATCCATCGCAGCTAAGTGTTCTTTCCAGCTAGTATCCAAGACTTGCAACATAATAGATTTCTCAAAATGTCGCAGCACATCAGCAGAAATATTGATTTCTTTGTCTTTGTGATTTTGTTCTAATATTTCAATGATACGGGTACGCAAACTATATTCTTGTAAGGTATGGTCTTCATCCATCATTTTTTGAAGAGGAATTTCTACATTAAACTCATGCAAAATATGTTCTTCTAATCCCGCTATATCCCATTGCTCAACCATTGTTTTGGCAGGAATATATTGATCAATAACGTTATTAACCACATCTTCACGAATAGCCGTAATAATCTCAGAAATTTCGGAAGCCGCCATTAACTCATTGCGTTGCCCGTAAATGACTTTTCTTTGATCATTAGCCACATCGTCATACGCTAAAATTTCTTTACGTATATCAAAGTTTCTACCTTCAACTTTACGTTGTGCGTTTTCGATTGATCGGGTAACCCAAGGATGTTCGATAGCTTCACCGTCACCCATGCCCAATTTTTTCATTAAACCTGCAACACGATCCGATGCAAAGATACGCATCAAATCATCTTGTAATGATAAATAGAACCGAGTTGAACCTGGATCACCCTGACGACCAGAACGGCCTCTTAACTGATTGTCAATACGACGCGATTCATGACGTTCTGAACCAATAACATGTAAACCACCGCTAGCTAACACTTGATCGTGTCTTTCTTGCCAACGCGCTTTGACTACATCTCTTTCAGCTTGGCTGGCGCCCTCACCTAATAACTTGTATTCGGCTTCTAAATTACCACCCAATACAATATCAGTTCCACGACCCGCCATATTAGTAGCGATTGTTACCGCACCCGTTACACCAGCTTGTTCAATGATGTGAGCTTCACGCTCATGCTGTTTAGCATTTAAAACTTCGTGCTTGATACCTTGCTTATTTAACAAAGCAGACAATTTTTCTGAGTTTTCTATCGAAGTTGTTCCCACTAAGACAGGTTGACCTCTACTCACACAATCTTTAATGTCTAAAGCAACTGCATTATATTTTTCATCAGTTGTTAAATAGACTAAGTCGCCTAAATCTTTTCTAATTAAAGGACGATGTGTCGGTATAACAACAACTTCTAAACCGTAAATCTTATTTAACTCAAACGCTTCAGTATCAGCAGTACCCGTCATGCCAGATAACTTTTCATACAAGCGGAAATAGTTCTGGAAGGTAATGGACGCTAAGGTTTGGTTTTCGTTGTTAATTGTGACGTTTTCTTTAGCCTCTATCGCTTGGTGCAGACCTTCTGACCATCGACGACCCGGCATAATACGCCCCGTGAATTCATCAACGATAACTACTTCATTATCAGCGACGATATAATCAACATCTTTCTTAAATAAGGCGTGTGCTCTAAGAGAAGCACTTAAATAATGCATTAACCTAATGTTAGCCGCATCATATAAACTAGTTCCCTCAATCATTAAGTCATGTTGCAGCATTAATTCTTCAACACGTTCATGACCGGCTTCGGTTAAATAAACCTGACGCGTTTTTTCATCAACCGTATAGTCACCGGGTTGGTCATCACTTTCTTGTAATTTTAATAGGGGGATGACAGCATTAGCTTTAATATAAATCTCAGTGCTTTCTTCTGTTGGCCCAGAGATAATTAACGGTGTTCTAGCTTCGTCGATTAAAATTGAGTCAACCTCATCAACAATCGCGAAACTTAAATCTCGTTGCACCTTTTGATCTAAACTAAAAGCCATGTTGTCACGAAGATAATCAAAACCAAATTCATTATTGGTTCCGTAAGTAATATCTGCTGCGTACGCTTCTTTTCTGGCGGTATGCTCTAATTGACTAACAATAACACCCGTGGTTAAGCCCAAAAATGCATACAGCCGCCCCATCCATTCTGAGTCACGCTTCGCCAAATAATCATTAACGGTAACAACATGCACACCTTTACCGGGTAAAGCATTTAAATACGCCGCTAAGGTAGCCATTAAGGTTTTACCTTCACCGGTCTTCATTTCGGCAATCTTGCCATCATGAAGCATCATGCCGCCGATCAATTGCACATCGAAATGGCGCATGTTGAAAACGCGAGAAGAAGCTTCTCTTACAGCAGAGAAGGCTTCAGGTATTAAATTATCTAATGGCTCTCCCTGTGCTAGGCGGTCACGAAACTCCTGTGTTTTAGCTTTTAAAGCCTCATCAGTTAGATTTTCATATTCAGAAGCGAGAGCATTGATCTTTTTGACCAGTTTCTTTTTCTTCTTTACCAGCCTATCGTTACGGCTGCCTACAACAAGTTTGACTAGCTTACCCAGCATGGTTTTTTTCCGGTGTTGATTTAATAAATGATTGACTCAAAGCGCCTGATTATATACTGTCTGACGCTTTAGATACAGATAAAAACGCAAGATTTATTAACATAAATTACGCTTCTACACGTTTGATAAAAAATACGGCAATTAAAAGAACTACAAGACTAGGTGCGAACGCCATTAAGGGTGGACTTAAATCATAGATTAATCCGAGATGCCCAACAGTTTTATCTAAAATATTAAAACCCATCCCGATTAAAACACCTATCATCATTCTTTCACCCACACTCACACCTCTTTTGATACCAATTACAAACGGTGTTGCTAAAAGTAACATGATAAAAGTGACTAAAGGATTGACTAATCGCCCCCAGAAGGCTAATTCATAGACGTGAGATTTTTGGTTATTTTTCTTTAAAAATTTGATGTAACCTGCTAAATCTAACATGGATAAATTATTAGGTGTTATTGCAACAATCTTTAACAAATTAGGCGCAATAGCGGATTTCCATAACTGGCTTTCACTGGTACTTGAGATCATTTGTTCAGTAGATATCTCAGAAGACTCCACATGATTCATTCGCCATTCCTGATTACCTAAAAATAAAGCCTGATCAACATGAGTCGATTTATGCAGATGTTGATTATCATCAACTTCATAAATAACTAAGTCAGCTAAGTTTCCGTCACCAACAACCTGTTTAACATTGATAAATTTTTTACCTTCTCTTAACCAAAGACCATATTCAGCATGACTATTAATCTGATTATTTTGGGCTGATACTCTGGACATATGTGCCATACGTTGAGAAACAGGCGCAACATATTCACCCACTAAAACAGTAATTGTAACTAATACTAAACCAGCTAGCATAACTGCTTTAATAATCCCTACAATTGATAAGCCAGCCGCTCGCATGGCTATCAACTCCCTGTTATTTCCCATCGCACCTAAAACAAATAGACTACCTAATAGCGCCGATGCGGGTAATAATTCATAAAAAACTCCCGGTGAAGTTAATAGCACATAATATAAAATTTCTTTTAAACCGTAATGCCCTTCCCCTAAATGTTTAAGCTCATCGGTAAAAGTAAACAAATTAAACAGGGTTAATAATATCATTTGAGTAATAAATGCACCTTTAACGACCTCAAATACTATATATTTACTTAATACGCTCACTTAAACACCTTTGACTTTAGGTTCAAGATCATCCATTCCCAACCAGTTAGTCTGATTAGTAAAACAACACCTAACACTAATAGAATGAGATTCACCATTGATGCGCCTATCCATATAGGCATGACGTTATTTTCAACCCAGGTATAACTAACACGTAATAAATTGCCATAACTGAAGTAAATTAAAAAGCCCATAAACATATTGCCATATACCCCACCTCTCGGGGATATCTGAGCTAAAGGCACGCCAATGATGCACAACAGGAGTGCGCCCAATGGAATTGATAGCCTGCGCAAAAGTTCAGTTTTATTTGATATAGCATCACTACTAACTAGAGTGTTTACAGGCAACGCGTGGCGGTTAAACTTTAAAGCCGCTGTTTTAGAATCTACTCGAACCGCATATTCATCAAATTTTTCTATTGCATAATCAAGTGCCCCAGGATGACCTTTAACTTGTTCACCTTTTGAAAAAATAATATATCGACCATCCGATAAGTCTTCTATAGTGGCGGTTTGTGCGGTGATTACTCCCGTGCTATTTTTATCTTTATTTTGTAAAAACACATTATGTAGAATACCTTCATCGCTGATTTTCTCGACATAAAACACCAAGTTTCCGTGTCTATACTGACTAAATTTACCAGCAGTGATACCTCTAATATCAGCAGACTCCTCACTCTGTTTCATTATTAAATCTACTTGAGATTCCGCCCAAGGCGCCAAATAAAAAGACAACCCTGCCACCATCATAATAATGGGCAATACAATAATTAATACCGATTTATAAAGCGTAATAACACCGCCACCCGCAGAAGAAATTGCGGACATTTCCTGATCTCTATACATTCGACCAAATACCATCAAAACGGTCATAAATAATGCAGGCGGAAATAATTCGGCTGTCGTGACGATCGTTTTAAAACCCAAAATACTTAAAAGGGAATCATTTGAAACAACGCCTGCAATTGCCTGATCTAAAATCCTAATAAAACTTCGACTGACAATAATGACCACTAAAACCAATAAAACTGATGTTAAGGTTTTAAATAGCTCATAAACAATCAACTTATCTAATACTGTAAACCACTTTTTACTACCCATCTATATCTCGTTACCTACATTCGTAAACATTGGACCTGTGCTCTTCTTAATTGGGTTTTAAATCATTAAGCAATAATGATAATACACATAATATCAGACTTAAAAATCATTAATTCCACGAATTTTAACACAGTCAAAAAAACTTCAACTTATTCTCTGTGCTTTACTAAAAACCATAAGCGAGGTGCAATAACCGTATTGGTGCAAATAACCCAAAAGTCTGGGTTGTTTTACCCCTTTAAAACCATATAAATACTCGTAATCTGACAATATAAGGTTTTTTAAACTTAAAAATCATGAAAGTAGAATAATTGGGCTTATTGGCATAATAATAGCTAGTAAGTAGTAAAACCATATTACATTAACGAGGAATTCTATGAGTAATACTTCCACTTCTTTATTACCGAAAACAGGCTTAGCCGGCCTAAAAGAAAACTGGCGCAGTGATTTGTTATCGGGTTTTTTAGTCTTTCTTATTGCTTTACCCTTGTGTCTTGGCATTTCAATGGCCTCTGGGTTCCCACCATCAGCAGGGATTATCACAGCTATCATCGGCGGTATGTTAGTTTCTCGAATTAATGGTTCATTCGTCACCATTAATGGACCTGCAGCAGGACTAATTGTAGTTGTATTAGGTGCAGTGCAAGAATTAGGCGAAGGCGACGCTATGGCGGGGTATCGTTATGCTCTAGCTGCAATTGTCGTAGCCAGCGTTATCCAGATACTTCTTGGTGTGTTTAAATCTGGACGCTTAAGTTCTTTTTTTCCAGCATCAGTTGTACATGGGATGTTAGCTGCAATTGGTATTATTATCATGGCCAAACAAATTCATGTCATGTTTGGCCAAGTACCTGAAAAAGGCAGCAGTCTTTTATCAACAATCGCCCAAATTCCACATAGCATCCTCAACTTAAATTACGAAATTGCCATTATTGGCTTAACAGGCTTAATCATATTAATAATCTGGAATTTAATTAAAAATCCCACTTTAAAAATGATACCAGCCCCTTTAATCGTTGTTTTAGTAGGTATAGGTTTAGCTAAATATTTTGATCTTGACCATGAACACATGTACTTATTCCTCCCAGATGCTACCTTTTTAGCACACCATGAAGAAACAATAGGGCCAAAATTTCTGGTCGCTATTTCAGACAATTTTATGTCTAGCTTTAATTTCCCTGACTTTTCAAAATTCGCTACACTAGAATTTTGGGAGGCGGTCATTAGTATTAGTTTAGTCGGTAGTTTAGAAAGTCTATTAAGCGCAATGGCGGTTGATAAATTAGACCCTTATAAACGACACTCGAATCATGACCGTGATTTAACTGCAGTTGGTGTTGGTAATTTAGTAAGTGGACTTATTGGTGGATTACCCATGATTGCTGAAATTGTGCGTAGCTCTGCGAATGTTAACAATGGGGCAAAAACCCAATGGGCAAATTTTTTCCACGGTACTTTTTTACTATTATTTGTTGTCCTATTCCCTCAGTTAATTCATAGTATTCCATTAGCCGCATTAGCCGCCTTATTAGTATTCACGGGGTATCGTTTAGCTTCTCCATCATCATTTGCTCATGTGATGGGTATTGGTAAAGAACAACTCTTTATGTTTGTGGTTACCATTATTGGGGTTATTGCGACTGATTTACTCATCGGTGTATTTATTGGTATTGCAACAAAATTTGCTATTCACCTGTTCCGTGGCGTTGAATTCAGCAACTTATTTAAAATTAAATACAACATTTCTAGAAATACTAACGATGAAATCATCGTGACCATTCTAGGATCAGCTATTTTCTCTAATTTCTTAAGACTTAAAACTGATTTGGCTCATTTAGAAGATGGAAAAACCATCACCATAAAACTAAATCAAGCATATCTAATTGATCACACAGTAATGGAATTTTTCCATGATTTTGAACATCAATATCAACACAAAGGTGGAAAATGTATTTTTGAAGGTTTAGAAGAACACGAAGCCTTAGCAGAACATCCATTAGCTGTTCGTAAACTTAAAAGTTAATCATCAAAATCCTTCGTCATAGACAGCGTTATTTTTAAAAATAACGCTGTACTCTGCAAAAACTACTAGTGAGTATGAAGATATGAAAATATCATCCAAAATAAGTAACATCACTTTGTTAGGGTTGATAAGCCTTTTAAATTTTACTAATAACACGCAAGCAACCACTTTAACCAATGATGATTTATTACAAGATGCTGGAAGTTGGTTACAAGTAGTTGGTGAAGGTAGTTTAAAAACAGTTGATCCCGCTCTTGAAAAAAACCGCGTATGGGTTGAAGGTCAATCCCGATTTGATAAGGATTGGAATCATTGGTACCAAGGTATGGCAAGAACAGCGGTTGGTTATTCAATCAGTGATAGAGCAACCATTTGGGCAGGATATACTTTTTTACCTACACAAAATGTCGGCAAATCTTACAAAGCTCAACAAGATGTATGGCCTGCTTTTAGATATGTACTACCTACTAGTATAGGCAGCATTACCTTTAGAACTATGATTGAAACAAATTTCTTACCCGGAAATGCTGATCAAGTTCGAGTTAGACCCAGACAAATGATTAAATTCATGCATCCACTTGAATTTGAACCGCGTTTAAGTCTAATTGCTTGGGATGAATTTTTTGTGCGGGCAAATACCACTAAAGCGGGTGGTGACTCTGGATTTGATCAAAACCGTGCTTTTGCAGGTTTAGGTTGGACATTTAATAAAAATTTTAGAACTGAAGCTGGGTATTTAAATCAATATTTGGATACCAATGGCCATTCAAATAACACGATGCATCATTTAATCATGGGCTCATTGTTCATCAATTTCTAAAACGTCAAAATTATTAGTTTTTTAGCAAGTTTATATCCATAAGTTAATTTGTTATACTCAATTTACATTGATCATGATCCTTGTTTTTTGAGTATTTACAAACAATTTTCACCTTGTTTACTTAGAATTAGAAAGATGTCATCAATCTAAAAAATCATCAAATTTTCTATTAAACTCGGATATCAAGTTATGACGCATCCGCACGATCATCATTGCTCACATCACCACCCTACCCCAAACAACCATCATCAACGCATTTTTGGCTTTACCATCCTACTCAATTTAATCTACGTTGGAATAGAATTTAGTTATGGTGTTATCAGCAATTCAACGGCTTTGATTGCAGATGCTGGTCATAATACATCTGATGTATTGGGTCTATTGTTATCTTGGTACGCCATTGTTTTAACCAAAAGAAAGCCTAGTGAAAAATATACTTATGGACTTAGAAGCTCATCAATTTTAGCGGCGTTAACAAATGGCATGTTATTACTCTTTGCCTGTGGCGCTATTGCTTGGGAGGCCGCACATCGATTTAGTGCCCCACCTGTCATAGAGGGCGTTACGATTTCAACTATAGCTGGGGTTGGTATTTTTATTAATGGCTTATCTGCATTACTGTTATTAAAAGACAGCCACCATGATTTAAATATGCGTGGCGCTTATCTGCACATGGCAGCCGATACTGCCGTATCAATTTCTGTCGTTATTGCGGGCATAGCCATGCAATATGGCAATTGGTTCTGGTTAGACCCAGCAATGAGCTTAATTATTGTTTTAGTAATAATCATAGGCACGTGGAATTTATTACGCGAAGCCATACAACTCGCTTTAAGTGCGGTACCTAAAAAAATTGATGCGACTGCTATCAAAAACTATCTCAGTCAACTTGATGGCGTTACTGAAGTTCATGACCTGCATATTTGGGGGCTGAGCACCACAGAAAATGCTTTAACTGCACACTTAGTGATACCTAGGGGTTATCCTGGTGACGAATTTATTGATACCATCAATAACGAACTAAAAGCCCACTATGCAATTCACCATGCCACATTGCAAATAGAATTAGGCACCACACACCATCACTGTACCCTTCATACACCCAACACCGAAATGCACTTGCATCACCATCATTAAAATAAATGACAGACCTAGCACCCCATTTTAATCATGCCTATCAATGTCCTATTTGTGGAGAACCTTTGATAGTAAGTATTAATCAAAGATCATATTCCTGCAGCAATCGTCATAGTTTCGATTGTGCAAAAGAAGGCTATATCAATCTATTACCTGTGCAACAAAAACACTCTAAAGAACCCGGCGATAATAAAGTCATGCTTGACGCTCGACGCCTATTTTTAGAAGCCAGCTTTTATGAACCCTTAGCAAAAGCCATCGCCTTAATAATAAATGCCATTCAAACTCCCAATCAGCCCGCCAATATTCTTGATTTAGGCTGTGGCGAAGGTTATTACACACGTAAAATATCAGAATTATGTCAAAGTTCTGCGTTAATCAAGTTGTTCGGCAACGATATTTCAAAATTTGCCATTAGTGCAGCCGCCAAAAAACAAAAGTCAGCACAATTTATCGTGGCTAGTTCTAATAAACTGCCTTATGTATCAAATTTTTTTGATGTGGTAATTAGAGTTTTTGCACCCTCAGAGGCAACTGAGTTATGTCGCATCATAAAAACATCAGGCTACTTAATCACGGTAACACCGGGCCCCAGACATTTGTGGCAGATTAAAGAACATATTTATACTAACGTTAAAGAACACACAGAAGACGCAGAGATACCAGATGGATTTACTCAGTTATCCAGCCAACGCATCAGTTACAAAATAAGCCCAAATGCAGAACAACGCGCGGCTTTATTACAAATGACGCCCTTTGCATGGAGTGCTAGTGAAGAGATTAAAGCCAAATTAAATGCCTTAGATGAACTAAATATTGAAACTGATTTTATAGTGACTTTATCCCTTAATACCAGTCAATAAAGCGTCTTAATAAACGCACTTTCATTATCTACAATATTATTTATAGATTTTAATTCAGTCACTTATATTAATTTGCACTTTCAAATCACAATTATCTGAAATATATAGATAACTTATTATAATTTTGATACTTCCTGCTTTATTATTTATGCCGTATACTTTCCGCGGTTTTTTTTATAGATTTAGGTATAAGTTATAAATGGTAATGGATATTACTTTTCAGACTGTTAAGCAGTTATTTCTGTGTATTTCAGCATTATGTTTAACTTTATATTGTGCACATTTAAAAGCATATGACGAAATTCAAATCTATGACATGAGTATTAATAAACCAGGTCAATTAGTGCTTGAAATGCATAGTAACTATGTAATTGATGGCCGAAAAAATCCTGATTATACTGGTGCCTTGCCGCCAGATGGTAATCTAGCCTTTACCAGTGAATTTTCTTATGGTTTAACTCGCTATATTGAACTAGGTATTTATGTACCCATGAGTATAAACACCTTGTCTGGCGCTAGTTACGAAGACAATACCAAATTTAGACTTAAACTTTTAAACGCCGACAACCTTAATTTATTTTATGGTGTTAATACCGAATTAGGTTTAGTACCAAAACGGTACTCTGAACAATTTGTAGGTATGGAAATACGCCCTATTATTGGTCATTACACGGGTGAATGGTTAGTTTCCTTAAATCCGAGCCTGGAAATAGATTTAACGGGCAACAATCAAATACCTGGTTTATCTCCTGGTTTAAAAGTTACCCGTCAAGTTATCAATAATGTGCATATTGGTGTTGAACATTATGCGGATTTTGGTGGGTTTAACCGTTTTTTACCTGGCCATGAACAAGATCACACTACTTATTTGGTAACCGATATATCAAAAGATAATTATCGTTTTCATGTCGGCGTTGGTCATGGCTGGACAGCAGCTTCGGATGCATGGATGTTAAAATTAATTCTAGGTGGCATTCCCTTGGGAGAACTTATCAACCCAAATCGCTGGTAAAAATAGATAAATCGAACCTATCACTAAAATGTAATATGCCAATGTTAACCTAACCATCAATGATTTTAGGAAAGGTTCCATGTATAAAACCACCATACAGCAGTTAAATTACGATTTTAAGACTCTGGCAAATTTAATGGCCAAAGCCACTCCTGCAAGATCAGGCGATTATCTTGCAGGAGTGGCCGCAAGTAATAACTTAGAACGTGTGGCAGCGCAATATACCTTAGCCGATGTACCTTTAAAACAATTCTTAACGGAAGCTTTAGTTCCTTACGAAACCGATGAAGTCACGCGTTTAATTATTGATGAGCATGACAATACTGCTTTTGCCAAGATTAGCCATTTTACAGTCGGTGATTTTAGAGATTGGTTGTTATCAGAAGCCGCAACAACTGAAAAACTTTGCGCCCTCTCCCCCGGTTTAACGCCTGAAATGGTAGCCGCTGTTTCTAAAATCATGCGCATTCAAGATTTGATTTTAGTCGCTAAAAAGTGCCGTGTTATAACAAAATTTAGAAATACCATCGGTTTAGAAAATAAACTATCAACTCGGTTACAGCCTAATCATCCTACGGATAATGCAGCAGGGGTTGCCGCAAGTATTTTAGACGGCTTATTATATGGCTGTGGAGATGCCGTTATTGGCATTAACCCCGCCTCTGATAATTTAGAAGCCACCGCACGTTTATTACATTTACTTAATGATGTTATTGAGCGTTATAAAATTCCTACCCAAGCCTGCATTTTAGCGCATGTCACCACAACGATAAAAGCGATAGAACAAAATGTGCCGGTAGATTTGGTTTTTCAATCGATTGCGGGCACTCAAAAAGCCAATGATAGCTTTGGGGTTAATCTCAATATTCTTGCTGAAGCTCATCAAGCTGCCTTAAGCTTAAACAGAGGCACGGTCGGTAACAATTGTATGTATTTTGAAACCGGGCAAGGCAGTGCACTATCGGCAAATGCGCATCATGGTTTAGATCAACAAACCCTTGAAGCCAGAGCTTATGCCGTTGCTCGCAAATTTAAGCCGCTATTAGTTAATACTGTGGTCGGATTTATAGGTCCAGAGTATTTATCTGACGGCAAACAAATTATTAGGGCGGGTTTAGAAGATCATTTTTGTGGCAAATTACTTGGCTTACCTATGGGTTGTGATATTTGTTACACCAACCATGCCGAAGCCGATCAAGATGATATGGATATGTTACTCAGCACCTTTGCCATGGCTGGTGGTAATTTCATTATGGGCATTCCCGGTGCAGATGATGTGATGCTGAATTATCAATCCACGTCCTTTCATGATGCTCTGTATATAAGGCAAGTTTTAGGCTTACGCCCAGCCCCCGAATTTGAACAATGGTTAATTGAGCATCAAATATTTAATACCCATAATCAATTAAAGCCCATCACAGAAATACCCGAGATATTTAAAACCAGCCTGCAAAAAATATCTGGAGGATTGTAATGACTAAACAGAAAAACACCTTCATCTCTTTTGACCCATGGCACCCACTTACGCAATTAACACCTGCGAGAATTGGCTTGGGAAGAACGGGGATGAGTTTGCCGACCCGAGCTAATTTAGACTTTCAATTAGCACATGCCTTAGCCAGAGATGCCGTCCATATCCCATTAAATTTTAATAAGTTAGCTGATAAACTTAACAAGTTGGATTATGATAATCAAACACTTCAAAGCCAAGCAGAAAACCAGAGTATTTATTTGCAACGTCCAGATTTAGGGCGCTTACTGAGCGAGCAATCAAGTAGTGCACTCTCAGAAAAGCCTCAACCACCTGTTGATGTAGTCATTATTGTTGCAGATGGCTTATCATCTAAGGCCATAGAAAATCACGCAATAAGCTTTTTACAATTACTAGTGCCCGAATTAACAGATGAGGGTTATTTATTAGCGCCCATCAACTTAGTGAAACATGGCAGAGTGGCAATTGGAGATGCCATAGCCGAACATTATAATGCAAAGTTGTGTATCACCTTAATTGGTGAAAGACCCGGCTTAAGCTCACCTGACAGTATGGGTATTTACTTTACCTATCGAGCAAAAGCACAATTTAGTACCGATGCTGACCGGAACTGTATCTCAAACATCCATGCTAATGGATTAAGTTATGAGCAAGCTTTAATAAAGTTATTATTTTTAATTAAGGGTGCTGAGCAACTAAAGCTTTCTGGCGTCAATTTAAAAGATGAGACGACTGATGCGGCACTAAATGAGCTAGATACAAAAAACTTTCTATTAAACTCATAACATTATAAGCGAGCATACGCCATATATCTTGCAATCCTCGCAATGGTTTATCAGTAAACAAATCAAGATGCAAAATGATAAAGCTCTTATAAACACTAATATGCGTTAAGCCACTCAAATTAATATTTGTTTTATGCTTATCTATTATTTAATCTTATAGGTAGATCATCCATTCAACAAAATAGAACAATCTTTAGCACAAAAACGATAAAAACTAATACATATACCTTGACCTTTACATCTATTACGACGTTGTAATGTAAGCAATCAAACTAGCATATTAGATTAAAGACGCAGCAAAGCACTAACCGCACACCCCATACGTAAACCATAATACTGTTACTACTATATCTGACCTAGAATTAGCACTATGAGATGTCCTATCAAACATATTCACTCAATTAATTCCACTATTCAACGTCTTGTGTAATAAAAACGATAGGCAATGTTAACTCCAGGTTATCGTATTTATGCTCAAGTACGTGAGATGATATCCATAGGCCGTTGTTTACATTAAAAACGATTATCTTTAAGGTCAAAGGGACAGCGTATTTTTGGAAGTTTATTTATTAAATAATATAAATTAAAAAAACCTTTGTATAGTTAATGCATTGATTTCGTAGGATTTTTCACTGAAAACCACGTATCTTTCTGAAAGATATTGTAAATGTTGTGCTAGTGAAAGTAACAGTGTTGTGGAAAGAAACTAATGCTGATTGAATGCAATATATATAAGCATGTGATTTATAGTACTGTAAAGTACAACCTAAATCGTACTATTACCACATGCAAATCATCATCGCTGATTAGTTCGGTTCTTCTGAAAAAATGCAGATTTGTCTATATGGTTTGTTGCTACTTCAACTCAATTTAATTTTATGGTATAAAATTAAAATTATAAAGTAACTGAGAACATAAAATCATGCCTAAAAGCATTTTGTTAATTGGATCCCTTTTCGCAATTTATCCAGTATTTGCAGCAGACACACCAGATACTAAAGCTCCTTTAGTACTGCCTCTTGATAAGAAATCCGATAAAGCACTAGAAACTGATGCTCCAAAAGCTGAAAAAATCACTTTAAAACCTTTAACTGTGTTCGCAAAGACTACCAACTCTGCCACAAATACTTACGCCGCCCCTAACTCCAGTACTGCCACTAAAACCAATACTCCCCTCATGGAAACACCGTTATCGATTACTGTGTTGCCTAAATCAGTTAATCAGGATCAACAAGCTATTCAACTTGGCGATGTGACTAAAAATGCCAGTGGCGTTATACAAGGTACCAATTTGGGCGGTTTTGTCGAACAATTTATGATGCGGGGTTTTAATACCAGTTATGTAAATTACTATGATGGGTATAGGTTTCCGCAAGGCAGTGGTTTATCTCTGGCTAATGCAGAGCGCGTTGAAGTCATTAAGGGTGCGGCTGCTAACCTGTATGGTCGAGTTGAACCCGGAGGTATGATTAATGTGGTCACTAAACGTCCGCAAAAAACGCCTTATTACGCCCTTGAACAACAATTTGGTTCTTATGATCTCTATCGCACGACTGCAGATGCGACCGGTTCTGTTACTAAAGACGGTTCCTTACTATACCGTGTGAATTTAGAGAATCTTTCTAAAAACTCATTTCGGGATTACGGTTTTACGGATCGACTCTTTATTGCGCCATCGGTCACTTGGAAAATATCTGATCGTGACCAACTTGATCTGGATTTGATGTATTCAGACCAAAACACACGACTAGATTATGGCATACCATTAAATAAACTAACGCATCGCCCTGCAGATATTCCTATTAGCCGTTATTTGGGCGATCCGAATATCTCACCTAGTCATTCAAAACTCTATAATACCAGCGCAACTTATGTGCATTCTTTTACTGATGACTGGAAATTATCAGCAAAATTTGATTACTTGAATAGAGATTTAGATTTCCCGCAGACATTTCCACTAGGTTTAAATCCAATAAACGGTGTTATGCAAAGAGCTTACCTTAGAGGCGTTAATCCTATGGACTCTTATTTTGGCACAGTTGATATGACCGGAAAATTTGCAACCGGCTTTGCTAAGCATAAAGTATTAGCGGGTTGGGATAATTATCAATTAAGCTCTACCGAACAAAATTATTTATATGGACCTCCACAGCATTATTTTAATCCAATCAATATTTACAACCCTAAGCAAGCATTAATCAATATTTCAAAATTAAAAGCAAACGATTTTCATGACACAAATCTGCAATGGAATGGGGTTTACTTTCAGGATCAAATTACGTTGTTTGATAAATTACATCTACTGGGTGGTGGCCGTTATGATTGGATTTCTGAAATAGCTGGTTTTTCAAATAAATCTTTAGCCTTAGCGTCTGCGCATACATCTACGCTTCAAACAGGGCGTTTTAATCCCAGAGTCGGTTTATTGTACCAGCCTTGGCAATGGTTATCTTTGTACGGTAACTATGTAGAATCCTCTGGTTCTGCCAATGTAAACATGGGCTTAAAAACTAATATTCTGCAACCAGAATCGGCGGAACAAGTTGAAGCTGGATTTAAAACCACATTTTTCGAAGACAAGCTTACCTCGAACGTGGCTTTTTATAGTCTAACCAAACAAAACATCGCAATTCCAATTCCCGGTGCTTTCTTTTCAGAAATCATTAATAAAGCGCGTAACCAGGGTATCGAAGTGGATGTGGCCGGAAAAATTACTGAAGGTTTAAGTTTGATAGCTAACTACACCGCAACCGATGCTTTAATTTTAGATGGCAAGTATGCGGGTAATAAATTATGGAATGTACCCAGTAATGCGGGTAGTTTATGGGCAAAATATGATTTACAACAAGAATCACTAAACGGCCTTAGTATAGGCGCGGGCATTTATTTACAAGATAAAAAATCAGGTGATATTGCTAACACCTATCAATTACCTAGTTATGGTCGTGTTGACGCTATGCTTAGATATAAATTGCCTGTCGCAAAAACTACTTTGCAATTTAATGTCGAGAATCTGCTTAATAAACAATACTACCTTGCTAGTTTACCCAATAATATTTACGGCATAACTCCAGGTTCGCCCATTACTTTTATAGGATCTATCAAGGTAGAGTTTTGATATTTATATAAGTTTTAATAGCACTTTTACCACAATATCTTCTTAAAATAAAAAGCCACATTCACCAACGCGATCATCACGGGTACTTCTATTAATGGCCCAATAACAGCAGTAAAAGCTTCTTCGCTGTTAATACCAAAAACAGCTATGGCCACTGCGATAGCCAGTTCAAAATTATTACTCGCAGCGGTAAAAGCCAGCGTGGTAGTTTTCTCGTAATTAGCACCCACTGCTTTGCCCATTAAGAAGCTGAGCACGAACATAATCACAAAATAAATCAACATAGGAATGGCAATATGCAACACATCCAAAGGCAATTGCACGATTAAATTACCCTTAAGAGAAAACATCACCATAATGGTAAATAGCAAGGCTATTAAAGTCAGCGGACTGATTTTAGGAATAAAGTGTTGTTGGTACCAGGTGTTATCTTTAACTCGAATCAACACAAAACGCGTTAAAAATCCGGCAATAAACGGAACACCCAAATAGATAAAGACGCTTTTAGCAATGGCAGTAATAGTTATATCAACTGATACCGCGGTAAAACCAAATAAGGGTGGCAATAAAGTTATAAACACCCACGCATACACACTAAAGAAAAAGACTTGAAATAAGCTATTAAAAGCCACCAAGCCAGCCGCATATTGATTATCTCCTTTCGCTAATTCATTCCACACAATCACCATCGCAATACATCGCGCTAAACCAATTAAGATTAAACCTGTCATATATTCTGGCGTGTCATGTAAAAACACCAAGGCCAAAGCAAACATTAATACCGGACCAATAAGCCAGTTTTGTACTAAAGACACACTCAACAAACGCCAATCTCGAAACACATCACCAAGCTCTTCATAGTGCACTTTAGCTAAAGGTGGATACATCATAATAATCAAGCCAATGGCGATAGGAATATTGGTAGTACCCACTGACACGCTGGTATTGAGTGTATTAACTTGATTAGGAAATAAATACCCTAAACTAATACCTATAGCCATGGCAATAAATATCCAAAGCGTTAAATATCTATCCAAAAACGATAAGCGTTTTATTTGACTCATAAGTGTCTCCGTTAATTTTTACTGATAGCAAGTTCATGTAGTCGAGCTACACCAATAGGTTCATTTTTTAATAAGGGTACGACGGCATACCGGCTGGCATGCGTATTTGCCACAGCGACAATCTGGGATAATTCATTTTGGGCGCGGCGCTGTAATAACGCTGATTGCACCGGCACAGCTGCAACACTGTTATTTATAACCCAAGCCCACGGCTCAATTCCTGCTCTGCGTAAATCCGTTTGTAAATTAACCGCTTCTAAAACTGGGGTTGTTTCGGCTAAAGTCACTAATAAGACTTTGGTTTGTGTTACATCTTGGAGTTGCATCATGGGCGTTAAAACATGCGCTTCTTTATCTACGGATTGTCGATGAACTTCTCTATCATAAGCACCGGTTGCATCGAGTAATAACAAAGTATGGCCAGTGGGTGCAGTATCCATTACTACAAATTTCTTGCCTGCTTCGCGTATTATTCTTGAAAAAGCCTGAAACACGGCAATTTCTTCAGTACAAGGTGAACGTAAGTCCTCTTCTAATAATGCCCTACCCTTAGCATCTAGATTTGCACTTTGTGCGTCTAAAATGCTTTTTTGATAGCGCAAGGTTTCTGCGTGCGGATCAATTCGACTGACTGTAAGATTTTCTAAGCTACCATTTAAGGTTTCTGAGAGATGTGCTGCTGGATCAGAAGTAGTTAAGTGTACTTGTAATCCACGCAGTGCCAATTCAACTGCAACGGCGGCAGCTAAAGTAGTTTTACCCACCCCGCCTTTACCCATTAACATTACTAAACCATGCTTATCTTTAGCTATATCATCAACGAGTGCTGACAGGCTTGGGGCAGATAGCGCAAGCCATTGAGTTTCTGGCGCATCAGTAACAAGTACAACGTCAGTGATAAATAATTTTCTTAAGGCATCTAAGCCGACTAAATTAAACGCCTTCAGCTCTATGCGATCTGCAGGTAATAATTTAAGACTGTCAGGCATATTTGTCATCGCCAGTTGTTCTCGATCATATAAGGCCAGCGCTAAGTCATCGTGTACAACTGCTTGCTGAGGCAAAATTCCGTTAATGACCAAATATTGCTCAGCGATACCAATTAAGGCTAACTCTTCATGAGTCCTTAAAACCTCTCGTAAAGTTGCTTGTTGGGCACGAGCAACTAATACTAAGCGGGTGCGTTTGGTATCTGCTAAGGCATCAACAGCGGCTTTATACTGACTGCGTTGTTTTTCTAAACCAGCTAAGGGCCCTAAACAAGATGCATCACCTTTACCTGCTTCTAGAAATCCGGTCCATGCCCCAGGTAATTGTAATAAGCGAATAGTATGCCCGGTAGGTGCTGTATCAAATACGATATGATCAAAATTGGCTGTTAATGCTGAATCAATTAATAAGGCTGTAAATTCATCAAATGCCGCAATTTCAGTTGTGCAGGCACCCGATAGCTGTTCTTCAATGGTTCTAACCACTGACTCAGGTAATATAGTACGAACCGGATCAACAATCCGGTTTCTATAAACTTGAGCTGCCGCTTGTGGATCAATTTCTAAGGCAGATAAATGCGGCACGCTAGTAATCTTAGTTATACTGTTGCCAATTGCAACGCCAAAGACTTGACCTACATTAGAAGCAGGATCTGTACTGACCAACAACACTTGTTTTCCGGCATCTGCCAATTTAATGGCAGAGGCACAAGCGACAGAAGTTTTACCTACCCCACCTTTACCGGTAAAAAATAAAAATCGTGGTGGATTATTTAAAAATCTTGGCGTGGTCATGCTTATGCCTTATTAGCGTGTATTGTTAATTGCAAGTCGTGTTACCACTACAACACCCTGATTTAGTCGGTGCATCAATTAAGGGAATACCGGTCCATTTAGACAGTTCAAAACGATTAGGATACCGTCCTGCTAAAGCCACTTCACCATCAACCAAAATTAAGGGTAAAGCTTCTGCACCTGAGCGTTCTAAGAAGGCTTTAACAACTGCGTTTTCTGCAAATACCATCGGTTGCTGTGCCAGATTAAAGCGTTCAATGTGAGCGCCTTTTTCATTTGCCCAATCAACATCTGTAGAAAATCCGACTAATTGCTGATCCACATCAACGCCACAAACACCAGTACTGCAACACAATGCTGGGTCAAATACTTGAATACTTTTCATAAATCTGCCTTAAGGTTAAGGTAATAAAGGTCCAATACGATCTAACTCAACTTTTAAGCGTGCTGGATCATTTTTTAATTCATCTAATGGTAACGCCAAAAATTGCTCAATACGAAATCGCAGAATGCCATATGCCGTTTCAAATGCGGCTTTAATTTCGGCTTCGGTACCTTCAAAATGCGCGGGGTCTTCAACACCCCAATGACTGCGTATAGCCGAACCTAAATAGGCCGGACAGGTTTCATTGGCCGCGTTACCGCACACACTAATCACAATATCGGGAACTACGGGTAAATCATTCCAAGACTTACTAAAATAACTCTCTATTGATATGCCTTTCTCAATCAATAATGCCACCGCGCCACTATTTAATCGCCCCAAAGGTTTACTACCTGCGCTTAGGCCATGCCAACCTGTTGGCGCTAGATGGTTAAAAGTGGCCTCACCCATTAGTGAGCGGCAAGAATTACCCGTGCATAAAAAAAGTACATTCATATTTTAATTCCTCTAATAATTAATTTTTGGCACAACAGTCAGTGGCTATGGGTGCATCAAAACACTGCTCTACTAGGCCTGTGCAACATTCGGCAGTAAGGTAGTTAATCAGATCTTGCATAATTACCAAATTGGCACGATACCGTTGATATCTGCCTTCTTGAGTTACAGTAATTAAACTCGCTTGGGTCAAGGCTTTAAGGTGAAATGATAAATTAGTCGCAGGCAATTCTAACGCTAGAGCAATTTCTCCAGCAACCAAACCATCCGGGGCATGTTTAACCAGTAGTCTAAATACATCTAATCTCACACCGGAGGCTAAAGACTCAAATAAGATTGTAGCGAGTTGTTTATCCATATTTTAACAGTTCAATGATTATTGAAGTATTAAAATATAACATCAATTATTGAACGCTTACAAGCATAAAAAATAGATTTTCGAGCATTTATTCGAATAGTGAAGCTAAAAAAATCAACAAGACTAGTAACTAAAACAGTGAAGTTTGAGCTTATGAGCAATCATCGGGCATAATAGACGGCTACTTTGATTATTAAGCACAGCATATGGACATTATCTTTAAAGAATACTGCAAAGTAATTTGGCAAAAAAAGTTTTACTTCTGCATGGCTATGTTTGCTCTCGCTTGTTCCATAAGTTTAGACCTAACTGCCCCACTCTATTACAAAGCCATAGCGAACGGTCTAGCCCTACCTTATTCAGATGCAACTCTAAGCCTATTATTGGACAATCTAAAGCATCTCGCTTTTATTTATACTGGCGTCTGGTTTTCTTGGCGTTTACTTGAAATTGCGATTGTGCCTTTGGATGGTGGTGGTATCAACTTATTAGAAAAGCGCTGTTTTGATGTCTTAAAAAAGCAAAAACATATTTTCTTTGAGAACCGCTTCTCTGGAAGTCTTATAAAACAAGCCAACCGTTTTTCAAGGTCTTTTGAAATCATAATGGATTGGTTTTTATTCCAATTTTTTATGAACAGCCTAGCTGTGATCATTTCGTTTAGTATTTTTTACCAACAACAGCCCCAATTTGCGTTTTATTTTATGTGCTGGGTAATCATGTTTATTACCTGGAATATTGTGTACTCCATCTGGAAAATGCGCTTTGATCAAGCGGTCGCAGCAGCTGATTCCATAGTGGGTGGCGTGTTTTCGGATGCCATCAGCAATATTTTTGTTGTTAAAAGTTTTGCCATGGAGCAAAAAGAACAAACGCATATCAACGACGCCTCTGATGAGGTGTACCGTAAAAAGAAAATAGCCTGGTTTTTTACGTTTTTATCCTTTGCTGTGCAAGGCATTATGACCTTTGGCATTGAATTATTACTGGTGTATTTAATGATTCAAAAATGGAAAAGTGGGCATTTTGAGATTGGTGAGTTTGTGTTATTCCAATCCATTATGATCATCTTAATCCAAAGGTTATGGGAGTTTGGACGAAATATTAGAACCCTATTTACGGCCTTAGCCGATGCCTCAGAAATGGCTGAAGTATTTAGGCAAGACGATTTAGAAGTTGATGCAAAAACTGCTTCAGACCAGACCATTCAAAAAGGTGCTATTGATTTTAAACATTTACATTTCAGCTATCACCAAGATCAACAGCACCACCTGTTTAAGGACTTTTGTTTACAGATTAAGGCAGGCGAAAAAGTTGCCTTAGTGGGCCAATCTGGTTCTGGGAAATCAAGCCTCACAAAACTATTATTTCGGTTTTTAGAGCCTCAACAAGGAATTATTAGTTTTGATGGTATTAATGCCAAAGACTTTACTTTGCAATCTTTGCGTCAGCAAATTTCTATGGTGCCGCAGCAGCCCGATTTATTCCATCGAAGTATCCGCGACAATATCACCTTGGGAAATACTGTTTCAGAAACTGCACTTATTACGGCAGCCCAACACGCGAACTGTCTAGAATTTATCAATGGATTACCAGAAAAATTCGATACCTTAGTAGGAGAGCGCGGCGTTAAACTATCAGGCGGCGAAAGACAACGCATAGCTATCGCGAGAGCGTTTTTAGAAGATGCGCCCATCGTCATTTTAGATGAAGCCACTAGCGCATTAGATTCCTTAACCGAAAAGCAAATCCAAACAGCTATATTTGAGCTGATTAAAACGAAAACTGCGATTGTGATTGCCCATCGACTGTCGACCATTTTAAAGATGGATAGAATTATCGTTTTAGAAAACGGTAGGATTATTGAACAAGGCACACATAAAGAATTATTAGCTAATAAAAGTAAGTATTACGCGATGTGGCAACATCAAAGTAATGATTTCTTAATAGATTAAAATGAATATTTTGTTACAATCGTAAAAATTTATTTTCATATCAATACTGGAGTAATAACCCAATGGGTAGAGCCTATCAAAACCGTAAAGAGTCTATGGCGAAAACGTCTGATTTCAAGGCGAAAGTTTACAGCAAATACGGTCGTGAAATTTATGTATGTGCAAAAGCAGGCGGTGTGGATCCTGATGGTAATTTAGCCTTACGTGGATTAATTGAACGCGCAAAAAAAGATCAAGTCCCTTCACATGTAATTGAAAAAGCCATTGATAAAGCCAAAGGTGGCGGCGGTGAAGATTTTGCACCAGCTCGTTATGAAGGTTTTGGCCCTGGTAATGTAAAAGTCATTGTGGATTGTTTAACTGATAATCCCAATCGTACCTTTGGTGATGTTCGCCTTTGCTTTACTAAAACTAAATGCAAAATTGGTACTCAAGGCGTTGTGAGTCATATGTTTGACCATTCAGCTATCTTGGCATTTAAAAATGATAATGAAGATGCTGTGTTAGAAGCACTATTAACAGCCGATGTAGATGTGTCAGATATTGAAAGTGAAGACGGAAAAATTACCGTATTTACACCACACTCAGAATACTTTAAAGCTAAACAAGCTTTATTAGATACTTTTGGTGAGATTGATTTTGATGTCGATGAAATTCAATTTTTGCCCAAAGACAGTACTGCAATTAGTGGTGAAGATTTAGACATGTTTGAAAAATTCTTAGGCATGCTAAATGATTTAGATGATGTACAAAACATCTACCACGACGCTGATTATTAATTTAATCGGTTAAAACGTCATAAAAAAGGTTGTCTTTGATCAAAGACAACCTTTAATAACTTAAAAAACTAATAGCCGACTGGTTTATTATCATTTAGAGCATACCATCCCAAGGTAATTCTATAAACCAACCAAATGACGGTTATTAACAAAATAAATATGCCTGCTCCCATATAAAATGTAACGCCTGATATTGAAAATCCTGCAAGAGTTATCCAAGTTGTTTTAATTTGCCAATTAAAATGCGATTCTAACCAAGTACCTTCTGCATCATTACGCCCAATAAAATTAAGCACCACCCCAACAATTAAGGGTAATCCTGCAAGCATAAAGGTAAGTGCTTGGCATAAATACACAGTTGCCACCAGTCTTTTAGATGTTGCTATAGAGTCTACAACCTGTTCATCACTTTCTATTTCACTCATTATTTTGCCTTATCATTGTTTGCTAAAAAATAAGTTTGTTTACATCTAGGTTGATGCGCCTAAAGTAAATAAACACGCTCAGCTTCCAGCCAATCCTCTAATTCGTGCCCGGGTTCAAAGCCTCTAGCTTCGGCTTTAAAATAGGCCAGCTCAGCAATTCTGGCATCCGCATACGGTAAACAAATAGCTTCTTTAACTTGATCGTCTGTAGCACTTTCATCAATATTATTTGTTGTTGTTGTTGACATGGTATTACCCCAATAAGTGTTATGAAACATAAAAAAAGGAATGCGTATAAGAATCTAACAAACAAAATACGCAGACCATTTGAACACAATCAAACACCTATGTATATACTGATTATAAAATAGTTATATCTACCCTCATTTAATAGGCATGGGACTCCTCCTAATAAATATTTTTAATTAACTTTATTAGCCTACTTTAAAAAACAACAACCTATAACGTTACTATTGAATCGCTAATCTTTGTAACAAAAATTTCTGTTGTAATTGCTTTATCAACACTATATATTGTGTCTAAATTTTATAAAACATCTATATATAGTTTTACTCTCTAGTCAGCGCTCCTAATCTAACACGCTGATTTGCGGTTTAATTTAATATTTTTTCATTCAATAACCCTCGAGATAAGTACCTATGCCAGCACAACTGCATGTTATCGCCAATACTGTGACTGAAATTCCATTCCAAGATGCTTCAATGGATATATGGGACACTAAATACCGCTTAAAAAGTAAAGATGGTGTTGCCATAGACAATACAATTGATGAAACTTATCAACGTGTTGCAAGAGCGCTTTCTGATGTAGAAGCTGATAATAAAAAAGAGCAGTACTATTTAGACTTTCTCTGGGCATTACGCCAAGGGGTTATCCCAGCCGGTCGGATTATCTCAAATGCCGGGGCTTTAGAACATAAACCCGCCACCTCTACAATCAACTGCACCGTATCTGGCACTATTGCAGATTCTATGGATGATATTTTAGGAAAAGTTCATGAAGCAGGCTTAACACTAAAAGCGGGTTGCGGTATTGGATATGAGTTTTCTACCTTACGCCCTAAAGATGCTTATGTGTCAGGTGCGGGCGCTTATACTTCTGGTCCGTTATCTTTTATGGATATCTATGACAAAATGTGTTTTACCGTGTCTTCTGCAGGCGGACGCCGTGGCGCGCAAATGGCTACTTTTGATATTGGACATCCAGATGTTATTGAGTTTATCCGCGCTAAAAGAGAAAACGGTCGTTTAAGACAATTTAATTTATCGCTATTAATAACCTCTGAGTTTATGCAAGCGGTTAAAAATGACCAAGCTTGGCCTTTATCTTTTCCTGTTACAGAAAAAGAAGTTAATGTTGATAAACTCAACTTAAATGATAGCCAACAAATCATCTGGAGAGACTTACCCATTACAAATGGTTACATCACAAATCAAGATGGTTTAGTGGCTTGTAAAATCAGTAAAACAATCCCTGCACGCCGATTGTGGGACATAATCATGAGCTCTACATATGATTATGCAGAGCCAGGTTTTATTCTTATTGATAAAGTAAACGAAATGAATAACAACTGGTTTTGTGAAAATATTCGCGCTACCAATCCCTGTGGTGAACAACCTCTACCACCCTATGGTAGTTGTTTATTAGGCTCAATCAACCTAACGCGTTTTGTTAAAAAGCCTTTTACAAAAGAAGCCACTTTTGATTGGAAAAGTTATAGCAAAACCATCAAAATTTTTACGCGTATGTTAGATAATGTTGTTGAAATTAATGGTTTACCATTACCACAACAGCGTGATGAAATTATCAGTAAACGCCGTCATGGTATGGGTTATTTAGGCTTAGGTTCTACAGTTACCATGCTTGGCATGAAATATGGTGACGATAATTCAGTTAAATTTACCGAAGAAGTTACCAAAGTAATGGCTATAGAAGGCTGGAAAGCGGGCTTAGCCTTAGCAAAAGAAAAAGGCCCTGCCCCTGTTATGGAGCAATCTTTTACTGTAACTGGCGCCATGCTTCACAAACGTCCTGAAATGGCGGCTGACGGTTATAAAGTAGGAGACACTATTTTAGGAAAAGTCCTACATGCAAAGTACAGCCGTTATATGCAACAATTGGCGAAAGAAGAACCTGAGTTAGTTGCTGAACTCATCGCAAAAGGTGCGCGCTTTACGCACCACAGCTCAATTGCTCCTACAGGAACTATCTCTTTATCTTTGGCGAATAATGCCAGCAATGGTATTGAGCCTAGTTTTGCGCATCACTATTCACGAAACGTGATTAGAGCTGGTAAGAAATCAAAAGAAAAAATTGATGTATTCTCATTTGAATTATTAGCCTACAGAGAAATGGTTAATAGCAATGCTATGCCGTACAGCGACAACCCAAGCCATGCCTTGCCTGACTACTTTATCGCTGCTGATGATGTCACACCTAAACAACATGTGGATATTCAAGCGGCTGCACAAAAATGGATAGATTCTTCTATCTCAAAAACAGCCAATGTACCCACAGACTTTCCATATGAGGATTTTAAATCTATCTATGAATATGCCTATGACCAAGGTTTGAAAGGTTGTACTACATTCCGTTTTAATCCTGAAGTTTTCCAAGGCGTCTTAGTAAAAGAATCTGATCTTGAAAACACCACGTATCAATTTACTCTAGAAGATGGTGAAGTCATCGAGTTAAAAGGTAATGAGGATGTGGAATATGATGGCGAAATTCACAGTGCTGCCAATTTGTTTGATGCCTTAAAAGAAGGTTATTACGGTAAGTTCTAAGCCTTAATCATACAAAATTACTAAGAGATAAAATCATGGCACAAAAAATTAACAAAAAAATCATTAGTTATAAAGTTTTAAACAACGACGAAAAAAGCGCTGCAGAACAAGTGGCTCCGGAAGAAAAAAAACTTGATCTAGAAAGTATGCATGAAAATGTAACGAGACCCGAAATACTATTTGGATCGACATACAAAATTAAAACGCCGCAATCAGAACATGCTTTGTATATTACTATCAATGACATGATCTTAAATGAAGATACTGAACACGAAGAACGCCGTCCCTACGAAGTATTTATTAACTCTAAAAACATGGAACATTTTCAATGGGTCTTAGCGTTAACCCGCGTTATATCAGCTGTGTTCCGGAAAGGTGGTGACGCCGTCTTTTTAGTAGACGAGTTAAAATCGGTATTTGACCCTAAAGGCGGTTACTTTAAAAAAGGTGGTGTATTTATGCCATCTTTAGTGGCTGAAATAGGTTGTACTATTGAACAACATCTTAAAAAAATTGGTATGCTTCAAACTCAGGAGTTTGATACACATCAAAAACAGTTTTTAGATGCTAAGCGTAAAGAATTTGAAGCCATTCATAGTGATACTTCAACTTTAGATGAATCAGGTAATTTTCCTGCGAAAGCCCTACTCTGCGCCAAGTGTCAAACTAAAGCCCTTGTTTTAATGGACGGCTGTATGACCTGTTTAAATTGCGGCGATAGTAAGTGTGGTTAGTTAAATAATCTTGTTATCAAGGGAAGTTACGATAGATTACTTCCCTTGAACATGACTTATATTAATCAATCCATTGTTGAATACCATCAAGTAACCATTTTGGTTGTAGACTAGATTTGGATTTAACAAAATGCCAAACTTCTTTATTCTTTATCGTTGGACCATTAACTTCTTCACGCATATAAGCTTCAAACGCCACAGAAGCTACTAATTCAGGTCCTATTTCACGCACTTCTATTAATTCAGCTTCAAAGCTAATAATATCCGTAAGATCATTGGTTGTTGAGGCTTTAAGTTGAGTTTGAATCTCAGCAAACACTTTATCTGTGGTTAATCCTCTAATTTCTGCTAAATCTCTAGCATCCCAAGCTTTTTGTAAGGTGATGTAAGCGTTTTTTGCACCTGCTAAAAATGCGTTTGTTTCAAAACCAGCTGGGAGAGTATTTTTATTTAAATTAATAGTAGATGCAGATGATTCAGACTTTTTAAATAGTAAATCGGTATTAAATCCAGCGGAATTAGATGATTTATCAGAGGGAGTATTAAAATCTGCAGTGCGTTGATAGGCAGGCTGAGCAGTGTTTTTAGCTTTAGATAAAAGCGTTTTAATCAAGAAAAAAGCCATAATAAACAGAGCAATATCCATGAAGTTTATGTTTTCAAACGCACCACCAAAAAACAATGAACCTAATAATCCACCTATAGCCAAGCCACCTAACATTCCCATTAAACCACTACGCTGAGAAACATTTTGTCTAGCCATCTGATTTTGAGTAGCCATTTGTTGTTGATTAGCAGAACGATTAATCGAACTTGTCGAACCTTGAAAAGGAGTACTGTAAGAAGATCGACTGCCAAAAGAACTCCCACCACCAAAGCGTTTCGCTTCTACATCTTGAATCCCAGTTAACATTAAGCAAACACCAACGACCATAACAGCCATAAAACAGCTAGATTTATTCATGTAATTACCAAAGTTGAATTAATATATAAAATATAAGGGTATTTGCGTATCTTAAAGCTTTTAAGTGTTTTAAAGCTAATTAATATTGTAATAAGAGCCGAATTTACCGTAAATTTAGCAGATAACAAGAACTCATTTCCAATTAAACATTACACATACTGCCCTGCACACCAGCCTGAAGCCCAGGCCCACTGAAAGTTATAACCGCCTAACCATCCGCTCACATCAACCACTTCTCCAATAAAATATAGATTGGGATGCTTTTTACTGGCCATGGTTTTAGAGGATAATGCCTCACAATCAACCCCACCTATTGTTACCTCAGCCGTCCTATATCCTTCTGTACCATTGGGTTTAACTTGCCATTGATGTAAATGATGAGCCACGCTATTAATATGCGCATCTGATAAATTTGCTACTGAAATGTTTAATATCGCATCTGGTAGTAAACAGCTTAATAAACGTTTAGGTAGATATTCATCTAAAATCGTTTTTAACAAGCGCTTTTCTGCTTGTTGACGCAAAGTTTTTAACAAACTGTTTAAATCTAAGGAAGGTAATAAATCTATTTGTATCGTTTCACCGCTTAACCAGTATGATGATATTTGTAATACAACTGGACCACTTAAGCCGCGATGCGTAAATAATAGATTTTCCGTAAACTGCTGACGACTATTACTGATAGTACAATTAACCGCAATACCTGATAACTCCGAAAATTTCTCTTTATCAGCGGGTTGCAAGGTAAATGGGACTAATCCAGCGCGTGTTTTAACTACGGGTATATCAAATTGTTCGGCTATTTTATAACCAAGAGGTGTCGCACCCATTTTTGGAATAGATAATCCGCCAGTTGCTATAACCAAAGCATCGCAAATCACATTACCTTGTGTGGTTTTAAGCCTATATTTACCCTCCGATTCAGTTATTTCTGTTATAGCCGTTGATAACTTAATTTCTACATCGTAACGGGTAGATTCGTTTAAAAGCATGTTTAAAATATCTTTAGCGCTGTCATTACAAAACAACTGACCGTGCTCACGTTCGTGGTAAGGTATTTGGTAGCGAGTCACTAAGTCTATAAAATCCCATTGGGTATAACGACTTAAAGCTGATTTACAAAAATGGGCGTTATTAGATAGATAATGGCTAGCCTCAACCGTATAATTTGTAAAATTACAGCGTCCACCACCTGACATGAGAATTTTTTTTCCTGCTTTATTGGCATGATCTAGAACCAGCGTTTTTCGACCGCGCTTTCCGGCCTCAATAGCACACATTAATCCTGAAGCACCTGCGCCAATAATAACGACATCAACGTCTAACATGTATCAAAACTCATTAACTTAAAGCGAACAATTATAAAGGTTTTATAAATATTTATTATGCCTAGCTATTATTAATGCTGGCCATGCACTAAAAATTAACAGCTAAAAGTTAATTTTTGTATAATCAAACTTTCAACTTAACTTCATCACATCATGACAGCACCTTTTAAAACAATTGGTATCATAGGTAAACCAAGTGATCCAATGATTGCTGAGACATTAACTGCTTTGTATAAATACTTAATGACAGAGCGTTATTCAGTCTATGTTGTTGAAGACAGTGTGCAGTTTATTAATGCTACCGATGTTACCGCCTGCACTATTGATAAGTTAGCGACGCACTGTGATTTAGTGATTGCTGTTGGGGGTGATGGTACTTTTTTAGCTGCCGCTAGGGCAATTGTGGAATATGACATTCCTTTAATAGGCATCAATTTAGGTCGCTTAGGCTTTTTAGTAGATATATCACCCAATGAATTACCTGCTAAATTGCATCGTATCCTACAGGGACATTATGCTGAAGAAAAACGCTATTTATTACGCGCCAAAATCATCCGCGCTGATAAAGTGATACATGAAGAAACAGCAGTTAATGAAGTGACTATATTGCGCTGGGTGACACCCAGTATGATAGAAATTGTTACTAAAATAGATGGGGTGTTTTTAAACTCACAACGCTCTGACGGATTAATTATCTCTACACCCACTGGCTCAACTGCTTATTCTTTATCAGCAGGTGGTCCAATACTTTATCCTTCTTTAAACGCATTAGTATTAGTCCCGCTTAATCCCCACACTTTATCCAACCGCCCTATTGTTATTCATGATTCTGCAGAAATTGAAATTAGTTTTTTACAAACTAAGCAGATAAACGCTCTAGTCACCTGTGACCACATTGAAATCCCTGATGTATTAATTAGTGATAAAATCCTGATCAAGAAAGATCCCGTGCCTATTAGAATTCTTCACCCTGAAGATCATGATTTCTTTCAGATCCTCAGGAATAAATTAAACTGGAGCAGTGGTTACCACAGTTAAAAACTATGCTATTAAATCTTAATATTATTGACCTTGCTGTTGTTAAATCTCTAGATCTTGATTTGGGTAAAGGCATGTCAGTACTTACCGGTGAAACTGGCGCGGGAAAGTCCATACTACTTACTGCATTAGGGCTTGCATTAGGCGATAGAGCTGATTCAGGATATGTTCGTCCTGAGAGCAAACGAGCTGAAGTTAATCTTGAATTTGATTTAAGCTATGCGCCAATAGTTAAACGATGGCTCATTGATCATGAATTAGACGATGATCAGCAATGTATCATCCGACGCATCATTAACCAAGATGGTCGTTCAAAAGCTTATATTAACAACCGCCCTGTCACCCTGCAGTTTTTACAAGAACTGAGTGCGCAACTTGTAGAAATTCATGGTCAACATGCACATCTCACTTTATTAAACAGTGATGAACAACGGCGTTTATTAGATGCCTATGCAAAAGATCAAGACCTTGTAGAACACGTAAATAACTGTTGTAAAGAATGGCAATCTGCACATAAAGAACTAGCCAATCTTATTAAAGCCAGTAGTGATCAATCAGAACGTGAAGAATTATTACGCTATCAACTTGATGAATTACAACAACTTGATTTAAACAATTTTAACTATGCAAGTTTACTTGAAGAGCACAGTAAACAAGCTAACTTAGGACAAATACTTTCTACTGGACAAACACAGGTTGATATTTTGTATGAAAACGACCAAGTGTCAGTGAATCAATTATTAAATCACTGCCTTTACGATCTTACGAACCTAACGCAATTTGCCCCTGAATTAACTGAAGTCTGTCAATTATTAACCGAAGCACAAATTCAAACCGAAGAAGCGGCTATTCATTTACGCCGTTTTTTAAACTCACAAGAAGTTGATCCGCAACGTCTTGATGAGATTGAAACTCAAATGGGCATTATTCAAAATCTAAGTCGTAAACACCATGTTAGCCCTAACGAACTACCCAATTTAGTCAATAAACTAGAGGCTGAATTAGACACCTTAACAAATAGTGGTGAACGTATTGAGTACCTAACAGCAGAAACTGGTCGCTTACTCACTCAATATCATCAATTAGCCGCGCAATTAACTGAGCAGCGTCGATTAGCTGGACTACGTTTACAAGTTCAAATATCTGACATGATTAAAGAATTAGGTATGCCACAGGGCGAATTTGTCGTGTCATTAACTGATGTTACAAGTGATACGCCCAAGCTAAACGGAAAAGATAAAATTGAATTTTTAATCAGCGCCAACCCTGGCCTGCCTCCTAAATCATTAGCTAAAGTCGCATCAGGAGGAGAATTATCGCGCATTAGTTTAGCTATTCAAGTCACTACCTCCAATGACAGAACCACTCCAACACTTATCTTTGATGAAGTAGATTCTGGTATTGGTGGAGGCGTGGCTGAAATTGTCGGGCAAAAATTACGTAGTTTGAGCCATAATCGACAAGTGATGTGTGTTACGCATTTACCGCAAGTAGCTGCTCAAGCACATCATCATCTCTACGTAGAAAAAAATAATAAATCAGATATAACCTCTTCAAATGTGAGATTGTTAAGCAAAGAGGAGCGCGTTGAAGAAATTGCCAGAATGTTAGGTGGCGTTACTATCACAGCTAATACCTTAGCACATGCCCAAGAGATGTTATTTCAAACCACTTCTAACACACTGTTAGAAAGCTAACCACAGGAAGATAATAATATGAATCGATTTCCAGCCGAATGGGAAAAACAATCCGCTGTCTTAATAGCTTGGCCACATAAAACCGGAGACTTTAGCAATCGATTAGAATCTGTAGAACAAACTTATAGCATAATTGCTGATACAATCACTCAATATCAACCACTTATCATTGTATGTCGCGATGATAGTCATCAACAACACATCCAGAAACTGGTCAGCAAACCCGATGCTATCGAATTTGTGCAAGCACCTGTCAATGATATTTGGGTAAGAGACACTGTATTTTTAAGTGTCGAAAAAGACAAGACAATTACACATTTAAACTTTCTGTTTAACGGTTGGGGTGAAAAGTATCAGCATGATAACGATAATGCCCTTAACCATAAACTATTAAACACTAAACTCTTTAAAGGCAAAGCCCATAAAGACGTGGATTTTATCTTAGAAGGTGGCAGTGTTGAAAGTGATGGTATTGATACCATCTTAACGACTAAACAATGCTTACTAAATCCAAATAGAAATAAAGGCTTAAGCCAACAAGAAATTGAGCAACAACTCTTAGAAAGTTTTGGCGCCAAACGCATTTTATGGCTAGACCAAGAAAACCTATCAGGTGATGATACGGATGCACACATTGATACATTAGCCAGATTCTGTTCAGCTAATACAATTGCTTACACCAGTTGCGATGACTCGGATGATATGCATTACACCAGTCTTAAATACATGGAAAGACAATTACAAGACTTAAGAAATCATGCTGATGAGCCATACCATTTGGTTGCTCTACCTTTACCTAAACCTATCTTTGATGAGGAAGGCCAACAATTACCGGCTAACTATTCAAACTTTTTGATTATTAATCACGCGGTCATGGTACCTGTATATGGTGATCCGCAAGATGAGGTGGCTTTAAAACGCATTGCTGAATGCTTCCCTGAACATGAAATATTACCCATACCATGCAGACCCTTAGTGCATCAATACGGTAGCTTACATTGTATGACCATGCAGTTCCCTGCTGGAGAAGTAGTACTTTAAAACACAAAAAAAAGGCCGAGTAGCAAAACTACTCGGCCTTTTTTATTCAGACTATTTATTTTTTAGCGTTACGCTCATTTACTTCTTTAATAACTTCGTCAGCTACGTTTTTAGGACATGGCATATAGTGTGAGAACTCCATAGAGAACTGACCACGACCAGATGTCATAGTACGTAAGTCACCAATGTAACCAAACATTTCACTTAATGGTACGTCAGATTTAATACGGACACCTGTGATACCTGCATCTTGTGATTTGATCATGCCACGACGACGGTTAAGGTCACCAATAACATCACCAACGTGATCAGATGGAGTAAATGTATCTACCGCCATAATTGGCTCAATCAATTGAGGAGCTGCTTTTGGAATAGATTGACGGAAAGCTGCTTTAGCTGCAATTTCGAACGCGATAGCTGACGAGTCAACTGCGTGGAAACCACCGTCAGTTAAGATTACTTTAAAGTCTAAACATGGGAAGCCCGCAAGCACACCTTTGTCCAACATACTTTTAAAGCCCTTCTCAACAGCTGGCCAGTATTCACGTGGTACGTTACCACCGGTAACTGCTGATTCAAATACGAAACCTGTACCTGGCTCACCTGGTTCGATGATGTAGTTGATTTTACCGTATTGACCAGAACCACCTGATTGCTTTTTGTGGGTGTACTCGTCTTCAACAGAACGGGTAATGGTTTCGCGGTAAGCTACTTGAGGTTTACCAACGATAACGTCAACACCATGAGTACGTCTTAAGATATCAACTTTAATATCTAAATGTAACTCACCCATACCTTTTAAGATTGTTTCGCCGCTATCTTCATCAGTCTCAACGTGGAATGATGGATCTTCTTGGATCATTTTACCCAAAGCAATACCCATTTTTTCTGAAGCACTTTTATCTTTTGGGGTAATAGCCAAAGAGATAACGGGATCAGGGAATACCATAGGCTCTAATGTAGCAGGGAATTTAGGATCACATAATGTGTGACCTGTTTGTACATTTTTCATACCTAATACAGCAACGATGTCACCTGCCTGAGCAGATTCTAATTCGTTACGCGTGTCAGCGTGCATTTCAACGATACGACCAATACGCTCTGTTTTACCAGTATAAGTATTTAATACAGAGGTACCTTTTTCTAATTTACCAGAGTAAATACGTAAGAAAGTTAAAGCTCCAAAACGGTCATCCATGATTTTAAACGCTAATGCACGTAATGGCTTATCAGCATCAACGATTGCGAAATTACCTGTTGGATTACCTTCTAAATCAACTTCTGGTTGTGGGTTAACTTCAGTTGGTGAAGGTAAATAATCGATAACACCATCAAGAACTAACTGTACACCTTTGTTTTTGAAAGATGAACCACAGAAAGTTGGGAAGAAATCTAGGTTGATAGTACCTTTACGTAAACAACGTTTTAAAGTTTCTACATCAGGTGTTTCACCTTCAAGATACGCTTCCATAACGTCATCAAATTGATCAGCAACTTGATCAATTAATTTTTCGCGCCATTCTTTAGCTAACTCAACCATATCCGCAGGGATATCTTCAATAACATAATTCATTGGGTCACCAGAGTTGTCCCAAATCCATGCTTTTTCAGTTAATAAATCTACTACACCTGTAAATTCGTCTTCTCTACCAATAGGTAAAGTCATAACAACAGGAACCGCACCTAATACGTCTTCTACTTGTTTTACAACACGGTAGAAATCTGCACCAATACGATCTAATTTATTGATATAGATAACACGAGCAACTTTAGAGTCATTCGCATAACGCCAGTTAGTTTCTGATTGTGGCTCTACCCCACCTGATCCACAGAATACACCAACACCACCATCAAGTACTTTTAATGAACGATATACTTCAATTGTAAAGTCAACGTGGCCTGGAGTATCAATGATGTTAAAACGGTGATCTTTCCAGAAACAGGTCGTTGCCGCTGATTGAATGGTAATACCACGTTCACGTTCTTGTTCCATGAAATCAGTAGTAGTCTCACCATCATGTACTTCACCGATTTTATGAATTTTACCAGTCAGCTTTAAAATACGCTCGGTAGTTGTTGTTTTACCAGCATCAACGTGTGCGAAGATACCTATATTTCTGTATTGCGATAAATCTGTCATGAATTTACTCTAAAGTTGGACAAAAAATTCTTTTTTACTGGCCTCACTGGAGTAATTACTCAGGAGGGTTCGTTCTGGGGCTGTGTGATAAATTGTGGAAATACAAATGTCACGGGTCCAGCTTCGAAAGTCGACTATTTTAACCTACAAAGTAGATAAAAATATAGAAAAACACATGTTTTCTTTCAACAATTTATAAAATCAACCAATATTAAACGATTAAGATTACAAAACAATGTCGATTTTTCATACATGTTCAACTTTCTTTATCTCTATTAAATCTAGAATTACATATAAGCAAGCAGTTGTTCTAAGATTAAACCGTTAGTTGTTAGAATTTGTTTTGGAAAAATTCCTGGCTTACCCGAAAAGTCAGTCAGCGTTGCCCCAGCCTCGCGTGCAATTAAGGCACCAGCGGCGACATCATATAGATTTAATTCTTGCTCCCAAAAAGCATCTACTTGTCCATCAGCCACCAAACATAAATCCATAGCAGCCGAACCAAACCGACGCTGGCCAGCAGTATGTTGAGCAATTCGAGAAAAACGTTCTAAATTATTTTCCGTTAGATAGGATCTTAAGCAAGCAAAGCCAGTTGCAATCATTGCATTTTCGAGATTATCTTCCGTTGATACCTTAATAAGCTCAGCATTTTTAAAAGCCCCCTTACCTTTTTCGGCACAATAATAATCGTTTAAAGCCGGCGCATAAACTGCACCTATGACTAATTCTGCATTAATTTCTAACGCCACACTTATAGACCAAAAATACTGTCCCTTAGTGAACGAATGTGTACCATCAATTGGATCCACTATCCAACGATTTGTTTGGTCTGCCGATTGCCCGCTTTCTTCTCCCCAAAAGCCATACTCTGGATATTTTTCTGTCAGCGTATCTTTTAAATAGGCTTCTACTGCAACATCGGCCGCGGTTACATAATCACGCGGTCTTTTTTTTGTAAGACCTATATTTTTTAAATCTTTAAAGTGAGCTAAAGCAATATCGCCCGCAGCACGAACAATACTTTCAAGTTCTACTAATGAAATAGACATTTATTACAACCTTTAATGAGGGAAATTATTTTTATATTACGAAGATATACGCTTAAATTAGCTCAGCATACACAGCAGGATTACAAAATAACACACAGATAGAATATAGAGTTTCCCAAGCATCACCAGACTCTTGTCCTTTGATTTGTCTGTCTGCTTTTGCACAAATTATCAGAATTTGCCGCAAATTCCGGTCAGTTAGCCGCGTAATTGTTTGACTAATTGATTGTTTACGCTTATCCCAAATCTGATAGTTTTTAAAAACCAAATCTTTATTTTGCCCCTTTGCCAACGCCAACTTAATTTGAATTAATAATCTTGCATCACGCGTAAAGGCCCATAAAACAATGGGAGCGACCGTACCTTCAGCTTTTAAGCCAGAAAGTATTTTAATTGTTTTAGATAAATCTGCTGCTAACACCGTATCCATCAATTTAAATACGTCATATCGCGAACTATCCACAACTACATCATAAATCTGAGTAGCACTAACAAAATTATCGCCATATAAAACGTAGAGTTTCTCAATTTCTTGTGCTGCGGCTAATAAATTTCCTTCAACCCGACTTGCTAAAAGTTGCACACCCTGTGCATCAGACTGTAAACCGCGTTTCTGCAAACGCAGCTGTATCCATTTTATAAAATCAGCACCTTCTAAAGGCCAAACTTGAATAATGATACCGGTTTTATCTAACGCCTCAAACCAACGACTCTTAATCGAACTACTCGCTATTTTACCAGCTACTATCAACAAGATAGTCTCATCAGGCAAACGATTACAATAAGCTAGTAGTGCTTTTGCGCCTTCAACACCTGGCGAACCCGAAGGAATTCTTAATTCAATAATCCGCTTTTCTGCAAAAATCGACAACGAATCAGATACAAAGGCCAATTCATTCCAATTAAAGTTTTTATCTACGGCAAGAATTTCACGATTACCATAGCTCTGGTCTCTTGCTGATTTTCTAATTGCATCAGCTAGTTCGCCTAATTGTAAAGGCTCATCTCCCGTTAATAAATAAACTGGAGATAAGCCTTTTTGCAGAGCATTGGGTAATTGCTCAACCTTTAAACGCATGTTATTTTTTACTCATATCCAATGCGAGTTTGACACCATTTAGTATTGAAACCACAGCTTGTTTATACATTTCACCTTTAATCACAAGCTCTTCATTATCCTTTGCAATAATTGCTTGTTGATTATTGTAATATTCTCTCTTTATAGATACGGTTTGATGCTGAGCTAATACATTATTTTGATTGTCTAATACATCATAATTAAACTCATAAGCCAATTCAAAATCATTTGCGGCACCGCCGGCACTTAAAGATAAAATTCTGCGGTAATTTTCTTCGTTATAAACTCTAACTATTAAACCCGCCTTATCGGAGGTTTCTGTGAGTGTTAAATCATTAGTACCAATAGATTTCTTAAATCTTTCGTGTAACTCACTTGATGCGCCATCTAAATAAATAGTCTTCAAACCCGAAGGTAATGTAATAGACCCACGTAAATGATAGCCACAAGAACAAATTAGCCCCATCATTAGTACTAAAAATATTTTTTTAAATAACACTCGCATTTTCCTTAATAGCTTAGTAGTTTATAAATAATTCCAATTAGGTTAAACAACAATATTAACCAGCTTATTAGGCACTACAATTACTTTTCTTAAAGGTTTTCCATCGATAAACTTCTGAGTTTGTTCATCTTCCAAAGCTAAGGCTTGAATTTCATCAGAACTTGCACTGGTAGAAACCGAAATTTTACTACGCAATTTACCATTCACCTGAATTACATATTCGACATTATCTTGAGCTAAAGCACTTTCATCAACTTGTGGCCACGCAGCACTGACAACCGCTTCTTGATGACCTAAATCTAACCATAGCTGATGACAAATATGCGGAACCATAGGCGCTAACATTAACACAATTGCTTCAAGAGCCTCTTGACGAACAGCCTTACCATTAGCCGATTCATCAGTAAATTTACTTAAGGTGTTTACCAACTCCATATTTGCTGCGATAGCGGTATTAAAAATAATTCTAACCCCCATATCGTTGGTTACTTTCTGAAGCGTCTGATGCACTTGTCTACGCACTGCTTGTTGCTCTTCTGTTAAAGAGACTTTATCTAAAGCATCAGAAGACCCACCTGATTGTATGTGTAAATAAGCTTGGCGCCATAGACGCTTCAAGAATCTAAATGCACCTTCTACCCCACTATCAGACCACTCTAATGATTGTTCTGGCGGTGCAGCAAACATCACAAATAAACGCACAGTATCTGCGCCATATTGAGCAATTAATTCTTGTGGATCAACAGTATTGCCTTTAGATTTAGACATTTTACTGCCATCTTTTAAAACCATGCCTTGAGTCAACAAGCGTTTAAATGGCTCATCGCAAGTTAACAGACCTTCATCACGTAACAATTTGGTGAAAAAACGTGCATACAGTAAATGTAAGATAGCATGTTCAATGCCACCGATATAATGATCAACAGGTAGCCAATAATTAGCACTGGCATCCAACATTGAGTCGGCTTTACTACTAGCAAAACGTGCAAAATACCATGATGATTCCATAAAAGTATCGAAAGTATCGGTTTCGCGACGTGCATCTGCCCCACATTTTGGACAAGTAGTTTTTGAGAATGTTGGATGCGCCACTAAGGGTGATTGTGAGCCATCAAGCACCACATCTCTTGGTAAGGTAACGGGTAAATCTTGTTCTGGCACCGGAACCGTTCCACAGCAATCACAATAGATAACTGGAATAGGTGCACCCCAATAACGCTGTCTTGAAACCCCCCAATCCCGCAATCTAAAATTAACTTTTCGAGTACCTTTTTGATCTTTTTCTAAAACTTCAGAAATAGCCACAAAAGCTTGGGCAGAAGTTAAAGCATCAAATTGCCCAGAATTACGCAATACACCTTTGGCTGTAAAAGCTTGCTCGGAACAATCATCAGCAGCACCATCAGCGGAATAAATAACTTGTTTTATAGCAATGCCGTACTTGTTTGCAAATTCATAATCACGTTGATCATGAGCTGGCACAGCCATAACTGCACCAGTACCGTAGCCCATTAAAACAAAGTTAGCGATCCAAACGGGCACTGCATCACCAGTAATAGGGTGCAAGGCTTTTATGCCTGAATCGATACCCTTTTTCTCCATGGTTTCCATCGCTGCTTCCGATGTTTCCATGGTTTTACAAGCCTCAATAAACTCTGCAATGGCGGAGTTATTTTCAGCTGCTTGTAATGCTAACGGATGTTCTGCAGCTACAGCCACATAAGTAACACCCATCAGAGTATCAGGACGAGTTGTGTAAATACGTAAAGGTTGCTGTTGATCAGGTACGGCAAAATCCATTTCCACACCTTCAGATCGCCCTATCCAATTAGCTTGCATGGTTTTAACTTGCTCTGGCCAACCGTCTAAGGTGTCCAAACTAGTTAATAACTCATCAGCATAAGCCGTAATCTTTAAAAACCATTGCGCTAATTCTTTACGCTCTACTTTTGTATCACAACGCCAGCAACAGCCATCAATCACTTGCTCATTGGCTAATACAGTCATGTCGTTAGGACACCAGTTAACGGGTGCTGTCTTTTTGTAAACTAAACCTTTATCTAACAACTTGAGGAAAAACCATTGCTCCCATTTGTAATAATCTGGGTCGCAAGTTGCGATTTCTCGATTCCAATCATAACCAAAACCTAATTGCTTAAGTTGGTCACGCATATAATCGATGTTTTTATAAGTCCAATCCGCAGGATGCACACCGTGTTGCATCGCTGCATTTTCTGCAGGCAAACCAAATGCATCCCAACCCATGGGTTGCATAACGTTTTTACCCAACATGCGCTGATAACGACTAATTACATCTCCAATGGTGTAATTACGCACATGACCCATGTGCAAACGCCCACTGGGATAAGGAAACATGGATAAACAATAATACTTTTCTTGTTTATCATTACTAGAAGATTCTGAAACATTAAACACACCCGAAGTTTCCCAGGCAGCTTGAACGTCTTGCTCGATAATGAGCGGTTGATAATTTTCTTGCATCCTTCTCGTCTTTTACCAGTTAAAAGCGTTAGAATACCGCACTGTTGCTTAAATCTAAAGCGCCATTTTTTAGGAGTTATGTTATGAATACCCATAAACTAGTTGCTGCCTACAGTGATTTCATGAAACATCTACATGAAACCATGGAAGATACCATCCACTCATTTGCAGAAGCACTTGAAATTTCAAAAGAAAAAACTGCCCAGTCTAATGACCTTAGTGCAGAAGAACTTTCTAAGCTAAGTTCCAATGTAAAGCGTGATGTTGAACACGCAGCCCAAAACCTAACTCATCAATCAGATGCAGACTCTTTATCAGAATGGTTAAAATTTGATATTGATTTACTCGAAAACTTTACCCTTGACGCTTTTTTAAGCGTAGCAGATAAGACCCGTCTAGAACTTGCTAAGCTTGAACAATTGGCAATCACCCACAAATATGAAAGTGGCGATATTACTGCTCCAGGCACCTTTATATGTGACGCATGTGGAAAAGAAATCGCTTTTAAAACGGCAAGTGAAATCCCAACTTGCCCATCATGTAACGCTAAAACTTTTATCCGCATTTGATATTAAGTTTCTAGAGTTTATAATAAGGTTTTTTTATCTTAATCGTTTAACGAGGCAATAACATGCGTAGAGTGGTCTTCAATCAGAAAGGCGGTGTAGGTAAATCCACCATTACCTGTAACTTAGCCGCCATTAGTGCAATGGAAGGCAAACGCACGCTAGTTATAGATCTAGATGTGCAAGGGAACTCTACCCAATACTTGCTAGGTAATAAGATCACAGACAGTGATAAAACAATCGCCCTATTTTTTAAAGAAACGCTAAGTATTTCTTTATTTGGTGGTGACAAAGGCTCAGGATTAGAAGCACTAATACATGAAACGCCATTTCCAAATTTGTATGTTTTAGCTTCACATCCTGATCTTGAACCTTTACAAGCACGTTTAGAATCACGTTTTAAAATATTTAAATTAAAAGAAGCCTTAGAAAAATTACAAGGTTTTGATGCTGTATATATGGACACACCTCCGGTATTAAACTTTTATAGCCAATCAGCTTTAATCGCTGCCCAAAAATGTTTAATACCTTTCGATTGTGATACGTTTGCAAGAGAAGCACTCTATACTTTGATGAACTCAGTAGCAGAAGTTAAAGCTGACCATAATCAAGGCTTAGAAGTCGAAGGGATTATTGTTAACCAATTCCAAAAACAAGCAAATTTACCACGCTTATTGGTAGAAGAACTAATTGCAGAAGGCTTACCTGTTTTATCCTCTATGATTTCTCCTTCCATTAAAGTAAGAGAATCTCATACCGTATCACAACCTTTAATCCATTATGCTCCTACGCATAAATTGACTGATGAATTTAGAGCGTTATACGCCGAGATACACAAATAAATAGATAAGATTTTGCCTATATAACTATACCGTTTAAATTAAACGGTATAGAACTGTGTCTTTATTACAGACAAAAAAATAGCCGCTAAAAGCGGCTAATGAGAGCTTACAACAACTAGAACTAATTTAATCTAGAAAACATCGCTTTCTAAAACACACTTCAAAGCTACCGTTGACAAAATAATTATAATGAGCGTCTATTAAATGCTCCTTACAGTTTAATGACAGTTACGTGACAATATTTATAACTACAGCTAAGGCTGTAATTAGCTCGTAAACAATTACTAGTATTCTAGAATCAACATCTATTATTAAATCTAAAGAGCCTCTCTTAGATACTAAACACCATAAAATATGAGTAATGTCTTTAATAGGTACTTAACTGAGCAAAATAAAACCTGGTTATTACCTGCGTTGTCTGGGGTATTTATCGGCACCAGTTATATTCCATTCCCACCATGGGCGTCTTTATTTTGCTTTGTACCTTTGTGGTTATTTTGGCAAAAACAAACCAGCCTCAAAAATGTATTTCTGGGGGGATTGCTAACTTCCTTTGTTTTTACGCTAATTGGCTTTAATTGGGTTGCACATTTATTACATGAATTTGCACATTTAGATTGGATATTCGCAGCCATAGGTTTACTGATATATGGCTTAATTGCACATTTATATGTACCCATGGCTGGCATAATTTGGTTTTTATGCCAACGCATTCTAAAGTGCACATCCCAACAATCAGTCATTTTAATGGCTATTATAACTGTGCTATCAGAAACATACTCTTTAACGCTTTTTGATTGGAACTTTGGATATTCTTGGTACGGTGCAAATATACCTTTTTACCAATTAGCAGAACTTGTTGGCTTTTCTGGCCTTAGTGCACTTACTTTATTATTTAATATCCCATGCTATTACCTATGGTTAAAGCGTAAAGCACCTACAGGTAAAATAATTCTAGGCTGTGTAATTAGTATATTCGTAATATTTAATATTGTAGGCTTACAATTAAAATCCAGACTAGAAAAGCCTGACGCCACACTCAATGCTTTATTAGTGCAAGCCAGCATAGAAAATTCCGAAAAAATGGCCGCCGAATTAGGTAAAGGTTATAGCAGAGAAATATTAACAAGATATGTGAGGCTCACAGAACAGGCTTTAAAAAACAATCCCGATAAAAAAATAGATTTTGCTCTGTGGCCAGAAACCGCATTTCCGGCTTTATTGGGACATCAATTTACCAAAAATCCCTTACCATCCGCTTTATCAAAAGTTTTAAAACAACAAAATTTAGCTTTAATCACCGGCGCTTATAGTGTCGATGAACAAAATGGTTTAATTACCAATTCACTATTTGTACTTGATAAAACAGGTGAGCTTATTGAACCTCATTACAGTAAAACAATATTACTCGCGTTTGGTGAATATATTCCAGGCGAGCAATATCTTCCACAAATAAGAGACTGGCTCCCTGAGACTGGACACTTTGCTAGAGGTAAAGGCCCAAAGGAATTACTCCAACTTCAAAATTTTAAAATCGGCGCCCAAATCTGTTACGAAAGCTTGTTTCCTGCATTTTCAAAATCTTTGGCGCAGTTAGGTGCCCAATTTATTGTCAATGTGACTAACGATTCCTGGTATGGCAATTGGCAAGAACCCTATCAACATATGTACATGACATTAGCGAGAGGCGTTGAATTTAGAAGACCGGTGTTAAGAGTTACAAATACTGGTATTTCAACAGTTTCTTTGGCATCTGGTGAAATTTTGGAGCTTTCACCCATTCATGAACCTTGGGCTGGCATTTATGAAGTACCTTATTTGAAAAATCCCCCAAGCACTTTCTACCAAAAGTGGTTTTGGTTGGTACCAGGGGGATTATGGACAGCTCTTATACTTGTTATATTAATTAATCTATCAAAAAAGTGTAAAAACTAAAATACAGGTGGTTTTTCTGGTAATAATGGATCTTGATTTAACTTTTTTTCAAGATCAATATTTTCTATTTCAGCTTTTCTACGAGCTTTTTCATCTGCTTTTGCCTTTATTGCGGCTAACCATTGCGCCTCTTTCTCAGCTTTTATCTTAGCTCGTTCCTCTGCTTTTGCCTTTATAGCAGCTAACCATTGCGCTTCTTTCTCAGCTTTCTCTTTTGCTTTTTGTTCTGCTAAAGCGACTTGCTCAGCTTTGGCTTTAGCGTATTGCTCTTCTCTTTCAGCTTTTATCTTAGCTCTTTTCTCTGCTTTTGCCTTTATAGCAGCTAACCATTGCGTCACTTTCTCAGCTTTCTCTTTTGCTTTCTGTTCTGCTAAAGCAACTTGCTCAGCTTTGGCTTTAGCGTATTGCTCTTCTCTTTCAGCTTTTCTACGCGCTTTTTCTTCCATTTTTTCTTGTTTTTCAGCTTGCTTCTGAGCCAGTTGAGCTTCTGTTTCGGCTATTGCACGAGACTTTTCATCTGCTTTAGCTTGTACTTCATTTAGTTTCTGCTCTAAAACTGCTTTTGCTTGTTGCACATCTTTTAGCCTTTGTTCAGCCAACAATTTAGCTTGGTCTTCATCTTCAAGTTTTTTCTCAATTAATGCTTTATTAACCTGATCTTCATTGACTCGTTGAGCGGCAATTAACTTAGCTTCTTGCTCATCTTTTATTTTTTGCTCTTCAGCTTGATTAGTTTTTTCTAAACTAACATTTTTGTCTACATCATTTACAGTCTTATTATCTTTATTATTATCATCGTCTTTTTTATCAGCATCATTTGAGCCTGTTGCTTCTGGAATATTTTTATTTAAATAATGAGCAATCAAGGCATTTTTCTTACTAGGATCTGCTAAGGCCCAATTATTCTTAATCAAACCCTCAACAATCATGGCGTAAACACAAGCCTCAATCGATTCAAGAACAGCCATTTGTGGTGGTTCATTGCTACTAATCCCCGCTTCAAACTCCATGAGACGTTGGTAACTAACATAGCGATATAAACCAGAATCCATCTGCATGGAAAATATAGTTTTACGACTATCAACATGATTTAATATCTCACCATTTGTTACCGCAACAGCCCTTAACATGCTAGTAACCGTGTCACGTCTAAACTCTGTTGAACCACCGATACCAAAATAACGCGCCCCAACGCCACCTGTTAATAAATTAGTTTCATAGGCAATAACCCCGCCCTCTAATAATACTGGGGCATATAACATTGGAGGTAACTTAGCTTTATCAGAGTTTTTTTCAGCTTCTGATAAATGAGACTCTCGAGTTTGGTTAATGATTTTACGTTCATTCATCAAATCTGTTAAACCTTCGCGCTCTAACACAGTAAACCAACGACCATTTCCGGCTTCCATCAAAGCTCTTATCAGCATTGATGTGCCACCTTGGGTAACCGCTGTTGAATATTGAGTTAAAGATTCACTACTCTTATATTGTCCAGTTTGATCGCGAAACTTATATACTCCAACAACAATTGGTTTTTTTGGCGGTGGTAAATTACGTAATAAATCTGATATTTGTGAATGATAGTCTGTAGTCGCCTTATCAGAACTAACGGGTTGTATTGAACTAGAACAAGCAGAAATACTTAGTATTACCAATAAGCCAATAATATTTTTAATTAAGTTAGTGTTCATTTTGCGAGATATGGAACGGTAAAAGAGGTGTTAGAGATACCATCAGAAATAATCATAGTTAACGTACCATTTACTAAATCAGGAGATAATGTTCTTATCGTATAATCACCTGATAAAGGGACTTCAACATTTGGAACCACATAGCCAGTAGTAGGATCAATAATAGCGTCTTTAATTGCTTTAGTTTGTGCTGTACTAATCGTATTTAATAAAGCACTTTGAATCTTATCTGAGAACTGTTGTAATGGCGTTTTAGCCGTAACTGCCGATTTAGATGGCTGTATTGGTGCTTTAAAACTATTCTGAGCATTAGCTTCATTAAACAGAACGGCTCCTTTATTTGGATCGCCACCAATAAAATTAGGATTAGCAAAATGGTGCGTCAATTCTGTCGCAAAACAACCAGTATTGATAATAAACAATGCAATAACGATACTTATAAATAACTTCATTTAATTCCCTCCAAATCTTGTAAGGCTTCATTATATTGAAAAATATATGATTGAATAATAACCCGAGCTTCTTTTGCTTTATCTGCAATAGCACCAGGAATAAACCCAACTCGGGACTCATAAACAGTTTCGTCATTAATTTCAATCCAAATAACATTACCCGCAAAATTATCAGGCCTTTCTTTTACTACTATAAGACCATTAAATGAAGGCAATGACCAACCATCAGCTAATTCTTCGTAAAAAATCTGACCCACTCTAGAAATAACTTGGTTGGCCACATATCCGTCTAAAACAACATCAAGCTTTGCATTACTGATACTGGGTAGGACAATCAAAATAATAAATAATATTGATTTAACCATAGATACCACCAAAAAGTTAAGTTAATATTTCCGTAGAATTTAATTTTGTTAAATAATATAATATAAAAAAACCCAAGTAAAGATAAAAATACTTAAAATACAGATAAATACGGGGTTTTATTGATTTTATATGAAATAAAATCAACATTTAACAAGAATATGACAGATGTATTACAGAAAAATATCTTAACAACTAGGCGATTTATAAAATGCATTGCGAATACCCAGTGCACTCAATCATTACAAAACATAACTTCGCTATTAGGAGATCATTAGAATGAATATCACTCTAAATATTAATGAATTAACATGACATTTTGATGACAAGATAATAAGCAAAAAAAAAGCCACAACCTTAATTAAAAGGCTGCGGCTCTTTTTTATAAATTAAATTTTATAAATGGCTAGCACTTATTGAGCAATAGTATAAGCAGTTCCAGTACCATGTAATGTCATGTTTAAAACTGCACCATCGTTACTTTGACTCACAGTTAAGTTATTAGCACTTCCATCAACAGAAATGTTAGCAACATCACCAGCATTATTTTGAGTTAAAGCAACAACATTTGTGTTACCGCCGTCTGTAGTAGTAGCATCATAAGTCGAACCAACTGCACCAGCTGCAGCAACCGAACTATCAGCAACATGACCAGTTAAACGATTACCTAAACCAGTGTTAGCATCATCAGGTAATTGTGCATTTATTAAAACATTTGCAAATGAAGTACCTGAAGCTTGTGTAATACCGATAGTATTATCCGCACCGTTACCTAATATTACATTAACTTCATTAGTTGCAGTAGTTGTAACGTCTAATGTACCACCAGTAGTAATAGTACTAGCAACTTGGAATATATCAACTGAACCTGCAGCATTAGCATTTGAAATATCATCCGCTTGAGCCAAACCACAAACACCAGTTAAAACTGCTACTGCTAAAATACGTTCTTTCATTTTGATTTCCTGTTATTTAAAAAAATTATTAATACACCCGTGATGGGATTACTATGCCTAAAAACCACTAATTCATACTCAAAAGACTCTCTCATAAAAATAGGAAGTCCTCGTGAGTCAAACCACCTAGTATCTCTATAGGGAGTTTCGCGCTCAGGGATATTTTTACATAGTTATAATTCAGTTAAATTACAAAAATCTTACATTTGTGTGAAATGTAATTCATTCCACATCTTTTCCATTCTATTAGCAGAAATTGGATACGCCGTTTTAAGTTGCTGGGCAAATAATGACACTCTAAACTCCTCAATTGCCCATCTAAAGTTATTCTGTTCCGGAATTATTAGGCCTTTTTTAGAAACCCGTTCAACAGCATTCCAAAAACGTACCGCATAACGGTTAACTTCTTGGCACTTTTGTGGATTATTATCGCGTTTATCAATTCGATATTGCACTGCCTTTAAATATCTTGGCAAGGCTTTTAAGGCTTGGTAGGGGGTATGTCTAATAAAACCAACATAAACCAGTAAATCGAGTTGCTGGTTAATTTCAATCGCCAAAGGATCATTGGACTTAAAATTTTTCTCTAAGTCTTTTTTAATCTCACCGTACACTTTCATAATATCCAAAGCGAGTGTCCCAACTTCATTAACTATCGACAATAGCTTAGGTTTATTTTCTTTTATGGTGTCTTCAAATGCCTGTTGCGTCCGAAGCGTTTTACCCTCAATAAATACACCATAAAAAATTAAAAACAACATATCCTCTTTATAGGATGCTAATTCAGTTAACTGGCCTTGAGATAAACTGGGTATTAAAGGATGTTTAGAAAGACGATTATATGTTAACTCTGCAACCGCAGATTGCGGCATATTTTTAAGGATATAAGTACATTCTTTTCTTAGTTGCAACTGCAATAAACGCATTAAACCCAACTGATGTTGTAAATCCGCTTTTTGTTGCGTATCAAAAATACGTACCCCTACCGCATCACCTTCATCAATGATGGCTGGATAACCAATAAAGGTTTGGCCTTTTTGAATAAACTGATAGGTATCTGGTAGGTCATCAAAGCCCCATTGAATATAACCTGAATAATTCAGTTCATCGATCGCGATTTGATCAAAACTATGCTCCGCTTTAGCAGTATGCTTGGTTTGTAATTTTTTTAAATCTCTACCGTAATCAAGTAACTGCCCCTGATCATCAACCACTCTAAAATTCATCTTTAAATGATCAGTTAAGGTTTCAAAACTCCATTCATTTAAAGGAATCGCTTCACCGGTTATTTTTCTTAACCGATTACCCAGCCACTCCTGTAATAAGCCTTTAAAATCCGGTTCAATCTCTAAACATTGTTTAACCATTTGGGGCACAGGCACAAAATGCTTACGGATATTTTTTGGCAGCGCCTTGACCAAGGCAATACATTTTTCTTCTAATAAACCGGGTACCAACCAATCAAACAACGTAGGTGTTAATTGATTTAATTGATGCACAGGAATAATAGCGGTAACCCCATCCTCATCATGACCCGGCTCAAACCGATATTGCAGAGCAATCGTCAGGTTGCCAATTTTTTTGCTATCCGGAAAATCCCATTCATTCACATAACCCGCTTCTTTTTCTCGAGTTAAATCTTCTTTCGTTAGAAATAAAAATTTAGGATTAGTGCGCTCAACGGTTTTACGCCAAGTATCTAAAGTAACACCACTGATAATTTCAGCGGGTAATTTTTGATCATAAAATTGATACAGCCATTGCTCATCTTCAACCAAATCAACCCGACGGCCTTTATGCTGAATCATCCCTACTTCTTCTAGGAGCTTTTGATTCTCTCTATAAAAAGGCGCATTGCTATGATATTCATGATCAACTAATGCAGATCTGATAAATATCTCTCGAGAGGCTTTGGGATCAACATGGTCATAAGGAATCTTACGACCCGCTTGTAGAGTTAAGCCATATAACAAAGTTCTAGCGGACACCATACAGCGTGCCGATTTCTTTTCCCAATGCGGATCATAATAATTATGCTTAACTAAATGCTCTGCACAATGTTCTATCCATTCCGGTTCAATACGTGCCACATTGCGCGCATAAACCTTACTGGTTTCGACTTGTTCAGCCGCCATAATCCATTTAGGCTTTAGTTTGTGTAAGCCAGAACCAGGGAAGATAAAGAATTTAAGACCACGCGCACCTAAATACTCATACTGCTCATGTCTAAAACCAATATTTGATAGCAATCCTGTTAATAATGCTCGATGAATCTTTTCATAACCGGCATCTTCAGTATTAGGATGCAGTTTTAAATCACTTTTAATCACCTGCATAATCTGGGCATGAATATCAAACCATTCCCGCATCCGAATATACGATAAAAAGTTATCAGTACAGTATTTGCGGAGCTTATTATTGGATAAATGCTTCTTTTGCAGCTCAAAGGTATTCCAAATATTGAGCATGGTTAAAAAATCAGATTCAGGATGTCTAAACGCCGCATGTTTAGCATCCGCTTGCGCCATTTTATCCGCGGGCTTTTCACGCGGATCTTGCACACTTAGTACCGAAACGATAATAGCGACTTCCATTAAGCAATGTTCGTCAGCAGCGGCTAATAACATACGCGCTAACTTGGGATCCGTAGGCAGTTTTGCGAGTTGCTTACCCACTTCAGTTAACTTACCCGACTTATCTAAAGCATTAACCTCATGTAAGACATTTTTACCATCCCGAATCATCTTATCATCGGGTGGTTCAATAAAAGGAAACGCTTCAATATCACCTAAGTTTAAGGCAATCATCTGTAAAATAACCGCGGATAAATTGGTCCGCATGATTTCAGGCTCGGTAAACTCCGGCCGTGCTAAATAATCATCATGTGAATATAAGCGAATACAAATACCTTCTGCGACACGACCACAGCGCCCTGCCCTTTGGTTAGCACTTGATTGAGATATCCGTTCAATCGGTAAACGTTGAATTTTACTCTTATGACTATACCGACTAATACGCGCATGACCGGTATCAATCACACAACGAATACCCGGCACAGTTAACGAAGTTTCAGCTACGTTAGTTGCTAATACTATACGAACTTTACCACCCTTAGGATTAAAGACGCGCTCTTGCTCACTGACACTTAGCTTAGAATACAGCGGTAAAATCTCGTATTGCGTCGGGTGATGTTTCTTTAAAGACTCAGTGGTTTCTCTAATTTCCCGCTCACCGCTTAAAAAGATAAGAATATCACCGCGCATATCTCGATACAGTTCATCCACCGCATCTAAAATTGCCTGTTGTAATTCATCGATCGTCTCATCGACCTCTTCGCCTTCCAAGGGTTCTTTAGTGATAAGAGGGCGGTAACGCATGTCTACCGGATAAGTCCGACCTGAGACTTCGATAATAGGCGCGTTGTTAAAGTGCGTAGAAAAACGCTGGGTATCGATAGTTGCAGAAGTAACAACAACTTTTAAATCAGGACGCTTAGGCAATAACCATTTTAAATAGCCCAATAAAAAATCGATATTTAAACTTCGCTCATGGGCTTCATCAATAATGATGACTTCATACTGGCTTAAATAAGGATCATTTTGAGATTCTGCCAGCAATATCCCGTCAGTCATTAACTTAACTAAGGAATCGACATGGGTTTTATCATTAAAACGGATTTTATAACCGACAGACTTACCAATGCTCTCGCCTAACTCTTCAGCGATACGATCAGCAACCGTGCGCGCCGCGATTCTTCTGGGTTGCGTATGACCAATAAAACCAGCGGCTCCCAAACCTAGTGACAAACAAATCTTAGGTAACTGAGTGGTTTTTCCAGAGCCTGTTTCACCACAGACAATAACCACTTGATGGTCTTTTATCAGCTTAGCGATATCGTCTTTTTTACCAGTGACAGGTAAATCAGGAAAATTAAGTGGCGGAATACTGGCAAGGCGCTTATTTCTATTAGCAATCGAACGCTCAACTCGATTCGTTAAAACACTGAGTGTTGATGCACAATCTTTATTTTTTTTAAGTTCGTTTCTTAAACGATCGAGTTGCCTTTTAAGACTATGTCTATCTTGATTAAGGCAAAGAGGAATTTGTTGGGTGAGTTGCTTAACAAGTTCTAGAGAAGACATCAAATACAGGGTATAAAAATAAAATATTATACCCTATATCGAAAACTGACTTTATTCGCCTGCTCTTACATCAAACTCAATTTTCCATTGACTATGATCTTGCTTAGAAATGGCTTGTAATTCTAAAGTACCGACTTCTGTAATAGCCGCACATAAATGTACAGGAACAACCATACCCGAACTACGACCTTCTTCTGGTAAGGTTACATCAAGTTCCGTAAGTTCATTTAACTCATCATTTGACCAGTAATCCAAGCGCGTACCGACCTTATCATCTCGCCGTGTAGTAGACGCAAAGAATCTGAACCTTACTGGCTCACCTACAACCAAACCAAACTCATCATTAGGTAATTCTTCACGCGTACCTTCTTCCATACCAAAAGGAGCGACACATAAAGCCACAACTTCTGGCGCAAAACCTGGCACAGCAGGCATGGCACTTTCAATACCCACATAATAAGCGGCTGCAGTACCGCCTTTAATACGCACACCTTTACCCTGTCTTACATAACCGTAATAAGCTGCGCCACGTGCTACCGCCAAATCAAGATCAGCACCAGATAATAACCGAGCTGCTGGTGCTTGTTCGGCACTTAACCAAGAATTTAATACGGCCATTAAACGCTCAGCTAATGGATCAGCTTTTAAAACCCCGCCATTAAACAACACAGCAGTTGGATGAATAAAGCTAGCATTTTGAGGCAAATTGATACCGTTAAATTCTTGGGCAGCTAGCGCTTGCTTTGATAAAAATGCGGCTAAGTGTCGCGTAATAGCCGCATCTTGTGCATAGGGTAAACCGGCTGATCTTAAACCCGTTCTTGGACGACTAATTGGGCGATCAGAACTGGCCACCCAAGGGAAAAATCCTTCAACTAAAACATTATTTAATTCAGTACGGGTTAATTCGGAACGAATGTTTCCCGCCATAAAAGATGAACCCCGACTAGCAATCACTAAAGGCACAGAGTCTAACTCTGGATTAGTAAACAACTTTTCTTTTGCTTCACGGCAACTATGCGTTAATGCTTGTAATTGCCATGGCTCAATACGTTTACCTTCTTGATCTAGCTTAACTTTAACCGTATAGGCTAAAGCTAAATCCATATTATCGCCACCCAATAAGATATGATCACCAACAGCAATCCGGGTTAGTTCTAAATTGCCTTGAAACTCAGTCACCGCAATTAATGATAAATCGGTAGTGCCACCACCCACATCTATCACCAAAATAACATCACCACATTGCGCTTGTTTGCGCCAATCACCCTGACTTTTTTCAATCCAACTGTATAAAGCAGCTTGAGGTTCTTCTAGTAAAATAGCTTGCCCCAAGCCAACAGATCTAGCGGCTTCGACAGTTAAATCCCGAGCGGCAGGATCAAAAGATGCTGGCACGGTAATCACTAAGTCTTGATTTTCAAGAGGCGCGTCAGGATGTAGATTTAACCAAGCATCTCGTAAATGCTCTAAATAAGCAGTCGTTGCTTGAAAAGGTGAAATACGCTCAACTTCTTCTGGTGCTTCTGCTGGTAAGATAGGTGCTTTACAATCCACGCCCGCATGACACAACCAACTTTTAGCACTTGATACCAATCGTATGGGCGTTTTACTGCCTAAACTACGTGCAATTTCACCGACTAAAAATTTTGGTTTCAAGGTCCATGGTAAACTGGTTGAACCTTCCGCTAACTCAGCAGGGTGAGCTTGATATAAGAATGACGGTAATTGAAAACTGTTTTCAACTAAACCAGGGCTAAATAACTGCGGCACAGCCATCACTTGTTGCGCAAACTCATCTTCAGTAGCATCCGATATAGGTGCATAAGACAATACGCAGTGTGTGGTGCCTAAATCTATACCAACAGAAAAGCGTTTACTAATGTTTGATGAATATTGTTGATCCATAAAACTCACAATTCAACCTCTGCGGCTGCAACAATATTAGCATTGTGGGTTTGCGTCAATTTAGCTAAACGCACATCAGTCACTTGCCAACCTTTGTGAACCAAAGTTCCTGTAAACGGTGCTGAACCCACAATATTTCCAGTTAATCTGACGGATGCTGCATCAAAACCAACAGGTAATGTCACTTTATCGCCTTCAAATTCAGAACGAATAGGAGCAATAGTGAAATGTTCATGTACCGCTTTTTTACAACCTTCATGCACCACGCGCGCAGCCACACCCACATCAGCATCGCTATATGAACCAATATCTTCCTGAATAAAATCAATAAAACGCGCGTCTTTTTGTAATAAACCTAATAATTGTAATGCCGCATCAGGCGTAGCTTCTTTTAATATAACAGGCTCAGGTATAGGCGCGGGGACTAACTTCTCAACCTCTACGATTTTTTCAACTTCTATTATCTTTTCAACCACTTTTACAATTGGCTCTGCTGCGACAGTATTTGTTTGGCTAGTTTGTTGTCCGCGACTTTTCTTACAACGCAACATAGCGAACAAAGTAGTCAACAAAACAATCACTAAAATTAATGCTAAAGCCACTACAGTTCCGGCCAAACAAACATGCCATAAATCAAAAGTAGTCGGTTTTAAAGTCAAATCAATTGCGTAGTTCATAATTATCCGTTATATAGTTTTTATTATTATTTTTGGCCCGTTTTACGGCTAGCTTCAGAAAACATCATACCTTGTAAAACTTCACGCGTTGTTTGCATCCGCAGTTGTTTTAAATGTCGATCAGAAATCACCCCAGGTACTTTAGCTTCAGCGTATACATCTCGCATCTTAGCTAATATAGGTTCACATTGTTTAATAATGGCTTCTGTGGCATTACGCGTATCTTGCTGTTGATAGCTTGTTTTTTGCATTTCATCGCTAACGCATTTTTTATAAGCATATTTAGCCGTTTGAACTTTCTCGATGGTAGCGTCTGAAATGGTTGTATTAACCCAGTCGTTTTTGGAATCTTCTGCCATAGCAGAGGTAGTACACAATAAAAGCATACTAATAAATAGTTTTCTCATAAAATCCCCAATTATATTTTTTATTTTTCTAGTTTTAACTAAGATTACAGATCATTAGTAACACTACCCATTATTTTGTAAAGCTGCTATACGCTCTTCTAAAGGTGGGTGACTCATAAATAAACGCGAAACACCACCACCGTTAATACCAAATGCGGCTAATTGACCCGGTAAATCGGGTGTTTCATGAGCACGTTGTAAAGCACGCAAGGCGGCAATCATATTTTGTTTACCTGCTAAATGCGCCCCACCCGCATCTGCCTTAAATTCTCTATAACGGGAAAACCACATAACCAACATAGACGCCAAAAAGCCTAAAGCAATTTGAGCTATCATTTGGGTAATGTAATATGCCGGTCCGTTACCACGCTCCGTTTTAAAGACAACTCTATCAACAAAATGGCCCAAAATAGTCGCGAAGAAAAATACAAACGTATTCACTACGCCTTGCATTAATGCCATAGTCACCATATCACCATTAGCCACATGAGAGATTTCATGGCCTACAACCGCTTCAACCTCATCAGCAGACATCGCTTGCAATAAGCCAGTACTCACCGCAACTAAAGCACTGTTACGACTCATACCTGTTGCGAAAGCATTCGCTTCAGGTGCTTGAAATATGCCTACTTCAGGCATACCAATGCCAGCCAACTGAGCTTGTTTAGCAACAACGTTAATCAACCATTGTTCAGTTTGATTTTGTGGCTGTGAAATAACCACGACTCCCATAGCTTGTTTTGCGGACCATTTAGACATAGCTAATGAAATTACAGAACCGGTCATACCAATAACCGCTGACATCACTAATAGAGCATTTAAATTAAGATCTACACCTTGTGCATCGAGCGTACTGTTTAAACCTAGCACATTAAAAATAATACTGACCACGACCATAATGGCTACGTTGGTCGCTAAAAATAATAGAATTCTAAGCATGATAATACCCTCTAATTTTAGTAAGATTAATTAATGCTCATTTTTAACGCTGCCGCCGTTGGCCAAGGCGCTAAAAATACAGCCATAAATAAAAATGAAATCAAAATATTCAATTGCGCTTGTATCGGTAAACCCGCACCTGCCATTTCAACTGCATTACTGGCGAAAATTAACACAGGCACATATAAAGGTAACACTAATAAAGATAAAATCATGCCGCCTCTACGTAAACCCACCGTTAAAGCCACACCAATAGCCCCAATTAAACTGAGTACTGGCGTTCCCAATAATAAGGTCAACAACAAAATACTCAATGAACTCGTTGGCATACCCAAAAAAATGGCTAATAGCGGGGCCACAATTAATAAAGGCAAACCCGTGACTAACCAATGTGCCACAACTTTTGCCAAAACTAATAAAGATGCAGGATGCGCACTTAATAATATTTGCTCTAAAGAACCATCGTCAAAATCTGATCTAAACAAACTATCCAATGACAGCATGGCGGCTAATAAAGCAGACACCCAAATAATACCTGGTGCTATTGATTGTAATAGATGTGGTTGGGCACCAATTCCCAAGGGGAATAAAGTAATAACGAGAATAAAGAATAATAGCGGATTTGCAATTTCAGAGCGCCTGCGTAAGGCCAACACTAAATCACGTTTAATAATTGCAAAAAAGGCGTTAGCTAAAGACATTAAGATAACACTATACGTTGTACATCAGTACCTTGTAAGACAATGTCATGATGCGAAGTTAAAACGATCATGCCGCCCTCGGCACAATGTTCAGACATTAAAGTTTCAATTAAGGCGATACCTTGTTTATCTAATGATGTAAAAGGTTCATCTAATATCCACAAAATATTTTTAGTGATTAATAAACGGGCTAACGATAAGCGTCGTTTTTGACCAGCAGACAAAGCCCCAACTAACACATCATCAAAATCAACCAAATTAACTCTATCCAAAGCATCCATGATTGAGTAACGCCCCATTTGCCCTAAAGCCAGCGCTACTTTGAGATTTTCGTAGACAGTTAATTCTTTTTTTACCCCTTCTAAATGGCCCACATAAGCTAAATCAGCAAAATAAGAACTATCCGAAAGCACATCACCACACCAAGCTAATTCACCAAGATCTGGCTCACGAAAACCACATAAAATACGTAATAAAGAAGTTTTACCACTACCATTCTTGCCTTCTAGCAATAAAACTTGGCCAGCGCGTACTTCAAATGATAATCCTTCAAACAACACACGATCATCACGAACACAACTTAAGCCATTAGCTTGGAGTAGATAATTAAAAGCCCCTGTCATTACTTTTTAACCGCCGTTCTCTGCCGAACCGTTTCAAAAAGTAAGACGCCTGTCGCAACAGATAAATTTAGACTTTCCACTCTACCTAGCATGGGGATAGCCACTAATAAATCACATTGTTCTTTAGTTAAACGTCGTAAACCTTTACCTTCTGCACCAACAACGATAGCCATAGGCCCCGTAAAATCTGTGGTGTAAAGTGTCTGATTTGTCTCACCATCAGCTCCGGCAATCCATAAACCCTGGTCTTTAAGCCAACGTAAGGTACGCGCCAAATTAGTCACTTGATAAACCGGAACAGTCTCGGCAGCACCACTAGCCACTTTACAAACAGTCGGCGTAATACCGGTCGCATTGTCCTTAGTAATAATAACGCCATGCACCCCCGTAGCATCTGCCGTTCTTAAGCAGGCACCTAAATTATGTGGATCTTGGACATTATCTAAAACTAAAAACAAAGCAGTTTCAGTTAAGTTTTCAACGGCTGATTTTAAGTCGCTTTCTGACAACTCACCGGGCATTTCAACTTCAATAACAATACCTTGATGATTATTGCTATCTGCTAAACGATCCAGTCTTTTTCTATCTACTTTTTCTGGCTGTATGCCTAAATCAAGCAAATCCTCTAGCGCTTTTGTGAGTCTTTTATCTTGCCGGCCTGTATCTACCCATGCTTGTTGTATATTTTTGGGAGAATAATCGAGCGCAGCTTGCACCGAGTGCAAGCCGAATAGTTTAGTTAATTTCATTTATTTGTCTTTTTCTTACGGCGTTTCTTTTTAGGTTTATCATCGCTCGCTAGTTTGTTAACAGAGCCTTCTTTGTGCACCAGCTCAAAGTCCATTTTCTTTTCATCTAAATCAACGCGCATCACTCTAATCTTAACCGTATCACCCAAACGATAATTGGTATTGGTGCGTTCACCTTTTAATTGGTGACTGGTTGGATCAAAATGGAAATAATCTTGCCCCAAATTACTGATATGAACTAAACCTTCTACATAAATATCAGCCAATTCAACAAAAAATCCAAATGAAGTAACCGCGGAAATGATACCGGAGAACTCTTCTCCGATCTTATCCAGCATATATTCACATTTAAGCCAACTGACCACATCACGAGTAGCATCATCAGCTCTGCGCTCATTTGCCGAACAATGCTCACCCAGCATAATCATTTCTGGCATGCCGTATACAAAGCTTTCTGGAGATTTACCTTCCAAACAATGTCTAATAGCTCGATGTACCAATAAATCAGGATAACGTCTAATAGGCGAAGTAAAATGCGCGTAGGCCTCTAAAGCTAAACCAAAATGACCTTTAATATCAGGACTATAAACCGCCTGAGACATTGATCTTAATAATACGGTTTGAATCAAATGCGCATCGGGTCTATCTTTAACAGCCTCTACCAAATGCATATAATCTAACGGTGTAGGACTTTCACCGCCACCAAACTTTAAGCCTAACTCGCCTAAGAAAGTTTTTAGATTAAGTAATTTATCTGAACTAGGCCCCTCATGAATACGCAACAACTTAGGGATTTTCTTAGCATTTAAATATTTTGCCGCCGCGCTATTCGCTGTGATCATAAACTCTTCAATCAGTTTATGCGCATCATTACGCACGACGGGCACTATTTTTTCAATTTTACGATTGCTACCAAACATAATACGCGTTTCTTGGGTATCAAAATCCATCGCACCGCGTACTTCACGACTAATACGCATCACCTTATATAAAGCGTAAAGTTCACGTAACTGGGGTAACACATGCTTATATTTGTCGGCTAACTCTTGATCGCCATCCACTAAAATCTTAGCGACTTCTGTATAAGTTAATCGGGCGTGAGATTGCATCACCGCATCATAAAAACGACTGCGCGAAACTTGCCCCTCAGCATCAATGAACAGTTCACAAACCATACATAAACGATCAACATGTGGATTAAGCGAACATAGACCGTTAGATAAAATCTCAGGCAACATCGGAATAACTTGCTCAGGAAAATAAACCGATGTACTACGATTTTTAGCTTCTTTATCTAGCTCGGTCTCTACTTGCACATAATGCGAGACATCTGCAATAGCAACTAATAGTTTCCATCCTTTTGGGGTTTTCTTACAAAAAACCGCATCATCAAAATCCCGCGCATCTTCACCATCAATCGTAACTAAGGGAGTGCTACGTAAATCGACGCGACCTTCTTTAGCCGCTTCGGGTACTTCTGCAGACAGGGATTTTATTTCTTCAAGTAATTCAGCTGGCCACACATTAGGTAACTCGTATGAGCGAATAGCCATTTCTATTTCCATACCAGGCGCTAAATGGTCACCTAGTACTTCAATAATTCTGCCGATAGGTTGGTGTAATTTGGTGGGTTGTTCGGTGACTTCTGCAATAACAATTTGACCATGCTGAGCATCGGCCACACCACCAGCTTGCACTAACAAGGTTTGAGCGATGTTTTTATTATCAGGGACTACATAAGTAAAACCATCTTCTTCATAGAGTCTTCCTACTATTTGATGGGTATTACGTTCTAAGATTTCTACAACGGCGCCTTCTCTACGGCCCTTTTTATCTATCCCTGCAATCCTTAACATAGCTCTATCGTTATGTAACAGCGGATTCATTTCTCGGGGTGACAAATATAAATCGTCAGAACCATCATCAGGCCTTAAAAAGCCGTAGCCATCAGGGTGGCCAATAATACGCCCAACAATTAAATCTTTATTATTAACTAAACAATATTGCTGACCGCGATTGTAAAGAACTTGGCCATCCCGCTCCATGGCTCTTAATCGACGTCTCAAAGCCTCAAGATCATCTTCGTCTTCAAGATTAAAAACTTTAGCAATCTCACTACGCGATAAAGTTTTACCGGCGTGCTCTAAAGCAGCAAGAATAAGCTCTCGACTTGGAATTGGGTTTTCATACTTTTCAGCTTCACGCTCAGCGTATGGATCTTTTGTTGAATTAAAATCAACTGCTTTTTTAGACTTGGATGTCATTTAAGTAATTAAACACACTAGGATTGGCACAATAAATCAATAGGCTTATATGATACATGCTTAGCCTAATGATTAGAATTGAAAATAACAAATCCTCTTAAAATAACCCTATAAATAACACACTGAGTAAGTCGCAACCCTTAAATCAGGACTAATAGTCCTCTGGAAATAACTGAATCCCTATCCAACCAGCGACAACACCAATAATTAACAAAGTTATTTTGATTTTTGATAAGAGCTCTGCATCTATTTTATTGAACATATTCAACACCTCTAAATTTAACTGTTCACAGCTTAAACTAACTAATAAATATGGATAATCTAAACCATAGACTAAACCAAATATCACAAATAATTTGTAACCGAATAAATAAAAAACGCAAATGACGATAATACGTTTTTAAGCCATCTTGATGTATTAACACTTAACCCATAAACATACAACGCCATCCTCAGACTAATGACTTTCAAGATTTAGCTGTTACCCTACGTTCGTATATAATGTCGGCAAATCTTCCGATTTTTATAAATTTACCCAATCAAGGAGCCATTCATCATGCCCGTTTACCGTTCTAAGACTTCTACCGCTGGCCGCAATATGGCCGGTGCTCGCTCATTATGGCGTGCGACTGGTATGAAGGATGACGACTTTAGCAAACCAATAATCGCTATTGCTAACTCATTTACTCAATTCGTACCTGGCCATGTGCATTTAAAAGACTTAGGTCAATTAGTAGCCAGAGAAATTGAAGCAGCAGGCGGTGTAGCTAAAGAATTTAATACGATTGCGGTAGACGATGGTATTGCTATGGGTCACGATGGCATGTTGTATTCATTACCGAGCCGCGACATTATCGCTGACTCAGTTGAATACATGGTTAACGCCCATTGTGCAGACGCTATCGTGTGTATATCAAACTGCGACAAAATCACCCCAGGCATGTTAATGGCCGCTATGCGTATCAACATCCCCGTTATTTTTGTCTCTGGTGGCCCAATGGAAGCGGGTAAAGTACGTTTAGCTAATCCTGAAACAAATAGCTTTGACATCAAAAAACTGGATTTAATTGACGCAATGGTTATGGCCGCAGACAGCAAAGTATCAGACGCTGATCTTGCCGAAGTAGAACGCTCCGCCTGCCCTACTTGTGGCTCATGCTCTGGTATGTTTACCGCTAACTCCATGAACTGCTTAACCGAAGCTTTTGGGTTATCCTTACCCGGCAACGGCACAGTAGTGGCCACACATGCTGACCGCGAACAACTTTTTAAACAAGCAGGCCGTAGCATTGTTGAAATCACAAAACGCTATTATGAACAAAATGATGAATCGGTCTTGCCGCGTTCTATCGGCTTTAAAGCTTTTGAAAACGCCATTGCTTTAGATATTGCCATGGGCGGCTCAACCAATACCATCTTACACATGTTGGCTATCGCTCAAGAAGCTGAAATCAACTTTACCATGGCGGATATTGACCGTATGTCAAAAGTAGTTCCGCAATTATGTAAAGTCGCACCTAACACCAACAAATATCATATTGAAGATGTGCATCGTGCCGGTGGCATCATGGCTATTTTGGGTGAACTTGATCGCGCAGGTAAATTACATACCGATGTCCCTACCGTTCATGCTAAAACTATGAAAGAAGCGTTAGATATGTGGGATATTGCCCGTAACCCTAGCGATGCAGTAAAAACTTTTTATATGGCTGGCCCAGCAGGCGTGCCATCACAAGTTGCCTTTAGCCAAAATACCCGTTGGCCGAGTTTAGATACAGACCGTGCCGAAGGTTGTATTCGCTCTTTAGAACACGCTTTTAGTACAGAAGGTGGTTTAGCGGTTTTACACGGCAACATTGCAATAGATGGTTGCGTGGTAAAAACTGCGGGTGTTGATGATGACTTACTGGTATTTGAAGGCCCTGCTCATGTGGTAGAAAGCCAAGATGAAGCAGTAGAAAATATCTTAAATGACAAAGTTAAAGCCGGCGATGTAGTAATCGTGCGTTACGAAGGCCCTAAAGGGGGACCGGGTATGCAAGAAATGCTCTACCCTACTAGCTATATTAAATCAAAAGGCCTAGGTAAAGCTTGTGCATTATTAACCGATGGTCGATTTTCTGGTGGCACATCAGGTTTATCCATTGGACATTGTTCACCCGAAGCTGCTGCAGGCGGTAATATTGGTTTAGTTCAAAATGGAGATCGTATTCGAATTGATATACCAAACCGCACAATCAATGTATTGCTCAGCGATGATGAATTAGCAACTCGCAGAGCTGAACAAGATAAATTAGGTTGGAAGCCTGCAAAACTTCGCCCACGCAAAGTATCAGCAGCGCTTAAAGCTTACGCAATGCTAGCAACCAGTGCTGATCGTGGCGCTGTTAGAAACTTAGCTTTATTAGATTAAAAAAAATAAAGCATAACTTTCACGACAGATAAAAAACTAAGGGCAGAAACTATCTGCCCTTTTTGCTTATATAAAAAACTTCAACTAACTACCCTACCCAAATATCATTAACCGTTAGTGTTGGATGAGTTGCAGTACCTAACACTTCAATGGCTATTGCACTAGATCTAAGCCCAGTTCCATCCGCGTCAAAATAAAGAGTGCCATTAGTGGTGTTATAGATAAAATGTTGCAAAGTATTAACAGGTGACCCAGTAGTATTAGCTACAAAAGTATTACTATTGACATCCGTATTAGTCCCTAAGCCTCTTAACACTAGCGGATTAATTTGGATATGATCAACGCCACTCACAAAATCAGTAATTGTAGTTGCACCATTGCCTTTTACAAATACAAAAGTATCAGCGCCTTCCCCACCTGTTAAAGTATTAACGCCCGCACCACCCGTAATGGTGTCATTACCTAAACCACCATCAATTATATTAGCGCCCTGCCCTCTAACATGTGCCGTGATAATGTCATCACCGGCACCACCATTAAGAATGTTATTGCCTTTACTACCAATAATAGTGTCATTGCCTAAACCACCATAAATAGTCGAATCACCAGTACCTGCTGTAAGTATATTATTGCCATCGTTACCCGTTAAACTATTAGCCAAGCGGTTACCTGTGCCATTAATAGCAGTGGAACCCGTTAAAACTAAATTCTCAATATTTGTAGGCAAAACATACGACACAGAACTTTGAATCGTATCAATACCACCTAAACGATCGGTAACCGTATCAGCAGTGCTATCAATAATGAAGGTATCATTACCAGCACCACCAAAGAATTTATCATTACCTAGACCGCCATCTAAAGTGTCGCCAGCATTATTGGCAGTAAGAGTATTATTTAGCGCATTACCCGTGGCCAAATGGGCTGTTGTACCCAATAGAGTTAACTGCTCCACATTAGCACTTAAAGTAAAATCAACCGAACTCTTAACTAAATCACCTTTAAGACCAACATCCGTACCTTCAATAATTGTCACATTGGCAGAATTTATTACATAAGTATCATCACCAGCGCCGCCACTTAAAGTGGAATCACCGGAACCTGCCGTTAAGGTATCTTTACCAGCACCACCATTAAGCCGTGTAATTTGAGTGCCGCCGGTTAACTTAATGGCTTTAGTGCCGTTAAAATTAACAGTCACCTCACCAGAACCAGTAATTGCAGCTAAATCAACTGAATCTAGCGCGTTAATAATTAAAGTTCCGTTATTAACAACCCCTGCGCTTGCTACCCAAAGTTTTGGGGTAATAGCCGTTACCTGCCCACCCAAAGCATTCTGAATAACATCACCCAAACCTAAATCCGTGATGCTATCAACGGCAGTCGCAGATACGATAAAAGTGTCATTACCCACTCCACCGGTTAAGGTGTTATTACCGGCACCACCTGATAAAGTATCATCACCTTTTCCGGCTGATAAATTATCGTTACCTAAACCGCCGAGCAGACTATCATTACCGTCACCCGCTACAATAGAATCATTATCAGCACCGCCATCAATGGTATCGGCACCTTTACCACCGGTAATGTTATCGACATGCGAACCACCGACCAAACTCACACCACTAATACTTTTCGCCGCATTAACTGTAAATCCGTTAACACCCGATGCAAGATGTAAATCCACATCAAAACTGCCATTGTCGGTAAGTGTTGCTAATCCATCATTATTAGATGCAGAATCTGCAATAAAATGATCACCCAAAATTGCATTAACAGATGCACCATTAGATACATGTAATAAATCTCCGCCTAAACCTAGATCTTTGATGACTACATTTGTAGAAGAAATACTAAAGTCGTCTGAACCCGGCCCACCCGTTAATATGTCCTGACCACTAACAATATCAAAACTATCGTCAACATTACTACCCAGTAATCTATCAGAGCCGGTTGTCTCATTAATCTTATGAAAAACACTCACTTTTGCCAGTAATGGCACAGCCGATACTGAATCAGCATTATCTATAGCAACAGCAGTAAATGCATTAATTTTACCATTTGCACTTAGATTAGAAATCCAAAACGCTAAATGTGTTGCATCAACTATAAAGTTGGTTATTGCATTCCAGGCAGTCGCGCTTGCTAAATCAGAACCAATTAATAAAGTACCCGATTCAACTGACTTAATACCAAAGGCAACGACTGTACCATCAACATCTGCTGCATCACTGTGTGCTAAAAGATTATTAAATGTAATAGGGGTTGATGTGTGCTCAAGGCCTTTAGCGATGAATAAGTCAAAAATTGTAAATAAAGGGGGAATATTTGATAAAAAAACTATAGTTGGTACTACATTGCGGGTTGATATGTTAATTTGCCTGCCACTAAATCAGCAGTTATCACATTAAAGCCAGTTGTTATGTTCGCTTGTGTTATTACACGACCGTCATAAACCAACAAACCAGCAACAGGGAGAGAGGATATCTTGACTGCGACTAAACTGTTACTATTAACATCTGTAAAACCAAAATCACTGACTTTAAAAATGTAAGTCGTATCCGTTGTAATATTAGCGTCTATACCCTCAGGCGCTTGACAGACAATTGGTGTTACTACTGTAATCGCATTATTATTAGGATAAGCAGTAACAATATCTGACTTTCCATCACCATCAAAATCTCCAACACTTAATCCACTTAGATCAAATCCAGAAATACTCAGAACGTTAGCCGGATTAAAGTTGCCAGTACCTGTATTTAGTAATACGGAAATATTCCTACTTGTATTAACTGTGACAATATCAACTGCACCATCACCATTAATATCAGCTACTACTAATGAACCAGGTCTAGAAGCACCAACACCTATACTTGATACTATTGCTGGGTTAAAACCACCATTCCCATTGTTAATAAGTACCGATACTTTATTCCTATAATTTATCGCCGTTACAATATCAATAAAACCATCGCCATTGACATCGGTCGTGACAATTGAATTATTCCAAGCTTGAAATACAATACCTGCAACACCTAAAGAGTATTGACTTACAGTGTTGAACCCTCCATTACCATCACTGGTTAAAATTGATATTGTTTGATTTGTAACTGTAGGGTCAATAGCAACCATATCCACATTGCCATCTTTGTTAAAATCTGCCAATGCAAATGTATTAATCGGATACACATTAGTTATTGTCTGCCCAGTAAAAATCCCTTCACCGTTATTTAGTAATGCATAAACCCCTGCATTCCCTCCGCTTAAAATATCAACTTTTCCATCATTATTGATATCAGCTAATACAACAGAAAACCCGGTTCCTTGTAAAACATAACTAGATTCGAAACCACCAATACCGTTATTTATGAAAACAGATAAAGTATTGTCCCCATTTGATACGACTAAATCTGTTTTACCATCTCCATTAATATCACCAGTCACCATTGTATTTTGATAATTACCCCCACCATAATAGCCAGCATAACTATTTGTGGAATATACGATAGGTGTATCAAATCCTCCACTATTATTATTACTAAACACAGAAATCGTATTTGAATCTATATTAAAGGTAACGATATCCAATCTACCATCACCGTTAATATCAAGTGTCGTTAATGCCCTTGCGTTATAAGCAATACCACTACCATCATCTATGCTAAATGTTTGTTCGCTGTATGAAGGAAATGAACCACCACCAACTGAAGGTGTGACAAGTAATGTTGCCGTGTTACTGCTGGATAAAACACCGTCTGAAACAGTGTAGTTGAAATTAACATTACCTTTATAGGTAAGCGACGGGGTAAATATCCAACCTGACGTAATATCACCCACTAATGTACCTTGATTTGCATCTACTAAACTTAAATTAGTAATACTTAGACTATCTAAATCAATATCGCTAGCACCTAATAATAACTTAGCAGTCGTTACGGCAATACTCTGATTTTCTGATGTGCTGCCTAGGTAAATAGCTTGAGTTTTTGGCGCATCATTAACGGGCGTTACTTTAATAGTCACAACCTTTTCAAATGAGGTGTCAAATCCCCCATTAGCAATACCACCATCATCTTGAACACTAAAACCTAAACTAGCATAGGAACTGCCATTTCCATTTAATAAGGGGGTGAAACTTAATTTTCCAGCACTGATGTCTGAAACAGATATCGATTGCCCGGAAAATATTTCAACACCATTTAACTGTATTGATCCGTTGGATACATAACTAATTCTAACGGCAATAAAATTATTACTAGGCGTATCTTGTGCATCTAAGAACCCAAAATCGCTCAAGCTAAAGGTGTAAGTACTATCTTCTAAAAGAGTAATCGTACTGTCAACACTAGAAGGTGCATCATTGATAGCATTAATAAATAGATTGGCTGTCGCTGTGTTTGTATTTACACCATCTGAAACAACATAATTGAGTAACACATCGCCTGTCACATTAACTGATGGAATAAATGTCCAACCATCAGTAACGTGGAATAAATGTCCAACCATCAGTAACGTTACCTATTAAAACACCCTGACTGGCATCGACTAAACTTAATGTCGTAATACTTGATCCACCAATATTATTGCCTAACAAACTCGATACGGTGATCGCAAATTTGTGTTCTTCAAGTAAACTGCCTAAATATACTGATATAGGTTGATTTGAATTATTAACAGGCATTAGTAATATCTCGTTTGATAAATCAGTAATAAAATAAAAATTACTGGAATAATAACTAATCACCTATCCCAAGGTCAATTACGAAAATATGACAAATTTATGAATCGTATTACAAAAAATTAATTTATTGTTTAATCGACCGTTGTAAAAATTTCTGAGCTAATTTTTAGAGGTTTTATCTCCAAAATGGAGATAATTTTGAATATTTTGTGAAATAAAGTCTATTGATCAGACTAAGGGGAAACCAATAATTACAAATGTCTTATTGGCGCAATATTTTGTTAATTTAATTAATATAAAATATGTATTATGATGCGAATAACTGATGTATTTTTTATCCGCATCATAAATATAAACGCAATGTTTTATCGACCGCTTGCACTAGCAAATGCTAGTTTTAAGGCATTCAAAGAATTGACACAGTTAACTGATTCTTTTAATTCTGGACTGTCGTAACATAATTTATTTTGCTCACGCGCTTCTTTTGTATGCGCCACAAACCAAGCGACTGATTGCTCTTCTTTAAGACCAATCGCTTTAGTACCAATCTCTTGCTCTTTATCTATCCAACGATGCATAGAATTATGTGGGTTCTCATTTGGGTTGGGTTGACTGTTACCTGCGACTGTTACATTAAATACAGCCAATACGCAAACCACTAAACCACTTGCAAGGATGATGTTATTTTTTTTCATGAGTATTCTCCAATGTTATAAATTAAGTTAATTAAATAATTTCTTTTAAACCGAGACAGATTGTATTTAATTATTTTAACATTGAAAATGTGACAAATTGTCGCGCGACAAGTTGTCGCACCATAATTATGTAGGCAAATAAACAAGCAATATTTCCTATATTTTTGATTTATTTCATAAATGACTATCTATATTATTAAAACTCTATATAGTCTTATCAAACGCGTTAACATTATAACGATTAGTGCTAGCACTAACGTTAACAGTGTTAACAAGCACCGCATTAGTGTTAACACAAACACAATCTGTGTATCAACTTATATAAATAGCGTTAGCACTATTAACGTTAGTGTATAAAAACCCCCTTCTGGGGCCAACATCACCGCTATAAAACCCTCCCTACCTAGGACCAATGCAGGGCCAACACTACCTATTTGTTACACTGGCCCTGTTAGTGTTAGCACTTTTATTGTTTGTGTTAACACTAACAAGGTCGGCGCATACTCATTTATATTTTTTATTAACATTAAGGATGCATTATTATGCTTACGCAAAGTTATTTTCCAAATACTGAAGGTGATCGTGTTGTTTGGCTAACAAATTTCGACACTAAGATACAAATACACGCAACTGCCTTAGCGCTTAATCCAGCTGAATTAGCTACTACGCTTACTGACATTGATTTTTATGTGTGGGTTTTACAAACTTGGTACCCCAGCATTCAACAAAGCGCGTTAGAATCGACCGCCTATAAACTTCTCATAGGTTATGGCACTGAGTCACATGTTATTGCTGTGCCCTCACATGCCGCGATAACCTCACCTGCCCCCACCCCTTTACCTGGAGTTTTAACCCGATTATTTAATTTAATTGCCCGCATTAAGATAGGGACTGGTTACACAGAATCTATAGGTTTAGATTTGGGTATTGTTGGCAGTGTCGTTTCTTCAACACCTCAAACGCCTGAATATACTGTGACCACAGAACGTGGCCCCGAAATAGAACAAGTTAGTATTAGTTTTATTAAATATAGACACGATGGTGTATCCATTTATAGTCGACGCAACCAAGGAGATTGGGAATTTTTAGCGGTGGCCATGGTTAAACCTTGGCTAGATAACAGAGCTTTAGTAGATCCACTTTTACCAGAAGTCCGTGAATATCGTTTACGCTATTGGGATAAAGGTGATGCAAACGGCGAATATTCTGCCGTACAAAGAGTTAATGTTGGACCTTAAGTTATAATTTTAAGCCAACAGCTAAAAGAGTGAGTTTGTTTAACGACTCACTCTTTATTTTTATGAAACATACATAAAAATGCACTAACAATCTTGTTGAGTACGTCTTTATTTAGCAGTTTTTGCGTTGTGTTTTATTTCTAACGCGGCTAATTGTTCAGGTGTTGCTTCTAACTGAAACTTTTCTTTCCAATCTTCATAAGGCATACCATAAATTACTTCTCGTGCTTGCTCGTAATTCATATCAATACCCTGCTCTAGCGCACTGTTCATATACCATTTAGCCAAGCAATTTCTGCAAAAATCTGCTGCTATCATAATATCTAAATTTTGAATTTCCGTATGTTTCTGCAAGTGCTCTACTAATTGCCTAAATGCAGCTGCTTCTATCTCAACCATAAGCTTATTACCTTTCATCTATTTGTAATATTACATATTCTAGCAGAAACCCTAGTATGCCCATGTACATTAACCTTAAAAATAACTACAATGCCAGCAATTTAAATAGAGTCAATACTTCTCTCGTCACTATATTTTTTATATACATGAAACAACTGCTTGAGTTTTTCCCTATCCTTTTATTTTTTATAGCCTATAAAACTTACGATATTTATATCGCCACCTATGTAGTGATAGCTGCAACCTTTGTGCAAGTGCTTTATGCTTGGATAAAACACAAAAAAGTGGAAACCATGCAACTTATTACCTTGGCGCTTGTCATTGTATTCGGCGGTGCAACTATTTATTTACATGATGAGCAATATCTTAAATGGAAATTCTCAATTATTGAATGGCTCTTTGGTTTAGCTTTTTTAGGCAGTCATTTTGTTGGCGAGCGAACTTTTATAGAAAGAATGATGTCCAACAATTTAAGTTTACCTAAACCGATTTGGAAACGCTTAAATTTCAGTTGGGCTAGTTTCTTTATCAGCGTCGGTTTTATTAATGTTTATGTCATGTTTAACTTTAATACTGATGATTGGGTCACATTTAAAACTTTTGTAGCACCTGGCTTAATGGTGGCGTTTATGATTGTTCAAATGGCCTTTTTATATAAATACATACCAGATGAAAAGGAAAAGGAATAAACAATGCTATACGCAATAATTAGTGAAGATTACCCAAACAGTTTAGCTTTAAGGTTAGCTGCCCGACCCGCTCATCTTAAACGCTTACAGGATTTACAAGATGCAGGTCATTTGATTTTAGCCGGCCCACATCCGAGAATAGATAATGAAAACCCAGGGGAAGCTGGTTTTACTGGCAGCTTAATCGTTGCAGAATTTAATAATTTAGCCGAAGCACAAGCATGGGCTAACGCTGACCCCTATATAGAACAAGGGGTTTATGCTAAAGTAACTGTTAAACCATTTAAAAAGGTATTTCCTCAATGACAACGGAACTTATTAAAAAACTTTTAAACGAATCACTTAACCCTGATTTGCTAGAAATCCTTGATAATAGTGCAGCCCATGCTGGTCATGCTGGTGCCAGAAGTGGCGGCGGTCATTATCATGTTACAATTATCTCCGAAGCTTTTGAAGGTAAGTCATTAGTACAAAGACATCAACTTATCTATAAAGCCCTTGGCGATTTAATGAAACAAGAAATTCATGCCTTAGGCATAAATGCTCTATCACCCTCTGAAGAAACTAAAGGAAGTTTATAAATGAAAAAAAAGATTATCCCCCTACTTGTTGTTGGTACTGCATTAATAACAGGATGTAATCAACAATCAGGCACAAGCTCTGCGCCTGTTGTTGCTAAAGCTGATGCTATCGCTGAGGTAAACGGTGTTTATATTTCTAAAGACACTTTAACGGCTTTAGAAAAAGAAATTGCAGAACGCGCGCACGGCCAAACATTTCCAAAAGAAAAATTAATTCAAGAATTGGTACAACGTGAGTTGTTAATTCAAGACGCAACTAAAAAACAATTAGATAAATCGGCTGATGTTGTTGCGCAATTAGAAGCGGCTAAAAAATCATTATTGACCCAAGCTGATGTCCAAGATTTTATGAAATCTAACCCAGTGACAGACGCAGAAGTTAAAGCTGAATATGACGCTAAAGTAGCTGGCGAAAACGGTACAGAATACAAAGCTCGTCACATTTTAGTTAAAACTGAAGACGAAGCTAAAAAAATCATTGCTGAACTTGATAAAGGTGGTGATTTTGCAAAATTAGCGAACAAAAACTCTTTAGATGCTAAAGAAACTCAAAATGGCGGTGATTTAGGTTGGTTCGTTGCTGCCCAAATGGTACAACCTTTCTCTGATGCTGTTGTAAAGCTTGAAAAAGGAAAATACACTAAAACACCTGTTCAAACTCAATTCGGTTATCACGTTATTTTAAGAGAAGATTCTCGTGCGCAAACTCCTCCTGCATTAGAAACTGTTAAAGAACAATTATTACCTTATCTACAACGTAAAAAAGTACAGAAGTAGTCAAAGACAAAGACGGTAAAGTAGTTGCGGAAAAAGTTGAAGTTGAAAAAGTAGCAGAACCTGCTAAGAAATAAGTTATTCGCTTTTTCAATAAGCTTAAATACCCCGAACACAAACCCGTGCTCGGGGTATTTCTTTATACAAACAATGCCATCCTGGTAGCGAAATGTTGGAATTAATATGGCTTAGCACGGCATTTTTTAGTGGTTTCTTAGCTACTCGACTTTTCTTACCCCCCTTAGTTGGCTATTTAATTGCCGGCTATGTCTTACACAGCTTTAATATCACGCCGCTCCAACATTTAAATCATTTGGCAGATGTTGGCATTCAATTACTTTTATTTACAGTCGGTTTAAAACTAAAACCTAGTTCACTGATTAAAAAAGAAGTGCTTTTTGTCGGCAGCTCTCATTTAATGGTTATGGCATTGGTATCTGCCCTGTGCTTTTTATGGATGAATGATCATTTAGCGGGCGGGGTTATTTTAGGTTTAAGTTTAGCTTTTTCCAGCACTATCTTTGCAATCAAAGTGTTAGAAGATAACGGCGAACTGTCCTCTTTTTACGGCAGAGGTGTGCTAAGTATTTTAATTCTGCAAGATATTGTCGCTATTGCTTTATTGGCCTTCGCAGAAAACAAAAATCCGTCGCCTTGGGCGTTTAGTATTTTTTTACTACCGCTACTCAGACCCTTAGTACATAGAATATTATCTGCTTGCTCCGCACCCGAATTAAAATTACTGCTAGGAGTTTCATCTGCAATTGCAGGTGGTGTATTAGCCGAAAGTGTTGGTATTGCCGCCGACATCGGTGCTTTATTAGCAGGGATTACTTTAGCAAACCATCCGAACATTGATGAAGTATCCAAGCGGTTATGGAGTCTAAAAGAACTATTTCTGGTAGCATTTTTCCTCCAAATTGGTTTGTCGGATTTACCTAATCAAGATCAAATCTTGGACGTATTATTTTTACTGATCTTATTACCCGCTCAGGGCATCCTGTTTTTCTTTTTATTCACACTGGCAAAACTGCGCGCCAGAACTGCCTTTGTGGCGGCATTGGCTTTAATGACGTATTCAGAATTTGCTCTGATCACCACAACAGCAGTCATCAATGCAAAGTTATTATCTCCAGAATGGCAATCAATTATCAGCTTAGCCGTTGCCGGATCATTAATAGTCGCAGCACCCCTGAACAGACATGTACATAAACTATTTTCATGGCTAGAACCCATATTAATCAAGTTTGAAAGAAAATCCTTACATCCCGACCGTTTACCCGATTCATTGGGTGCAACCGAATGGTTAATTGTGGGCATGGGACGCACTGGCGTGGCAGCTTATCAACAATTAAAATCTAAAGGCCACCCCGTTATTGGCTTAGATTCAGACCCTACCGTATTAGAAACACACCTCACTGCAAAACGAAGAGTTGTCTATGCTGATATCGTCGAAACTGAAATTTGGAGCCGATTACCCTTAGAAAAAATCAAAGGCGTAATTTTAACGTTACCGTTGTATGAACAACGTATCAATGCCATTAAACAACTCCGAAAAAATAATTTTACCGGTTTAATTGGCAGTATTTGTTATTTAGTTGATGATGAAAAACAACTATTGCACCAAGGCGCGAGTTTTGTCATTCACCCGATGGATGAGGCAGGCAAACAATTAGCCGATCAAATACTTCAGAATTTTTACGCCAACTTTTCAAAGTAATGCACGATAAACTGGACGCTTCTATTGCCTTTGTATTCATTAATATCTAATTTGTAAGCGGCTCTGATTTGCCTTAAACCTAACCAATGCTCTGGTTTATCCGCAAAAAAGGCAATGGCATCCACCATAGTGTGTGCATTGGGTCTACGTAACACAAACTTTAAGTGTCTTTGTCCAACAATTCTAACTTGGATAACATCAAACACCCCATCAAAGACGGGTTCAGGGAAATCTTGACCCCAAGTAGCGCCATTTTGGATTAACTC
>JAPLRS010000010.1 GCA_026399015.1 Methylococcales bacterium | reverse complement strand
TGGCCAAATGTACTTCATGGTAAACCATACCAGAAGTGCAAAGGTTATCATTTGCCCAATCAGAGTAGCATTGATACTCACGATGCGTTCCTCTTGTTGCTATTAAATACGAAAGTACTATTAACCAGCTGCCGCAGCTGTAACAGCTGATAGAAACGGATTTGCGAATGTGAAGAATAAAGCCAAACCAACACCGATCATTGTTACCGCGTCTAATAGACCTGCTACAACGAACATTTTTACTTGTAACATAGGAACCATTTCAGGTTGACGAGCAGCACCTTCTAAAAATTTACCACCTAATAAACCAAATCCAATAGCTGTACCTAAAGCACCCATACCAAGAACTAGACCTACTGCGATAGCAGTCATGCCTTGTACGTCAGCAATCAATTTTGCAATTTCCATGAAACCTCCAAACGGTTATTTTAATAGTTAAAAGTATAAAACAATAATTAATGATCTTCGTGCGCCATACTCAGGTAAACAATTGTAAGTACCATGAATATAAATGCCTGAAGGGTAATAATTAAAATGTGAAAAATTGCCCATGGAAAACTTAGTACAGGTTGTAAGTACCAAGGTAACAAAGCAATTAAAATAAATATCAACTCACCTGCGTATAGGTTTCCGAATAAACGCAGTGCTAGTGAAATTGGCTTGGCGATTTCCTCAACCAATTTTAAAAGCAAGTTAAAAGGTAAAAGCCAAGGCCCAAAGGGCTGAAACATTAATTCTTTTGCAAAGCCCCATGGACCTTTAATCTTAATACTGTAAAAGATAATCAAGAAGAATACAGAAATCGACATCGCAAAGGTAGCGTTTAAATCAGTACTAGGTACCACGCGTAAATAATCAAGCCCCATTAATGAACCAATCAATGGAAAAATATCTACTGGAAATAAATCCATAAAATTCCACAAGAACACCCAGCAAAATATTGTTAATGCCAGTGGAGCAATTAACTTACTGTGACCATGAAAACTATCTTTAACTTGCGTATCTACAAACTCAATTAGCATTTCAGCGAAGTTTTGCACCAATCCTGGTACACCTGCTGTTGCTTTTTCTGCAGCTGTTTTAAAAAACCAAACGAACAAACCACCAAGAAGCGCTGAAAAAAACAAGGTATCAAGGTGTAATGTCCAAAAGCCCTCACCAAAATGCAACGGCGTTAAATGGTGAATAATATATCCAGTAGCACCTTCGGCAGCGTGAGCTTCGGTAGACATTCTTCCTCTCTTTAATAATTAGTAAAGTTAGCGCATTAATAGCGCAAACCAAAAAACTGATAATGCTGTTATATATCCAACCAGCAACGGTAAAACTTCAATATTAGGCGTATTAAATATTATTACAAACAGCAAACCTGTTAATAATAACTTTCCCAATTCACCAATATATAATGAATTGAGTACATTTCTTGCCGATCGCCCACTCGACTTAAACAATATTAGCGCGAAAAACAGGTTAGGTATAAAAGCGGCACCACCACCTAATAGGCTAGATATTGCATAATCATGTCCTTTATAAAGAGCGAAGCCAGCTGAAATAACTAAACTTACCAAAATTTGATAAGCTAGAATTTTACTGACAGCAGATTGTTTTCTACTGTTCACTCCATCTCCCTGACATAATAGCTTGAAGATTATATATATCGAACCCGATTAAATCAACCTACAAGCTGTTATTTATCGCGAAACATTATACCTTATAATTTTTATGGTTATTAGCAATATCTTCATTCATCCCAAGCTATTTTGTAGATGCGCACATAACACAATTACAATTTTATTAGATATCACTCGTTAATCTTAACTCTGCCTCTGCATATTTTTTTGCACAAAATCCTGTTACCTCAGATGGTAACGAAGGCCCTGGCGCAGTTTTATTCCAATCTAATGTTTCCAAATAGTCACGAATGTATTGCTTATCAAAACTTGGAGGACTTATACCTACCTGATACTCATCTGCAGGCCAAAATCTTGATGAATCAGGAGTTAATACCTCATCAATCAAATGCAGTACACCGGCTTTATCAACACCAAATTCAAATTTAGTGTCGGCAATAATAATGCCTCGTTCTTTTGCATACGCCGCAGCCTCTTTATAAATCTTTAAACTGGCATCACGAACTTGTTCTGCCAAATCTAGCCCCATTAACTCTACAGTTTTTTCAAAAGACACATTTTCGTCATGTTGATCTACTGCCGCTTTTGTAGATGGCGTATAAATCGCTTCAGGAAGTTGCTCTGCTTGTTGCAAACCAACCGCCAATTTAATACCGCAAACTTCACCGGTTTTTTGATAGTCTTTCCAGCCAGAACCGATTAAATAGCCCCTAACAATAGCTTCAACCGGTAATGGTTGTAATTTTTTAACCACAACCGCTCGTCCTTCAACTTGAGCGCGCTCATCAGCATCGGGCAACACATCTGCTAGCGATAAATCAGAAATATGATTGGGCATAATATGGCCCAATTTACTAAACCAAAAATTTGAAATATGCGTTAATACACGGCCTTTGCCTGGAATAGGATCCGGCAGTATCACGTCAAATGCCGACAATCTATCCGTTGCTACGATCAACATATAATCGTCATTAATATCGTATATATCACGTACTTTTCCACGTGCTATCAACTTTAAAGAAGATAACGATGATTCATATAATGCAACCGGGTTAGCCATAACACCTCACTAAAAAATTAATAAACAGTTATATCGAAGCACATTCTGGCTAGTAATAGCCTTATTTTCTTGATTAATAATCAATAAATACTGTATGAAATCGATATCTATTACAAAATAATGCTAAATTTTAGCATTATTCTGCCAAAAACTCAGGCCTATCATTGCTTAGCTCTGCTCTGACAATTGCTTAGTTTGCATAATCCTCTACAATAATTTCATGCATACACTTATTAACTTCAATAAACCGCTGTTTAGCGATTTCACTATTGATCAAATCAATGAGATAAACTGCGCCCTTAGTATTCTGGAGCAAATACCTCCCTCATCAAACACGCATTTACCTACGGGCATTGAAGTCGCCACTTTTCTAGATGACTATAATGTTGATTTTAAAACCGTATTAGCCACGCTTTTAAGCGACCCTCGCTTGGCAGAGCATTATTCCACACTCAATATCAAAGCCCAATTTGGGGATACTGTAGCCATTTTAGTTCACGATGTTAACTGGCTTAACAAACAGACGGTTTATACACCCACACTCTCTTCTGCACCCCATGAGGCAGAAACATTAAGACGCATGCTGTTATCCATGACTCGAGATGTGCGCTCTATCTTAATCAAACTGGCTTATAGACTATTAAGATTGCGTAATCTACCTAAAGAGTCGCTTGAAATTCGACAATTTATTTCGCATGAAACCCTTGATATCTATGCGCCCATCGCTAATCGTCTTGGTATACATCAAGTTAAGTGGGAACTTGAAGATATGGCCTTTAGATATATTAATCCACAAGACTATAAGCATATTGCCAAATCTCTGGCCGCTAAACGACTGCAACGTGAAAGTTGTATTAAAAACTTTGTCGAAACTTTACAACACCAGTTAAGCACAGAAAATATTAATAGCGCGTGTTATGGTCGCCCCAAACATATTTACAGCATCTGGAAAAAGATGCAAAAAAAGCAATTAGATATCACCCAACTCTACGATCTATTGGCTGTCCGAGTCATTGTGGATAATTTAATCCAGTGCTATACCGTCCTGGGTATTGTGCATAGTTTATGGGAATTTATACCCAAAGAATTTGACGACTACATTGCCAATCCTAAAGAAAACGGCTATCAATCTTTACATACCGTCATAAATGACGAGAATGGTAATCGTATTGAAGTACAAATTCGCACCCAAGCCATGCATGATTACGCAGAACTTGGCGTAGCGGCCCACTGGTCGTATAAAGAAGGTGGCAAACAATCTGCTGCCATGGAAAAAAGCGTCGCCACTTTACGCAAGCTCCTTAATGAGAAGCAAGACGAAGAGAGCCTTGCCCAAGACTTTCATAGCGATTTATTCTCTGACAAAGTTTATGTTTTAAGCCCAGCTAATAAAGTCATTGAACTCCCTAAAGGCGCTACACCTTTAGATTTTGCTTATGCTATCCATACTAATGTTGGGCATCGTTGTCGGGGGGCAAAAATAAATAGCAAAATCATGCCCTTAACTTACTCGCTTAAATCGGGTGAACAAATAGAAATCTTAACCACTAAAGTTTGCGCCCCCAATCGTAACTGGATTGATCCTAATCTAGGCTATTTAAAAACAAGTCGCGCCATTAATCGAGTTAAAAGTTGGTTTCGTAATGACGAAAAACTTGAAAACATTAACCGCGGTAAACTCATCTTAGAAAAAGAGTGTAAACATTTAGGCCTTAAGACTATTAACATGGTTGAAACCTTACACTTTTTTAAACAAGCTAATGCCGAAGCTTTTTATGAGGCCATAGGCCGAAATGAAATTAACGAAAGGCAATTAGCCGGGTACTTTAAAATACCCGAACCCCAACCCCTTGCCCATCCCATTAAACGCAAAACATCGACCGTTAAACTGGGGATTTCTGTTGCGGGTATCAATAATATTGAAACATCCTTAGCGCATTGCTGCGCACCTACATCAGATGATTTGATTATTGGGTACATTTCGCATCACCACGGCATTACTGTACATCGCCTAGATTGCACCAACATTACTCACTTAGAACCCGACAAACAATCTCAATTAATTACTGTCTCTTGGACAACAGGTAATTCTGAGTCTAAGCAAGACACTTAAATACTACGCCAAACTCTATTGACGCGGTACTATAAGCCCATCATTGTCTACCGAACTCTTAGTCTCTATGCAAAACAGTTTAATTCTTATTGATGGCTCATCTTTTTTGTTTCGCGCTTATCATGCAGTTCCGCCTTTATCTAATCCCAAAGGTGAACCCACCAACGCCATCTATGGCGTTTCTAATATGTTGCGTAAACTCATCAACGACTATCCGACTGACTACTTCACTGTAGTTTTTGATGCACCGGGCAAAACTTTTCGTAATGATCTGTATGATCAATACAAAGCACATAGACCACCTATGCCAGATGATCTGCGTGTACAAATTGCCCCCTTACATGAGCTGATTAAAGCCATGGGCTTACCTTTAATCATGGAATCAGGCGTTGAAGCCGATGATGTATTAGGCGCACTTGCCCAACATGCTGCGGCACAGGGTTTTAAGGTGATTATTTCCACCGGTGACAAAGACATGGCGCAATTAGTCACCGACAAAATTATCTTAGAAAACACCATGTCTAATACGCGCATGGACAGACAAGGCGTTATTGATAAATTTGGCGTTACCCCAGAACAGATTATTGATTATTTAGCCCTCATGGGCGATACCAGTGACAACATACCCGGGGTACCTAAAGTAGGCCCTAAGACTGCAGCTAAATGGTTAGAACAATATCAAACGCTGGACAACCTAATGGCAAATGCCGACAAGATTACCGGCAAAATTGGTGAAAATCTTCGAGCCAGTTTAGATCAATTGCCTTTAGCTAAACAATTAACCACCATTAAATGTGATCTTAACTTGCCTTATGGCATGGAAGATTTAAAGAAACAAGCTATTGATAAAGCTGTGCTAACAGATATTCTTAATCAATTAGGCTTTTCGTCATGGGTTAAAACATTAGACAACCCAGTTACTCCAACACTTAGTCAAGCTCCCACGGTAACCGCTGACCCCATTGCGGAAGCAAAGCCCGTCGCTAGCACAGGCAACTATGAAACCATCCTTACCCAAGCACAATTTGAGCACTGGTTAGCACAACTTAATAATGCCGATATATTTGCTTTTGACACCGAAACCACCAGTCTTGATTATTGCAAAGCCGAAATAGTCGGAGTTTCTTTTGCCGTAAATCCCGGCAATGCCGCATACCTACCCTTAGCTCATCAATATCCTGACGTACCCTTACAACTAGATCGCACTGAAATATTAGCGCAATTAAAACCCTTATTAGAAAACCCAAACAAAGCTAAACTCGGCCAAAATCTTAAATATGATGCCCATGTTTTAGCAAATCATGGTATCTGTCTGCAAGGCATAGCACATGACACTATGCTGGAATCCTATGTACTAAACAGCACAGCGACTCGCCATAATATGGATGATCTGGCCAAAGTCTATTTAGGTATTACCACTATTCACTACGAAGACATCACGGGCAAAGGTGTTAAACAAATACCTTTTGAAGAAGTACCCATTGAACTAGCGACACCTTATGCAGCAGAAGACGCAGATATTACCCTGCAACTGCATCAAACTCTCAACGCTAAATTGCAAGAACAACCCAGCTTATTAAGCTTATACGCCGATGTTGAAATACCCTTGTTGTCAGTACTATCTCGCATAGAAAGCAATGGCGTACTCATTGATACAGACATGTTATCCCAGCAAAGTTTAGAACTTGCCAGTCAGATTGTTAGCCTTGAACAACGCGCCCATGAATCAGCAGGCCACGCATTTAATTTAGGTTCGCCTAAACAATTGCAAACCATCTTGTATGAGCAACTTAAATTGCCCATAAAAAAGAAAACCCCAAAAGGCCAACCCTCCACAGAAGAATCTGTCTTACAAGAACTGGCCCTAGAATATCCCTTACCAAAACTCATTTTGGATTATCGTAGCTTAAGTAAACTTAAATCGACTTATACAGACAAACTACCTCTGCAAGTCAATGATAAAACGGGGCGCGTACATACTTCATATCATCAAGCAGTTGCAGCGACTGGGCGATTATCGTCATCTGATCCTAACTTACAAAATATCCCGATTCGTAGTGAAGAGGGTCGTAAGATACGCCAAGCCTTTATTGCGCCGGCAGGCTACAAGATTGTGGCTGCCGATTATTCACAAATAGAACTCCGTATCATGGCGCATCTATCCGGTGACGCTGGTTTGCTTAGCGCCTTTAGTGCCGGTGAAGATATTCATAAAGCCACAGCTGCAGAAGTATTTGGCGTAGCCCTTGAAAACGTGACCACTGATTTACGCCGTTCAGCAAAAGCCATCAACTTTGGTCTTATTTACGGCATGTCTGCTTTTGGATTGGCCCAACAATTGGGCATTGATAATGGTCGGGCAAAATCTTATATCGACCTGTATTTCGCACGCTATCCAGGGGTTAAAACCTATATGGATAACATCAGAGCCCAAGCACACGAACAAGGTTATGTAGAAACCTTATTGGGTAGACGCTTATATTTACCCGAAATTAAATCTAAAAATGCGGCTCGTCGGCAGTATGCAGAACGCACGGCCATTAATGCGCCTATGCAAGGCACGGCAGCTGATATCATTAAATTAGCCATGATCAATACTGACCAATGGCTATTTAAAGACAAACCAGACGCCAAAATGATTATGCAAGTGCATGATGAATTAGTCTTTGAAATAGCTGAAGATCAACTAGAGAACTGTTGCAACACCATTCGAGAAATCATGTGTTCTGCTATTGAGCTTAATGTACCGTTAATCGTTGATATTGGTGTTGGAAACAATTGGGATGAGGCGCATTAAAAAAAATTTCAGCCGCATGAAACTTTTTAAATTTGTAAAAGTCTCATAATCGGCAATTCCGTTAAGGTTGCCTCAGTCTTCTCTCCTCAAACAAGCGACTGAGACCTCTAATGCCTCAAAGAACTTATTCTTTGAGGCATTTTTTAGGCGATACCCTCAGTACCCTCATCAAAGTTATCCCCCTCATCCTCTTCAAAAACCTCTTCGGCACTAAACAAAGCATCTAAGGCTGCATGCACTTCATCAATACCCATCTTCTTTAATGATGAAAACAACTGAATCGTCATCTGGATATTAGTATCTCTCAACTCTTTTTGTACCTGTAACAAGGTATTTTTTGCCGCACCGTAAGTTAACTTATCGGCTTTAGTCAATAAGATATGTAACGGTAATCCGGTATGCTGACACCACTCCACCATCTGCCAATCAAACTCTGTTAAAGGATGCCTAACATCCATCACTAAAATAATGGCGCACAAAGATTTACGCTTAGTTAAATACTTTTCCATCAACTCATGCCACTTCTTTTTTACGGCAACAGGAACTTTTGCATAACCATAACCCGGCAAATCAACGAACCGATGCTCAGGATTAATTTCAAAGAAATTAAGCATTTGGGTTCTTCCAGGTGTCTTACTAATACGCGCTAAACCATTCTGACGGGTTAAAGTATTAATGGCACTGGACTTGCCAGCATTAGAGCGTCCGGCAAAAGCCACCTCCCGCCCCTGATCTGCTGGGGTATCTCTAAGATCGGGTGAACTATTAATAAATTTTGCCTGATGATAAACTGGATTCATCGTTGCCTCGCTTAAGCGTGTTAATTAGGGTAAAATCTGGCAACACTCTATAGCCTAATATTAAAATATGAGGCTAAGACATAATAATAATTACTTTATTGCAAAGGGGATCCCGATGAAAAAAAGACTGCAGGCACTTCTATTTGCCTTTGCGTTGACCAGTACTTCAAGTATTTTACATGCAGAAGGCTCAATTGACGCAGGAAAAGAAAAAGCCGCCTTATGTTTTAGTTGCCACGGTGAAAATGGCAACAGCCTTGTGTCAAACTTTCCTAAACTTGCTCAACAAAATTCATCCTATTTAGTTAAACAACTACAAGCTTACAAAAACGGTACGCGTAAAAACGCTATGATGTCAGGCATTGTTGCCGGTCTTAGCGATGACGACATGAGCGATATCGCCGCTTATTTTGCAGATCAAGATATATCTTCTAATCAACTACCTAACCTAGACGATGATGAAGATGACAACAAAAAAGACATCCACGCCATCATGGCTCAAGGCAGTGACCTTTATAGAAATGGTGATCTTCCCCGTGAAGTATCAGCTTGTATCGCTTGCCATGGCCCCTTTGGTGAAGGCAACAAACCCGCAACATTTCCCTCTATAAAATCTCAACACGCGGATTATTTAATACAAACACTGACAGATTTTAAAACCGGTGCGCGTAGCAATAACCCTGAGAACATGATGCACATGATTGCTAAGAAAATGACTGATGACGAAATTAAAGCCGTTTCTTATCATATTTCTATGATGAAATAACTCCACACCCACTTAATTTTTAAACACGAATTTATAGAGAACTAATCCATGCTTAAAAAAATTTTTAAAAATGCACTTGCTATCACTTTATTGGGTTTAAGTTTTACTGCACTAGCTGATGAACAAGGTTATGAAACTTTATCACCTGCTCAACCAACCCAATCTGCAGACAAAATCGAAATTATCGAGTTCTTTTGGTACGGCTGCCCGCATTGCTACGCTTTTGAGCCATTAGTCGACAAATGGTCTAAAAGCCTGCCTAAAAATGTAGAGTTTATCCGCCAACCTGCGGTATTTAATGAAGTATGGGCCAAACACGCTAGAGCTTTTTATGTGGCTGAAACATTAGGCGTCGTTGAAAAAGTGCATGCTGATTTATTTGATACCATTCAAAACAAAAAAGAACCTTTAGATTCTGAAGAAGCATTATCTAAATTCTTTGTTGCCCATGGCGTAACTGAAGCGCAATTTAAAGACGCTTACGCATCTTTTGGCGTCGATTCAAAGGTTCGTCAAGCACCAGCCATCGCTGCAAAATACGGCATTACCGGTGTACCTACTGTGATTATCAATGGCAAATACAAAACCAACGGCACAGTTGCTGGCTCTCATGAAAAAATGATAGAAGTGATGAATAAGCTCATCAAACAAGAAACCGCAGGCAAATAAGCCCCACAAAAAAGGGCGGTGACATTTGTGTGTCACCGCCCTTTTTTATGCGCCAAATTTTAACAATTCAGATACTGTTTAAAACTTACCATATCAAATCATCAGGAATTTGATAATTTGCGTAAGGATCATCCTCAGCAACAACAGTTTCAGTTGATTGCTCATAATTAACTATCACGCTTGCCGGATCTCGATCAGCAATCTTCTTTGCCACCTCTGTCGCAACAACCTCATAGCCCTCGCCAAACTTAACAACCGCTAAACGACCTTTAATAATAAAATCGCGCATGGCTTCAGTCACATAAAGCGTTTTAACTTTATTATCATCTGTAAAGTTATAAGCTACGCCATTAGGGTCTCGCGTCTGCTTATTAAGTTCAATCAGTTGCTTAACTTGCGCAACTAATTGCTTTTGCTCTTCAATCTGTTTTTTAGCCAGATTAAGTTCGCGATCTCTTTCTACTTGTTCTAGATGCGCCTGTTTAGCTAACTCTTTAGCTTCATCTACTACCACAAGTTTATTATTACGCTGTTGCTGTTCTTGCTTACGCTTATCGGATTTTATGCTTTTAGCCTTTGCATTACTCACCAAACCAGATTTTAATAACTGCTCCTGCAAAGATAATTTCTGTTTACTCATAAATAATAATTAGTCGTTCTACGTTTATTTAAAATCATTTAGCGAACCGAAACACCATTTCGCTCTAAAATTAATGCACCCAGTTATCAAGTGCCTGCTGCTTAAGCTCTTCCGCAGAAATCTTGCACAGTTCACCATTCTTAATAACTACAATAGCAGTGTTTGTTTGTATTGCCGTTTGTCTGGCCAATTTTGCGGCTCGCTTAATGGCAATAAGAGAAGCAATTAAGTCAGGGTTTTTGGCATGGTGTAATTCAGATGCTTTCATTAATTTTCTCCCCATTCAATCAGTAGTGGTTCTTCAGCAGCATTGTCATATAACGCCCAGTCATTAACAATAGGACTGTAATGTTGTTCAAAATTTTTACGACCCACACTAAAACGGCGGCGAATAACATCTTCTGGAATATTATGTCCGCCTTGCTGAACTCTAAAAGCAACACGATCAATTGCTACTTCAACTGTCGGTAAACTCAAAAAATACAAGCTGACCTGATACCCTTGATCCTGCCAGTTTTTTATATGCCTTATGTAAGCTAAACCAGATTTTAAAACTGCTC
>JAPLRS010000004.1 GCA_026399015.1 Methylococcales bacterium | reverse complement strand
TGGAATAACAGAACAAATTGCCAATGCATCGTTGCTACAAATTGAGCAGTGGTTTGACATAGCCATTGATGCGAAAACATTAAAAGACGTATTTAAAGATTAGCTCTTTAAGATTAACCTCAAGTACTTCAGATAGCGCCTCGGCTTCTGCTTGAGCGGATGAACCCCCAGCATCCTTTAGGGTATTTACGAACTTAAGTGGATCAAACATAATTGTTGCCACTACTTATCCTTTAATGCACTTCGCTTTTGGGGAGGTAGCTCTCAACCAGGTTGCCTTCGCGTTGTAAAACAATAACGTTGTGATCAAGCGCTTGTTGTTTTAATTCATCATACAAATGAAAAGTGGCTAAAACTAGATGATGGCGGTAGTTTTTATAAGCGGGGAATAATTTTTTGAAGTTAGCGTATTTTTTACTGAGTAATTTATCCAGATCAGTCGCATGCGCTTTATATTTAACTTCAACAATAGCGACATCTTTGCCATTAACTAAAATCATATCAAACTCATCACTAACGCCATTACCAGAACGTAAAATATTTTTATCAATAAAGTCGTAATGCACACCCGCTAACGTTTGAGTTTCTTTTAGCGAGTTATAGAAAAATTCTTCTGCAACAGCACCTTGGTTTTGACCCATATTGCCTAAAGTAATGCCCATACGATTCAGCTTTTCTGTTAAAGCTTTATCGTTGCGCTTTATCTGTGCATCAGTAAGCTTCATTTGCTCGGATGTTTCTTTCTGCGCAGCATGCAGTTCTTTACTATCAATAGCAAGGCTTGCAACGAGATCTTTTAATTCTTGATCAGTCATGGGGAATAAAAATAAAATTTGTTTTCAACATGTTATCACATAACCCCGAAGCGCCTGCAAAATTAAAATATTTTAAAATTATAAACAATATGCCTTTCCTTTAACCCATTACGACAGGTTTTTTAAAGTCGTATCGACTTGATACAGCAACCCGACTTGATACAGCAACCCGACCTGATATCTTAATCCAGACGCCCTGATTCAAGTGCCGTGCGTCCTGATTCAAGTACCGTTCGCCCTGAGCCCTGTCGAAGGGTGATTCATGGTTCGACAAGCTCACCACGAACGGACAAGCTCACCACGAACGCATTGTTTGTCATGGTTCGACAAGCTCACCACTAACGGACTTGGTACCTTCTTCCGCACTGCTCCAAAATGGTAACCAAACACCGTAGATTTTTTATGATTAACCACATTAGCCACGGCGTGATTTAATATAGCGACTAAACCATGCCCATAAAAGATATTGTCACCCAACACCCTACAGACATCATCATTACCAATAAATTCATCACCCAAGATAAAAGCTTGCGATAAACCCTATTTAGTCATCTACTCATATTAACCCGCACTTATCCAACCGCATTGCTATAATGCCCCATGAGCCAAGACCACGATAGCAGTTATAAGTTTTTATTTTCCAACCCGGAACTTGTCCGAGACCTAGTGATGGGGTTTATTCCGGATGAATGGTTACAGTCGTTAGATTATTCAACCCTTGAGAAAATCCCCAGTAGCTATGTTAGTGACGACTTTAAGCAACGCGAAGATGACGTGGTTTGGCGTGTTAAAGTCGGGGAAGACTGGGTTTACCTGTATTTGCTAATCGAATTTCAGAGTAGTGTTGATAAATACATGGCACTGCGGATGATGGTATATATAGGCCTGCTATACCAAGATTTAATAAAACGCGGAGAAGTACTGGCGGACGGGCGATTACCACCTATATTACCCATCGTGCTTTATAACGGTAACCAAAAATGGACAGCGACTACCAATATTGCAGATTTAATCCCTGAAGTACCCGGAATGATGAGCCAATTTAAGCCGTCATTGCAATATTTACTGATAGAT
>JAPLRS010000006.1 GCA_026399015.1 Methylococcales bacterium | reverse complement strand
TATCCATCATGCCACTATTATTGAATTAAACGGAGAGAGTTATCGAAAGAAACAAAGCATAAAAAAATAGCATTTTTTTAACCACTAACCGGACAAGATAGTTGTCGCGAACCGGTCAAAGTAATTGACGCCAGACAATTATTTATAAAATAAATAGGATAAGGATCAATCTGAAATGTGATTTTTGTCCGAAAGATGAACTCTAATTTTGTATTTATTGATAAGCCTGTATAGACTTACACGAGATATACCCAGTGTTTCAGCTGCAAAGCTCAAATTGTTGTTCGTTACACGTAAACTAGTAAGAATTGATTCTCTTTCAGCAATCGTTCGGGCTTCATCTAGTGTGAGTAAAGTATTAATTTTATAATTTCTATCTAAACCCAAGTCTTCAGGTGTTAATAGCCGATTTTCTGACATGACAATAGCGTGATAAATACAGTTCATTAATTCTCGTACGTTGCCTGGCCAATCGTAATAGTTTAATAAACGTAGAGTATCTCTATGGAATCCTTTCGCCTTGTATACACGTTCCACAGAGAATTTTTTGAAAAAATAGTTCGCGAGCAATTTTATGTCATTTTCCCTTGAACGTAATGGTGGCGTTTTTATTTGCAACACTCTAAGGCGATAGTAAAGATCTTCTCGGAATTCGCCACGTTGTACGGCCACTTTTAAATCGACATGTGTGGCAGCAATAACACGGACATTCACTGGGATTTTTTCTATGCCCCCGATACGTTTAATGGTCCTATCCTCTAAAAAACGTAACAAGTTGACTTGCTGTTCATGGGGTAAATCACCTATCTCATCAAAAAACAAAGTCCCATTTTGAGCAGATTCAATAAAACCAATTTTACGTTCTAGAGCGCCGGTAAATGCACCTTTCTCATATCCGAATAACTCAGTCTGAATTAAGTCTTTAGGAAACGCTCCACAATTTATGACGACATGAGAATGCGCTGAGCGACTAGAATGTTTATGAATAGCATTGGCAATCAATTCCTTACCCGTTCCGGTTTCTCCTTCTATCAGTACCGAACAATCTTCCTTGACAATTTTTGCTAGCCGACTGAATAAATTAAGCATTGCTGAACTTTTTCCAACAATGCCAAAATTGGAAGGGTAGGGACTACTACGATCTGATATTTCATCCTCACCGAGGGCGTGATTTAAAGAAATTATAAGTAGTTCAATATCAATGGGGATGCTAATATATTTATAAAAATATTCGACTATGAGTTTGCTTTCAGTAGAGTCAGGAGCAATTTTTTTTGTGCAGTTACTGGGTAGACCTGCAATCCAATTTACAGGTGTATGTAAACTAAATATGTGTTTAAGATGACTTAATTGCTGAATGCCCGAGCAGTGCCCCATCATAAATGACTTGCCAATTAAACATTGTTCGTAACTACACTTATCATCAAGCAAACATAATCCCACTTTGAAAATATGTTTAGTTAATAAATCCGAAACCTGCTTTAGATTGTTGGCAATATACACATTAAAATCACGCGCCGTTAATTCATTATAAATTTCGTTACCAAATGTCGGTGGTTGGAACAGGATAATCTTACGCGTTGATAAAGGCATGACACAATGAGTTCCCTAATAGTTTATACAATAATAGTAAACAAAACTGGTCACGTCATTACAACAAGACTAACCGATGAAAACTGATTACGACTTATGAATGGCGGAAGTTAAAACAATCAACACAGCCAATAAATTGATAAGCATAAATACATTTACCTTGATAGAGTGAGTTTTCATTTTTTGTTTTCTTATTTAAGTTTGTATTCAATATGGCTTTCAAAAACATCATTGCATTCTTGCATTCTTGCATAATCCAAGCTTTCTAATGATTTAGCTTTAATACCTTTGGATTTGTCCGTTTTAAAAGAGTCACTTGCTATTTTATTAAATGCAATTCGCGAACCAATTATTATAAGATATTGAATTTATTGATTAAGATGGTGGGAGGGCGTAAATGTCTAACTATGGAATTAACGGTAAGTGTAATAATATTGATACAGAAACACACGGAAATGTTCTAGCACTCATAAAGACGTGACAATGAGTTATTTATAGCAGCAAGCTTAGTGCGGATTGAATTGGTGATATGGGTGCTTACAGAACAAATGTAATATTTATCAAATAAAAAGTACTCGTAACTGTATTTTTATTTTCGATTAAGAAATGGAAGCTTAAAAAATATTGAATACCTGAGCGTATTTTAATTGTAAAGAAAGTGATACTGCGGTGACAAATTATAGAGGGTATTTTTATACCAGATGATTATTAGTTTTCAATTTGTTTTTTTGTCTAATTGAAATGGTATTTCGGCTTTAATACTGTATTTATTAATTAGCCTGTAAAGACTTACACGGGATATGCCCAATGTTTCAGCAGCATGGGTGTAATTATTATTAGTTACACGTAAACTGGTGATGATTGATGCTCGCTCTGCAAGGCTACGTGCCTGTTCAAGCGTTAATAAAGTGTTTATTTTATAACCTCGATCTAAACCTAAGTCTTCAGGACTCAAAAGTCGATTTTCTGACATTACGATAGCGTGATAAATGCAATTCATTAATTCCCGCACATTGCCAGGCCAATCGTAATAATTTAATAAACGGAGTGTGTCTCTATGGAATCCTTTTGCCTTGTATATACGTTCAGTTGAGAATTTGTTGAAAAAATAGTTGGCGATTAATTCTATGTCATTTTCCCTTGCACGTAACGGTGGTGTTTTTAATTGCAACACTCTAAGACGATAGTAAAGATCTTCTCGGAATTCGCCACGTTGTACGGCCACTTTTAAATCGACATGTGTGGCAGCAATAACACGGACATTCACTGGGATTTTTTCTATGCCCCCGATACGCTTAATGGTCCTATCCTCTAAAAAACGTAACAAGTTGACTTGCTGTTCATGGGGTAAATCACCTATCTCATCAAAAAACAAAGTCCCATTTTGAGCAGATTCAATAAAACCAATTTTTCGTTCTAGAGCGCCGGTAAATGCACCTTTCTCATAACCGAATAACTCAGCCTGAATTAAGTCTTTAGGAAACGCACCACAATTTATGACGACGTGAGGATGCGCTGAACGACTAGAATGTTTATGAATAGCATTGGCAATCAATTCCTTACCCGTTCCGGTTTCTCCTTCTATCAGTACCGAACAATCTTCTTTGACAATTTTTGCTAGCCGACTGAATAAATTAAGCATTGCTGAACTATTACCAATAATACCAAAATTGGTAGGATAGGTACTGCTATATTCTGGCGTATTATTATCATCGTAAGCCTGATTTAACGTGATGATAAGAAGGCCAATATCAATGGGGATGCTTATATAGTTATAAAAATACTCTGTAATTAGTTTGTTTTCGGTAGAATCAGGGGCTACTTTTTTAGAACAACTACTTGGCAGACCGACAACCCAATTGATAGGTGTTTGTAAACTAAATATGTGTTTAAGATGACTTAATTGCTGAATGCCTGAGCAATCACCTATCATACAAGACTTGTCAATTAAACATTGTTCATAACTACATTTATCATTAAGTAAACATAAACCTACTTTAAACAGGTGTTCGTTCAATAAGTCAGAAACTTGCTTAAGATTGTTGGCAATATACACATTAAAATCATGCGCTGATAATTCATTATAAATTTCATTGCCAAATGTCTGTGGCTGAAAAAGAATAATGTTTCGTGTTGACAGAGGCATGACATAAAGTCCTTTGATATTGTTATTTAATTACCGTAAAAACATTTATTTTGGTAATGTTATTTAACACATATTAACCGCATATGAGTTAGAGCTTAACCTAATCTTTAAACTCATGTGCATATTTTTTTATTATCGTAATAAATCTGTATTAAATAAACAATCACTATATGAATAATTTGAGATTAATTCAACTGTTCTGATATTAAGCCATCAAGTAATACATTCCAGCTGGTTTTTGTACAATTATTGTTGTTGTATGGTTAATAACTACTGGAATGTATGGAACAACAGCAAGAATGTTATGAACTCCAACAGGAATTTGTACAATTCTTGTTGTTGTATGGCTAATAACAGTAAGAATGTTTGGAACACCAGCAGGAATATATGTAACAACAGCAAGAATGTTATAAACTCCAGCAGGAATTTGTACAATTTCTGTTGTTGTATGCCTAATAACAGCAGGAATGTATGGAATAACAGTAAGAATGTTATAAATTCCAGCAGGAATTACCCAAACTCCCGTTGGAATGGCTTTTGGGTTGTTTCAATAAATTTTCAGACAAATCTTGCTTAAATCGTTATCATGTTGCATTTTTTACACTCTCATAAGGGCACATCATGCAAGTTGCTGACAATACAGCGGTATCAATTCACTACACATTAACCAATGACCAAGGTGAGGTATTGGATAGTTCAGATGGTGGTGATGCTTTAGTTTATTTACACGGCAGTGGCAACATCATTTCTGGTCTTGAAGCAGCTTTATTGGGTAAAAAAATAGGTGACAAGTTTAATGTCCGTATTGCTCCAGAAGACGCTTATGGCGTGGTAACTGAAGATATGGTGCAAATGATTTCAAAAGACATGTTTGAAGGCATCGATCAAATCGAAGTGGGTATGCAATTTCACGCTGACGTAAGTTACGGCAGTGGTGTTGTAACCGTTGTTAACATCGATGGTGATAATGTGACTATTGATGGTAACCATCCTTTAGCGGGTGAAGCTTTAACGTTTGATGTTGAGATTATCGACATCAGACCAGCGACTAAAGAAGAATTAGATCACGGTCATATTCACGGTGCAGGTTGTCACCATTAAGATTTAGCGTTTTCTAAATCTTAGCAAGGGGCGGTTAGTAATTAACCGCCCCTTTTTTGTGGGTGTTAGTTTTGTAATTTAGTTAACCAAGGATCTTTGGCATAAGGATCCACATGAAAAGATAATGTTTCTGGTTTATGTAATAAACCTTCTTCACCTGAGGCATTGGGGTTTAATTGTCTTTTTTCCATAAAATCAACAAAACGCCGTGCGTTATAAATTAGTAAAACGCGGTTATGGTTTTTGCGTTGATAGATTTGGTAAGCCACATTGCTTTCATTAAAGTCATGGATTTTATCTATCAGGGTTAGGAGTTCTGCGTCACTTTCGCTTAGGTTTCTTAATACAGAATATGGGTTATGTTTGATAATCTGTTTTTGATATTCACATAAAGTGCCTAATAATTGCTGTTTTTGTACTTCTTTAACTTCTTGTTCCGTTAGGGCAAAACATTCTGCAACTAAGTAATGTTGTTTCTTTTCTCCATCATTAGCAAATAAACTGATTTTATCTAAGGCGTCGTGATCTAAGGCATTTAAAAATGAGCGCGGGGCTCTTATGTGTTTATCGATGGTCACAACCCAGGGTAATGCGCGACCAGATTTTATAAACCGCGCTTTTACACTAGAGATAACATTTGACCTGACTAATTCTTGCTCTCTGCCAGAGGGTTTAATAAGAAAAGCGTCAACGGCAGTAATTTGTGTATAAAAGCCATTTGCTTTAAATTGATTAATAATGTTTGAATACCTAGGTTGATAAGGAATACCCGTGCCATCATAAAGAATGTTGTAATGATTTAGTTTGGCATATTCTGCAACCGCATCGCGGAGTCGGTTGGCAAAAGGTTCAACATAGACGTAATCATCACTGTGGTGACTGGCCGCTGTCATCACTTGGTATAAATCGCTTTCTTTACGAAACTCATCTAAAGATGCAATAACAAAGTTATCACCACATTTTGCGTGCGCAATATCTTCTACCCCTGATTTGCCAGAACCTGCTCCGCCCATAGACATAAAAAGTTGCGGATGATGAACGGGAGATTTTCCTTCAAAAACTTTGGCTTTAGCTTTATTGAGTTTAGTAATAATTTTGTTTAGACGCTCATAAGCAATCTCAACGGCTCTCTCCAAACGCATATCACCATCTGCGTGCGCAATCATTCGGCTTTTTAAACGCTCATTTTCTACTAAATCAAAAATAACAGCTTGTTCACCTTCACATTGTTTTAAGAGTTGTAAGACTTCGGTGTGTCCTGGTGTTCTTAGGCCAGTAAGAATATTGGTATCCAAGCAGAAGAGGGGGGCCGCACCATCATCACCAATTTGTAGACCGTCGATGTCATAAGGGCCGATTGCCCGAATGGATTCGGTACCTGGTAAATATCCAATCATGTTTTCTGCGGCGCAAAGTGGATAATCTGCTAAATGTTTGCCTGCTAATGATAGATAGTCATCAATGCGGTTCATGGGCACCAAGCCACCATTAACCGCTACTAGGCATTTTATGCCATCGGGCGTGGTGTGTGATAAAAAGGGAATACCGTGCACAAAGTGTTTGTTTTCAGGCCATTTTCCATAGGCATTCGCAATGTTTATTAAGTTTTTGCAGCGTAAGGGATTAAGGGCGTGTTCAAATGCCAGGGTGATTTCTCTAAGCGTACTGGCCGTATTATGTAATGCTGCGGAGTCTGTAATATCAAGGCGTCTAAAATCAATGCCTTGTTCATAGACACTTTTCATGGCTGGTAATTTTGCCAACATAGTCATAAAAAAATCTAAGGTGATACGGTTTCCATAAGAAAAAGGACGCACACTACGCATACTTTGATAAAACATGGCTAATCTTTCTGCGATGTTAATAGTGCTAATTACAAAGCCATTATTATCAAATAGAGCGGTTTCTGCATTTTCATCTTGGTCTAAAACCAGACTTTTAATAATTTCCCGAAACTCTTTACGCTTGTCAGGATTTATCATGCTACCGGGTCTATGGTTAACAGTCGCTTGCTCTTTCCAGTCTTGAAATATTTCACGGTGAATCCGAGAAAATAGTTCAGTTAAATAAGTGACACGCTTAGTTTGGTCATGTGAAACAGTGCCTTCTGTTTCTTGTTGTAAGGTCGATGACAGTTTGATTGCTTGAGAAATAGCTAATGCTGTTCTGAGTTTTTTTAGTTGAAGATAGCCAGCAGTTTTGGGGCTTATTTCTTTATTCATAGGCGTGAGTTTTTTATTATTATTTTTGTAATGCTTAATATTGTAATTAAAGTTGCCATTATTGATGATACAAATTTACCTAGTAGACTCTAATCCTGTGTTCTATGCCTACTAAAAAAACTATTTTCAGCTTATAATTAGCCCCTTTTTACTGCCTAGCGTGAAGATACTGTGTCGAATATAAACAATGATTCCTCAACTTTCCAGGGACTTATTTTAAGTTTACAAAACTATTGGTCTAGTCACGGTTGTATTCTGTTACAACCTTTGGATCAGGAAGTGGGGGCCGGTACTTTTCATCCCGCAACTTTCTTAAGAGCCATTGGTCCAGAGCCTTGGAATACGGCTTATGTGCAACCATCACGACGACCTACTGATGGTCGATATGGTGAAAACCCTAATCGCTTACAACATTACTATCAGTTTCAGGTGTTGTTAAAACCTTCACCAGATAACATCCAAGAGCTCTATTTAGGTTCTTTACGCCATCTTGGCTTAGATTTATTGGAACATGATATCCGTTTTGTTGAAGATAACTGGGAGTCTCCGACTTTAGGTGCTTGGGGCTTAGGTTGGGAAGTTTGGCTTAACGGTATGGAAGTAACACAGTTTACATATTTCCAACAAGTAGGTGGCTTAGAGTGCCGGCCAGTGAGTGGTGAAATCACTTACGGTCTAGAGCGTATTGCTATGTATTTACAAGGCGTTAACAGCGTTTATGACTTAGTTTGGACAAATGGTCCGCAGGGCGTTGTGACTTATGGTGATGTATTTCACCAAAATGAAGTAGAAATGTCAGCCTATAACTTCGAACATGCTAATGTTGATTTCTTGTTCCAATGTTTTAATACCTATGAGCAAGAATGCCAAAAGTTAATTGAATCTAATTTACCTTTGCCAGCTTACGAAATGGTTTTAAAAGCCTCGCATACCTTTAATTTACTAGATGCGCGCCATGCTATTTCTGTAACAGAGCGTCAGCGTTATATTCTTAGAGTGCGTACTTTATCAAGAGCGGTAGCAGAAGCTTATTATGCGCGTAGAGAGTCTTTAGGCTTCCCTATGTTGACTGAGCAAGGAGCATAATCATGACGACTAGTAATCATTTATTATTTGAATTAGGTTCAGAAGAATTACCACCAAAAACCCTAGTAAAATTAAGCACCGCTTTATTAGATGGCATTGTGAAAGGCTTGCAAGACGCAGATGTACCTTTTACAGCCAGTAAGGCTTTTGCTACACCCAGACGTTTAGCGGTTTATATTGAGAATTTAGCCAGCGCGCAACCCGATAAAACGGTAGAAAAACGCGGTCCTGCAATTCAAGCGGCTTTTGCACCAGACGGTACACCAAGTAAAGCGGCTTCAAGCTTTGCTGCTAGTTGTGGCACTACTTTTGAGCAATTAGAACGGTTAAAAACCGATAAAGGCGAGTGGTTAGCGTTTACGCAAGTGGTTAAAGGCCAAGCAACTGAAAACTTAATTCCTGACATTATTCGTCAAAGTATCGCGGCTCTTCCCATTGCAAAGCGAATGCGTTGGGGAAGTTTTAGCACAGAATTTGTTAGACCCGTGCATTGGGCTGTTTTGCTGTATGGTGAAAAAGTTATTTCTACTGAAATTTTAGGCTTAACTACCAGTAATACAACCTTAGGACATCGTTTTCATGCGCCTAAAACATTAACGATTACTAAGCCTGAAGATTACCAAGACGTTTTATTTACCCAAGGCAAGGTCATTGCTGATATTGAACAACGCAAAACTATCATTAGTGATTCTGCGCAAAAAGCGGCCGCTGCCGTGGGTGGTATTGCGCATATTGAAGCGGATTTATTAGAAGAAATTGCCGCTTTAAATGAATGGCCGGTGCCAATTACGGGTGGTTTTGATCCGCGTTATTTAGAACTACCCCCCGAAGTGTTAATTACTACCATGCAGACTAACCAGAAATATTTTCCGGTTGAAAATGCGTCAGGTGGTTTGTTAGCGCATTTTATTACTTTTAGTAATATTGAAAGTACGCGTCCCTTATCAATTCAACAAGGTAATGAGCGCGTAGTGACTCCTAGATTATCGGATGCTGAATTTTTCTGGAAGCAAGATAGAAAGAAAACTTTAGCGGATAGAGTAGATTCTTTATCAAATATTGTGTTCCAACAAAAACTAGGTACCGTCGCAGAAAAAACCCAACGTGTAATTCAATTATCAGAGTTTATTGCTAACCAGCTTAAATTAGATGTGGCCAAAGCAAAACGCGCGGCTTTATTAGCAAAAACAGACTTAATGACTGAAATGGTCGGTGAGTTCGGTAATTTGCAAGGTTTAATGGGGCGTTATTATGCCTTAGTTGAGGGTGAGTCTACTGAAGTGGCTTATGCTCTAGAAGAACAATATTTCCCTAAACAATCAGGTAGCCCAACAGCAACAACGGCTATAGGGCAAGTGTTAGCCATCGCTGAAAAGATTGATACCTTAACAGGCATTTTTAGTGCAGGTTTGATACCTACCGGTGATAAAGATCCTTATGCATTAAGAAGAGCGGCGTTAGGGGCGTTAAGAACTTTAATCGAGAATAATCTTACTCTAGATATTTGTGAGTTAATCGCCTATTCAGCATCATTGTTTACGCATGAATTTGATAAAGAAAAGACCCAGAGTCTAGTGATTGATTTTATTTTCGAGCGCTTAAAAGGCTATTGTTTAGATAAAGGCTATAGTGCAGATGAGTTTGATGCGGTAATCAGTGTTAAACCGACAGATCCTTTAGATTTTATGCAACGTTTGGCTGCAGTTAAAATCTTTAGACAATTACCAGAAGCAGAAAGTTTAGCTGCTGCAAATAAACGTATTAGTAACATTCTTAAAAAATCTGAAACTAAACCTGCTGTTGCAATCGGGCAGTTGGTTGAAGTTGCAGAACTTGAGTTATTACAAGCAGCAACAACGTCTGGTGTTGATATTCAGCCTTTATTAGCAACACGTGATTATCAAGCAACCTTAGCGCGTTTGGCTCAGTTAAGATCTACCGTTGATGCGTTTTTTGATAATGTGATGGTGATGAGTGATAACCTTGAGTTACGCGCTAATCGTTTGGCATTATTAAATTTATTATCGGAACAGTTTTTAACTTGCGCCGATATTTCAAAGTTACAAGCCTAATTGATTGTTTTTGAGTATACCTGAGTTTCTGCTCAGGTTATTCTCATGAGCTTTATTCTTAAACTGCAATACTCAGTCAGCCACTTGTTTTATTAATATGCTACAGCAACGCTATGTTTTATTAGATCGAGATGGGGTTATTAACCAAGATTCGGATGCTTTTATTAAAAGCCCTGAAGAATGGATACCTATACCCGGTAGTCTTGAGGCAATAGCATTATTAAACTCTCACGGTTACAAAGTTGTTGTAGTAAGCAATCAATCCGGTATCGCTAGAGGCTTGTTTGATGCAGCTATGTTAGAAAAAATTCATACAAAAATGCAGGCTTTAGTCACTGAATACGGCGGTCATATTTCTGCCATATACTATTGTCCTCATGGTCCTGACGATGCTTGTTCTTGTCGTAAACCTAAGCCAGGTTTGTTGCAAGAATTTGCAAGAGATTATCAGGTTAAGTTATATGACATGCCGGTTATCGGTGATTCTCTGCGTGATTTACAAGCGGCAGTTGCAGTAGGAGCATTACCCATTTTAGTTAAAACGGGTAAAGGCCAAGACACTTTTTTAAAAAATCCACAATTTACTTCTTTGGTATTTGAAAATTTATATGAAGCAGCAAAAATTATCGTCGCAAGACCCTAGACCTAAAAACCGTTTGGGTTCTACTTTATTATTTATAGGTATTTTTTCGACAGCTACTATTGTCGGTATTTTAATTATCCTAGGCTTAGTCTCTACTTTTAAAGTTCGTTGGAGATTTGGCTATTGGTGGTGTGCCGTTGTAGGGTGGATGACTAGGGTTTTCTGTCATTTGACTTTTGAAGTTGAAGGGATGGAGCATGTTGATGCTAAGCAACCCACTATATTTTTAAGTAATCATCAATCTGCCTGGGAAACCTTAGCATTACGCTATATTTTGCCGCCACATTCGGTGGTTATTAAAAAAGAATTATTGTATTTCCCTATCTGGGGTTGGTCATTACTGGCCTTAAAATCGATTGTTATTAATCGTAAGAATCAACGGTCGTCATTAAAATCGTTGTTAACGCAAGGTCAACGCTACTTAGATGAGGGTTTGTCTGTACTGATTTTTCCTGAAGGTACACGCGCAGGTGCAAATGAATTGCTTAAATTTAATGTGGGCGGAGCCATGTTGGCGCATAAAACCGGTTATCCAGTCATTCCTGTTGCCCATAATGCTGGAGATTTTTGGCCGCGTTATAGTTTTTTTAAATACCCAGGTGTTATCAAAGTAAAGATTGGTCCAATGATTGAAACTGAAGGCCGTAAAGCAGCTGAAATTAATGCAGAAGCTGAAGCTTGGATAAAACAAGCCTTGGAAGAAATACATCAAGATGAGAAAGCACTTGCGTATAATGCGCAAACCAACAACTAATTATAATAACGGTAACACACCATGAATAAATTTTTACTCCTGTCTTTATCAGCTTTATTGCTAACAGGTTGTGCGGATAAATCAAAGTATGAAGAGGCTGTCTTAGCTCAAATGCAAAAAGAAGCGGACATTAAAGATTATAAAATTACACCAGAATATATGACTGAATGTGTCGTTGATAGAACGACTTCAAATATGCCGGGTATTATTGGTATTGATCCGAAAAGGCTAATGGCTTACAGAAACTATACGAAGATGTTAACTTTAACTGAATCGGAAGATCCTAAAAAAGTTTTAGAAGAATTGCGTACAGATTTTGGTTCGGCTAAAGATTTGGCTGAAGCAAGAACTAATTACACTGAAAGTTTGATGGAATGTTATACGGCAGTTATTTCAAAAGCTGAAAAAATTGAACAAGATAAAGCCGCAGAAGCGGCAAGTTCTGCTCCCGCAGTAGCAGCACCAGAAGCTACTCCTGCCGTCGCACCACAAACTGCTCCAACTCCCGCTCAATAAATAAAAATCCCTCGCCTATGCGTTTTAGGCGAGGGATTACATTTAAGTTTATTTAACTCTCATACCTGCTACAGCACCTGCATCTGGGCTTAAGATAAAGATATCTTTATCACCAGGGCCAGCGGCTAATACCATACCCTCTGAAGTACCAAAGCGCATTTTTCTGGGCGCTAAATTTGCAATCACTAAGGTAAGTTTGCCTTCTAAATCTTCAGGTGCATAAGCTGATTTAATGCCGGCAAAGATCGTGCGAGTTTCATCGCCAATATCAACTGTAAGATTTAATAATTTATCAGAACCTTCGATATGATCGGCTTTGAGTATTTTTGCAATGCGTAAGTCTAGTTTTGCAAAGTCATTAAAATCAATCGTATCAGCGATGGGTTCAAATTGTTTCTCTTTAATGGGTGCGGCTTTAACGGTACTGGCTGTTTTTTCTAAATTGTCTTTAGATGCTTCAACAATAGCCGTAATTTTATCGGCTTCAACACGGGTCATTAGCGGTTTAAAGTCATTAACTTGATGGTTTGTTAAAGCTTGTGTATCTAATGTCGGCCAGGGTTGTGACTCAATGTTTAAGAATCTTTCTGCCTCTGAAGTTAATGCGGGAAGCACAGGTTTAAGATAGGTCGCCAATAATCTGAATAAATTAAGACTGGTTGAACAGACTTCATGAAGTTCTGAATCTTGGCCTTCTTGTTTAGCGATTAACCAAGGCTTCTTTTCATCGATATATTGATTTGCTTTATCTGCGAGCGCCATGATTTCACGCATCGCTTTACCAAATTCACGTGCTTCGTAAAAGTTGGCAATGCTTTCATTCGCAGATACAAACTCTTTAAAGAGTTCAGTTTCAGAACAGTTAGCAGATAAGGTATTGGCAAAGCGTTTATTGATAAAACCACTGCAACGACTCGCAATATTAACCACTTTACCGACTAGATCAGAGTTAACGCGTTGGGTAAAATCATCAAAGTTTAAATCAATATCATCAACACCTGCGCTTAATTTAGCCGCAAAGTAATAACGCAAGTACTCTGGGTTTAAATGCTCTAAATACGTACGGGCTGTAATAAATGTGCCGCGCGATTTAGACATTTTTTCGCCATTAACGGTTAAAAAACCATGCGCAAAGATTGCACTTGGTGTTCTAAAGTTAGAACCATTTAACATGGCTGGCCAGAATAACGCGTGGAAATAAATAATATCTTTACCAATAAAATGATAAAGCTCTGTTTTGCTGTCTTTTTGCCAGAATTCATCAAAATCAAGGGCTTGTTTATCACATAGGTTTTTAAAGCTGGCCATGTAACCTATGGGCGCGTCTAACCAGACATAAAAGTATTTACCGGGTGCATCTGGAATCTCAAAACCAAAATAAGGCGCGTCTCTAGAAATGTCCCATTGCTGTAAACCACCGTCTAACCATTCAGCCAGTTTATTTTTAACTTCTGGTTGTAAATGCCCCGCACGCGTCCAATCGGTTAGCATTTGGGTAAAATCTGCTAAATTAAAGAAGTAATGTACAGAGTCTTTTTCTATGGGTTTTTCACCTGAGATAGCAGATACGGCATTTTTAAGTTCGGTGGGTGAATAAGTTGCGCCACATACTTCACAACCATCGCCATATTGTTCAGTCGCACCACATTTAGGACAATCACCTTTAATAAAGCGATCGGGTAAAAACATGTTTTTTACAGGATCAAATGCTTGGGTAATGGTGCGAGAACTAATATGTCCCGCATCACGTAGACGTGTATAGATTAAAGATGAAAAAGTTTTATTCTCTTCAGAATGCGTGCTGTGATAGTTGTCAAAAGCCACACCAAACTCAGTAAAGTCAGCAAGATGATCTTTACCAACTTGGGCAATAAGCTCTTCGGGTGGTATTCCTAAGCTATCTGCTTTAAGCATAATAGGTGTGCCATGCGTATCGTCAGCACATACAAAATAACAAGAGTTGCCGCGTTGCTTCTGAAAGCGAACCCATATATCAGTTTGAATATATTCAACAAGGTGGCCTAAATGAATAGGGCCGTTGGCATAGGGTAGGGCGCTAGTGACAAGGATTTTTCTATCTGACATGGAGTAAATATTTAAATTGTACGGAAGATTTAATAGCGAGATTATCGCATAAAATGTATCAATCGACAGTCTGCAGGCATCTGAAATAAGGAATTTCTATAAAAAAACTGTAGAATGTCGCCATTAAAGTTCATTAGCACGCATTATTAGTTAAATATTTAGACGGAATTAACATGGCACAGATAGAAAAACTTGATGTTGAAAATATCTTAAAGACTGTTATCGATCCTAATCATGGTGTCGATTTAGTCACGGCAAAATCAGTTAAGGCAATTAAAATTGAGGGTTCAATTGTTAGTGTTATTTTGGAGTTAGGCTATCCAGCTAAAAGTACCCGTGAGCAATTAAAAGCAAGTGCTACAAAAGCCTTACTAGAATTAGAAGGTGTGACTGAGGTGTCGGTGGATATTTGCGTTAAGATTTTGTCTCATGCGGTACAACAAGCTTTAAAACCTCAGCCTAATATTAAAAATATTATTGCCGTGGCTTCAGGTAAAGGTGGCGTGGGTAAGTCCACCACCACGGTAAATTTAGCTTTAGCTTTGGCTGCAGAAGGCGCAAAAGTTGGGATTTTAGATGCTGATATTTATGGCCCAAGTATTCCCACTATGATGGGTTTATCGGGTAGACCAGATTCTGTGGATAATAAAACTTTATTACCTAAGGTAGCCTATGGTTTGCAAACCATGTCTATTGGTTATTTAGTAGAACCTGATCAAGCCATGATTTGGCGCGGGCCTATAGCCACCAACACTTTACAACAGTTATTAAGAGACACTAACTGGGATAACCTAGATTATCTATTTATTGATTTACCTCCGGGTACCGGTGATATTCAATTAACCCTGGCGCAACAAATTCCGGTGAGTGGCGCTGTTATTGTCACTACCCCTCAAGACATTGCATTAATTGATGCGCAACGCGGCTTAGCGATGTTTGAAAAAGTAAACGTACCTGTTTTAGGTATTGTTGAGAATATGAGCATGCATATTTGTAGTGAATGTGGTCATGCAGAAGCCATATTTGGCACGGGTGGTGGGGCAGCAATGTCAGAAAAAAATAAGGTAGAGTTTTTAGGCGCTTTACCATTAGATATTAGCATCCGCCAAAATGCAGATTCGGGAAAGCCAACTGTCGTTGCAGATCCTGATGGACGCGCTGCGGAGTTGTACAAAGAGATAGCCAGAAAGACGGCGGCAAAATTAGCCTTAACCACCAAAGATTACAGTACACGTTTTCCTAATATAACGGTGCTTAATTCATAAAACTGGTTTTTATCCGGTAACAGATGATAGTCTATGTGTAAATTTATAGTGTAGTAGTGAGAGAATTAAAAGTATGGGTATAAAGTCAGATAAATGGATTCGTCGTATGGCGGAAGAACACGGCATGATCGAACCATTCGAAAGTGGTCAGGTGCGTGATTCAGAACAAGGACGCGTTATTTCTTATGGCACTTCAAGTTATGGCTATGATGTGCGTTGTTCAGATGAATTTAAGATTTTTACGAATATTAACTCAGCGATCGTTGATCCAAAAAACTTTGATCCTAATAGTTTTGTGGATGTTAAATCCGATGTCTGTATTATTCCGCCTAACTCTTTTGCCTTGGCGCGTACGGTTGAATTCTTTAGAATCCCTAGAGATGTATTAACGGTATGTTTAGGTAAATCTACTTATGCGCGTTGCGGTATTATCGTTAATGTGACGCCCTTAGAACCAGAGTGGGAAGGCCACGTTACCCTTGAGTTCTCAAATACAACAACTTTACCTGCAAAAATATATGCTAACGAAGGCGTGGCGCAGATGTTGTTTTTTGGTGGTGATGAGGTTTGTGAAACCTCATACAAAGATCGCGGTGGTAAGTATCAAGGGCAACGCGGAGTCACTTTACCTAAAGCTTAATCGCTTAGTCTAGGTCTGTTAAATTTAAGATGCTTTAGTAGTAGGCGGTAGTTGTATAAAATAACCTTTTGTAATTAGACTACTTAATACTTTTGAGGCATCTTCTTTAGCTAATTTACGGTCCTCAGTTAATTCTAGTTCCATAACGAATTCAATTTTACCCAGATTAGTTAATAACTCTTCAGGAATTGCAGAAAAATCATCTTTACTGACTGTGTATAAGTAGAGAAACTCTTTTTTTAAGCTCTTATGAATAAAGCATTGCATGATGTTTTATGTATTCTGATAAATAAATTCGTATTTTATCAATAATCTACTTTCCTCATCTTTCTATTTACTCTTTAACTTATGAAAAAACCCCTATTTAATATCGATGATTTTTTTAAATCAGCGTGCCTATTTGAAGCTTCTTTAACACTGGTAGCGGTGGTTTTGGGGATGATTGCTAATATTAATCCCTTTGAAAACTTACACTTTTCTGAGCTAGCTATTGTTTATGGGGTACTGGGTACAGCGCCACTTTTTATGATGTTTCTGTCTTTAGAACAAGTTAGGCATACTTCTGTTTCTAGTATTAAAGATCTTTTACTTAAAACCTTGGGGCCTGGTCTACATAAATATCATTGGACGGATTTATTGATTTTGGCGTCGATTGCCGGTTTTTCAGAAGAATTATTGTTTCGAGGAGTTATTCAGCCTTGGATAGAACATGCTTGGGGCGCGGTTACGGGGTTAGTGGTGAGTAATTTAATTTTTGGGTTAGTACACGCGGTGACACCGCTTTATGCTGTATTAGCAACACTGGTAGGAATCTATTTGGGTTTGGCCTTGGATGTAATGGGGGATAGAAACTTGTTAGTGCCTGTAATTATTCATGGTTTGTATGATTTTCTGGCCTTTCTAGCATTAATGAAGACTTTTAAATCTAGCATTTAATATAAGTTACGGTTAGTTTATAAACTACGCCGACCAATTTTGCTTATTATTTTATAAAAAGAAACAATAAATATATTATTTCTGCTATTGTCAACAATATCGGTCTTCTGTATAGTTAACCCGTAGTTTATAGAAACTACATCTTTTAATTAACAACGAGGCTATACCGATGACTGATTTACAAAAAGATATTCTTACTGGTGCACTATTTTTAACGGGAATAGTGGGTTTTATTTCAGGTGAATTTATTATTTCATCTACTTTATTTGCTACTGCTTCTATTTCAAGTAGCCTTAACTTTAACCGTAAAGAACCAAAAGTTGGACAATTCTAACCATGGGTTGCTGTTTTTTAAGTCTAATGCCTTTTATTAGCCGCTAATGGTTAATGTAAAGGGCAATTTGACCCTAACCCAAACAAAGAAGCCAGAGATGATTCGTCATTTCTGGCTTTTTTTTGCCTTATTAGTTTATTTGTACACTAAGTTTCCGCGTTATTAGATATTTTTCTTAGCCATATCCTCGTTTTATAGCAATCAATTCAATAGTTGTAGAGTTCTCTAAGTTTTTGTTAGGATGTAATAGCTATTCTTCAATATTACATTATTACTCTGCTGCAAATACTAGAGTTTTAACATGATGTTGTACTCTTATTGCCTTTAGACTATTAAATACTCTGGTTTTATGTTCAAAACAGCCCGCTTAGTTATTTTCTTTTTTGTTAGTACCTCGCTATCTTGTGTTTTTGCAGATCAAAATAAAGTAGCCATTGCTAGTGCTCATCCTTTAGCCACGGCTGCAGGCTTTGAGGTTATCGCTAAAGGAGGAAATGTATATGATGCTGCGGTTGCAGTGAGTGCCGCCCTAGCTGTCGTTGAACCTTATGGTTCAGGTTTAGGTGGGGGAGCTTATTGGTTATTACATCGTGAAAAAGACAATTTTGATGTTCTAATTGATGGTCGAGAAAAGGCGCCATTAGCTGCAAATATGGATATGTATATAAATAAGAGTGGTCAGGTGATACCCAAATTATCTTTAGATGGTGCATTAGCTGCAGCTATACCAGGAATGCCAGCTGGCATGGTGCATTTGTCAGAAAAATATGGACGTTTATCATTAGCTGAAAATTTGGCACCTGCTATTAGATATGCAAATACTGGCTTTGCCATTGGTGAACGCTATTTGCGCTATTTAAAAACCAGAGTTGATGTCATAAAACAATTTCCATCGACAGCGGCAATTTATTTAACGCCAGATAAGCAAGTGCCCGCCTTGTATTCAATCTTAAGGCAAGTCGATTTAGCTAAAACCTTAATGCATATTGCACAACAGGGTAGAGCAGGGTTTTATGAAGGTGAAATTGCGGATAAATTAATTACTGGGATTAACCAAGCTGGCGGAATTTGGACACAAGCAGATTTAGATGCCTATCAAATAGTTGAAAGAAAGCCAGTTGTAGGAAACTACAACGGCATTAAAGTTACCAGTGCGCCCCCTTCATCATCCGGTGGGCTGGTGTTAATAGAAACTTTAAACATATTGCAGGGCTATGATTTAAAGACGCTATCTGATATTACGCGTAAACATTTGATTGTCGAGGCCATGCGTCGCGCTTATCATGATCGAAGTTTGTATTTGGGTGATACTGATTTTATTGATATACCTGTTGAGCGCTTAATAAATAAAGACTATGCCGCTGGCTTACGAAGTTCAATTCGGGTTGATAAAGCTTTGCCGAGTAACCTACTATCTGGGCAAATAGAAAATCATAAAGAAGGCAACAATACCACGCATTTTTCTATAGCAGATCAAGAGGGTAATAGGGTTGCAGCAACCTTAAGTATCAATTATCAATTTGGTTCTGCCTTTGTGGCCCCAGGCACTGGGGTATTATTAAATGATGAAATGGATGATTTTGATAGCCAACCGGGCGCAATAAATGTGTATGGTTTAGTCGGTGGTGTAGCTAACTCTATTGCACCTGGCAAGCGCATGTTATCAAGTATGTCACCCACATTTCTTGAAACTGATAATAAAGTAGCCGTGTTGGGTACACCGGGTGGCAGTCGTATAATATCTATGGTGTTGCTAGCTACCTTAGATTTTGCAGCAGGCAAAGGCCCAGAGTCTTGGGTAAATTTACCCAGATATCATCACCAGTTTATGCCGGATGTCATTGAATATGAAACCGCTGCATTTTCAGCAACAGATCTTAAAGAACTAGAGGCTTTAGGGCATCATTTAAAAGCTGTACAGTTACCCTATGGTGATATGCAAGCTGTGTTACTTAATAAAACGACAAAATCTTTAACAGCCGCGAGTGATAAGCGTGGTGAGGGCAGTGCTCAGGTAAAACCCTAATGGCTATGGATTTTGTGGACGTATGGCAAGGCTGTATTAATCAAGAGAGTGATGATTACTCACGAGCTTGGTCTGTATTAGATACTGCTGAGCAGGCACAAGCACATAAAATAACCAGTGCTGTCCGGCACAAAGAATATGTGCAAATACATGCTCAATTACGCTATACCTTGGCCAATACTATTCAACAGGCGCCTGAAAAAATAGTTATTAATAAAACAGCTACGGGTAAACCCTATTTAGCAGACTATCCCGACTTAGTTTTTAACATTAGCCATACAACAGATTTGTTTCTTATCGCGATTGCAAAAAATTGTCAGCTTGGTATTGATGTTGAGCAGCGCCGGTCAAGACTTAATTTAAATGGCTTAGTGAGCAAATGCTTTTCGGAAGAAGAACAAACCTACTGGCGCCAGTTAGCAGATGTAGAACAACTAAGTATCTTTTATAAATATTGGACGCGTAAAGAAGCCTTTGTTAAAGCTACTGGCCAAGGCATTGTGTTGGGTTTAAATCAATGTGTGATTGATGCTAACAACATTAATCAATTTTTGAGTATTCCAAAACAATGTACGGCGGTTAATGATTGGTTTGTTTATGACCTAGATGTAGGTGAACAGCATGTTGCGGCTTTAGTGACAGATCAAGCACGGTTTGTAGTGCGTCAATTTAGATTAGTCTAAAGCATAAACTACCTTAGTTTTTTTGTGCGGGTAATATCTGGACTAAATTAATAGATTTTTCATTTTGAAATGATATAAATGTTTCAAGGCAGGTTCTGTGCTGTTTACTATGAAACTAAAGGTTATACGGTTATGATATGCAAGTTTGCATTTATATTAATCTTAACGCCTGCAATGTAAGGTATTAACGACAGAACATCATAATTTTAATTTATAGGAGAAATATCATGGCAATTTCATTAACTAAAGGTGGAAATGTAAATCTTAGTAAAGAATCACCGGGTTTAAATAAAATCATTGTTGGTTTAGGTTGGGATTCTCGTGCGACTGATGGCGCAGCATTTGACTTAGATGCTAGCGCATTTCTAGTTAAAGCAGATGGTAAAGTAAGAGCAGATAGTGATTTTTGTTTTTATAATAATAAAATTGTTGGCGACGGCGCTGTGCAACATTTAGGTGATAACACTACCGGTGCGGGTGATGGCGATGATGAAGTTATCAAAGTTGAATTAGCTAAAATTCCTGCTGAATTAGACAAAGTTGTTTTTGCTGTGACTATCTATGAAGCTGATTTACGTAAACAAAACTTTGGCCAAGTTAATCATGCATATATACGTGTTGTTAATGAGCAAACTGGGCAAGAAATTGCGCGTTATGATTTAAGCGAAGACGCTTCTATTGAAACAGCCATGATCTTTGGTGAAATTTATCGCGTAGGCGCAGATTGGAAGTTTAAAGCAGTTGGTCAAGGTTTTGCTGGCGGTTTAGGCGCATTAGCTACTGCGCATGGTGTAAACGTTTAAGTTAATACCTTTATATAATTCAAGGAGCATTGTTACATGGCAATTAATTTACAAAAAGGACAAAAGATTTCCTTAACCAAAGAAAATGGCGGCACATTAAGTCGCGTTGTAATGGGGTTAGGTTGGGATGCTAAGAAAAGCAGCGTAGGTTTATTGAAAAGTATGTTTGGCGGTGGAAACAACAGTAACGAAATCGACTTAGATGCTTCTTGTGTTTTATTCAATGACCAAAATGCATTGGTTGACACCATTTATTTTGGACAATTAAAAAGTCGTGATGGCAGTATTATTCACACAGGTGATAATAGAACCGGTGCGGGTGATGGCGATGATGAACAAATCATTGTGGATTTAGATAAAGTACCTGCAACTGTAAAATCTTTAGTATTTACCGTAAGTTCTTATACAGGGCAAACTTTTGATACCGTTGAAAATGCTTATTGTCGTTTGATTGATAACAGCAATAATAATGAAATTGCTCGCTATACTCTTAGTGCTCAAGGTACACATACTGCTCAAATTATGGCTAAGTTATATCGTCACAATGGTGAGTGGAAAATGCACGCGATAGGTGAGAATGGTACTGGCCGCACAATTGCAGATATCTTGCCGCAAATTGTTGTGCATTTATAAGCGATAGCTTTTTTGGAGAGTCATAATGAGTTTTGATAGTTTTTTAAGTAGTTTAAAAAGTAAAGCATCTGAATTAAAAACAGAAGCCTTAAAGTATAAAAATAAAGAGTTTCTAAATGCCGCTATGGCAGGCTCAGCATTAATTGCTTTGGCTGATGGTAGTATTACCAGTAGCGAAAAACAAAAAATGATTCGGTTTATTGAAAGTAACGATGCCTTATCCATTTTTACTACAACTGACGTGATTAATGCCTTTCAAGAATTTGTTAGCCAATTAGAGTTTGATAAAGACATTGGTGAGGCTAAAGCCTATCAAGCCATTGGTAAAATGAAGTCTAATACAGAAGCCGCACGATTGTTAGTGCGTATGATAATTTCTATTGCTTCATCTGATGATGTGTTTGATTTTGCAGAAAAAAAGATAGCGATAAAAATTGCTAAAGAACTTGGTGTTGATCCAGCAGAGTTTGAGTTGTAATTAATAAATAGTTTGGCTTAGCGCTTGTTATTAACATAAGTGTTAAGCCAATAATTTTTAGTAACCTTTAGATTTAAATTCCAATTCAGATAAAACCCCAGTTAAGCGGTTAACTTCGGTTTTAACACTGCCATCATCCTGTAATTTAATTAAGCGATAGCCGGGCATTTGAGTATCAATATTAAAGGTATCGCTGAGCGGTGCAAATTGAAAACAGGTAGAGGGTGTGCCTAGTATTCTTATATTGCCTGCATTTATATCCATCTCTTGGTGTATATGTCCAGAGACTACCAGTTTAAGCTGTGGAAACTGGGTAGCAATAGCTAAGAGTGCAGGACTATTTTTGATAATCATCGTGTCTAACCAAGTGCTCTGCGTGGGTATGCAATGATGATGCACAGCGACTAGGGCGTGTTGATTAGGGTACTGTTTGAGGCAGTCTGTAAGAAAATTAAATTCGTTATCATCAAGATAGCCGCCTGATTCACCAATAATCTGACTATTTAAATTAATAATTTGCCAGTCTTGTAGTAACAATTGTTTTTGGCAATTTACTTGTTCGCTATTAAACACCTGTTGCATGAGTGATAAATCATCATGATTTCCGGGTAAGCACAGGCAAGGAATTTGGGTTTGGGCTAAGCGGGCAAGAATACGCTGATAGCTTTTAATACAAGGGTCTTGGGCGATATCACCGGTGACTAAGATTAAATCAAACGCTTGATGATTTTTAAATGCTAAGTCTAAGACAGTATTAAAATAATATTCAGTATTAACACCTAATAAAGTGTTATGGCTCTCAGGTAAGATATGTAAATCGGATATCTGTAATATTGAAAGCGCCATTATATATATTTTTAAGCCAGCAATTTAACAAGAATTTTTGAGTTTCTTGCTGGGTTATAAAGTTTCTTAAGGGGTTCAGGCAGGCTATTAATATCGCTTGCAATAAAACCACGATCAATAAACCAATGTACTGTTTGGGTTGATAAGACAAAAAGTTTATTAATAGCTAAGGTTGCGGCTTTGTCATATACATAATCCAGTAATCTATTGCCACGCGCAGAACCACGATAATCAGGATGCACAGCTAAACAGGCAATAGCTCCATACTGTTCTGCAGCATTAGGATGTAAAGCGGTACATGCAATGATTAAGCCATCACGTTCAATAACAATATAATCTGTTATTTCCATCTCGATTTTTTCTCTAGAACGCTTCGCCAAAATGCCTTGTTGTTCTAAAGGTTTAATCAGCTCTAGAATGCCACCGATATCATTCAGATTAGCTGGGCGTAATTCTTCAAAAGGTGTGGAACTGATTAGCGTGCCAACGCCATCACGACTAAACAATTCGAGTAATAAAGCCCCATCAATGTGGCGATTAATTAAATGCACGCGATCAATACCCGCATGGCAACTTTGAATTGCGGCTTTTAAAGGTAAAGTAATAATATCTGCAAGATCAGTATGAAGCTCCAAAAACGTTTCAGTTTCAGAAGTGGTCATCTGCCGAATAGGTTCTGCATTTTCGGGATTAACACAGCTTTGTTCGGTTAATAAGATAAGTTTTTCGGCATTTAAACTAATAGAAATGGCCGTGGCCACTTGTTCTGCTGATAAATTAAACACTTCACCGCTAGGGGAATAGCCAATGGGTGAGATTAAAACGACATTGTTTTGGTCTAATTGTTGATGTAAAGCCACGCTATCAATACGCCTAACTTCGCCAGTATGGCAATAATCAACACCGTCTATAACGCCAATGGGTTTGGCGGTAACAAAATTACCTGAAGCGACTTTTAAATCACTGCCTGCCATAGGGGAGTTAGCAATGCCCATGGATAATAAGGCTTCAATTTCTACACGTACTAAACCTGCGGCTTCTTTAACGCACTGTAGGGCAATATCATCGGTAATGCGTAGATGATTATGAAACAGAGCAGGGGTGTTTAGTTTGTTTAGGCGTTCATCAATTTGCGGACGTATACCGTGTACCAAGACTAATCGTATGCCTAAACTGCTTAATAAGGCAAAATCTTGTACATGATGCGAAAAATCATCGGCTAATACAGCTTCACCACCAAATGAAATAACAAAGGTTTTATTGCGATGCGCATGTATATAAGGTGAAGAGTCTCTAAACCAACTGACGAATGATTTTTCTAAGTGCATGATGCTTAGGCTTGTTGTTTACTCAATTTAAAATGAGTCCCAATTGTTTTTACGACGCCAGCCTAGTTTAGGCAAAATAAAGCCTAAGATAACCCCAAATAAAGCCAATAAACCGCCATATAAAAACCAATCTTGGCTGGCTGTATCTTTAAGTGCTTGGTTTTCTAATTTAAATTGTTGTAAATCACGTTCTACATTAACAACGCGTTCTTGTAGTTCGTCGCGCTCATTTTTTAACTGGTAAGCACTGGCAGCAGTCTTTTTAAGTTCGTTAAGTTCTCTGGCTAATTGATCACGCTCATTTGCCAGTGATTTTTCTAAAGAAGTGCCTGGTGTTAGTTTTTCTTTAAGTTCATTAAGCTCATTACGTAATGTGCCATTGTCATTTTGTAGTTGGGCAATGGTTTTACTAGCGACATCTTTAGGATCAATTGTAGGGGCTTTTTTATTTGTAAAACGTTCTTTAATATAACCTTCGCTACCATCTAAAAGCCTAACTTTTATAAAATCAAATTTACTTTGATTCTCAATAGGCGTTAGTGGTGTGCCTATAGGCAGTAATTTCATGGCTTTAGCATGCACACTCGGCGAATTTCTTAAAGTTAAGTTTTGTTCATCATCAACATAAACCGTTTCTGCGTATACGTTAAGTGTTGTGAACAGGAATATGCAGACAGAACTTATAAATTTATTCACAGATGTAGTCTTCTATTGGTTATGTTTAAAGGATAGTTAACAGTTGTTTAAACTAAGAGAAACTCTAATAATGCTTTTTGGGCATGTAAGCGATTTTCAGCTTCTGGGAAGATAACGCTTTGTGGACCATCAATCACTTCAGCAGTCACTTCTTCACCTCTGTGCGCCGGTAAACAATGCATAAACAGGGCATCAGAATTGGCGACTTTCATGATGTCGGCATTGATTTGATAATCTTTAAAAGCAACTTCACGAAGTTTTTGCTCTTCCTCTTGGCCCATGCTGGCCCAAACATCCGTTACAATTAAATCACTATTTTTTGCCGCTTCTAATGCACTGTTAAATAGGCTAACGCTATCCTTTGCACTATCCGTGTATTCAGCTAGTGGATAATAGCCCTTAGGACTAGCAATATTTAATTTAAAGCCTAATAACTTTGCTGCATGAATATAAGAATGGCACATATTATTGCCATCGCCAATCCAAGTCACTGTTTTACCTTTAATATCACCCCTAAACTCAAAATATGTTTGCATATCAGCCAGTAATTGGCAAGGATGTTCTAGATCTGTTAAACCATTAATAACCGGCACACTAGAATGCATTGCGAAAGTAGTCACAGTTTCATGTTTGTTGGTTCTAAGCATAATGCCATCCACCATACTTGAAATAACTTTAGCACTGTCTTGTAAGGGTTCACCTCGACCTAATTGAGTATCTCTAGGTGATAAAAATAGAGCACTGCCACCAAAATGCACCATACCTGTTTCAAATGAAATACGCGTGCGGGTAGATGATTTTTCAAAAATCATCGCTAATACTTGACCTTTTAAAGGTTGGTAATCTTTATCACGATTATTTTTAAGTGCTATCGCTCTATGAATTATTTGGCGTAACTCTTCGCTAGATAAATCAAGCAGGCTAGTAAAATGTCTTGGTGTCATATTAGTGAATCTTTGCTGTATAGTCATTAATGATAGCCACCAAGGTATTAACCAATTGTTGGCTTTCTTGTTCGTTGATAATTAACGGCGGTAATAGACGTATCGTGGAATCGTTAGTTACATTAATTAATAAATGTTGCTCTAATGCAGTTTTAACAAGCTCTGCACAGGGACGATCAAGCTCAATACCAAGCATTAAGCCTTTGTTACGTATATCTACAATGTGTTGATTATCTTTTAATTGTTCTGAGAACTGGGCACGTAAGTTGTCACCTTTAACTTGTGCTAATTCGATTAAATTTTCTGCTTCAAGGGTATTGAGAACCGCAATACCTGCTGCACACGCTAGAGGGTTACCACCGAAAGTTGAACCATGCGCACCGGCAGTTAAAATTTCAGACGCTCTACCTCTTGCTAAACATGCGCCAATAGGCACACCATTACCTAAAGCTTTGGCAAGGGTACACACATCCGGCAGAATATCATTGTGTTGATAAGCTAAAAATTTACCGGTTCTACCAATGCCAGATTGAATTTCATCCAGCATCATTAATAAGCCATTTGCATCGCATAGCTGTCTTATTTGATTTAAATAATCGGCAGCAGGAATATTAATACCACCTTCACCTTGAATGGGCTCAACTAAAATTGCAACAATATTTTTATTAGTTTCAATCGCGTTTTCTATTGCGTTGATATTGTTATAAGGCACTCTAATAAAGCCTTCAACTAAGGGAGCAAATCCTTGTTGTACTTTAGCGTTACCAGTGGCGCTTAACGTAGCTAGAGTACGGCCATGAAAGCTTTTTTCCATTACGATAATGGCAGGACTATCAATACCTTTTTCATGGCCGTATTTACGTGCCAATTTAATCGCTGCCTCGTTAGCTTCTGCGCCAGAGTTACAGAAAAAGACATTAGTCATGCCACTTTTCTTTATTAATTTATCCGCCAATTCTTCTTGATTAGCTATTTTATAAAGATTAGAGGTGTGTAATAGTTTTTCACTTTGCGCACAGATGGCTTTATGCACTGCGGGATGCGCGTGGCCTAAGTTACATACGGCAATACCTGATAAAGCATCTAGATAACGCTGATTATTTTCATCTATCAACCAAACGCCTTCACCGCGCTCAAAAGTGACCGGTAAACGATTGTAGGTTGGCATGATGTGACTAGTCATGGGCTTAGCCTGATAAAAAAATATTTGATTATAAGATTCAATGCGGTTGCAAGCAAGAGATGGATGATAAGATTTACTTTTTTAAATAGTGCAATGTTGATAGAATTGCTACAAATTTAAACAAATTGAGTGATTAAGCAATATGAGCGTAATAGAAAGAATTAAAGATCAACTAGAGAATAATTCAGTTATTTTATATATGAAAGGCACCCCCGATTTTCCACAATGTGGATTTTCTGGCCAAACAGTGCAAGTTTTAGAAGCTGTGCAAGCAAAATACGCAGCGGTTAATATTTTTGAAGACCCAGAACTAAGAGAAGCCCTAAAAGAATATTCAAGCTGGCCAACTTATCCGCAACTTTATGTTAATGGTCAATTAGTCGGTGGTTGTGACATTGTTATTGATTTATACAAAAAAGGTGAATTAGCTGGATTGTTAGCGTCTGTTGGCGGTATTGAAGAGTAAAATCTCATCGTCACTTGGAAATATGCTGATGATGTTGATTAGGCCATGAGATTAGGCATTGTTTTCAAAATACTTGGCCTGGACATCCGAAATATTAATTTTTTTCGGTTAGATTATTAAACTAATATGATTGATTCACTGTACATAGAAACATATTTATCGTGAGTGATTAAATTTAATGGTTCACTCAAGGCTTGTGCTATTAGCATTCTATCAAAGGGGTCTTGGTGATAAGGTGGTAACTTCGCCAAACATAAAATATGATCAGTATGAGAAGGTAGTTGCAAGAAGTTGTTTTGTGGTAATTGAGTAATTAAGTTATTCAAATCAACTTCTAATTTTCCTGTCATTACCTTGATTTGGATTTCCCATAAAGAAATATGACTGACATAAATATCGTTATCCGGTTTAGAAATAAGTTCACGCGCTTTGGATGATAATTGTTCATTATCACTTAACCACCATAGAAGAATATGCGTATCTAGAAGTAGTTTCATTGGTTGTTTGAGTTTTTATCATCATTAGGAAAAATGGATGATTCTAACCATAAATCTAATTCGGTCTTACACATAGGCTGGTTAATATTATCTGCAAATTTAATTTGGTGTTTCATGCTACCCGGCACGCGACTATTTGGTTTCGGTTTATCAATTGGTACTAATTTCGCGATGGGTTTTCCTGCTTTAGCAATAATTATTTCTTCACCCAGAGCTACTTCTTCCACTAATTTTGATAAGTGTGTTTTAGCGTGATGAATATTGATTTGATACATAACCACCTCTTGAACTAAGTTAAACTAAGTTTAGCATTTTATTCGGCTGATATCTATTAGCCTTACCCATTTTATTATTGATCAAGGGGTGTTAGATGACTGATGTTGTTGTTTTTGACGATGTATTGATTAAAAATTTACGAGAAGCCGAAAATATCGTTTTTTTTTACTGGTGCAGGTACTTCAACTGAAAGTGGTATACCCACTTTTCGGTCAGGGGCTGATAGTTTATGGGTGGATTTTGATGTTGAAGACTACGCCACTTTAGACGGTTTTAACAGAAATCCACAAAATATTGATAACTTTCATCAAGACGCGGGTAGTGATCATGTAATTGAATTGCATGGTAACATCCATCATTTTAAATGTTTAAATGATCATTCTATCGAAGCTTCTAGTGTTGTTGATGCACTTGAAGAGCCCCCATTGTGTAAAATTTGCGGCAGTTTGGTGAGGCCTGATGTTGTGTGGTTTAACGAACCTTTACCACAAGAAGCCTTTGGACTTGCCGAAGTGTTTAGTATGGACAGTTCTGTATTTATCGCTGTGGGCTGTTCAATGGAAGTGATGCCGGCTGCATTTTTACCAACACTTGCTGCTAGGTGTGGGTCTTATATAGTACAAATTAATCCAGAAACTTCTACGTTTGATAAGCAGGCACATTCGTTAAGAGGTAAAGCGGGTGAAGTTTTACCTCTGTTATGGGAAGCCGTTTGGGGTGAGGCTTTTTAAAATTAAAGAGCTTCTTCTAATGTGGCTGTAATTTCAAATAATTTACTAAAGCCACTAATATCAAAGACATCTTGTAAAGTGCTACTTAAACCGCACAGTTTTATGGTGCCATTTACTTTACTTAATTCTTTAGCAATCAATAAAAAGACTCTCAGGGCCGCACTGCTAATGTAGTTAACATCTGTTAAATTAAGGATTAAATTTACATTGCCATCTTTAATTAAGCCTATGGCTTGTTCTTCTAGTGTTTTTGCATTTGAGGCATCAACGCGCCCTGTTAATGCGATCACTAAATAGTTGCCTTGAGTTTCTGAGTTAATTGTTAGCATGTTTTTTCTCTTTGATGCTGATGTTTAATCATTAAAAGTTAAGCTTAATTCACAAGACAAGCCATCGTGTCGAGTACGTACCTTGTCTGCAAGTTTATGTAATAAATACCCAGCCATTTCTAAGACCGCTGATTCATTATGTATCATATCTTCATGTGATGGGCGGTGGGTTGATAGGGGCAAAACTTCGCCAGTATAATTTAAAATGACCGTAAATGTATATTCGTTAAATAGAGTTTGGATTTGTATTTTATTGGTTATATCTGATGCATCAACAAGACCATGTTCTATCAAAATTTCAAAAGCTTGCCAGGTTGCATATTCAGCTTTGCGAACTGTTTCTGGTCGTGCTGCCCATCGCTTGCCTTGTTTTTCTATAAAAATCGTTACCTCATCCATGGAACTGTGTTGTGCGTCTAATACTAGGGCATCACGGGTGTGATTTTTGATTTGAAATATACTGGATAGCGCAACAGCCGCAAAGGTCCCCAAGCTAACACCTGAAAACAACAAATGTTTTAATATGTTGGGTGAAATTTCATGAAAAGCGCCCATCATCGGTTCATAGCTTATGCCCAATATCAAACCTATTCCTAAGGCTAAGGTTTTACGATTGTCCAATAAGCGTGAAGCCATGACTTGTAAGCCTGATAAGGCGGTAAATGAAGCTAAGAATATTAAAGCCGCTCCCATGACTGATAGCGGCAGGATTTGCCAGATGACTATGGCCTTAGGTATAAAGGCAATTATCACCATGATGCCAGCTAACCAATACGCTAAATAACGACTAGTACATCCAGTGGATGCCGCTAAACTAACTGCACCACCACTAGAGGTAAGCGGTAAGCCATTGAGTAGTGAGTTGACAATATTGGTTATGCCTTCAGAAAGAATACCTTGTTTTATGGATTCTAAATCTGGCCGTTTCCAATCTGAGTCATTAAAGCGTTGGGCGGCTGCTAGGGCTCCGAAGCTATGTAATGCCAAAAATAATCCGGTAATAATGGCAGGTAATAGTGAGTTTTTATCAAATGACCAACCGATATTCATAGGTGTCGGGATATAAAACATCGGCGCGTTATGAAAGGCCATCCAGTTTGCTTCTGGGATAATATCCATTAGGCAACTACTGATAAAACCAACTATTAGGCCTATAAATGCTGAGAATAAGCGTAATTGTCCACTTGACCATACATTAAATGTAATCATTGTGCCTAGTGTAAGTAAGCAAAGTAGGCCTTGTTGCTCTAGGGATACTCCCATTTCAGCTTGTAATATAAGTTTAAGGCCGTAATAGCCAAGCCCTAGTCCAATTAATAATACAGCTAGTCCGGCGATTTGTACGGTAAATACACTTTTTAGACGTTGGAATATAAAGGCAAACGCCACTTGGGCTAAGCCAATCACTGAAACCATACCAAATACGGCACTTAGTCCGCCGGTGGTTTTAACTAATAATAAACCAGCAAATGTAGAGGAGGTGGCTTGTAATGGGCAAAAATAACCAGAGCCTACACCCCACATCTTTGTTGATTGTAATAAAACGCCAAAGCCAGAAGCAATTAATGTCGCAGAGATTAGCTCTAAAGATTGGTCATGATCAAGACCAAAATTGCGCGCAAATAGGGGAGATATAACTAAGTACACCCCTAAAAACGACATTTGCTGTAAAGCCAGAATAAGTAAAATGGTTATGGGCGGTTTATCAGTCGTGCCATAAACAATATTTTCGGGTAGACGCATTGCTAATGAGTAGGTTTAATCGATGACAGGCAAAAATACAGTGTTATCTGCGTCAGTCGCCCATAAATCTCCCGTGTCTAGATCGAACCACCAGCCATGTATTTGCAGATTTTTTGCATCAACTCGGTCTTTAATCCAAGGGTAGGTGAGTAAATTATCAATAGATCCACGAATTGAACCACGTTCTACTAAATGCTGATGATCTTGTAAGTTATGTAAGTCATCTGCACTGATAGGTGCATTAAGATCACTAATTTGATCAATAACATAACGCTCACATCCATCCTTAGCGATGGATACCCAGTCGCCGATAAAGTCTCTAGGGATTTTTTGCCCCGATAATGTTTTAAGTAACGCTTTGATGCCGCCACAATGAGCATGACCTAAGATAACAATATGCTCAACTTCTAAGTCTCTTACTGCATATTCTATAGCCGCTCTAGCACCATCGTATTTGCTATCTAAGGAATAACTCGGCGCAAGGTTTGCCACATTCCTTAACACAAATATTTCACCCGGTGCTGCATTAGTTAATATGGCAGGGTCAACTCGGGAGTCACTGCAAGCAATAAGTAATACTTTTGGATGTTGGCCATCTTCAACCAAGTCTTGCATATCAAATAATTTTTGATCATAGGCTCTTTGTTGAAAATGCTTTATCCCGTCGAATAATTTATTTAAGGTCGGGTGAATAAATGCTTGCATAGTCATTAATCTAATTTGATGTCGAATACTTTTAGGGCGTGCGCCATAATTTCATCGGGATTAAACGGTTTTGTAATATAGAGATTAGCGCCCACTTCTTGGCCCTTCTCTTTGTCGTATTCTTGGCCTTTAGCGGTTAACATAATGATAAAAACATCATCCATGCCCCAGTCTTTTTTAACAGTTTTGCACACATCAAAACCATTCATTTTAGGCATCATTACGTCCAGTAATACTAATTGCGGTTTTTCTTTTTCAATAATTTCTAAAGCTATTTCACCATTTTCGGCAAAGAAAAATTCCACATCATGATCTTCTAGGTCTTCAAGTGCTTGTTCAAGTAATAACCTAATATGAGGTTCATCATCGGTTATTAGTAGTTTTTTACTCATGTTAGTCTATGCCTAAGCTTGTTGGTTAAAGGGTGTTTTTATGTATGGTATGGTTAAATATATCTTAGTCGTAATAAATCGGCCACACTTTCATCTAACAATTCTCTGCGTCTTACATTTTCAAATCTAGACAGTAAATCATCGATGCGTAAACGTTGTTTTTCATGCGCATTAACGTCATGTAACACATTTCCTTTATGCATCATGATAATTCGGTCACCCAAATTAATTGCTTGCTGCATAGAGTGGGTAACCATAAGCGTGGTTAATTTTTCTTTAGAGATTATTTGTTCCGTTAATGCAATGACTTGATCGGCACTTTTGGGGTCAAGTGCTGCGGTATGTTCATCTAATAAGAGTAACTTTGGTTTTAGCCAAGTAGCCATTAATAAAGTTAAGGCTTGTCTTTGACCGCCGGATAATGAACCAATGGCTGTATCCAATCGGTTTTCTAAGCCCATTTTTAGTTCACTGACCCGATCTTTTAATTCATCTTGTAAATTAGACGAGTGCGCCCAACTTAAACCTCTAAATTTGCCGCGTTTGGCCGCTAATGAAAAATTATCTAAAATAGACATGGAGGGTGCTGTACCAGAGAAAGGGTTCTGAAATACCCGACCTATTAACGTGGCGCGTTTGTGTTCTGGCCATTGCGTTACGTCTTCTCCATTTAATTCAATCTTACCGGTATCAATCATAAAACTACCGGCAATTGCATTTAGTAAAGTTGATTTTCCAGAACCATTACCGCCAAGCACAATAACAAATGAACCTTCGGTTATTGTTAAGTTAACCCCTTGCATGGGGCGAACTTCATTAACCGTTCCGGCATTAAAGGTTTTAAAGACATCCGTCAGTTGAACCATAGCAGGATTTAAATTAGCGTTAGATTGTTGATTGTTCATAGCGCCACCTTGCGTTTACCAACAGATAATTTACTGAGCATATTGGGTAAAATTAGTGCGGCAAATACGAATAGGGCGGTTATCAATTTTAAGTCATTTGGATTTAAGCCAAACGATAAAGCGATAGCCACTAATTGTCTAAATAAAATTGAGCCAATGATAGTGCCTATAATTGCCGTAACTACACTGGCTGTTCCGGCTAAGGCTTCTCCGATAATGACACTCGCTAAGCCCCAAACCACCATGCCAATACCCATTTGTACATCTGCAAAATTTTGATATTGTGCCCATAAAGCGCCAGCTAATCCTACTAGGCCATTTGATAGCGCTAAACCAAATATTTTGTAGTATTCAACATTACCACCCAGTGCTCTTATCATTTGTGGATTATCGCCAGAAGCGCGCATGGCTGTCCCTAAATCGGTATGAAAAAATAACCATAAGACTAAGGAGATACTGCTAACTAATAAAAACATTAGGATAAGCGTCATTAAATCAGTTGTTGAAACCGTCCATCCCATCAAGAGGATTTCGTTGCCACCAAAAACGATATTACCTATTTTTTCACAATAGGTAGACAGGGTTACTGTGCCTAAAAAGGGTATATTACTTCGCCCCATTACATGTAAATTAACTGAGTATAAGCCGGTCATCACTAAGATACCTGACAGCAGCGGATTAATTTTAAAGTGGGTTTGTAATATGCCACTGACAGTACCGGCGATAGCACCTGCTAAAAAGCCTGCCAGTGTCGCCCATAGTGGATGCACACCCATTTGGACTAACAGCACACTGCTAACAGCAGCGCCAAAGGTAATTGAGCCATCTACGGTAATGTCAGCAATATCAAAGATTCGATAGGATATGTAAACTCCTAGTGCTAATAAGGATAAAATTATGCCTAAAGTTAATGCGCCTATTAATAGTGTCATACTTGGTTTTCTCCATTAAAAGTAACAGGCGCACACCATAAAGCACCTCTGCGCAGATAACTTTCCCCTACACCTACACCGTCTCTATCATCGTTTATTAAATGTAAAACTCCACGGATTGTTTGTGTGCTCATAAATTTATCTAAAGAATCCCCTAATTCAATGTAGCCTTTTTTAATAGGATTAAACGGCACTATGCCAGCATGGGCATGTATGCTAAGTTCAGAATCATCAGCTAAGGGTCTAACTTGACTAGCTAATAGCTGATCAGGTTTTCTTGAAATTACCCCAATTATTAAACAGGTTTCGTTTGCATAGGCTGGTTCTGCAGTAAATAGCAAACGATCTCGTATGCTTGGAAAGGCAAAAAAGTCTTCAGGATATTGTTCAGGAGATAATTGGGCGACTGCGCCAATTAAATGCGCTGTTTCTGCTAAGGCCACAAATGACACGGTATCTGAAGCGCAAATTTCTAAGGCGGCTTTAGTTAATTCACTGAGTTTTAATGACAATGCACCAGCGGTTTCACCGAATCTAAGTAAATACCGATAGTTTCCATTAACACTAAGGCCATGAAAAAGACCAACTTGCGGGGTGAGTTCTTGTTCTTTTTGTATCCAGTCCGCTTGTTCTGCATCACCGGGTAAAGCAATTGCTAAACCAGACACTGCTAACAATTCGCCACCACTATTTGTATCGTAGGGGCTATTTCCTAGACACCCTTGTCCAATAAGCCAGCTATCATGATTAACGGGCAAAGTTGTCATCTTTAGTTCATGGCTAGGTAATGACGCATCGTCAATTACTTTGCCTATTTGGCTGGCAGTGATATCTAAGGTATAAACAGAGTAGTCATTATCAGCAAGGTGTAATATTTGAGCTTCTGGTTGCGAATTGGATGGTGCATGAGTAACTGTACTTTGTTTAAGTGTTGATAATAATTGCGTAAAGCCTACTAAATTCAAAACATCTGATACTTCCGGTGAGGCATTGATAAGTCGAAAAGTACCCCCCAGTGCTTTAAGGTTTTTTATTAGTATGACGAGTACTCTGATACCCGCAGAACTAATGTAACTGACTTGTGCTAAATCTAAAGCGATTCTATGTGAGCCCTCATAGATAGTATCTTGTAAGGCTTTATCTACAGAACTACTCCAGGCGGCGTCTAGTCTACCGCTTAGTTTAATGATGGTTTCATCATTAATGAGTTGGGACGTAATTTCCATTTCAGATCTCTTAATAAATAGTGTTATCGCGGGTATTTATTTTTATTTAGCCAAGGCCCGAACTTCATCGGGAAAGACTATATTCAAGTTTTTTGCGACTTTAGCGTTTAATAGAATGACTTTTTTGCTCACGTTTTTAAATGGAATAGAACCAGGATCTGCGCCCGTTAAAATTTGAGCCAGTGGTTCTGCAGCTGAAGTGCCACTTTCTTTATAATCCACACCCACTACCATTAGAGCTTCATGATCAATAAACTCAGGTTGATCTAATATCACAGGTATATGACTTTTTGTCGCAACGTTACTGATAGCATCTAAGGCTTGATACATCGTATTGTCACTGACTGACAATATGGCTTCTACATTTTGAGCGGCTAAACTTTGAGCAGCCTGCACGGCATCAGCCGTTGTATTTATGGGGGCTTCGATAAACACGAAACCTTTTTGTTTACAAAGATCTCGCATCACTGTGGCAACTTTTACTGAATTAACTTCACTAGGATTATATAAAGTGCCAATTTTATGGATAGTAGGAATGACTTTTTGCGTAACAGTTAGCATGTCTTCGATAGGTGGAAATGAACCTATACCGGTCAATGTGGGTAAGTGCTCTGTAAAAGATTTACCTGCTCCTGCAGCAATGGGGTCGGTAACATAAGTAAATACGACGGGCTTGTGTTTTGCCATCATACCAACTCCCTGAAGAACAGGAGTGGTTAAGGTTAATATAGCATCTATATCACTACTATCTAATACTTGTCCTATTGTAGAGATTTGAGCAATTTCTCCCTGGGCGTGCATACTTTTAAAACTTAAATTCTTACCTTCTTCTAGGCCTAATAGTTTTAGTTGTGCTTTTAATCCTGTTAAGACAGAGTCAATACCGGGTTCGGGTGCAAAATAAGCTAAACCCACTTTATAGTGTTTATCGGGATCAATGATAATGCTAGGCCCTTTAGATTGTGGGTTTGTTTCGATGGTATTGGTAGAATTTACTTTGCCATTTTCATCAATGATAGTGATGGCTTTTTTATATAAATCATCCGTAAAAGTCCATGATTCTTTAAGAGTCTTCCTAACTTGTTCATTTAGAATAACTTTTTCAGGAGTGTAATTGGTAATTGCGATAGTGCTAGGATCTTTACCTCCTAATATGTCCGCAGCTATACGGCCTACTTGTTCGCCCACTTCATGGTAATCAGACCCATAATCGAATAAGCCGCCTTGTTTAGCGTGGCCTGTAATGTTTGAGATAACTGGAATTTTTGCGCTAGTGGATACTTCTATCAGTGCATGTACATTTGAATTAACTGTCGCATCTCCACCAGTCCAAAATGCTTGCACACCACGTGTTACTAATGATTGTGCGGCTTCGCGGATGTCTTTAGCTTGTTCTATGGGGGCTTCTAATAAAGTTAAGCCTAATTCCGCTGAAACTTCCCGTGCTTGTTTTGTACAAAATTCAGAATTTACTTCTGCTGGATTCCAAACGACACCTACAGTTTTTAAATTTGGATTGAGTTGTTTTGCTACCCGAAATATCTCTTTAACGGGCTGTGGTGTGCCAACACCGGTTAAATAAGGGGGTTTATCTAAACTATCAATCGCTTTTACACCTACACCAGCAATGATAGGGGAGGTGACTGCACCAAATACATGGGTAACATGGCTAGACCGATTTGCATTGGCTAGGGTCTGGAGCATTAATGTTGTAATAGAGATGGCGACTTTATAATCGCCACTGGTAATTTTTTGTGCCATTAAGTTGGCTGTCGGTAAATCACCTTCGGGATTGTAATAGGTAATTTTAATGTTGCTACCTTCTTTAAAGCCCTTGGCGCCCAACGCATCGTATATGCCAGCTCGCATTTCATCTGTAATTGGGTTTGTGTTTAATTGTAGTAAAGCTATAGGAATTTCTTTAGAAACACTGGGTGTTACCTCAGATTCAGAATGGCGATTATGTCTATCTGACCATAATAATAACGAGCTGCAGAGAATTATTAAGGCTAGGGATAAACCGATGCGTTTACTTGTTTCACTCATTTTAAATTTATAGTTGTTTACTTAGATTGATGCAATTATGACCTTCGCTATAAGCGTAGTCGAAGGTATCCATGTAGTTTTTTACTAAAAATATGCCTAAGCCCCCAATGGGTCTATCTTCTATCTCTAAGGTTGTATCGGGCATATCATTTTGTAATGGGTTATAAGCATCACCGTCATCTTTTATCTCAAGAACAATGCGTTGAGTAGTAGATTTGATAGTTATTTGTATGCTTCCCACTCTTGCGTCTGAATAACCATAATTAATGGTATTTACGATTAACTCTTCGATAACAAGATTAATTTGCATGGTAACAGCAGGTGACCATTCTGTTTGCTCAGCAAATAATTCAACGTCCTCTGCTAATACAAGCAGTTCCTCTAAATTATTCGTGATTATTTTAGAAAAATGGTAATCAGCCATGGTTTGAATCTCTTTATAGGCCTAGGAAGTTATTGTAGATAATGATCGATTAATTTTTAGCAATTTTTAATGTTAGTAAGGTAATGTCATCAGATTGCTCGGCTCCTACTGTAAAATTGAGCACATCTTTAGTAATGGTCTCAACTAACGCTTGCGCATTTAAAGCATCTAAACCGGTGACTAATTGACTAAAACGCTCATCCCCATATTCTTCATAATGAATGTTCATGGCCTCATTAATGCCATCAGTGTACAAAATTAAACTGTCACCTTTATTTATTTGGATTGACTCTAAGCAATAATGCGATGAATCTAATATACCTAGAGCCATGCCAGAATCACCTGGTAGCATTGATACGATACCGTAATTTGATAATAATAAAGGCCGATTATGTCCGCCATAACTGTAGCTTAATTGATTAGTTTCTAGATCAAGTGTAGCAATGAACATGGTTACAAACATCATCGCATCATTATCACGACATAGTTCTATATTTAAGGCATTTAAAATATCGCTAACCACATCATGTTGTTTTGCTAATGCCCTAACTAAGGTTATTACGCGCACCATGAATAGTGCCGCTGGAACGCCTTTGCCAGATACATCCCCTACGACAACTAATAATGTTGTGGCATTAAGTCTGAAAAAATCATAAAAATCCCCACCCACTTCTCTAGCGGGTTGCATAAAAGCGAATAAATCAAATTTGCTACCGTCTGTAAATCTTGGGAAAGCGGTAGGCAACATGCCCATTTGAATGTTTTTTGATAAAGTCAAAGACTCTTGATATCTTTCTTGTGATACACGTTCATTAATTAAGTGTACCCGACCAATTGCTGTGGCAATTTGGGAAGCGAGTAAGTTTAAAACTTTAGATTCAGCGGCATTAAACGAGACTTCTTGAATACTGATGATGCTTAAAACACCAAAAGTGTGATCACTGGTTTTAATGGGTGTACATAATAAAGAATGGATATTTAATAATTCACCGGGATTTGTTTGATAGCGAATATCATCATGAACGTTATTAACGATCTCAGCAGAGCCAGACGCTAAAACATATTGCGTGATTCCATCAATTGCATTTAATTTTGAGCCAACAGGAAAAATATCACCTTTACCTGCAAAAATTACCAACTTATCATCAGATTGATCTTTTAATAAAATACCTATTTGCAAAGGCTGATTGGTATTTAATAAGTTTTGAGCCTCATTTATGGTTAATTTAGCAAGTTGATCAATATCAATGCAGTTTGATATTTTTTCTCCTAGCTCATAGAGTAACGATAATTCTTTGTATTTACTTAGGGTATCCTGTGCGAGTAATTTACTTTCTAATTCTTTCTGGACGATGTAATTTACTAACTCTGCTAAATAAATAGCATCGTCAGAATCTCCTATAACCCAGCCTAGAATAGTATCAGAATTTACTTTAATCGCATGGCGGGTACCTTCAGAAATAGAACCGTATACAAGGGTAGAGTTTGGTTCAACAATACTAAGTGTGTCGGAACGATTTGTACAAAATTGCTTAATAAGTTCAGCTGATTTACCTTTTTGACAAATGCGTTTTAGTTTTATGTCTGGAATCATAGTTTTTTAAACAGAGTTGGTTTCGTCAAGTAAAGTGAATACTATTTTATCTAAACGATGCTCATCGCGAATTTTTTCAATAATATTAAATTGTTGAACTAATGCTGTGTCAGCGATTACAAGTTGCGGATCAAATGCTGTCGCCGCAGAAATGCCGTCCTCTATGTTTTGAGTTGCTACGGTTTCAAGTCCATATTGAGTCAATAAACTCACCCAGCGTTGTCTTTTATCGTTGTCTGCTATAAATAATAATATTTTTTTACGAGTTTTTTGTGTTTCTAGCAATTGTTTGACGGCATCCAATAAAACGTCATCTTTGACGGGTTTATTTAAATAGCAATCGATACCTAATTGTTCACCTAGAGCATGATCTTCGGCTATGGTATGAAGAATAATAGGAATATGAAGTGTCAGAGGGTTAGTGTGCAGTCTTACAGCCACCTTAAAGCCGTTTAGCTGCGGCATTTTTACATCAAGAATAATGAGGTCAGGTAGGAGGTTTTTTATGATTTCGAGACCTTCAGTTCCACTACTAGCTTCATGAACATCATAGTTTGCAGTGCTTAAAACTTGATGAAGAAATTGCCGAATATTTAAATTATCATCAATAATTAAAATGCATGGATTGTTTTTGTGATTTGGTTTATTAAATAGAGCCAAACTATTACTTAAAGCGTCTTCTAAATTGTTACCGTTTGTTTGCCAAATATAACTGACTTCTTCACCATCTTTGCTTACTAATAGCCCTTTAGATGTGTAATCAATATCATCACATGTGTTGCTAGATTCATTTTGTTGTATTGATTCGGGTAAAGAAAAAGAAAATGTACTACCAAGCCCAATTTCACTTTCTACCCAAATACGCCCACCTAAATGCTCTACGATTTCTTTACAAATTGGTAAACCTAATCCCGTTCCTTGCGGTTTATCAGTTAAAGTGTCACCAACTTGTTTGAACTTTTCGAAAACCAAGGGTTGATCTTCTTTTTTTATACCGGTACCACTATCGATAACGCTGGTTATAATTTCAGCATTGAGGTATTCAACTTTAATGGTAACTTTACCCTCATTTGTAAATTTAATGGCATTAGAGATAAGATTTATAACAACCTGAATGAGTCGGTCATAATCACCTAAACAAAGAGGTAAGTTTGAAGGTATTTCTTTAACTAGTTTGACAGGTTTAACATCGAACAGCGAAGAGGTGGATGCAATACTTCGATTTATGACTGTTTCAATATTCATTTCCGTAATATTCCAATCAACCCGTCCGGCTTCCATTTTAGCCAGATCTAAGACGTTGTTAATTAGCGAGGTTAATCTTTCTCCTTCCTCAACAATAATTGCAGTATTATCCATAACTTGCCTAATTGCTTTCATAACTTTTTTGTCTTCGTTTTCTGCTAATGCAGGAAAGAGTACGCTTTCAAATTTTTTCTGCATAATGCGTGCAAAGCCAATAACAGAAGTTAAAGGTGTACGTAATTCATGTGAAACAGTAGAAAGAAAGTTGGTTTTCATCTGGTCAAGCTCTTTTAATTTTTCATTGACCTCTTCTAGCTCTTGAGTACGTTCCTTTACTTTTTGTTCTAAAGTTCTGTTATATTCTTCTAAATTTTGATGAGATTGTTGTATTTCATTTGCCATTTCAAGAAAAGAATTTGCTAATTCACCTATTTCTCCTTCAGCTTTAAAATCAGTCTTAGTGTTACCTGAATGGTTGTCTAAAAGCTGGGTTGCCGATTCAAAATTTCCGCGTGCCAATTCTTTAACTGACTCTGTTAGTCGTATTAATGGGCGCGATAGGGTAGTTGAAATGACTAATACAATGATTGAACCTATAAAAACAAAAAATAGGGAGATGACAGTTGTTGTTGTAATCATATTCTGAGTAGTATGGGTAATTTCCTCTCTAGAATTAGATATTTCTTGCTGTAACTCTTTTAAACTAAATCCAAGCCTTAAGACACCCCATTGTTTTGTCCCAAAATGAATGGGTAATATGAACTCAGTCACATTATTGTCAGGATATTCTTGATGTGTCAGTTGTTGTTGCGCTAAGGCGTATTGACTTTGGTCATCCATTACTACTTCTTGTTGGAGTTCAGGATGGCTAGTATGAATAAAGACAATACCTTCATTATTCATAAGAATCCCATAATCTAAAAGTGGTGATTCTTTGATCGTATTATGTAGGTTTTCTGTGATACGTGAAAAGTTAAAAGCAGCCACATCATTTTCTACTTGTGTCAGCATGAGGTTGGACATGGCGTTACCGCGTTCTATCAAATTCACTTTCATTAAGTTAATACGCTTACTTAATTCATTTTCAAGTGATTTCTTCTGGAGGATAACTTCAATACTTGTCATGGTCACTACGAGTACAACAATAAGTCCTATCATTGTTGATAATAGCTTCCAACGAATACTGTTTCTGGGTCGTTGTTGAGAATTTCTCATGCTGGCTGTCTTAGAGTTTTTCAACGTTGAATTCCACTTTCTATAAAGTTATTTGAGATTTATGACTAACTATTTACATTCGATAATTTGGTTTACAGCGTCCAAAGCATCAGCATTGTAATGAATATTAATTTTATTCAATTGACAAACATTTAGAGCAATATGAGAGCCTGCAGGCGTTTGCACAAGTTCATTAATTCGTTCATGTAATAATATGTTTTGAGCCATATTAGCTGCTTGTCGCCCCATTGTTGGAGTATCAGCGGCGATAATTAAGCTTGCTCCATAGCTCATAAATGCATTGCTATATGTGATTATTGGTTTTTTATGTTCTGTACTGAGATTAAAAATTTTCTCAACAGTTTCTTTGTCAGACAATACACTGGGATCAGCAATTAACCAGAGGATATCAATTTTTGATAACAATTCTTCGACTTTTTTTTCTAACGAGTCAGCATCAAAACTATTTAGTTCAATGAGAGTTAAACCAAGCTCTGATGCTTGTTTACGTGCTTCAGCAATGCGTTCTGAATTAAATTTTGGGTCATAAATCACACCTATGCGATTTAGTCCAGGAAGTACGTAGCGCGATAAAGATAGTTCTTGTGAGACGGATAGTTCGTTTGCAATACCAAAAGTATTATATCGGTGGCCAAATCTTTGCCAATTGATAGCAGATGAAAATAATATAGGTTTAGTTTCACCATATTGATTAGATAGTTGATAGGCTTGAGATCCAATACTAAAGATTAAATCCGGATTTTCACTTTTAATGATATTTTGTAATTGCTCTGGCTGGTGGTTTGCGTCGATAGAAAACTCAACTGTACGTACTGATTGTTTATTGATTTGCGATGTAAAAGCAGACTTGACTTCGCGATATTTACTAACAGATGCATCAGAGTTAACAATTAAAATTTTGGTTGGGTTCTCTGCAATTGCAGCCATTGGGCGCGCAATGAATAGAGCCATACATATTAAAATTGCGGAACTGGAGTTTAATGCCATGTTACTCGTCTTTTTGTAAGAATTAAGATTCATCATCGCAATTATCGTAGTTGTTTTGATAAAGAAGCGTCTAAAGCATCAATGCGTTTCCAACCATCAAGCCCTAACATTTTTAATTTACGTTCACCAATATCTTGGCCTTGCATACCTTCGATTGCTTTTAAAAGTGGCGTTTCATCAGATTTTTGAACTTTTGTAACGGCTGCAATTAATAAAAAGTTTTTTTCACCATCGGCTAACTTTTTTAATTGTGCGTGTTGTTTTGGGTTAATCATGGCTAGTTTATTAAAACTAGTTTCTGAAGAGACTGCTGCATTTGCAACTCCGTAGCCCACAGCCATGAGTGCGTCAATATCTTTGGGGACGCTTAATAATTTAATTTTTGGAATAATGGCTGCGTATTCTGATCCTAGCATCTGTTGTAATTGACCTTTAATATACTCATCACTACCCGCGCCAGCGATAGTAGCACCTGATAAGCCAGATGTTGAGGTTATATCTTTTGATGTAAGAATTTTGCGTTGTTGTAATTCACCTTTAGAAACACCGACTAATTTAGCTTCTAAAGGTGTTTTAGAATTGAGTTGAGCATAATGCCAGCTTGATAATAGATAAATTCCTTGTGATTTATCGTTTACAACTGATTCAAATGTATTACGTTCACTGAATGGTTGAAACGTAAACTCACCTTTATTGGCTAAATAGTCATCAAATTCAGATTTTAAAGTAGCAAAATTATCAACGCTACTCTCGGGGTTATAAAAAAACACGGTACTTAATGTACCAGCAGGTGCCGTTTGAGTCAGTATAACGAGGGTGAAAAGTATACTGAGATATTTTTTTATTGAATAGTTTTCTAAATTGGATAATTTGTAAATATTCATAAGTTTAATTGGTTTTTAGTATCGAAGATTTATATGGCCAAAATAGGCTCTACCAGCTTGTTGATAATCTGTAATTTGAGCTTGAGTAAAGGGCGAGGGGTCGTATACTATTTTGTCTAATAGATTATAAATTGTGAAACTGATATCTACATGCTTATTAATAAATTGTTTACCTAAAAGACTTAAATCAAATAGGGCATAAGCAGGAACATTATGGCGGCTATCTCCATACATTCTTTGAGTTGAGTCTTTAAAAAGCATATGACCATAGACACTCCATTGTCTATCATAGGCCCAATTAGCCATTAAGTTGGTGCGTGTTTGTGGGACATCAGCCACTTGAAATGACTCTTGAATAGTTTGTTGATAGACAACATTTGAGGCTATAAAAGATCCCTGTAAATCACCACCAAAATCATATCTGCTTTCAATTTCGACGCCTTCAGATAATATATGTCCATCATTAGCATATTCAGATTGGGTAACTGTTCCTGGGATAGAGCTAATAATCTGTGAAATATTAGTATGATAGTAGATAGCTTGCGCCATTAAATTAGTAGTTGGATGACCAATTACACCCGCTTCAAAAGTCTGTGCTTGCTCAGGTTTAAGATTTGGATTTCCAGCTAAAACAGGATTATTTCTCAAGTCCATTTCGCCGAAAGAAGGCGCTCTATAGGCCGTTCCATAAGATGATTTAAGTGAATAGTTTTTAATAAACTCCCAATTAAAACCTAGTCTAGGGTTAAATGTTCCACCAAAATCATTATAGTTATCGTAACGACCACCTATTGTTAGTCTTAAATTATCAAATGGATCCCAAACGTCTTGGGCGTAAATTCCCCAACGAGATCTAGTTCTATCTTTACCAAATAGGGGGGTATTCACCATATCATAAAGGTTTGATCCTTCTTGAGCTATAAGGTTACCTTGTATGTCTTCGGAATAAGAAAAACCAGATATTAAATTTTGTTTGTCTGTCAGTTTATAATTGGCCTGAATCTCACCGCCATTACGATTGTCAACTAATGCATTATGAATAAAATAATCTGGAAGCACTTGAAATGTATTGTCAAAACTAAAACTATCGTGATAAACCTGACCGTTAATAGAAAATTTGTCGTTAATCTTAAATTCTCGACTTAATCTTAGGAAATAATCTTCAAAATTTTGTTTAGTTTGATCACTTAAAGCATATGCTACGCCGGCAAATGTTCCGATTGGTTTATTTATAAATCGACCGTCTAGTTTGAAATCCTTGTAGCCTAGGTTCCATTCAGCATCATAACGACCTTCCTGCAATTGACTATTTCCGGGTGCTAAACCACTAGTGCCTAAAATATCTTGAGGGATAGGGGTGTTAATGCCGTTGGTTGTTGCATAATTAAAATTTACTGCTGCTTCAGCGCTATTTGAAAATTGTTTTCCCCAAGCAGCACGATATTGTTGCGTGTCAAAACTACCAAAACCTGTGGATGCCTGAAAGCCATTTAAATCTTTAGCTGTCATTGTAATGATATTAACGACTGCTAAAAATGCATTTGCCCCATACAAGGCCGAACCAGGACCGCGAACAACTTCTACGCGTTTAATATTATCAACAGGTAAGTCATCGTAAGCCCAAGTACTACCGGCATTTTGTAAATTATGATCTAAGGGATGACCGTTTAGCATAAATAGGACTTTTTCGGACGCTAAACTTTTAACCCCTCTAACTTCAATCTCTCTCACACCAACCATTGATTGGGTTATACCTATACCAGGTACCAAACGCAAAACGTCAAGTAAATTACGAGCTCCAATCTGACGAATGTCATCCTGTGTAATTACAGAACTAGTAGCAACTGTTTTTGATATGTTTTCTTCTTGTTTAGAGGCAGTAATAATTGTTTGTCGTTCTGCTGCAAGAAACATTAACTCATCATTAATACTTATATCTTGTGATTCAGCTGATTCAGTATTATTCGATAAAAAAAAGGCTATTCCAGTTATTAAGCATTTAAAAAATGCAGTAGCAGATTTACTTTTAAAAATAAAAGACGTTTGTGCTGGTTGCTTATTCATTGGTGTTCTATATTTAATTTAAACTGTGTTTATTAACGTCATTATCACTAACAATCATCTGAATGATTTTGTTGAAATTTGTTTGTTCAATAGCTATTAGTTTTGTTATCAGATCTGAAAAAATTGATTTCCTACGAATTTTGGCGATCATGTTTAACATTTCTGATGAGTAATAGGTTGGATATAGCATCATTTGATATTTATTGTTTTCCAATTCCATGCCAAATAATAGAAGTGGTAATTCTTGAATAACATATTCAGACATGTCTACAATTCTTTTGTGAGTGACTGTTTTCCCGTTACTTTTTATAAAAACTTCAACTAATAATATGATAGCTTCATATAATTCTGTTTCTTTAGAAAAATCTTCTCTTATTATATTTTGTTGTAGTTGAAATGTTGGTGAAACAATTTCATTCCAATAAGTTAATTTAAATTTTAATTTATCATTATTGGAAAAATGTTTGATTGCTGATTCCCACACGTTAAGTTGTTTTTCTTTAGCATTTGTAACTTGATTAATTACTTTTCCGGTACTGTATCCTAGTCCTTTATAATTAATATGTGCTATTTCATCGGCTATTAAAATTGGAATGATATTAGAATCACTTTTTAATGCCCATTTTAAAATATTAATTGCTTTTTCTAATGATGGTGGTTTGCTACCTACACTAATGCCAATGAAAGGCTTATATTTTGGAGTAGAAAAAAAACATTCGGCCACACTTAGGTCGTTATTAATATATATATTCATTCGGATTATGGAGTCGACTTACAAGTGTGTTTATTTAAGAACAAATAAATTTGAATTGTTATAAATGAAAAACAATTTAAAACTGTTTTAATATTTATGCTTATAAAATTACCTAGTAAAATAATAGAAAATTACAATTAAAGCAATTAAAAGATATTTAGTAAATTGGTTGTTATTCATTGAACTTAGGTAAATGATTTTGAAGAAAATTTATATCCCCATGGAAAAAACACATCACTCGCTAATTACCGATGGTGTGCAGAGCGAGCAAATATTAGCGATTAACAATCCTTTTAGGGTGTTCCTTGAAAAAAATGCAGGGATCGCAACTTGGTTAATTGGTCCATTTGTTCGTGTATGGTAAATATTTTAGACACACACCCAATGAGTTAACCGTTGGTTTTTTCAAATTATGTCTATTCTTTGTGCAATTTCTATATCACTATTTTCGGTTAACCCTCTTTAATATAGGAGTCGCCGCGCAACTTAATTGATGTTTTGATATAGGTCCAGATATAGACTTTATTTAGGTGGGTTTGATTTATTTTATTTTGCTCCGATTAAAAATTATTAGAGCTTACTTGGGAGATATGATGAGTTTTAAATGGTTTTTTATTTGTATTCCGTTGGGTATGGTTTTGGATTATTTACAATTCAATGATCTTTGTGTTTTTATAGTCTCTGCATTAGGTATTATTCCTCTGGCTAATTTAATGGGTGATGCAACAGAAGAAATGAGCCATTCATTAGGCGCGGCAAAAGGTGGTTTACTAAACTCGACTATGGGTACAGTGCCTGATTTAATCATTGGCTTTTTTGCTTTGCAACATGGTCTCATTGAGATGGTAAAAGCTGCAATTACTGGAGCAATTATTGGAAATCTACTTTTAGGATTAGGTCTATCAATTTTCGTTGGTGGCTTAAAGACTAAAACCCAATTACATTTTGATCGGGGTCTTACCCATGTTTATAGTAGCTTGTTGCTATTGACTACTTTCGGTTTAATAATTCCAGCCGTATTTGAACACAGCGTGGAATCGGATATAGAAATTAGTTTAAACATATCTGTTATTCTTTTGTTGATCTATGTAAGCAGTGTTATTTTTACGGTCACTAATAATAAATCAAGTACTCTGCCTGCTTCAGATCGAGACATTATTAAATCTAATTCTAGCGGTAATATTTTAGTTAAACCTCTTATTAAATTAATGGGGGCAGGTATTTGTTTGGCCATAATGAGTGAAATAATGACGGATACAATAGGGCCAACTGCTACAGTTTTGAGATTAACACCTATTTTTGCAGGTGTGTTCTTGTTAGCTCCGATAGGTATGGTGTCTGAATTAATTAATACGATTAGATTTTCACGTCAAAATAAATTTGATATTTCATTAGCATTAACTTTAGGATCGAGTACTCAAATTGGGCTTTTTGTTGCGCCTTTGTTGGTTTTTATTGGATTGTTTGTAGGACAGGGGATGGATTTATTATTTTCGAAATTTGAAGTTATTTCAATAATATTGTCAGTAGCGGCCGTTAATCATATCTTACATTTGGGTGTTGTCAGTTGGGTGTCTGGCCCCAAATTAATCGGCATATATTTAATGTTAGGAGTGGCTTTCTATAATATACCTTGAAAATCAACTATCTAATTACCTGTAAGCTGCTTGTAGAAAGTTTTTAAGATTCGAAGATAATCTGCGGTCCATAATAAGTGTAGCCAGTTACTCTTATAGTTTGTATAACTAACTCTTTGTCAAAATCATGTAATTTTTTTCTTAATCTACACATGATGGTATTTAATTGTTTGTGGTAATCAGGACTAGATATTTCTAATTCCTGAGCGATTTCTGTCTTAGTTATAACCGCATGTGTTTTATTGGTTAGTAAATTAAGAATGATGAAATCTATTTTACTTAGATTTAATATCTTATTGTCTTGTGAAATTAATAGTCTCTGTTTAATATTTATTTTTTTCGAACTTTGTTGAATTTTAGGTTGTATACGTCTACAAAGGCTTTTTATATAAGCATTTAATTCGCGAATTTCAATGGGTCGAGACAAGAAAATGTCTGCGTATTCTTCAAGTGCGAAAATTCTATTTTCAATATTATTTTCATCAGAAATAAAAATAATCCCGCTATTTTGACTTAAATTTAGGTTTTTAAGTTTAGTTATATTTTGCTGACTGGGTGTCAGATTATTAAAAATATAAATATGACTGATTTTTGATAGCGGTTGATTGGTGAGACGGTTGATATTATCAAGTGAATAAACTTGATGCCCAAATGATTCTAGTTCTTTTAAGAGTGAAAATCTTTTCTTAGAATCATCATCAATCAAAGTAATACTAATTGAATTTACTGGAGTCTTTTCTTGCATCTTATATTCAAAATAAAAAATATAATTAATTGTTATCTTGAATGTTACAGTGCAGAAAATTTGAAAACATCATCTGTTTGAATGATGACACTGATGTTTTTATATGTTCAGTATTAATTGTTCGGCGACAATTAACTTGTCCGGTCGACGTCAATTATCTTGACCGGTTGAACGATATGTAAGACAAGGAGGATTTCACTGTGTGGAGTGCCTGCCTTGTCTGGAAAACGTATTACTCAACATCAAGAGACTTTATAT
>JAPLRS010000024.1 GCA_026399015.1 Methylococcales bacterium | reverse complement strand
CATGCGGTCTTTACGACCGGTTAATATCTTATGTGGATAAGCTTGATGGCCTACATCCCATACTAATTGATCAGACGGCGTATCAAATACATAATGCAAGGCAACCGTTAACTCAACCGTACCTAGACCCGCTGAAAAATGACCACCAGAGATGCTAACTGTATGCGTTAAATAATCCCGTAACTCTGCCGCTAAGGGCTTGAGTTGGTCTTTGCTTAGCTTACGTACATCTGCAGGAGTATTGATACCATTTAATAATGGGTATTTATTCAATGTATTCATATTAATAGAGAGGCTCACGGTAAAACATCAATATAATGCCGATCATAAATAAAGCAGCGACTGATATAAAACCCGCTATATCTTTACCTGGCTTATCCAATTTTAATTCTAACCAACGACCGCAGGACAAGATTAAGGCAAATATACCCATGGTTGTGTGTCCAACCTGAATTAAAAATGCACTTTTAGCCTGAAAACCCACGTGAGAATGCGTTAACAACATTAAGCCGCCAAACCCGGCTAATATTGGAAAGAAAAAGGGTAGTCGACTATTAGGGTTTTTAGTAATTCTGGCTGTTAATTCGAACAAGCCTAATACCAAAACTAATAAGGTCGCAATTCTATGTTGTAAAACTTCGCCGTTATTAAACGTACTTTCCCAAAAACCAATTGGTCCTAAAGGCCAGGTTTCTGCATCGCTTCTAAAAAATAGAAAAATTCCTAGACCCACAAACCCTAAAGGCCAATATTTTGTAAAAGCGAGTTTATTACTATACGACAACATAGCAAAGAAACTCATAACGGTTAAAAATATACCGGCAATATTATGATTATAATTTGACCATTCTGTTGCCGCTAATGAAGGCACTTGATCAATAATCGCTACACGTCCTGCTTCACCCGCAATCAATGCCCCATGACTGGGTGAGGTAGTTTGCGGTATTTGCGGCGCAAATGTATTTGCCACTTCTTGCCATGATGCTGTTAATAGCGGTATATCATTTGCTGGTGGCTGTGATGCTAAACTCGCTGCAGTAAACAACAAAATAATTAAGACTAATGTTTCCGCTTCTACATAGTGGGGTACCCGTGTAAATAAAGCGACTGTTTGCCTAGTTGCAAAAAAATTCAACATAGCACTTCTATTTAACCAAGCAAAACCTAAGGCTAAACCGAGCAATATCACTTTAACCGTTAGCAAATTACCGTAACCTGTCCCAACTAAGCCATTCCATGAGTCGATATATTGCAAAGCAATCGGTAATCCTGACGCCAAAATAAAGCCAACCGAAATCATGCCAAATTTTGAAAACTCCCGCAATAAAAAAGGCCAATTGTCAGTAGAGATTAATTGACGCTTATGGAGCGACCAAACATTTACTAATTGAAATACTCCACCCACCCATGCAGCGGCACCCAGTTGGTGAAATACAGTAAACGACATTAAAAACGCGCGATTATCAAATCGCCCCGCAGCATGAACTAACCAAGCCCCAGAAATGACTAAGGGCAATGAAACAGCTAAAGCAATCCACCAATGTTGTTTTGAGAACGCATTGTTTTTTAAAATGCTATAAACATAAGCCGCTATTAATAATGAAAAAACAGTACGGACAATGCCACCCAAAAATTGCGTGGTTTCGGCAAACTCAGGAAACGGCCAGCGCTCCAGTAAAGCAGTCATTAACCAAACTTTAAGCACAATTTTAAAGAACTGTGCGGCAGCTAATAAAAAACCACCTCTATAAATTAAACAAATTGTTTTATTGAGTAATTCAGTGTTATATGTATTATCTTTGCGCCAAGGACGAAGTACAAATACTCCCCAAAACAAACCACCCATTAATAATGAGTAACAAATAAGATCAAACCCCCCGATTAATGAATCGAGAAAATCAGCAATACCAGCCATTATTTTTCCTAATTACGAAACGGTGAAATGAATAACATCTTCGGTTAAATGTCCATCTGCAGCAAATATCTTAAATCTTATAGCGTATTCACCCGCCTCTAAGGCCGGCACATTAATACTAATCTGTCCTTGTTTTTTACCCATTTCTGCAGTTAATAACTGATGTTTATCACCTTTACTCACCAAAAAGATTTGTGATAAACCTAATTCAATCTTTGAGTTAAAAGTTAAATCAATATGATCCGCAGTATGTGCATGTATGGGTTTTAACTTTAAAGAGTAATCTGTGACAACGGCATGTGCAGAAGCTTGATTTACTGGTAATGCTAATAGCAATACAGTAAAAACTGATAAAAACAGTTGTTGGTATCTATTCATCTTAACTACCTTTTTTATTTTTAAGCGCATGACTCGCTAAATTTTTACCTAAATCCCAAATAGAACCTGGAATCTGATGTGTATCTGCAATCGCCTTATCAAAGGCGGTCACAATATGATCACGATCTGTTTGATTTAAATTTAAAGGTGGTAATAATTTAACAACGTTCATACCATGACCAGCCACTTGCGTAAGAATATGATGCTCTTTAAACAAGGGGATAGTGACCATTTGGCAGAATAAGCCTTTATTGGCTGCTTCTAACATCGCCCAAGCCGCTTTAAGTTTTAAGCTCTTAGGTGAATTAAATTCAACCGCTATCATCATGCCTTTACCACGGGCTTCTTTTAAGAACTCGTATTTTCCTGAAAGCGCATTAAGACTATTTATAATATCGGTACCAACAGTTAGACTATTTTCAACTAACTTTTCGTCTTCCATGACTTGTAAAGTAGCTAAGCCAGCCGCCATAGCCATATTATTTTTGCCAAAGGTTGAGCCATGTACTACAGCTCTATCCATACGATTAAAAACGCTGTCCATTATTTTTTCAGTTATCGCGACTCCGCCCACAGGTACAAAGCCACCAGAAAGCGCTTTTGCCATACAAATCATATCTGGCTTAACACCCCAATGATCTATAGCCCAAAACTTACCAGTTCTACCGATACCTGTTTGCACTTCATCTGCTACAAATAAGGTACCGTATTTTTTACAAAGTCTTTCTACTTCAGGTAAATAGTTATCATCAGGAAGGTTTACACCTTTACCTTGAATGGGTTCAACAATAAAAGCGGCCACATCTTTATTTTTTAGAGCCTCTTCTAAAGCTTCTAAATCATTAAACGGTACGCTGACACAACCGGGTAACAATGTGCCAAATCCTTCACGGAATATATCTTCACCTACCAAAGATAAAGCACCAAGCGTTAGTCCATGATAACCATGATCACAAAAAACAATCTTGTCGCGCTTTGTGGTGTATCTAGCAAACTTTATAGCCGCTTCAACAGCTTCTGTTCCAGAATTACAGAAAAACATTTTATTGATGTTTTCTGGGGTAGTTTTTAAAATTTCTTTAGCCAATAAACCACTTAAAATTGATACATCTAATTGCACAAGATTCGGTAACTCTAGAGTCAGAGTTTCTTTTAAGGCATTTATCACTGTTGGATGATTTCGACCAATTGCAAAAACGCCAAAACCACTTAATAAATCTAAGTATTCTGTCCCTTCTTGATCATAGAGGTATTGCCCTACTGCACGCTGATAGTGTCTGTCATAACCAATGGTCTGTAACATTCTGACCATCTGGTTATTTAAATGCTGTTCATGCAAAGCAAATTTATCAGTACTGTGTTGAGCAAAAAGTTCGGCGATGCTAAAAGTCATAGTTGATAATATTAAAGTAAGGTTAATGACATAATGATTGATGCATTGTAAAACAGTGTGTGTTATGAATTTTGTGGACTAACACAAGGATGATTAACTAAATAATCCAATTGTTTTGCAATGACTTTTAAAGTTTTTGTTGCCGCATTAAAGTGCCTACCCAACTTAATTAAAGCCGGTATTTCGGAAGGGTGACGCAGTATATATAAGAGTAATAAATGCATAACAACATCACCCTGACTATTTAGGGCGTTTGAAATGGCTAGAGGTAAATCTAAAGAGACAGGATCAACGATGCTCCTGATAACTAAATAGGGGTGATTATGTTTTGAAGCAATTTTAGCGACCGCAATACTTTCCATATCTACGGCTAATGCACCAGTTTGATGGTGTAAACTTTGTTTATCCGTACTTGTTGAAACTATTTGCGCACTTTCAACTAACAATCCTGTATGCACTGTAAGATGATGACTAAGATGCTGAAAAGTGATTGTGTGCCAATCCATTGAAATACCTGCACTTAGCGTTAAATTTCCTTCCGTATCTAATAGCTTATCGGCTAACACCAAATCACCCGATTCAATTTGGTTTGCTAACGCACCAGCACAACCCCAACTAATTAACTTTTTTGCACCTTTAGCAACTAACAATTGCGCGGCAGTTGTTGCATTAATCGGCCCAGCGCCCGAAAATGCAACCATTATCTTTTCTGAAATAAATAGCACCTCTCCTTTAGCTATTTTTTTTGCTGTTAAGGTGCTAAGTTCTTCGGGTAACGCAACAACAATACCTGTAATCACTTTTTATCTAATTCATTACGATAACGAGCTAAAGCCCAAAGTGGGAAGAACTTATCATAACCATGATATTTCAAATAGAAAACTTTTGGAAAGCCAGGTGCTGTAAAACACTTATCATTCCACACACCATCACTTTGTTGGTTATGCAAAATAAAATCAATACCCGCTTTAACTTCAGGGCTATCGGCTTCACCTGCGGCCATCAAGGCTAACACAGCCCACGCCGTTTGAAATGCAGTACTAAACCTATAAGTACCTGCTACTGATTTATCATGATAACTGTAGTTATCTTCGCCCCAACCTCCATCTTCACGTTGCACACTTTTTAACCAAGTAACTGCTTTTGTGTAAATTGGATCTGTTTTTGGCAAATTAGTTTGTTCTAAGCCTAATAATACTGACCATGTACCATAAATATAGTTAGTACCCCAACGACCAAACCAAGATCCATCTGCTTCTTGCTCAGTACGTAAAAAATCTATCGTGCGCTGTAATGCCGGCAAGTACTCGTCATGATCTTTAGCAACTCTAGCCATTAACATTGCGCAACGCGCACTCACATCGGCAGTAGGTGGATCTAATAATGCACCGTGATCAGCAAAAGGAATTTCATCCAAGTAATAATGCGTATTATCAACATCAAAAGCACCATACCCCCCATTTTTAGATTGCATTCCAACAATCCATCGAGTGGCTCTATGGATTGACTCATCCATATTAGGTAATTTAGATTCTGCCATTGCAAAACCGACGACAGCCGTATCATCTACATCTGGATAATATGGGTTCTCAAATTGAAATGCCCAACCACCGCCGGCTAAATCAGGTTTTGATATGCGCCAGTCACCTGGCTCATCTGATAACTGTTTACTTTTAAGCCAATCATAAGCACTTGTTAAAGCAGTTGTAATTTGTGGATTAGCGACAGAGGAATGCTTTTCAACCTCTTGTAGCGCTAATGCAGCTAAGCCAGTATCCCAAACGGGTGATAAACAAGGTTGGCAATAGGCATCATTTTCATTAATTACTAATAATTTATCGATAGCTTTTTTGGCTGTTATCATTAACTCGTCATCCTTAGACATGCCTAACAATAATAAAGCTTGATATGCCCCCATCATCGCTGGACAAATTCCACCTAAACCATCTTCACCATTCAGCCTTTCAATTATCCAATCTTTGGCTTTACTAATAGCTAATTCATGGGCTTTGGCTGGAATTAACGGCCTGGTTTTTCTACCTAATAAATCTAATCCTAAGAATACTTTATTCAATACTGTTCTTTCAGGAAAATAATGTTGTTCTTCATCAGGATGAGTAACAAACAACTCAAGAATATTAATATTTTTAGGATTTTTAGCTTTTGCTCTTAACGTGCATATAATAAATAAAGGCACCATCACAGTTCTTGACCAGTAAGCTACTTTATCTAAATGAAACGGAAACCAACTGGGAAATAACATAATTTCCACAGGAATGTAAGGTACGCCTCTCCAAGGCAACTGCTCAAAAGTTGCTAAAGCAATACGGGTAAATACATTAGCTTTTGCAGCGCCACCTTTACTTAAAATAAATTCTCTTAGACGCACCATGTGGTCAGCATCTGGAGAATCTCCAGCAAATTTCAAAGCGAAGTAAACCTTAACACTACAACTAATATCACCCGGTCCACCCGTAAATAAAGGGTAACTGCCGTCTTCTGATTGTCGTGATCTTAAATAATTTGCAATTTTACCTTGTAAAACTTCATCAACTTCACCAAGGTAGTTCATCAGCATGATGTATTCTGCTGGAATAGTACAATCTGCTTCTAATTCAAACACCCAATAACCAGTTTCATCTTGTAAGCTCAATAACGTATCTTGAGCCCTTGCAATGGCAGTGTTTAAATCATAAGCTTTTGAATATATAGGTGATGATGAGCTAGATAACTGCTCAGTACGAGTTTGATTTGTCGTGTCAGTAAACATGCTATACGTCCTTAAAGGTCTTAGTGGCTTTTGAGGAAGATAATGAATATTGCCAGCCCGGCGTTTTAAGCTCACGACTGGTTAAGTTAAATAAAAGTGTTAATAACATATTGCTACGACCTGTGATTTTAGTAGCAAATATTGTTGTTTTTACACTTTTACGAGAAATTTTGACTTGATCAGAATGTTTAAAATTAATGTTTTGTTTAATCTTTTTAAGCGTTAACACCGCCATCCCTAAAGCCCATAAGCAGAAATTTCGAATACCTGTCTCATGACTTGGAATTTTTAAGGTGTAAATTAGCGCGTTATGCAAATGACCATGAGCGATGCTAATCAAATGCTCTAAACCTAGGGCAAAAGCAGGATCATTTGTTTGTAAGTTAATATTTTTAAGATCAAAGCCGGTTTCTGAAAAAATATCTTGAGGTAACCAACACACCCCACGGCCGGCATCATCCCAAATATCTTTTAGGATATTAGTCATCTGTAAGCCTTGGCCAAAAGAGACAGAGAGCTTTAAAAGTTCATCACGATGCTCTGCAATTTCAGGAGAATAATGACAAAATAACTTTGCCAACATTTCACCAACACATCCTGCCACGTAATAGCAATAATTATCTAAATCAGCTAGAGTTGGTAAACCTTCACTCAAATCTTGAGCCTGAAAAACGGGCATACCCGCCGCCATTGTTTCAACACAACACGCTAAAGCTTCAATTTGATCAGCTTCAAAGGAATGTGTTATCTGAATAACTCTTGGCAAAACATGAATAAGAGCGTGTTCAGCTGGGATAGTTTGATCTGAGAGTAAAGGCGCTAAATCAACCGCAAACAATTCTGCACCAGCGCCAGTTTTAACGACATCTATAAAACCAGAGCAAAAGTACTTTTTCTGTTCTGCGCTTAACGAAACTTCATCTTCTATAGTGTCAACAATTCTGCATAATAGATAAGCGTTTGCGACTGCCCCATATAGCTTTTTTGGTAACTGAGGAATGGTAAGAGCGAATGTTCTTGATACACCTTCTAACAATATTGCTTGAAAGTCGTTATCAGACAGTTGACTTAGTGATTTCGGATTATCAAGAGATATTCGAGAGTCGCTCATAGTTTATTTTGCAAAATTCCCTAAGGGTATAGTAATGAAATTGTTGGCAATAATAACGTGTTTGTTGGTATTTTGCAAAGCAATGTTGTTTTAATGCTAATCCCCCGCCAGAATAGAGTCTTACAAGGTATTTCGCCTTTAAATTAAGTTAAAATGTAATTTGCTGTTGTATTTAAACGAATATATAAAATTCTTATCAAATTTAGATTTAATTTACGTTAATACTGGAGTCAATCTGTAAAACATAGTATTCTAGTTATGTATAGATAACCAATTGTATTATAAAGATGAGCGTAGCAAATACTCTGAATTGAAATACGCTCAAGTTATTAAACATCAACCTACGACATGCAACTTACGCACTGTTGTATTTATGATACAAAGTACTTTTACTACATTTTTTATTACGACGATCTTAGTTAGATCGTTATTAGTTTTTATTATTGGAGATATAACACGTGGGTGTTCCATTACGTCAGCAGTTAAAAGTAGGCAGTTACCTGATTAAACAAAAAATTAAAGGCGTTAAAAAATACCCTTTAGTCCTTATGCTTGAACCTTTATTTCGTTGTAATTTAGCTTGTGCTGGCTGTGGAAAAATTGACTACCCCGATGATATTTTAGATAAACGCTTATCCTTTGAAGAATGCATGCAAGCAGTTGACGAATGTGATGCTCCAATGGTTTCTATTCCAGGTGGCGAACCTTTAATTCATAAAGAAATGCCTCAAATTGTGGAAGGCATTATCGCTCGCAAGAAATTTGTTTACCTATGTACAAATGCCTTGTTATTAAAAAAACGTATTGATGATTACAAACCATCACCATACCTAACCTTCTCTATCCATTTAGATGGAATGCAAGAACGTCATGACACTTCAGTTTGTCAGGAAGGTGTTTTTGATAGAGCCGTTGAAGCTATCAAACTTGCATTATCTAAAGGCTTTAGAGTTACTATTAACTGTACCTTATTTCAAGGTGAAAATGCCCAAGAAGTTGCCGACTTCCTCGATTACGCAATGGAACTTGGTGTTGAAGGTGTAACCATAGCTCCTGGCTTTAGCTATGAACATGCGCCGCAACAAGATGTTTTTATTAAAGGTAAAGATGTTAAAGATCTTTTCAGAGGCATTTTCAGAATTGGTAAAAAACGTAATTGGAAATTAAATCATTCGTCTCTATATTTAGATTATTTAGCTGGTAATCAAAATTATGAATGTACTCCATGGGGTAACCCAACTCGAAATGTGTTTGGCTGGCAAAAGCCCTGCTATTTACTAGCTGATGAAGGCAATGCAAGTAGCTTTCAAGAATTACTTGATACAACACCTTGGGAAAAATACGGCAATTCAAACAACCCTAAATGTGTAAGTTGTATGGCACATTGTGGCTACGAAGCTACGGCTGTTGAAGATATGTTAAAAAATCCTCTAAAGGCTTTGTTAACTTCAATTAGAGGCCCTAAAACCGAAGGCGATATGGCACCTGAGCCTATGCCCAAATTTACAGCCTCTGCATCATTATCTGGAATTCCAGTAAAAATTGAATCTGTTGATTAACATCCTTAATGCAACATTATTTGATGATACTTTTTTGAGATTTAAAGTATGTATATTAGATATTTAAAACTTGGTATAACTTGTCTATCTTTACTTTTAACTACTACCCAAATATTGGCGCAAGATAACGCAAATGCCACAGCTAAACAAGTAGTAGAAAAGTTTCAAGCTGACCTTATTTCGGTCATGAAAAATGGTAAACAATTAGGCTATTCTGGACGCTATACTAATCTTCAGGATAGTGTAAATAATAGCCATGACCTACCTAAAATTGCTCGAGTCATTGTGGGCAAAGAATGGGAAAAACTTACTGAAGCTCAACAACAGAAATTAGAAGAAATTATCATACGCCTCAGCATCTCTTCTTATGCACATAATTTTAAAGATTATGCTGGTGAATCTTTCGAGTATGATTCTGAAGAAGAAACAACCAGAGGCGGTGTATTAGTTCACAGTCACCTTAATATTCCTAACGATAAGCCAGTCAAATTCGACTACATGCTTAAGGAAACTGGTACTAGTTGGAGAATTATTAATATCATTGCCAATGGCGTAAGTGACTTAGCTCTCAAAAGATCGGAATATACCAGTATTCTACAAAATGAAGGCTTTGATGCTCTTGTATCTAAAATTGATGATAAAATAAACAATTATTCAAAATTATAAGATACAAGCGAGTATAGGAATGAATGACAACCAACATTACAGTGTGATCAATGTAACATCTAAATTGATTACACCTTTGTTTGTGGCTGGCCTTTTCTTATTAGGTAGCGGTTGCTCTACTATTAAGACGACTGAACAAAAAAATGATCCTTATGAAAATTTCAACAGATCGATGTTCACACTTAATGATAAAGTTGATGGTTACCTTGCAAAACCTATTTCTGATACTTATAAATATATAACTCCTCAATTTCTCCAAACAGGGGTATACAATTTTTATAATAATCTCAAAAACGTTAATGTTGTTATTAATGACACGTTACAGGCTAAGTTTTCTCAAGGCGCCCAAGATACCGGTAGATTAGCACTTAATTCAACTTTAGGATTAGGTGGAATTTTCGATGTTGCAAAAAGTGTTGGCTGGGAACAAAACGAAGAAGATTTTGACCAAACCCTTGCTGTATGGGGCGTTCCAACAGGCTCTTATTTAGTCTTACCTATACTTGGGCCTTCAACATTTAGAGGCATACCCGGTGCAGCTTTTGATACCGCAACCAACCCTGCAACCTACGTTGGGTCTGCAGTTAACATTGTTTCAATGATAAACACCCGAGCAAATGCAGAAGGATCGTTAAAATTTATTAATGAAGCCGCATTAGATCCTTATGTATTTACCAGAGAATCTTTTTTACAGTGGCGTAATAACTTAGCAACTGATGGTAAGAGCCAATCGTCTTATGATGTTGATCTTGAATTTGATGATGAAATTAACGACAAAAAAATCAACACAAATCACTAAAATAACTGGGCCTGTTAGTGAATAACAGGCCCAAAAAACTTCAATAATGCACTAAAGAATGCACCTCATAGTCACTAAGCTTTTCACGTCCTGCTAGAAAATCTAATTCAACTACAAAAGCACAAGCAACAACAGTTGCACCAAACCGCTCAACGAGTTCACAACTTGCTTTTGCTGTGCCACCAGTTGCTAACAAATCATCTATTAGCAATACTCTATCCTTATCATTAAAAGCGTCACTATGAACTTCTAAAGTAGCGGAACCATACTCAAGATCATAAGAAACACTTTCTACTTGATAAGGTAGTTTTCCTGGCTTTCTTAAGGGAATGAAAGGCAGACCCAAATCCCAAGCGACTAATGATCCAAATATAAAGCCTCTTGCCTCCATACCTGCAACTGCCGTTATATTTTTACCCAAATAGGGCTGTATCAACTCATGAACTGACAATCTTAAAGTAGACGGATCTTTAATGATGGGTGTTATATCTTTAAAAATTATACCTGGCTTAGGAAAATCAGGTATATCTCTTATCTTGTTTTTTAATCTTTCCATTGGTGCTTATAATAATTTTAGATCATGGATAATATAACTTAAATCATTAATGTAAATTTAAGCACAAAACTCAGTAATTTTATCAGCAATACTTTGCGCATCTAAGCCACATATTGCTAACAACTCCTCTCGGGTGCCCTGCTCTACAAAGCTATCTGGTAAACCAATATTAAGCACCGGCATTAAGATGCGCTGCGCTTGTAAATAGTTATTCACTGCACTTCCTGCTCCACCTGCAATGACATTTTCTTCTAATGTCACTAAGACATCATGACTTTTTGCTAGTTCTATTAAGAGAGCTTCATCTATCGGTTTTATAAAACGCATATTAACTACAGTGGCACCCATCTGCTTACCGACTGTTAAGGCTGGCGTCACCATGCTGCCCCACGCTAAGATCGCTATGCGACTGCCTTGATGT
>JAPLRS010000036.1 GCA_026399015.1 Methylococcales bacterium | reverse complement strand
CATGCGGTCTTTACGACCGGTTAATATCTTATGTGGATAAGCTTGATGGCCTACATCCCATACTAATTGATCAGACGGCGTATCAAATACATAATGCAAGGCAACCGTTAACTCAACCGTACCTAGACCCGCTGAAAAATGTCCTCCAGATATGCTAACTGTATGCGTTAAATAATCCCGTAACTCTGCCGCTAACGGCTTGAGTTGGTCTTTGCTTAGCTTACGTACATCTGCAGGGGTATTTATAGTTGCTAATAAAGGATAGTTAGCTGATTTATTCATGTATTAAGTTGATTCCTTGAATCGACAATTAAATGGCAACTCACAATTCGATATGCGATTCTTCAAGGCTTGAAGTGCCTTGAAGATCTGGTAAAAAAATCAGCTAATAAACTCTTTATAGGCTGGATTTACATTTAATTGTTTATTATCCAGATTAAATGCCTAGTAATCAAGTTGGTTATTAGTGTGTTCGTTGAATTATATAGAGAGACAAATCTCTGAGTAAATCAGCTTCTTTTCCAAAATCACTTAAACTAGCTAAAGCTTTTTCATGTAATTCTTGAGCTTTTTGCTTGGCACCAGCCAAGCCCAACAATGCAGGATAAGTTGGCTTATCATTATCCTTGTCTTTACCCTGTGTTTTACCTAGTGTTGCTGTATCACTCTCTTCATCAAGGATATCGTCCTTAACTTGAAATGATAAACCAATACACTTTGCGTAATGATCTAGTTTTATAACAGCATCTTCATCAACATCAGCTTTAGCAAAAGTGGCTAAATTTACACTCGCCCGTATTAAAGCACCAGTTTTATGAATATGCATATTTTCTAATTCAGGCAAATTCAAGCGTGTGCCGACCGACTGAAGATCAATTGCCTGCCCTCCAACCATTCCTTGTGACCCACTCGCTTTTGCAAGGGAAATAAGCATTTTCAATCTCGCCTCTGGTGTAGCAGAAATCGTAGGATCCTTCGCTAAAATTTCAAAAGCCAACGCTTGTAGAGCATCTCCGGCTAAAATCGCAGTTGCTTCATCATAAGCAACATGACAGGTAGGCTTGCCCCTTCTTAAATCATCATCATCCATCGCAGGTAAATCATCATGAATTAAAGAATAAACATGAATAAATTCAACCGCACATGCAGGGCCATCTAATGTTTCTAAAGGTATACCTAATGCTTTACCCGTACAATAAGTTAACATCGGTCGCATACGTTTACCGCCGTTTAGCACGCTATAACGCATAGCTTGATGAAGTTTTTGAGGTAACAATTGCTCACTTGGCAACCGATCTTCCAAGGCTTTTTCAACACGCTCTTGGCTTAAGCTAAGATATTCTTTTAACGCACTACTCATCTGTAAAGGGCTCCAAATTTTGTGTACCATTTCGTTCTATCAATATCTGCACCTTCTGCTCCGCATCTTGCAAAGCTTTTTGACAAATTCGAGTTAAATTAATCCCTCTCTCAAATGACTTCAAAGATTCTTCCAAAGAGATATCTCCTTGTTCTAAGTGAATCACCAAAGACTCAATCTCTGCTAATGAATCCTCAAAAACAGTTCCACTCTTCTTTTTTGTCATTATGATTGAACAACTGATAGAAAATAATAAAAAATAAAACGTATTATTATATAGCAAATATAGGCAACTTTATTAATCAAGTCTTCTTAAAACAAAAAACGTTTCTTGGTTATTCATACAGAATAAATGTTTTTTTAATCATTTATTAAAACTGTCATATATATTCTGGTCAATTAATATATGATGCACCTTGAAAATTTCTTTCTTTTCAAACATACCTTCGGCGACAATTACCGAACCCTCTCTTCTTCTACAATCAATACATTATGAATATCATAAAAAATATCGCTTTAATATTTTGCGCTATCACTTTATTTACGTCTGTTAGCACAAGTGCCTACTCAACTGAATCAACTAATTCGTCGGCACCTATCATTACTGAAACCATAAAACATATTGAAGATGCTTTAATAGAAATTAATAAAAGCGACTTCTCTACAGCGCAATTGTTTTTAAAGTCTGCACGTTTATCTGCCGCCAAAATTACTGGTAATGAAAACTTAGTTAAGCAAGCCAACGACTTCGTTATTCAAGGACAAATTCAAACTAAATACGGTGATATTAATAAATCGTCAGATGAATTAAATAAAGCCTTAAAGCTTTACAAATCTCTATAAGAATTCAAAAATGAAGATGGGTAATCATTACCCATTTTTTATGGACCATTAAAAACACAAAAAACTTACTTTACACATCAAATCTAAATTAGAGAGCGTATTTCTTCTTCTAATTTTTCAGCATTTATTTCGCCAAAATACCTTTCAAGTATCACACCTTGTTGATTGATTATAATTGTAAAAGGTACCGAATTGATGCTATTACCCATTTGCCTTGCCAAGATTAAACCTTCGTTTTCAGCAATCAAAATTGGATAATTTATTTGAATGGTTGATAGATATTTATTTATTGCATCTTTATTATCAATTGCAATACCAATAAACTGTACACCTTGCAAGGCATATTGATTCTGTAAACTAATAAATTCTGGTATTTCTTTAAGACAAGGACTACACCAGGTCGCCCAAAAGTTAATTACTTTGATTTTTCCTTGCCATTCATTAATGGAGTGCTGTTTTCCATAAATATCTGACAAGAGAAAACCAGTTGATAATTGATTTTTGCTAAGTAATGGGGGTGACAACTCTAAATTAGTGTAGGCCCCCACCCCCAATGCAAATAGAGCAACACTAACTATTAGTATTGCTCTTTTTATCATTTTAAAGCTTCTAAGGTTTTTAAGAAAACTTCAGGCTCTTGGTAGCCGATGACTCGACTGGCCTTAATTTCTTCAGTACTACCATTAAAAAATAAAGTTGCTGGCGGGCCAACTAATTCATATTTTTTCAATAAAGCTTTATTTTCGTCAGTATCATCAGTCAAATCTACTTGTAAAAGTACATAACCTTTCAATGCTGCTTTAACTTTAGCATCGGTAAAAGTGTATGCTTCCATTTCTTTACAAGAAATACACCAATCAGCATAATAATCTAACATGATTTTTTTATGATTTGCACTTGCCTGCTTAAGCTTCTCTTCCAACTCAGCAACAGTTGCAACACGTTCAAAAACCAAACCCTCTTCAGCAACTGTTGCAGCTGATGTAGCGCCCGCACCTACACCTTTAAGAGGTTGCAATGGATTTGTATTTCCTAGACTTACGCCTAAAATTATTATCAAACCATAGGCGAGCATAATTAATCCTAAACCTTTCCATAACTTAGCCCAACCAGAACTTCCATTCGGTAAAGGATCAACTGCGCTAAGATACACTGATGGGATGATTAAAAGCACAGCCCACAATAAAGCCGTTACAGCACCCGGTAATATTCTGCTAAGCATCCATACAGCAACACCTAACATTAACACACCAAATATCGCTTTTGTAGAGTTTAACCAGCCACCAGCTTTTGGTAACAATTTTCCCGCTGAAAGACCCAATAAGAGCAATGGCATACCCATACCCATACCCATCGCAAATAGAGCGCCGCCACCCAACAATGCATCACCTGTTTGACCAATGAATATCAAAGCACCTGCTAATGGAGCCGCAACACAAGGCCCAACGATTAACGAAGACAGCGCACCCATAATAGCCGCACCCCATAAAGATCCATCTTGATGCTTAGAGCTTGAATTACTCAACTTTGTTTTTAATGAATTTGGTAATTCCAAATCATAAAAACCAAACATTGATAACGACAACAATACAAATATGCTACTAAATAAAGCGATTATCCAAGGTTGTTGGAAAGTTGCTTGCAAATTACCACCAAATAACGCAGCAAGTACCCCAAAAATAGTGTAGGTTGATGCAGAAGCAACCACATAACTTAGTGACAATAAGAAGCCTTGTAAGGTTGATATTTTATTACCATGCCCAACAATAATACCGGATAAAATCGGAATCATTGGAAATATACAAGGTGTTAAGGATATCAGTACTCCAAAACCATAAAAAGTTAATAAAGTGGCGCCGAAACTATCACTTTTCAATGAATTAACAATTTGATCTTGTTCCGATACTTTAGAAGAATCTACTGTAGCTGATGCCGCCTTACTATCCGCAACTGGCAATACTAATGCATTTGAATTGGTCATCAATGGGTAGCAAACCCCACGCTCAGCACATCCTTGATATTTTGCCTCTAAATTTATATTTTGAACTTGTGCATTTGTTCGCGTAATTGGCAAATCAAAAGTCAATTCATCATGGAATATTTCAACCTTACCAAAAGCATCATCTTCTTTGGGCGTTCCGTGTGGAATTGTGTAAGATCCCAATTGCACACCATCAGAATTATTTAAAGATAGTGCAATTTTTTCACGATATAGATAATAGCCTTTCGCAATTTTCCAAGAAACATGCAATGTACTTGCATCTTTTACAGAAGAATTAAAGACAAATGCTTGCTCAGGTGGCAATAAATCATCACTGGGCGCTTTAGTAAGCACATTAGTTAAGCCTGAATTTGAAGATCCACTTGCATCTGTTGAAAAAGATGATAAATCTACATCAACAAGTTGTTTTTGCGGTGGATAACAAATTCCTCTGTCAGCACAACCTCTATATGTAACTAAAACTTTAACAGATGGTAATTTATTTGTAGAGACTAAAGAAACAGGAACTTTTAGGCTATTACGATAAATAATTACATCACCAAAGGTAGCATCATGCTTGCTTTTACCTTCTGGAAGTATTAAGGGAGAAATTTGAACATCGTCGGTTTTGGAAACTACGTGTATGTGATCCCTATATAAGTAGTAACCCTCTACAACGTCCCATGACAACTCAAGTTGATCCGATTTGACTGCTTTTACAGTTAGTTTAAAAGCTTGATCACCTGGTAGTGGAGCATCTTCAGCATAAACAAAATTTGTAAAGCCGAACAACGAAAGAAAACAGAACAATATTATTTTCATATGTAACATTAAATAATCCATTGAAGATATTGAGAAGGCACCGTTTGGAGGTAAACGGCAATTATTTCAGGAGGCCCATATTGGGTGTAGATTTTTAATTGCTAATTAAATTAATCCATAATTAACGTTATTGATTTAATATGTAAAAACACTCATTAATTATACTTTGACAATTTTGAATAAATATTTTTATCTAAAATATACTATGCGAATATATGAGTGATCAATCAGGCATAATAATTTTTAGATTTCTAAAATACAATTACTTTAGCCGTGCAAATTAAATCATTTGATCTTAAACTGATATTCATTCAGTTTTATAAGTCATCAAAAACAAAGACCGAAATTTAAATAAATATCAAATCATATTGTACCAATTAAGTTAAAACAATTACAACTTAAAGCAATAAATTATCTAAAAACACCTCGTTAATGTCAATATTAACCCCATCTATCTTAATAATTAAATTGATTCAAAATCACAGATAATATTTTTACTATTAAATTACCAAAAGTGTCATCGGAGTTTTTTCAACAATTTTTTAATATCCATAACTGAATTATTCTTGTGGATTAGCACTCTAATAGCAAAAAAACACAAAATAATGTAAAGCGTGGGCCATTTGTAGCGTATGTAATTATGGAAAATCTAGTTAATTTTTTAACTTCAAGACCACTTTTAAAATCTACTAGATTATTAACTGATATTTTTGGTATAACCTGTGCGATAGCACTATTAATAAAAAACTTAGCTTAAGACATTATTTAAACTAAAATTATTGAGACATGTTATAACTTTCAAATCTAAATAAAGAAAAACAGGAGAGTCAAATATGCTTGATGCAGATCTTGAAAAAAATTACTTATTTTGAATTTTTAGCGCAAGGACATAAATTAACCTTGCGCTAAAACGATAATTATTCAGCAGGTGTATCTAATTCACCTGATGTATTACGATTAAGACCTGAATATAAGGGACACCAACCAGAGAAGCCAGTACCGACTAACACCATACCCACTACCAATAATAAGATCGAAGCTGTAAATACAGATATAACTAATAAAGCAGCCCCTCCATATAGTCGATATTTTTTCTCATTAGCACCAATATTGTGTTCAAATTTAATCATACGTTTATAATCAAAACTCATCTTAATCCCCCTCTGTGTAATAGTTATAATATATTCTGACAATGATAATTGATGCCCTTGCCGAATGGCAAGTAATATACACAGCTCTAAAAAATGTGCAAGCGATAAAACCATAATGGACATCACCCAGATAATAGAACCTTTAAATAATGCCCAACGCCAAGCGGTAACTGCCCCATCAAAAGCGCTGCTCATTTTAGCTGGTGCTGGCAGTGGAAAAACCCGCGTATTAGTCCATCGAATTGCTTGGCAAATTCAGGTCGAAGGAGTAGCCGCACATAACATTTTAGCTGTTACTTTTACTAACAAAGCCGCTAAAGAAATGCGCCATAGAATTGAACAACTGCTCAATGTTCCTACTCAAAATTTATGGATAGGCACTTTTCATGGCATTGCTCATAGACTATTAAGACGACATGCTAAAAGCGCTCGTCTACCAGAAACCTTTCAGGTGATGGATTCTAGCGATCAATTAAGACTTATAAAAAGACTATTAATTAGCCTTAATCTAGATGAAAGCAAGTGGCCGCCAAGGGAGGCCCAGTGGTTTATTAACGCTCAAAAAGATGAAGGCATTAGAGCAAAACACATGCTCGACTCACATGATTACCATCAGAATCAGATGCTTGCAATATACCGCGCCTATGAAGATCTATGTGATCGATCTGGACTAGTAGATTTTGCTGAATTACTTCTTCGCGCCCATGAATTACTTAGAGACAATCTCGATCTACTTGAATTTTATCAACATAGATTCAAACACGTCCATGTTGATGAATTCCAAGACACTAACACTATTCAATATGCTTGGTTACGTTTACTAACGGATAATAAAGATAACTTATTTGTCGTAGGTGATGATGATCAATCAATTTACGGCTGGCGTGGCGCTAAAATTGAAAATTTATATAGCTTCCAAAAACACTACCCAAATAATGAAATTATTAAGCTAGAACAGAACTACAGATCTACTGGAACGATACTTAAGGCTGCTAACCATATCATTGCCAATAATTCTGGAAGAATGGGTAAAGAACTATGGACGGATAGTGGGGATGGGGATCCTTGCTATTTATATTCTGCATTCAATGAACAAGATGAAGCATTTTTCGTTGTTGAAAGAATTAAAAACTGGATAAAAGAAGGAGGTTTAAGATCTGAAACAGCTATATTATATAGATCAAACGCTCAGTCTCGTCAATTTGAAGAAAAACTTATGGCTACGGGCACGCCTTATCGTGTCTATGGTGGGCTTAGATTCTTTGACCGTGCAGAAATTAAAAATGCACTAGCCTATCTACGCCTAATGAATAATCACCATGATGACGCCTCATTTGAAAGAATCATTAACACTCCAACTCGTGGTATAGGTGCAAAAGCAATAGATGAAATTCGCACCATTGCAAGAGATCAAAATCAATCTTTGTGGACATCAACGATTAGCCTCATTAACAATAAAGCATTAACACCAAGGGCCACAAATGCACTTATTAGTTTCTTAGAACTCATTAAAAATCTTGCCATTAAATCTGAAGAAATTAGTCTCTTTGAAAAGGTAGAATTAGTTATTGAACAAACTAAACTTATTGAGTTTTATAAAAAAGATAAAGTTGATAAGGGTGATGAGAAAATTGAAAATTTAGAGGAATTAGTTAACGCTGCTAAACTTTTCGACTTTGATAGCAACAATGAAGAGGGCATGAACGAACTTAATATGTTTTTAACACATGCATCATTGGAGGCTGGAGACAATCAAAGCGATGAAAGTGAAGACTGTGTGCAATTAATGACCATTCACTCTGCTAAAGGCTTAGAATTTAAAACTGTATTTTTAGTAGGCATGGAAGATGGATTATTCCCATCTCAACAATCTATTGACGACTTAAGTCGCTTAGAAGAAGAACGAAGACTTTGTTATGTTGGGATGACTAGAGCAATGCAAATCTTATATTTAAGCTATGCTGAATCGAGACGCTTATATGGACGAGAAAGCTATCCAAGACCATCGAGATTTATAAGAGAAATTCCTGTAGAACTTATACAAGAAGTACGCATACGCGCTAATATTAGCAAGCCTGTTACACAATCACCCACAAAGTCACCATCGTTATCAGAAGAGTCAACGTTCAAACTGGGTCAACGCGTCCATCATGGAAAGTTTGGCGAAGGAATAGTGTTACAACTAGAAGGATCAGGAAATCAAGAAAGAGTACAGATTAATTTTTCAGGTGCGGGTATGAAATGGCTGATGATTTCTTATGCCCAACTTGAAAAAATTTAGTAGTATTATCAACTAGAATCAATTTACAGCATCAAAAAAATTCTGCACTTAACAAGTAAGTGCAGAATTTTGTATTACCTAGGGCGTAAGACCTTGTCCAATGACAATAACCTTTAACGCATTGGTTCCACCTTCAACACCGGTTAAATCACCTTTAGTGATAATATATTTATCACCATCAGCCGCTTTATACCATTTTCTGAGTTTAGCAACCACACTGCGATTAACCTCAGCATGATCATTATTGCCATCCAATTCATGATGAACAGGAAATACACCTCTATAAAGCGTCACTTTACCAAGTGTTTTTTCTTGACTACTAAAAGCAAAAATAGGAATACCTGAACTGATTCGAGACATCCATAATGGTGTAGAACCAGACTCTGTTAAGCTCACGATACCTTTGATTTTCGTATGGTTAGCTAAGTACATTGCAGACATAGCAATCGCTTCATCAACACGTTGAAATTGATCACTGATACGGTGATCTGATTCACGAACTACAGCTTGTTTTTCTGCCTCTAAACAAATACGAACCATCGCTTCAACGGCTTTAATCGGATAATTACCCGAAGCTGTTTCTGCTGACAACATAATTGCATCAGTACCATCATAAACAGCATTAGCCACGTCAAATACTTCTGCACGCGTTGGAATCGGATTTTCAATCATTGATTCCATCATTTGTGTCGCAGTTATAGCCACACGATTAAGCTCTCTTGCCCGCTTAATCAATTGCTTTTGAACAGCTGGTAAATTAGCGTCGCCAATTTCAACACCCAAATCACCACGCGCAACCATAACAGCATCAGAAGCTAAGATAATTTCATCCATCACTTCAGGGACAATCGCTTCAGCACGCTCTACTTTAGAAACGATACCTGCATAACAGCCCTCTGCTTGTAACAAACGACGTGCTTCATTTAAGTCTTCCGCACAACGAGGAAAAGATATAGCAACATAATCACAGTTCATTAAAGCAACCGTTTTTATGTCTTCTTTATCTTTTTCAGTTAACGCCGCAGCAGAAAGACCACCGCCTAATAAATTAATACCCTTGTTGTTTGATAATGCACCACCGACAACAACAGTACAATTTACACGCATATCAACAACATTAACAACATCAAGAACGATACGTCCGTCATCTAATAACAAACGGCTTCCAGGCACTACTTCAAGAGCCAAAGGCTCATAGGTTATACCTACTTGAGTGTTATCACCCAATAACGGATCAAAGTTAATATCTAAAGCAAAATCTTGACCTTCTTCTAAAAACACTTTCGTATCTTTAAAACGAGCAATACGAATTTTTGGCCCTTGTAAATCAGCAAGAATACCTACTCGTCTGCCTGTTTTTTTACCTAATTCACGAATGAGATTAGCTCTGTCTATATGATCTTGAGCAGAACCATGAGAAAAGTTCATTCGGACTACATCAATACCTGCCTTAAATAAGCCTTCAAGCACACCAGGCTTATCAGTAGCAGGGCCGAGTGTGGCTAAAATTTTGGTTCTTCTTAACATGAATGAAATCCGTTATTTTGCGTTAACAAAGGCAATAGTAGTATCCAACATACGATTTGAGAAACCCCATTCGTTGTCATACCAAGAAAGAACTTTCACTAAACGACCGCCTAAAACCTTAGTTAAAGGTGATTCATAAATTGAAGAAGCTGGATTATGATTAAAATCTACTGAAACTAAAGGTCTTTCATTGATATCTAAAATCCCTTTTAAGGCACCTTTAGAAGCTGATGTTAAAATTTCATCAATTTCTGCTTTAGTAGTATCTCTAGACGCTTGGAAAGTTAAATCCACAACCGATACGTTGATAGTTGGTACACGCATTGCAAAACCATCTAACTTACCAGATAACTCAGGCAACACTAAGCCTACTGCCGCTGCTGCGCCTGTTTTAGTAGGAATCATTGATTGCGTCGCAGAACGAGCACGACGTAAGTCACTGTGATAAACGTCAGTTAATACTTGATCGTTTGTGTAAGAGTGAATAGTAGTCATTAAACCACTTTCAATACCAATTACATCATTTAAAGGCTTAACAATTGGAGCTAAACAGTTAGTAGTACAAGATGCATTTGAAATAACTGTATCTGAAGCTTTTAAAGTGTCATGGTTAACGCCAAAAACGATAGTACCATCAACATCATCACCACCTGGTGCTGAAATGATAACTTTTTTAGCGCCTGCGGTAATATGAGCAGATGCTTTAGCTTTACTTGTAAAGAAACCAGTACATTCATGTACAACTTCAATACCTAATTCTGCCCATGGTAATTTTGATGGATCTCTTTCAGAGAAAACTCTAATTTTGTCACCATTGATAATGATGTAATCACCGTCAACAGAAACCTCAAAAGGAAATTTGCCATGTACTGAATCATATTGTGTTAAGTGAGCATTTGTATTACTGTCACCTAAGTCATTAATTGCAACTATTTGAATTTCGTTTGTGCGGCCTGATTCGTATAAAGCACGAACGATATTACGTCCAATACGACCATAACCATTGATTGCAACTTTAATTGGCATTGATAATCTCCAGAGTGATGTTTTAAAAATATAAAAACTGATGAGCTGAACTTAATAGCTGTATAACTATACCAAAATAGTAGGGGATTAGTCTATGAATGTTGTCTATTGACTACAATTCTACTAATGGTTTTAACCTTAAAGAGTAATATTAGTACAGCCGTATTTCCTCTATCAAGAACATCTACAACTGATTTGATTAAATTAATTCATTTAGAATTCAAGGATACCCAGTATAATTGATGGGCTTAAGTATGATCATTATCCTTTCATACAATCCTTTATTAACTAAAAGAATATCAAGAGAAAAATATGGCGCTGTATTGTGGAATTGTTGGCTTACCGAATGTTGGTAAATCAACACTGTTTAATGCCTTAACGAAAGCTAAAATTGCTGCTGAAAATTATCCCTTCTGTACAATTGACCCTAATGTTGGGGTTGTTCCCGTCCCTGATCCACGTATGGATAAATTAGCCGAAATTGTTAAGCCCGAAAGGATACTCCCAACAACTATCGAATTTGTAGACATTGCTGGATTAGTTGCTGGAGCATCAAAAGGTGAAGGCTTAGGAAATAAATTTTTGGCTAATATTCGTGAAACGGATGCCATTGCACATGTTGTTCGCTGTTTTCAAGACGATAATGTCGTTCATGTATCAGGAAAGGTTGATCCTTTATCGGATATTGAAGTCATCAACACAGAACTAGCTTTAGCTGACATGGCCTCAGTTGAAAAAGCATTGCTTCGATCAAGCAAAATTGCCAGAACAGGAAACAAAGATGAACTTGCAAAAAAAGCAGTATTAGAACAAGTTCTTAAACAACTGGAGACTGGTGAACCAGTTCGCACACTGCCACTTTCTGATGATGACAAAGCTTTAATCAAAGATTTATGCTTAATGACATTAAAGCCCACTATGTATATTGCGAATGTACAAGATGATGGATTTGAAAACAACCCACTTTTAGATAGCGTTAGAAATCTTGCCACAAAAGAAGGCGCTACTGTTGTGCCAATCTGTGCAGCCATTGAAGCTGAAATCGCACAACTTGATGAAGAAGAAAAGAAAGAATTCTTGGACGATCTAGGCCTAGAAGAACCGGGTTTAAATCGTGTAGTTAGAGCCGGTTATGCCTTGCTTAATCTTGCTACATATTTTACTGCCGGCGTCAAAGAAGTAAGAGCTTGGACTATTCCTGTGGGCGCATCAGCACCACAAGCGGCAGGTGTAATTCATAGTGATTTTGAAAAAGGCTTTATTCGGGCAGAAGTCATTTCCTATGAAGACTACATTGCAAATAAAGGTGAGCAAGGTGCAAAAGATGCTGGCAAATGGCGTTTAGAAGGAAAAGATTATGTTGTAAAAGACGGGGATGTGGTTCATTTTAGGTTCAATGTTTGACAAAAGCCCACAGAATTATTATAATTTCTGTCTTTGTTAAGAACGATTAATAAGGCGATATAGCTCAGTTGGTTAGAGCACGGGATTCATAACCCCGGGGTCGGTGGTTCAAATCCACCTATCGCCACCAAAATTTAAAGGCTTATGCGTTTACGCAAAAGCCTTTTTTTTTATGCGTTCACTAAACCACATTCGATACAATCAAGTTTAATTAAAATTTCAATCTAGCACCCTGTTACTTTATATTGCAGTAACCGTAATACTTGATTACTGGGCAACACACCCATAAAATATCGAACAAACGATACTCAATGCAATTAATAAACGTAGTTTTAATATTTTGCTAAGACTTCGCACCAACTTGATTATTAACGCCGTTACACAACCGTTAAAAATATATTATGAAACCTATCTTTGCAGATAACGCTGCTATTGAACAAGCAGCTAAATTATTGCGACAAGGTCGCCTAGTCGCGTTTCCCACTGAAACCGTTTATGGTTTAGGTGCTGACGCATCAAATGCTGAGGCAATTAAGCAGATTTTTGCCGTTAAAGGGCGACCCACAACTCACCCTCTTATAGTTCATATAGGAGATGCTGATCAAATTAAAGATTGGGCCCAGAAAATACCTGATAATGCAAAAAAACTAGCCTCCCACTTTTGGCCTGGCCCCCTTACCTTAATTCTTAATAAAAAAAATAGCGTCCCATCAGAAGTAACAGGTGGACAAAACACTATCGCTTTACGGATGCCTGACCATCCTGTTGCGCTTGCATTACTTAATAAATTTGAAGGCGGTATTGCTGCTCCATCAGCAAACATTTACTGCAGAATTAGCCCAACACAGGCTTCACACGTTGAAGAAGAACTGGGCGATACCATCGACATGATACTCGATGGTGGCGCTTGTAGAGTGGGGGTAGAATCAACAATTATTGATTTAACAGGACCCATTCCAAAACTATTGAGACCAGGACACATTAGCAAAGCTGAAATTGAAGCGGTTTTAGATAGCGAACTGCAAATAGTAACAGCCAGTGCAAACGGTAACAAATCAACTGAAACTATGGCTCCCGGCATGATGCCTGTGCACTATGCACCAACAACACGTGCCGCGCTCTGTGAACATGATAAATTACCTCAAATATTAAATAATTTACGTTTACAAAACAAACGGGTTGGCTTGCTTTCTTATCAATTTAACCCACCAGAAAACAGGCTTATGCATATGCTATGCATGCCTGAACAGGCGGAAAGTTATGCTCAGATTTTATACACTTGTTTGCGTGAATTAGATAACAGAGAGCTCGACATTATTTTAATTGAACAAACCCCAGACACAGAAGCTTGGCGAGCAATTAATGACCGCATCAAAAAAGCGACATCAAACTTTAAAAATAACTGAGTTTTAAACGAAAAACTTCATCATAAGTCTTGTTAAGAACCAATATTTAATAAATTGTTCTTAACAAGTCTACTTAGTGGTATTAATGATTATTTTGTTAGCTTCTCTTGTTCCAAAGTAGCAAAGAGTTGCTTAGGTGGCAAGTAACCTGGATACAAACTACCATTTTCAGATACTATCGTTGGGGTTCCATTTAAGCCGAAATCATTAACTAATTTCATATGCTCATCAATTGGATTATCACAAGTCTTAGTTGGAAGTGATTGATCTTTTTTGGCTGCAGTTAAGGCTGCATTACGATCAGCAGAACACCAAACGGATACTGCTTTATCATACGATTCAGAACCTTTTCCGGCTCTTGGGAAAAACATATATCTAATTGTGATTCCTTCAGCTAAATACTGATCTATCTCAGAATGTAACTTGCGGCAATATCCGCAATCAATATCAGTGAAGATTGACACTGTATACTTTGAAATTTTAGGCTTGTAAATAACCATCTTAGACTCACCTAAACTATTGATAGCTAAGATACGTGCACTATTTAGTCTTTCTTTGGTCAAGTCTTTACTAGTTGCAACATCAATTAGTTGGCCGGCTAATAAATATTTACCATTCTCAGAAACATAGTAAATATTTACACCTACAATGACCTCAAACAACCCCTTAACTTCAGATGGCTTAATAGAATCAATTTTGACAGTAGGTATTATCTTCGTCATCGCTTGTCTAACTGCCGCTTCATCCGCGTTTACAGCATTAACACTGCCTAAAATAGAAAGCAGAACCAACTTAAATACGTTTCTCATAATATTCTCATCATTTAATAAAATAGACTTTTAAATACTTCTTTCATGGACTGAAAAAAAGAAGTATTTAGTATGCTCCGCTTAACATCCATGGTCATCGCCACAGCCATTAACAAAAAAAGAAACGACATCCCTACTTGTTGAAAGAATAATTGTATTCTTTCAGAAACCGGCCTTCCTCTCAATCCTTCGATAGCAAAAAACAATAAATGCCCACCGTCTAATACCGGCACAGGCAAAAGATTTAACACTCCAAGACTAACACTAACAAAAGCCATAAATTTAAAAAAGGCAGCAAAACCCATGTTAGCTGATTGGCCAGCGTATTGGGCTATGCTAATGGGGCCACTTAAATTTTCAACAGAAGCTTCACCTATAAACATCTTAGCCAACATCTTTAAAGTAGAAATTGAATAAAAAAGTGTATTTTCTAATGCGACAGGAACAGCTTCTAAAGGCGGTAGCGCATACTCAATCTGCATTGATTTTTGCAAACTTTCGGGCACATAAACTGATGCGCCAATTTTACCTTCAGCGCCATGTTCGACTTGAATAGTTTTTGGAGTAATATCAATCTTCAATTGCACAGCATCTCGCTCAATCTGCAATTCGATAGTTTCACCAGGTTTCTTCTTCACAATATCAACTAATTGCAACCATTCCTTGAGCGCAATACCATCAGCACTTATGACCACATCCCCTTGTTCCAATCCTGCTTCTAACGCAGCTCCCTGTGGTAAAACTTTACCGATAATGGGTTTTAATTTTGGCGACCATGGTTTAAAGCCAAGTTGCTGATATAACTCTTCAGGCGATTTAATATCAACATCAGTAAAATTTAATATTTTTTCTACAGCCGCCTCATCACCATGCTTAATAAGCACCTTTATTTCATGATTACCCTCTAAAGCAGATGAAATAATGCCGCTTAATGCCTCTGACCAAGTAGGAGATAATTTATCATTAATAGAAACTATTTCATCCCCTTCTGTAAATCCGGCCTTATAAGCTATGGTGTTTTGTTTTACTTCACCTAGAATAGGCTTAATTCCTACCTCACCAATGACCAAAACACTCCAAAATAATATTACGGCGAGAAATAAATTAAAAATAGGACCAGCGGCCACAATTGCAGTTCGTGCCCATAACGATTGACGGTTGAAAGCATAAGGTAAGTCATCCGTAGACACTTCACCTTCACGCTCATCAATCATTTTTACATATCCACCCAAAGGAATTGCAGAAATAACGTATTCTGTCGTTTCAGAGTTCTTTTGATAAGACCATAATACCTTACCAAAACCCACTGAAAATCGAATTACTTTTACGCCTACTTTACGAGCCACCCAAAAGTGACCAAACTCATGGAATGAAACCAAAATACCAATGGCCACCACAAAATAAAATAGCGTATGTATTAATTCCATTATGCAGCCAGCTCAATGATTAATTGTTTTGCAACTAATCTAGCATTTTTATCTGCCTCAAGAATAAGCTCTAGGGAACTAGCGGGACTTGCTACAAATTTATCCATACTGCGTTCAATCACAAGAGGAATATCTGTAAAACGAATCTGTTCATTCAAAAATGCGTCTACCGCAATTTCATTTGCTGCATTTAAAACAGTAGGAATAATACCGCCTAAATTAATAGCTTTATAAGCTAACCGTAAACACGGAAAACGTTCCAAATTTGGCTCTTCAAAATCCATTTGTCTAACATCAAATATATTCAAAGGCGCAACACCTGATTCAAATCGTTCTGGCCATGCCATTGAATAAGCAATTGGCACTCGCATATCTGGATTACCCATTTGCGCTAAAACTGTACCGTCAACATAATCCACCATACTATGAATAATACTCTGTGGATGAATAACAACCTGAATTTGATCTGGTTTCATGGCAAAGAGAATACAAGCCTCGATCATTTCCAAGCCCTTATTCATCATAGTTGCAGAATCTACAGATATTTTCTTACCCATATCCCAATTAGGATGCGCAACCGCTTGAGCAGGCGTTACATTCACTAATTGATCAACTGGCATTTGACGAAATGGTCCACCCGAAGCCGTTAACAATATACGTCTAGCCTCTTTGGCTTGCATGCCGGATTTATAACCTGCAGGCATACATTGAAAAATTGCATTATGCTCACTATCTATTGGCAACAACTGGGCACCAGACTTTGCAACTGCATCCATAAAAATATCGCCTGACATAACAAGCGCTTCTTTATTTGCTAGTAAAATAGTTTTACCGGCTTTTGCAGCCGCTAAACTTGGCAATAAACCTGCAGCCCCCACTATCGCGGCCATTACTGAATCAACACTATCAAGTGTTGAAACATATTCTAATGATTCAGATCCAGTTAATACTTTAATATCTGAAATAGGTGTATTTTGAATTTTTTGCTCAAAACTCTTTGCCTTATTTTCATCAACTACCACAACATATTCTGGATGATGCAACATACATTGTTCAAATAACAAATCTATATTGTGATTTGCTGTTAATGCAACTGCTTTGTAGAGATGTGAATGTCTAGCAACGACATCTAAAGTACTAACACCAATAGACCCTGTCGCACCTAATACGCAAATTCCCTTCATGATTCAAGCCCTATTAAGATGATACCCGCATAAAATACTGGGATAGCTGCTATCAAACTATCGATTCTATCAAGTACACCACCATGCCCAGGTAACAAAGTACCGCTATCTTTAGCACCTACTTTACGCTTAACAACACTTATAAATAAATCACCGTATATCGAAACTAATACCGTTAAAACTGATAATAATAGGAAATCAAACACTCGAGTCCAAACAAACCCATCTCGATATCCGTAATAACCAATGAAAACAGCACCAGCAATTAATGAAACAATTAATGCGCCATACATACCAGCAAGAGTCTTACCCGGACTGATTTCAGGAGCCAATTTTGTTACGCCCCATTTTTTTCCTGAAAAATAAGCTGCAATATCCGCAAGCCAAATTAATACTAAGAAATACATGGTCATTTCTGGGCCATAAAAAGCTCTTAAACGCGTTAAGAACATCCAAGCACCTAACAAAATAAACCAGCCAATAAATGCCTTATACTTCAAGCGTAATTCTATACTTAAAATGTCTGCTGGCTTATTTCTAATAAGAATCATTATTGTAAGCCAGAATAATACAGGGCCGATCACGAACCATTCTAAAATTCCAGAATGCTCTCTTACATCGGTCCAATCAGCTAACTGAGCTAATAATTCAAGTAATTGAGTCCAAAATTGCAAACCTATCATGGGCACTAACAAGGAAAATAAAAATAAACCTTTTTTATAAGATTCTATCCCAACTAAGTTAGACCACTCCCAAGCGGCTAATAATGTAATAAGCCCCATAATGAGTGAAAAATATTCAAGTGGTAATACAAAAACGGCTACGGCAATTAAGCTTGCAAGTATTGATGCGGTTATTATTCGTGTGAGTAACATTGTAGTATGCTGTATAAATTGAATTACAAAGTGACTGCTTGATTAAGAACTTGTTCACTCGTGTGACCAAAACGTCGTTGCCGACCCTTAAAGCTCTTAACAGCCTCTTCAAGAGAACTCTGATCAAAATCTGGCCAGAGCGTGAATGTAAAGTACATTTCAGTATAAGCTAATTGCCATAACATAAAATTACTTACTCTTTGTTCACCACCAGTTCTTATAAATAGGTCTGGTTCCGGTAAACCTGCCGTTGATAAATGTTCATTAATAAGTTGCTCGGTTATTTGTTGTTTTTCTAAAACACCTGAAGCAATTTTATTAAAAACTTGTTGAGCGGCCTGACATAAATCCCATCGCCCACCATAATTAACTGCAATAACTAAAGTCAAAGCCTTATTATCTTTGGTTTGCTCTTCAGCTTCGGACATTTTTTGTTGTAATTTATCTGAAAATGCTGTTCTATCACCAATAAAGCGTAAACAAACATTCTTGTCATCAAGCCGATTAATTTCCCTTTGCAGAGAAGACATAAAAAGCGCCATTAATAATTTCACTTCTGCTTCAGGTCTTCGCCAATTCTCACTACTAAAAGCAAATAAACTAAGTACATCAACCTTATTATTAGCACAATACTCTACCGCGGCCCTGACAGATTTAACACCTGCCCTATGGCCAACTGCACGTGGCATAAACCTTTTCTGTGCCCAACGCCCGTTGCCATCCATAATAACGGCAATGTGTCGAGGATAGTTTGATAAAAGCTCATTAGAAGTTGTAGACATATCTAATCAGCCTTATATAGATAAGAGATCAGCCTCTTTTGCTTCTAACAATTTCTCAATATCTTTAATAAATTGATCTGTTATTTTTTGAATTTTCTCTTCGCCAGAACGCGCTTCATCTTCAGAAACTAGCTTTTCTTTTAATGCATCTTTGATTTCAGAGTTAGCATCGCGACGAATATTTCTTATTGCAACACGACCATTCTCAGCCTCGCCTTTTACAATTTTTACCAAACTGCGACGACGTTCTTCTGTTAAAGCAGGTAAAGGAATTCTAATAGTCATACCGTTTGTAGCTGGATTCAAACCAAGATCTGACTTCATAATCGCTTTTTCAATCGCTTGAACCATACCTTTTTCCCAAGGTGTAATGGTTAAAGTTCTAGCATCTTCCACTGCAATGTTAGCCACTTGTGACAATGCAGATTCTGAACCATAATAAGTAACATTAATTTGATCTAATAAACTTGGATGAGCTCTACCGGTTCTAATCTTTGAAAACTCATGTTTTAATGCCTCAATACTTTTACCCATTCGGGTAGCTGCATCTTGTTGGATATCATTAATCATCAATTTGTTCCTCGCTCAATAAGTGAGCCTATCTCTTCGCCCATCATTAATCGCATGACGGCACCTTTTTCAAAAATATTCATCACACGCATAGGTACATCATTATCTCTACAAAGTACTAATGCTGTGGTATCCATAACGTTTAAGCGTTGATCAAGTGCCTCATCATAAGTTAATCGCGAGTAAAAAACAGCGTCCTTAACTTTTTCAGGATCTGCAGAATAAACCCCTTTAACTTTTGTGGCCTTAATCATCAAATTTGCATTTATCTCGATGGCTCTCAAACTAGCTGCTGAATCTGTTGTAAAAAACGGATTACCCGTTCCCGCAGCAAATATAACAACACGACCCTTTTCTAAGTGCCGTACCGCTCGCCTACGAATATAATCTTCACAAACTTGATTAATTTTTAATGCTGACATTACTCTTACTTGCTGACCAATTGCCTCAAGTGCATCTTGCATTGCTAAAGCATTAATGACTGTGGCTAACATACCCATTTGGTCGCTAGTCACTCTGTCTAAACCTTCAGCTGCTTTTTCAGAGCCCCTTAAGATATTACCGGCACCAATCACTAGACCTACTTCTATTCCGACTTCACATAATTCTTTAACTTCAATGGCAAGGCGCTTAACAATATCTGAATCAATACTACCACCCGTCTCACTCATTAAAGCCTCACCGCTTAATTTAAGTAATATTCTTTGGCAAATTGGTTTAGTCATAATATTAGTTAGTCGTGTTATAGGTTTAAATAATGAAATTAATGTATTTTAAATAGATGGAGTTGAATTACCAAACCAGTAACTCAACTCCAACACTATTAAACTGCTCTAACTTGCGCCATTACTTCTTCAGCAAAGTTTTCTTCTTTTTTCTCTATACCTTCACCCACTTCAAAGCGAGTAAATCTTACTGCTTTATTACCTTTACCAGCAACTAAGGCACCCACAGTAACTTTATCATCCTTAATAAAAGGCTGACCTAATAGAGTTACTTCAGCTAAATATTTCTTAATTTGACCCGCAATCATTTTTTCAATGATTTCAGCTGGCTTTCCACTTTCTAAAGAAATGGCTCTAAAGATTTCTTTTTCTTTTTCGATCATTTCTGAAGGCACATGCTCTTCTGAAACATATTGAGGCTTACTTGCAGCAATATGCATAGCGATATCTTTACCTAATTCAGCATCAGAAGCCGCTAATTCAATAATTACACCAATCTTACTGCCATGTAAATAACTTGCAGTACCACCTTCAGCTGTTTTGAATTTTTCAAAACGTCTAACAGTGATGTTTTCACCTAAAGTTGAAATCAAACCACGACGTAACTCATCAACAGTTACACCGCCATCTAATGGTAGCGCCAATAATTCTTCTTCAGTTTCAACATGATCAGCGTTTAATACCGCTTCAGTTACACTGTTAACAAAATTTACGAAACCATCAGCTTTAGCAACGAAATCAGTTTCACAATTCACATCAACGATCGCAACAGCTTTACCATCATTGCTTACCTTAACACCAATAATACCTTCAGCAGCAATACGACCCGATTTTTTATCTGCTTTAGCTAAACCCGCTTTACGCATATTTTCAATGGCTAATTCCATATCGCCATTAGCTTCAACTAAAGCTTTTTTACATTCCATCATACCGGAACCCGTTCTTTCACGCAGTTCCTTAACCATTCCCGCACTGATTGTAATACTCATTTTCGTGTTTCCTTAAATTATCTTTACTGTAAAAACGCCCCCATAAGGAGGCGTTTTTTTTCGGACTAATCTAAACTTTACTATCCTAAGATAATAAAGCTCAATTTGAATTTATTCTGCTACTGCTTCTTCAACAAAATCATCAGCTTTTGCTGATAATCCTAACGTTGCTGATTTAGCTTCTAATACAGCTGCAGCAACACTTTCACAGTATAGTTTAACTGCACGAATAGAATCGTCATTACCAGGAATAACATAATCAATTCTTTCAGGTGAATTATTAGAATCAACTACACCTACAACAGGTATACCTAATTTTTTAGCTTCACTGATTGCATTTTTCTCATAGCCTACGTCTAATACGAAAATTACATCAGGAACGCCTTTCATGTCTTTAATACCACCAAGACTACGCTCTAATTTTTCAAGTTCACGTTCCATACCTAACGCTTCTTTTTTACCGAAACGTTGATAAAGAGTGCCATCAGCTTTCATAGCTTCAAGTTCTTTTAAACGGTTGATTGATTTTTTGATAGTCTTGAAGTTAGTCATCATGCCACCTAACCAACGATGGTTAACATAAGGCATACCACAAAGAGCTGCTTGTTCTGCAACCACTTTACGTGCTGACTTTTTAGTACCTACAAATAAGATAGTCCCTTTATTTGCAGTCATTTGACCCAGATAATTCATTGCGTCATTGAACAATGGAAGCGTTTTTTCTAAATCGATGATATGGATTTTATTACGAGCCCCGAATAAATAAGACTCCATTTTTGGATTCCAATAACGAGTTTGATGTCCAAAGTGAACACCCGCTTCAAGCATTTGACGCATGGATACTGCTGCCATTTATTTCTCCTAAGTTTAAAATTCGGAATTAATATTCCGAGTTGGGTTATGCCTCCGCCTACCCCGTCTGATAACCCACTTCAACAAAGAAGTCAGCACCCTACCAAACGTGACGATAAACGTGAGTATTTATTACAAAAATGAACTTAACTTTATACCATATTTAACTGGTTTCAACAAGCCAACCTCTGTTAAAATCAGTACACTATATACAAATATGAGCCATAATTTTAGTTTTACTATTAACCTTTTAAAATCCAACTAACTTAGTACCCCATGAGTATCACAATAAAAACACCGCTCGAAATTGAAAAAATGCGTATTGCTGGAAAACTAGCAGCTGAAGTTTTAGAAATGATTGAGCCCTATATGGTAGCAGGTGTTACCACTGATGAACTTGATAAAATTTGCCATGACTATATTGTTAATGTGCAACAAGCTATCCCTGCCCCACTTAATTATCATGGCTTCCCAAAATCTATTTGCACGTCTATCAACCAAACAGTTTGCCATGGCATTCCTTGCGACAAAAAATTAAAATCCGGGGATATTATCAACGTTGATATTACAGTTATAAAAGATGAATACCATGGTGACACCAGTAAAATGTTTTGTATTGGTGATGTAAGCCCGCATGCAAAGCGTCTCGTTAAAATAACGGAAGAAGCCCTTTACTTTGGCATTGAGCAAGTAAAACCGGGCGCCACTTTAGGTGATATTGGACATGCCATTCAAACGCACGCAGAAAGCAACCGTTATTCTGTCGTCAGAGATTTCTGTGGTCATGGCATTGGTAAAAACTTTCATGAAGAACCCCAGGTGCTACATTATGGAAAACCAGGAAAAGGGATTACTTTAGACGAAGGCATGATTATCACCATTGAACCCATGATTAATTTGGGCAAGAAGGAAGTTAAAGTACTAGGTGATGGCTGGACAGCAGTAACCAAAGACCGAAGCCTTTCAGCTCAATTTGAACATACCATCCTTGTAACAGCTTCAGGCTTTGAAATTTTAACCCTAAGAAACGAAGAGCGTACTCGCTTTGAATAAGTATATTAATGCTAGTATTTTTAAAACTAGCGACCCACTTTTACAGTTTAAAAGTTTATTAAAACAAAAAGAAATTGAACTGAATCTAAAGTTTAATCCCCAAGAATCTGTTTCTGGTTTACTAAAAGAGAAATCTGACTTTGTTGACCTTATCTTAAAGTGTTGCTGGGACCACTTTCTTGGCCAGTATGCTAATCAATTAGCACTTTGTGCAGTTGGTGGCTACGGTAGAAGAGAATTATTTCCGCACTCTGACATTGACATACTTATCCTGCTGGATGACGATAATACAGAGCCCTATCAAGAGGCACTCAGCCAACTGTTTACATTTCTTTGGGATATTGGCTTAAAACCAGGGCATAGCGTTAGAACTATTGATGACTGCGTTAACGCAGCATTTAAAGATCAAACTATCATGACCAGCCTTATGGAGTTCAGCTTAATAGCCGGTGAAAAATCCCTATTCAACGCGCTTAAATTAAGAATCACTCCCGACAGTATATGGCCATCTGATCAGTTTTTTGCCGCTAAAATGGAAGAGCAACGCTTACGTTATGCAAAATTCCATGAGACGGCGTATAACTTAGAGCCTAATATTAAAGAAGGGCCTGGCGGACTGCGCGATATGCAAGTTATCGCTTGGGTATTTAAACGCCATTACAATTCTTCTACCCTTAAAGAACTGATTAAATATGGTTTTTTACCGGAATCAGAATACGCAGAACTCATCGCAGCGCGCGAAGTTCTTTGGCGAATTCGTTACGCTTTACATCTACTGACTAATCGAGCTGAAAATCGACTAATTTTTGATTATCAACGAGACTTAGCCGAACAATTTGGTTTTAGTAGTAAAGACCAATATTACAACCAAGACGTTGAACAATTTATGCAGTTTTATTTCAAAACTGTCCAGGGTTTAGAGCGACTCAATGAAATGCTCTTACAACTCTTTAGCGAACGCTTTGTTAACCGCGAAAAAGCCAATAAATCAATTGAAATTTCAACCAATTTTATAGCCATCAATGGCTATATTGAAGCGATTGATGACCAATTATTTGTAAAAAACCCACTTGCCTTCTTAGAAGTCTTTCTATTACTGCAACAACACGCCAATTTAATGGGTATTAGAGCAAATACAATTCGGCTCATTAGAAAAAACCTACATATAATTGATGACAATTTTCGCCAAAACAAAGACGCAAATAAACTCTTTTTAGACATATTTCGCCAACCTTCCGGCCTCACTCATGCTTTACGTCGCATGAACAGATATGGTGTGCTCGCCGCTTATTTACCGCATTTTGCAAATATAGTAGCGCGCATGCAATATGATTTATTTCATATTTATACGGTTGATGAACATACCTTATTCGTTATTAGAAATTTAAGACGTTTGTCACTTGAACAACATAGCCATGAATTTCCACTATGTCGCAATGTTTATAAAACTATACTAAAGCCTGAGATACTTTATATAGCTGCACTATTTCATGATATTGCTAAAGGCTTAAAAGGTGATCATTCCACAATAGGTGAAGACATTGCGCGAGAATTTTGCCTTCAACACGACCTATCTAAGTACGATACAGATCTAATCGCTTGGTTAGTTAAAAGTCATTTGATCATGTCTATGACGGCACAACGTAAAGACATCAGCGACCCTGACATCATTCATGAATTTGCGCAAAAAGTCGGAAATATTGACTACCTCAAACATTTATATTTACTTACTGTTGCTGATATTCGCGCGACTAATCCAGAATTATGGAATGACTGGAAAGACTCTCTACTAAACGAATTGTATAAAGCGACGTATCAAGCCTTAGAAGACGGATTACAGAATCCAGCTACCTTGTCTGAACGTATTCTTGAAAACAAGCAATATGCTAGAGACGAATTACTTAAACTGGGCATGAATGACAGCACTATCGATGTAGCTTGGCAACATACCAATGACGATTATTTCTTAAGATATTCAACCGATGAAATAGCGTGGCATACTCAGGCTATTGCCTCCTCTAGCGAAACGGATCTACCCTTAGTTTTATTACATCCTAAAACTCAACACGGTAGCGCCGAAGTCTTTATTTATACCAAAGAAAAAGGCCCGATATTTTCAATTAGTACCGCCACATTAGATCAACTTGGCTTAACTATATTAGACGCCAGAATTATCACTACACAAGATCATTACGTTCTCAATAGTTTCCAAATACTAGAACAAAGTGGCGAACCTATAAATGAATCTTATCGTGAAGCACATATCTGTTCTGCGTTACGCAATAATTTATTAAATGGTTCGGTTAAAGATCATATCAACATCCATCGACTCTCTAAATCAAGACAAGCGATTCACTTTCCTATACCTACCAGTGTTAAATTTTTAATCGATCCATTAAATCGAAACAGTATTATCGAAATAGTAACCACTGATAGAGCGGGACTGTTATCCATTATTGGTAAAGCCTTTATACAAGAAAATATTAATCTATTAAGTGCGAAAATTAGCACCATAGGTAGTCGAGCAGAAGATGTTTTTTACATTACCGATTTACAATTACAACCTATTAATGACAAAGAAAAACAAAATCAGATATGTACACGACTTATTAATCTGCTAAATAACTAAGCAGTTTAAAGGAGTCTCGTTCACAGATAACAATAACCAAATTTAAACAGCAGGATACTGAATGAATTATTACAAACAGATCAAAAAAACTATTTTTGTGGGTATAGTCAGTACATTCATCATCCTGCCAATTAGCCTTAATGCTGATAAGGGCTGGAGTTATCATCAACAAAGTGACAGTTTAAATAATCAGACCTATAGCTACGCCCAATCGCCACTCCCTAAACCTGGGCTATACGACAACATTATGCTATCACTCGTCTGCAAAGATCATAAATTACAAGCCGTTGTTGAAACAGATGAACTTATCACCTCACAAGGCAGTAGTTTTAGCATGGAATATCAAGTTGATCAGCTAGCGCCTGTTACTTTATCTATGAAAACTTTTCCAGACTCAAAACGCAAAGCTTATACAGAAACAAATGCCAAGCGCATGGCGGATGATTTATTAACCGGACAAGTCGTATTCATTAAAATTAACACAATGATCAAAACTGTTTTATCCAGCTCAATAAATTTGGATAACGCTAGTACGACCCTAAAACAAGTACTGCTGGATTGCACACAATTAACTACTGAAAAACCAGCATTACCTACAAATAACTATACTTTTAATGACTTTGAAAGTGAATTTAAACAACTCCCGTTAATACAACAACAAAAACTACTTAAGCAACTTAAGCAACTTATCACTAACGCACCATAAAAAGTCATTAATCAATGACCATTACGACTTATTACTGTATAATCAACAGCGTTTTTACACATAAATATAGGTATTCAACATGAAGGGCATCATCTTAGCGGGCGGTAGTGGCACGCGTCTTTACCCCATTACCAAAGGCGTCAGTAAACAACTCACCCCTATTTATGACAAACCGATGATTTATTATCCCTTATCGGTTTTGATGCTCTCTGGCATTAAAGACATACTCATTATTTCTACCCCAACGGATTTACCTAGATTTGAAGAGTTATTAGGTGATGGTAAAGATTTAGGCTTAGCACTGTCTTATAAAGTACAACCCTCCCCTGATGGCTTAGCCCAAGCTTTTATCTTGGGTGAAGAGTTTATTGGTCAAGACGATGTATGTATGGTGTTGGGTGACAATATTTTTTATGGCCATGGTTTAGTTAAAATGCTCAATCAGGCGGTAGCCAATGTTGTTGATTTTAAAAAAGCCACCGTTTTTGGTTACCACGTTAAAGACCCCGATCAATATGGCGTTGCAGAGTTTGATGCTGACGGCAATGTGTTAAGCATAGAAGAAAAACCTCTCAACCCAAAAAGCAACTACGCAGTGATTGGTTTATATTATTATCCAAATAGCATCGTAGAGATTGCTAAGAATATTAAGCCTTCTCCTAGAGGCGAATTAGAAATTACTACGGTTAACCAAACTTATTTGGAACAAGGCGATTTAAAGGTAGAACTCATGGGACGCGGCTTTGCCTGGTTAGATACGGGTACGCATGAGTCATTATTAGATGCGTCTAATTTTATTCAAACCATCGAAAAAAGACAGGGCTTAAAAATAGCCTGTATTGAAGAAATTGCCTTCGAAATGGGTTATATCAGTAAAGAACAATTAATAGCTTTAGCTCAGCCTTTGTTAAAGAATCAATATGGACAATATTTATTACGCCGAGCAGAAGAAGGAATAACTCGAGCATGAATTTTATTAGAACTGCAATCAATGATGTTGTTATTATTGAACCCACTGTCTTTGGTGATGACCGCGGTTATTTTGTGGAAACCTTTCGCCAAGATAAACTCAATGAATTCTTGGGCTTTAACATTAACTTTATCCAAGATAATGAGTCCAAATCCAGTTATGGCGTTCTAAGAGGCTTACATTATCAATTAGCACCAGCAGCTCAAACCAAGTTAGTACGGGTCATTAAAGGTAAAGTCTTAGATGTGGCAGTAGATATAAGAAAAGACAGCCCAACTTTTGGTCAACATGTATCGATTGAATTGTCAGAACAAAATAAACGCCAATTACTTGTGCCAAGAGGCTTTGCTCATGGCTTTGTGGTGTTAGAAGATGACACGGTGTTTGCTTATAAAGTCGATAACTATTATTCCCCAGAAAATGATCGCGGTATCGCCTTTGACGACCGTGCATTAGCGATTGATTGGATAGTAGATAAAGATCACTTAAAGCTATCGGCTAAAGATACGACTCAAGTATTGCTGGATAAAGCCGAGGTTTTTAATGCTGAATTATTGTATTAGAAGCTTTAGCAAATTTACTAGGTTAGCTTCGACAAGCGTCCTTCGACCACACTCAGGACAAACGGATTAAAAGAAATATTCGATAACATAAACAAACACATTGGTATAAACACAGCATATAAGCGCATTGGTATAAACACAGCATATAAGCGGATTGGTATAAACACAGCGGTAAAACACCGTAACATAGACACCCGTTATCAATATAAAAACCGTTCATGGTGAGCCTGTCGAACCATAAACATAATTAAGGTTAAGTAAAAATGAAATCCGTATTAGTCACTGGCGCGAATGGTCAGTTGGGTTCTGAGCTTCAGCAACTAGCCCCAGCACATACTGAGCTTAACTTTACGTTTGTTACTCGAACTCAAGTCGATTTAAGCGATAGTCATGCCATTAACGCTTGGTTTAGCGACAGGCACTTTGATGTCATTATTAATTGCGCGGCTTATACCGCGGTTGACAAAGCTGAATCTGAGCCTGATTTAGCATACGCTATTAATGCAAAGGCTGTTGAAACTTTGGCAAACATTGCTAAAACTCAAAACAGTAGTTTGGTCCATGTCTCAACGGATTATGTATTTGCTGGACAAAACTTTCAACCTTATAAAGAAAGCGACCGCACTGATCCACAAGGTATTTATGGCGCCAGCAAATTAGCGGGGGAACAAGCTTTATTAAATATTAACCCCGCTAAATCTATCATTATCCGCACGGCTTGGGTTTACTCTACGTTTGGCAATAACTTTGTCAAAACCATGTTGCGCTTAGGTAAAGAACGCCAAGAATTGGGGGTAATTTATGACCAAGTTGGCTCACCAACTTCGGCCGGCGATTTAGCCCTAGCCATAATCAGCATCATAAAACACCCTATGCTACAAAACCTAACCGGTACAGAAATTTACCACTACAGTAATGAAGGTGTGTGCAGTTGGTATGATTTTGCTAAAGCCATCTTTAATTATGCTGAGCTAAATTGCTTTGTTAAGCCTTTAGAGACCAAAGACTATCCAACACCTGCAAAACGCCCACATTACAGCTTGCTGAATAAAGCAAAAATTAAACACGATTTTGAAATCACTATTCCTTATTGGCAAGACAGCTTAAAAAACTGCCTTAACATCTTAAACGGTAAATAACATGCGCTCTATTTTAGTCACCGGTTGCGCCGGTTTTATTGGCAGTAACTTTGTCCCCTACTTTCTTGAGAAGTACCCAGACTATAAAATCATTAATCTAGACTTACTCACGTATGCCGGCAATTTAGAGAACCTATCTGAGGTAGCGGGCCATAAGGGCTATACCTTTGTCGAAGGTGATATTTGTGATCGCGTGTTATTAGAGCGGTTATTTGACCAGCATGATATTCGTGGCGTGATTCATTTTGCTGCAGAAAGCCATGTGGATAATTCTATTAAAAACCCAGGCGTTTTTGTACAAACCAATGTTAATGGCACATTTACGCTGATAGATGTCGCTTATAAATATTGGATGGATAAACCGTTTACCTTTAAAGCCGGTTATGAAGATTGTCGTTTCCATCATATTTCAACGGACGAAGTGTACGGCACTCTAGGCGAAACTGGCTTATTTACAGAAAGCACGCCGTATGCTCCTAACTCGCCCTACTCTGCTAGCAAAGCCGGCAGTGATATGATTGTGCGCAGTTATTATCATACCTATGGTATGAACACTGTAATTACTAACTGCTCCAATAATTATGGCCCTAAACAGCATAACGAGAAGTTAATACCAACTATTATCCGTAAAGCGATGGGTGGTGAATTAATCCCTATTTATGGTGACGGTAAAAACATCCGCGATTGGTTGTATGTTTTAGATCATTGCAAAGGCATCGATTTGGTCTACCACAACGGTAAAGTCGGTGAAGTGTATAACATCGGTGGCCGTAATGAACGCACCAACAACTACATCGCTAATAAAGTCTGTGAGATTTTAGATCGCTTAAGACCCAAAGCTGGAGCAACAATTAAAGATCTATCCAATATTAAAACCGATAATACTGTAAGTTTAGGCGCTGGGATGCCAAGTTACAAAGATCAGTTAAGCTTTGTAGAAGACAGAGCCGGCCATGATAAGCGTTATGCGATTGATGCTACTAAGATAGAAACAGAATTGGGTTGGCACGTTCTTGGTGAGTACATCCGTTCTTGGTGAGTACATCCGTTCTTGGTGAGTACATCCGTTCTTGGTGAGTACATCCGTTCTTGGTGAGTACATCCGTTCTTGGTGAGTACATCCGTTCTTGGTTAGTACATCCGTTCTTGGTGAGTACATCCGTTCTTGGTGAGTACATCCGTTCTTGGTGAGTACATCCGTTCTTGGTGAGTACATCCGTTCTTGGTGAGCCTGTCGAACCATGAATCACCCTTCGACAGGGCTCAGGGCGAACGGCTTAATACAAGTATTACACTCGTATTATAGATATTTGACTCGTATTATCAATATTTGACTCGTGTTATATGACTGTATTTAATGTGTATCGCTTATAGTGAGCCAGGCTAATAACTATTAATATTTAAACAAAATACCATTTACTCTAAACGACTATTTGCTCAGAGTAAACGAATCACCATTTACTCTAAAAGAATATGTACTCAGAGCAATCGAATCACCGTTTACTCTAAAAGACTATTTGCTCAGAGTAAACGAATCACCGTTTACTCTGAAAGGCTATGTACTCCGAGCAATCGAATCACCGTTTACTCTAAACGACTATGTACTCAGAGCAATCGAATAACCGTTTACTCTAAACGACTATGTACTCAGAGCAATCGAATCACCATTTACTCTAAAAGACTATTTGCTCAGAATAAACAAATCACCGTTTACTCTGAAAGGCTATAAGTTAAAGCCTTTATTTTCAACTTAACTCTGTTGCTTAGCGATAATAATTCTAGCTAAGTTTCTTAAGCCTTCTGATGATATTTCTAAACCAAAGGGCGCGCCAATCTTTTCAAGCTCATACATTACATCGGTGGCAGCTATAAAAGTGACATATTGCAGAGCTTTTACTTCTGGCAACTCATGAGATAATTCTTTTAACTGTGGGGCTAATCGCTCCCAAGTATCTGTAAAAAATACTCTAACCGGATCATCATCCAAATTATTTGTTGTTAAGGCTGTTTGAAAGGCCACCCTTGCCTCTACCAAAGTTTCTGTTAGAGCATCCCGTAATTCAGGAGATTTAGCATCATCAACCGCTTGTTCAATAGACTTGGTTAAAAACGTATTCCACTCATCCCATTGCACCTGCCATTTTTTTTGCTCAGCTTCTGTTAAAGGGGCTGCCGATTTTTTAGCTCTAGCTTTAGAACTTGGCGAATTAAATGCAAACTTTAAGCCCACAGATTTTTCTTTAGCAACGACATCAGTAATTCTAAGACTGTTTAATAGAGACAGTACTTCAGCAACATCTTCTTTCGGCACATACTCTTGCACGGTTTTTTCTATATCAGCACGCGAGGCATTTAAATCTAACTTAAGACCTGATAACTTTGGGGCCACAAACTGCGTAATTAAATCTTGGATTTTTGGATCATTTAACTGTCGGCCTTGCAAATCCGACACTGCAACCTGCGTTACCGGTAAACTTAATACGGTTTTCTCTTTATTGAGCGTAGGCTGTTGTAGAGTCTCTAAATTCCCCTGCCATTCAATTAACTTAAGACACTTGCCACCTAGCGTTGCTCCAATACGGGCTTGGACATGATTTTGTAATTTAATCTGTTGCTGCTGCCCTGACACTTGTAAATCAGATAACTTTAAATAACTACAGCCTTTTTTATCATTCCAAACTTCAGCGGTATGTCCTTCACCTTTATACAACTCATTAACCACTTCTTTTTTGATAAAGTTGTAATCCAGATCAATCGGTAGTGTGATTTGTTTAGCAAAACCCACTTGACTTACTAAACACAAAGTAGCCACCAAGATACCGCTTAATCTTTTATTCATGAAGTGTTCTCTTATATAAATCAGTGTTATACAACGATAATATCAGTGGCGCTTAAAACTTTATGCGCACCTAGTAATTCTATAGCAACGGGCAAAGCAGATAATGCAGAACCATCAGCATCATAGTATAAAGTGCCGGTGTTATAATTATATATAAAGCGATTTTCAGGCGCTGTAGCAGAATCAGTCGTGTTACTTATAAAGCGCGCATCATTAATTGTAAAATTACCCGTAGAATTTAATTCCGGTAAAACAGTAAGACTAAATTGTAACTTGTCAGTACCCGATACAAAATCAGTTAAGGTATCGACATTAGTTGTAGCGTTAGGTGTGGCATCAAACCAAAAAGTGTCACTACCTGCACCACCTTTCAAAACATCCTTTCCATCACCACCCACGATAAGATCATTTCCAGCATCCCCCGTTAAAGTGTCATCACCATTCTCACCAAAAATTGAATCATCACCGACTCCGCCCAGAATTGTATCGTTACCAGCACCACCATTGATAGTATCGTTACCAGAACCACCACTTATTTTATTAGCTTGAGCATTGCCTATTATTAGATTATTGACCGCATTACCCTTTGCATTAATCTTGACATCACCTAGTAAAGTCAGGTTTTCTACATTAGGTCCAAGGTTATAGCTTATTGTACTTTTAACCGAGTCAACTCCTTCATCGACACCGACCTTTTCAATAACCTTATCACCCGCATTGTCGACAAAATAAACATCATCTCCTGAACCGCCAATTAAACTATCCGCACCTAAACCACCTATTAAAGTATCAGCGCCTAAACCACCTATTAAAGTATCGGCGCCAACACCTCCATCAATAATATCATTACCCGCTAGCCCATTAAACTTTTCATTTCCAGAGTTTCCTAATAAGACATCATCACCATTAGATTCAGTTATGCCTTGTTGAGTAATATTAATATACAGCTTTTTAGTATCAGATAATGCTCCATCAGATACAGTTATAGTAAAACTAGCAATCACCGATTCTTTTAACCTGTCGATAACTGACTTGATAGGTACATAAGTATAGGCACCCGTTTTTGTATTAAGCGATAAGGTACCATAATCATTTGTTAAAGACATGAAACCTTGACTATTTGCCGTACCACCATCAATACTATAAATTAATGATTTAGTTGGTGTATCAATTGCTTTTAATATGCCTTTAAAAGTCGCATAACTATCATCAAATTTTGTATCGACATAATTTAGATCTAACGGCTGAGTCAATACCGGTGCCGCACTTTGAGCAATAACATTTATAGTTGTTTGTATTGCAACTTCAGATAATAATCCACCATTATCTTGTGCAACTACGTTAAATGCACTTAAAACTCCAGTCGCATTTAAATCAGGCTTCCAATAAGCTTGATGGTATGCATCTATCGTATTATTTGTAAGAGCATTCCAAGCTGTCGCGTCTTTTATACTTGTGCCAATTACAAGGGTGCCACTGCTAACATTTTTAACCACAAAACCCGTTACTTCACCATCAGTATCAACAGCGTCACTATGCGATTTAATACTAGCAAATGTGATGATATTAGATACATTTTCTGAACCGGAGGTAACGGAATCAGCCAAAATAGTTAGGGTTGGAACGTCTTTATCAACAATCAAATTACTTGTTAATTTATTAATAGTCTTACTGATATTACCAGATGCATCGGTTTGTCTAATCTCAATAGAGTTTGCTGAATAACTACCAGAAGGTAACGTAAAGCTGGAATTTATTCCAGAGATCCATGTAGCTCCAGCATTTATTGAATAATCCCAATGCGCTCCAGTTTCAACATCACTAACATTTAATAATCCCGTTCTTGAAAATGCACCACCCGATATAGTTTGTTGAATTGAACTAATAAGGACAGCAGAATTTGGGAAATTTTCTAGCGTACCTTGTGATCCAGCATTTACTGAAGTTGTAGTTACTTTGGAAATACTATTAACCACAGACATTCCACTAAGTACCTTTCCAAATACAGCATACCCAGGACTGGCCACACTTGTATAATTTAAAAAGGCATTATCAACTTGATTGATAAAAAATTGTGCTGAGGCTGAATTTGGATCAGTCGTTCTAGCCATAGCGATGGTGCCAGCCAAATTAGCCAAGCCGTTATTAGATTCAATGTTTATTGGGCTATAAATTGCACTTTTAATAAAATACTGATTACCCGAAACACCCACCAGTCCTGCCTGGATCATGAAACCAGACATAACTCTATGAAATATTACATCCGTATAAAAACCAGAGTTTACATACGCTAGCATATTAGCAACTGTAACAGGTGCCTGCTGAGGTTGAAGCTCAATAACAACCGTTCCATAATTGGTTGTCATGGTAATCTGGGGATCAACTGTCCAATTATAATTTGTATCCGTTATTAACTTTGGTGCGACTGGAGGCGTAGTATCAGGAACGGTTGCCATTACAAAAACTTCTCTTATTTATTAAAAAACATGAATATGAATTGAATAGGCATTATAAACGCAAAACCCTAATTTTATAATTAAGTAGCCTAACATTCCGAACTAAACAAAATCAATACCCACAAAAAACCCTGAGTACAAAAGTAATCATTTGACTTTTGTACTCAGGGTTATGATGAATTGAAGGTAATTTACATTAATAGTAACAAACTTAAATCAATTAATATTAAACATAATGTATAGCCCCATCAAAAGAAGACAAACCTACATGTACAGGATTAACACCGACTAACTGAATCAATTCATCACCCGCACCAATGGATGTACCCACATGATTATCTCTAATCAATATTTCTGTGTTTGAACCATTTGCCCATATAGCAACGTGTCCAGCGGAATGATCGGGATCAGAACCCATCGCTTTTTCTACCGCTAGAATTTGTTTAGCTAAGGTGTTATCAGTTTTATCAAACTTTGCAATGCCAGAGTTATGATCAATTGAAGCTAAGCCTTTTACTGCTGAACCATTATTACCGACTACAGACAATGCAGAACTATAGCTAATTGTATTGTGAGCATTAAAATGCGTGATTGAATCAAAATGCGTTGCTGATGGCGCACCATGAACATTTGTTGAAAATGTTATATTGATATCACTGTTAGATGTTGCATCTATTTCAAGATGGAATTTACTAGTAATTTTATTGAGCACATCTTGATCATCAATAAACTGTTGCGCTTTAATCTTTATGACCGGACTAGAGTCTGTCAACTTAATAGAATTGATAATATCGATACGGTTATGTAAAGCATCTAAATATTTAATGACATTAGATGTTTTATCAACCACAGGTAACGCCGTTGTTGTTAAATCGATTTGAGCTGTTTTATTACTATATTTTATAACCTCCATATTGTTCATAGTAATATGACTGGTACTTCCACCACTCGCTACAGCAACCGTATCAACAATAACGCTGCCACTAGCAGTTTCTGTTATTGTAAATTGATTTCGAGTTAAACTTCCTAAACTCAAGGAGTCAATGCCTGCCAAACCATCCAAAGTTCCTGACCAAGCGCCCTTTAAATTAAACGAATCATTACCAGTTGTACCAAATTTTGTAGCCATTAGAAGAACACCATAAATAAATTAACATTTACGGTTAGTATACCCAATTACAATTAAAATGTTAAATTATTTTAATTAAATATAATGAATATCAAATATTAGGCATACAAAATCCTCATATTTCATTAAAAATACCACTATATTAATTAAAGTATTTAAACAAAAAAACTCTGTCACATAAAAGTAAATACCACCTTTTATACGACAGAGTTTTAGTTTTGAAACTTAAACTAGCTTAAATATAATGAATCACACCTGCGTCCAATACAACATGATCAGCGGTAACACCCACTAACTTTATCAACTCATCACCAATCCCTACTGCACCAGCAGTCTTTAATGTATGAGCATCCCTAATCAATATCTCAGTATCATTACCATTCGTCCAAATAGCAACTTGACCAGCATCATGAGTTGTTGATAAACCAAATGCTTTTTCAACGGCAGCAATTTGTTTTGCTAATGTAAGATTGTCAGCAGCATTAAAATTAACGTGGGCTGTCGATGTATCAATCAATGCTGTACCAACCTTTGCTAAAGAAGCCACAGAAGTATCTACTGTTGTTAACAAGACGTTACCACTAGTATTACTATAAGTTATAGTGTCTCCGCTACTCCATCCAGTAACAGAATCAAAATGAGTCGCAGAAGGTGCGCCATGTAAATTAGCTGAAAAATTTGATGTTGTAGGTGTATCTAATACGCCATTATCCGCATCAATATTAATATTGAATTTACCAGCAATTTGATTGAGTACGTCATGATCAACTTCAAATTGATGAGCCGTCACATTTATAACTGGCGCTTTATCAGTTAATTTTATTAGTGTCTTAGGTAGAAAATGGTTATTAGTAAACTGATCTTGTAATTTATCAATTTCGATTGAAACATTAGCACTCGTATCACTAACAGCCAAAGTATAGCTGCCAATTTTATCTAGAGCGGCTTTATCCTGTTCAACTTGTAAGGCTGTTACTTTTAAATCAGCGGCTTTGCCCGTTTGAGTGATAGAAGTTATTTTATCTATGTTAGCCTGTAACGTATTTAAGTTTTTAGCAATATTCAAACTACTATCAGCTATAGTTACATTATGTACATGAGGTACATATTTAAGAGTTTGAGTTAGCAATTTTACTAAGCCACCTGCCGCAACCCCCGAAACATCTAACGAATAATTATCAGCAGGTAAAATTTTAGCCAACAATTTTGTATCAGCCGCAAATTGCTTTGCGGTAATTGCGATAGGATTTGAATCAGTAAGATGAATCGATCCTATTTTTGCTACTTTTGTATTTAAATAATCTAAATTAGTAGAAATATTGCTAACTGTATCAACTACATTAGCTGATACCACATGAAGCGTTTTTAACAAAGCATCTAAAGTAACTTTATCGGCCACTGCATCTGTAATTGATACGCTGTATTTTGTGCCTAACTTATTTAATAGTGCGGTATCATTTTTAAATTGATCGTTAGTGATAGACAAAATAGACTTAACATCAGACCGTACAATAGTAGAAATATTGTTTACGTACTGATTCAATGCAGTAAAGTTTTGACCTATACTAGAAGTATTACCAGTTACAGTAAAAGGGACTGACAGCGGATTATTAAGACCAACTATTTTCTGTATTACATCACCATCATTTGCTATTTGAGCCGCTGTTAAACTAATTGGAGTATGTGGTCCACTTCCATAAGCAATATTGATAGTGCCTATCTTAGAATTATTTGCTTGCAATGCATCTAAGTTTGCAGAAATATTAGCCGGGGTATCTGTAACATCCAATGAAGTAACATGAACATTGCCCAACAGACTTGCTAAACTTAATGGATCTGAACTCACATTCGATACGTTTAAAGTGTAATTACCACCATTAATTTTACTTAAAATATCAGCGTCAGTTGTTATTTGAGCCTCAGTAACAGTTATTGGTAAAGCATCACTGGTTGCTACTGTATTAATTTTTAATTTATTAGCTTGTAATGTGTCCAAACTATTCGAAACATTAGTTGCCGTATCTAAAATATTTACCGCTGCCCCAGTAAAGATAGCATGCGCAATATCTGTTGCCAAATCAGTTAAAACTAAACTATAAGACGGGTTAGTTTGAGCAATCTTAGTTAAAACTTCTGCATAGGTTGTTTGCTGTGCACTTGTAATAGAAATTTGAGCCACATCACTAAAAGTGAAAGAACTAATATTTGCCAGATTAGTTTTTAGTAAATCTAAATTTGCAGTTAACGATAAATTTGCACTCGAATCTGTTATAGAAATTGAAGAAACATGCGGATCTGATAAAACCGTGCCAGCATTTGCAGCCAAAACACCTGTAACATTTAATGTGTAAGTACCACCGTTTAGTTTAGCTAAAGCATGTGTATCAGCACTTAGTTGGGCAGCAGTGATTGTTAATGCAATACCTGAATCAGTTTGTGTAAGCGTACTTAATTTGAGGTAATTCGTTTCTAAAGCATTTAAATTAGCAGCAATATTTGCACTACTGTCTGAAACAGTAATTGACGCCACATGCGCATTTAATAAAACCGTGCCGACATTTGCAGCCAAAACACCTGTAACATTTAATGTGTAAGTACCATTGTTTAGTTTAGCTAAAGCATGTGTGTCAGAACTTAACTGGCCTGCAGTTATTGATAATGCTGCGCCTGAATCACTTTGTGTAAGCGTACTTATTTTGAGGTAATTTGTTTCTAAAGCATTTAAATTAGCAGCAATATTTGCACTACTGTCTGAAACAGTGATTGACGCCACATGCGCATTTGATAAAACCGTGCCGGCATTTGCAGCCAAAACACCTGTAACATTTAATGTGTAAGTACCATTGTTTAGTTTAGCTAAAGCATGTGTGTCAGCACTTAACTGGGCAGCACTAATTGTTAAAGCTGTTCCTGTATTGGTTTGTGTAAGCGTACCTATTTTGAGGTAATTTGTTTCTAAAGCATTTAAATTAGCAGCAATATTTGCACTACTGTCTGAAACAGTGATTGACGCCACATGCGCATCTAATAAAACCGTGCCGGCATTTGCAGCCAAAACACCTGTAACATTTAATGTATAAGCACCATTATTTAATTTTGCCAATGCATGTGTATCTGCACCTAGTTGAGTTGCAGTGATAGTTAAAGCTACCCCTGAATCACTTTGTGTAAGCGTACCTATTTTGAGGTAATTTGTTTCTAAAGCATTTAAATTAGCAGCAATATTTGCACTTGTATCAGTAATTGCAACTGATGCGACTTTTGTATTCGCTATAATAGAAGATAAATTAGTTGTCGTAACACCTGATACAGCTAACGTGTAAACACCAGTAATTAAACCTAAAGCACCCGCATCATTTGCTAACTGTGTCGCTGTTATTGCTAAAGCAGCTGGAGTTCCGGTTTGCGTAATTGAGGTGATTTTAGCTAAAGCACCTTGAAGCGCGTCAATGTTAGCTGCAATATTTGCGCTGCTATCAGAGATAGCTAATGAATATGTACCTAATTTAGCCAGAATTCCTGCATCAGATGTCACTTGTCCAGCACTTATGGTTAAAGGAATAGATGCATCTGTCAAAGAGATGCTGGTTACTTTAGCCAGATTAGTTTGGAGTAGATCTAATTTTGCGGCAACATTTGCACTAGAATCAGCAATTGCTTGCGCTACTGCGGGTGTTAACAAAAATGTTGCCACGGTAACGCCAGTTGGAATTGCAGCTGATGTTGTAAAATCATATCCGTTAGCCGCTGTTGTATTTGTAGAAGACAGATTACCCATAAACACGTGCTGAGTAGAAGTTCCAGCACCACTGACAACTAAGCCTTTATCCAAGGTAACAAAATAATGTGTATTTGCAGCCAATGGACTGGTTGGCCTAATGGTTAAAGTATTTCCAGAATAAATTAAACTTGCCGCAGCCGCAGTAAAAACTGCTGTTCCGCCAACAGTACCAGAATGTATTACCGCATTCCCAGTACCGGCTTTGATTGTTTCATTAAACGTAATAACAATATCACTGTTAGTTGGCACAGTAGCTACAGGACTTACAGACGTTACGTAAATCGCTAAATCCATTGTAGTGGAGACACCATTAGCTAAATAAGTCAGCTTTTCAAAGTTAGTAAGTTTAAAACCACTAGCCCCACCTGCGGCGGATGTAAATACAGCAGTTCCATTAGCTTGATAAGTTACTTTAAATGTAGTAAAAAAGTTTCTAACATTGCCATTAGCAACGTTGAAAACATCTACACCAGCCAATCCATCCCAAGCTAAATTTCCATTAACCTGATTTTGCGAGGGCGTAATTGTGTCACTAGCAGTGGATGGAGTTGTTGCCATATTTTAATCACCTTATATGTTAAGAAAAAATTTATTGCGATGAAGGAGGGTATATTTTTCAATTTCTTTTACATATTATGATATTAGATAAGCCAAAATACGCAAGTAAAATTTTAATGATGTAACAAATTTATTTAAAGCCACAGCCTAAATTAACATCCAATTTTGTTCAACCATCCCTTGTTTACTACTCTCTAAGCAGCACCCATGACCCTGAAAATAAATAGTTTTTTTCAAGCCAAACAACTTAATATTAAAGATATTTTGTACATTACTCTTACAATTAAGTTAAAATGCACAAGAATTATTTTAGTCTTGTAACAAAAAACTTTTATTTCTACCTCCAATCCACACTTAAAAAATATGAAAAAAATACTTCCTGCTATTTTACTTTCTGCACTTTCACCTTTCGCTCTAGCTTTAGAAGTTGGCGCTGAAGCACCAAAATGCGATCTTCAACAATTCTCTGACGCGGCTCCCGTACAACTTATTAAGCCAGGTAAAGTTACTTATGTTGATTTCTGGGCGTCTTGGTGTGGTCCTTGTGAACAATCTATGCCTTTCTTAGAAGAAATTAACACTCAACTTAAAGCTAAAAACTTTGAAGTTATTGCTATCAATCTTGACGAATCAAGAGATGATGCCAAAAACTTTCTAGATAAACACAAAGTTAATTTTACTGTTGCAGTTAATCCGAATGGAGAATGTCCCGCTGCTTTTGGTGTGGTTGCTATGCCATCTTCTTACTTAATCGACCGTAAGGGCAAAATTAGACGCATTAACTTAGGCTTCCATGCCGAAGAAAAGGCGGTGATTCGTGCAGAAGTAGAAAAATTATTAGCGGAGTAAATATGCGTCTACCCAACTTAATGTTATTAAGTTGCCTAATCATCAGTAGTTTACTGATGGGTTGTGCAGCAAAACTTTCCCCTTGGGAAAGAGGTAATTTAGCCAAGCCCCAAATGGCTTTAGAAACTAATGAATTGGATTCAGCTATTATGAAGCATACATTTAGCTCAAAAGAATCATCATCGGGTGGTTACGGCGTAGGCGGAGGTGGTTGTGGCTGTAACTAAAAAAACCAAAAACGTAAATGCCTTAAAAGCATTAACCTTAGCTACTTTAGCCCTACCAGGCATCAGCGGCTCAGCATTTGCAGCAGGTGAAGCAGAGTACTTTGATGCTAACACACTATTTTCGCGTTATTCTGAGAGCGGAAATCGTATGAAAATTGAAGTATACCAAGCTACCGCAAACATACCCATTAATGATAAATTTAAATTAAAAGTTAATGGCGTTAAAGACGTTATCAGTGGCGCTTCTCCAATTTACTACTATAGAGATGGCAATACCGGTCAAACAAAAATGCAAAAATCTGCTGCTTCCATTAAAGAAGTTAGAGATTCTCAAGAATTAGCAGGTACCTATACCTATCAAGGTGGTACTTTAGGTCTTGGCGTTGCTCGCTCTAGTGAACATGATTACGATTCAAACTCTTTTAACATTGATTCACGTAATGAATTTAATAACAAAAGAACCGTATTAGCTACAGGTTATGGCTTTTCTTCTGATCAGGTTTGGGCGGTGGATCATTGCCATCCAGAGAAAGCAGTCAACAATTGCATTAACCCAGCAGATTTTCCTGGTATGAATTTAGTACCACAAATGACTGATGGTATGTATAAACGCCCCGGCGTAGGTGGAGATAAAACCACTCATCAATGGTTATTGGGAGCTACTCAAATCATCAACAAAGATGCATTAGTACAAACCAATTTAACCTACACGCGTAATGATGGCTACTTATCAGATCCTTATAAGGAAGTCTGGGTACCTTGGGATGATAAAACATGGTTACCTCCTCATTCTTATGGTCATTTTAGACACGATACTCGCCCAGATAGTCGTGATCAATTTGCATTCTTGACACGTTATGTACAGCATTTTGGTGTATTAAACTCAGCAGCAATGCACTTAGATTATCGTTTATATGTGGATAATTGGGGCGTTAATGCCCATACCTTTGAATTTGCATGGGTACAACCTATCTATGCTGGTTGGGAAATTACTCCAAGAGCCCGTTACTACTCACAAGGTTCAGCTGATTTTTATCAGCCATTCTTTGATGCACCTAGAGCAGATGGTTATTACAGCTCTGACTATCGTTTAGCAAGCTTTGGTGCTTACGGTGGTGGTGTACAACTGAGTAAAGAAGTTTTTAATCATGCAAACCTTGGTTTTGGTATAGATTTTTACGAACGCCAACAAAACTACACCATGCATGGTGGCAAAGGCTCTTCAGTTGATGACTATAGTTTCTCGTTATTCTCAGCAAAAGTTAACGTAAAATTTTAATTAGTTAAACACAATGTGTTATGGTTTTAATCTAACCAATTAAAACCATAACCTTCACATAAAATAAGGCGATCAATTGAGCAATTTATCGTTATTTAACTTCCGTTTCACCGCAATGGGTTCCCCTTGCGAAATCCAACTTTACGCAACCGATCAACAACAGGCCCAAAACATTGCTGACCATGTTATTGGCGATGTAATCCGATTAGAAAATCGTTATTCACGTTATAAAACAGATAGTGTTCTTTCAGAAATCAATAGACATGCCGCCAATGGCAAAAGTATTGAAGTTGATCCAGAAACTGCAAGTTTATTAAATTACGCAGTCACTTGTTATGAACAAAGTGATGGTTTATTTGATATTACCTCTGGTGTTTTACGTAAGGCCTGGAAATTTAATCTTGATATACCTACTCTTGCTAATCCAAAATACATTGAAAAAGCTTTAAAAAATATTGGCTGGGACAAAGTAAAATGGGCAAACTCCAAACTCAGTTTTCCTCGCGCTGGAATGGAACTTGATTTTGGTGGGATTGTTAAAGAGTATGCAACAGACAGAGCTGCTGTCATTGCTAAACAGCTCGGTGTAGATCATGGTTTGATAAATCTAGGTGGCGATATTAAAGTCATTGGTAGCCATCCAGATGGCAACGCTTGGCAAGTAGGTATTCAACACCCAAACAAAGAAGACGACATTATTAGCGCAATTGGATTAATTGGTGGTGGCATGGCTACCAGTGGTGATTATCAACGCTATATAACTATTGATGGTAAACGTTATGGGCATATTTTAAACCCCAAAACAGGTTGGCCTGTGCAGTACTTTTCTTCTGTAACCGTTGTTAGTGAGTTTTGCGTATTAGCGGGTAGCGCTTCAACTATCGCAATGTTAAAAGAAGCAGAAGGCGCTAACTGGTTAAATAGTCTTAACTTGGCGCATCAATGGATAGACCAAGAGGGTAATGTAGGCGGCACTATTGCACCGTTAAAATAATCCACAAACTGCTTCACCCAAGCTGCTTACCGACCCACAAACCGAACCCCGTTACACTCAACACCCCAAAACTATTGACTACAAACGTAGTCAATACTGTGCTGGCATGGGTTTCGAAGGCATAACCCTGTTCTAATAAAAAGAAAATAATATACAAACCAGACAGGGTTAAATACACGCCCACCAGTAGCACCATAATGGCAGCCCGATAATCCAAAGCTAATTCAACTTTCTGTAAAATCAAAGTAGCAATCATGCCAATTAAAAAGGCGCCAATCGCATTTACAATTAATAAGGCATAAGGAAAAGCCATTCCACCCCAATGCACTACACCACCAAAAACAAATAAAGCTCGCCCTAACAGCAAACCTAACCACACTGCGATTAAACAACCTATTACACTTAATAAAACATTTAAACCGGCTTTAGTTAAGTTACCCTGCTCTAACAAGTATATGGTTTCTAAAGAGAAGGTTGAAAAGGTCGTAAAAGCACCAATAAAGCCGACTAAAATAGCGGCCCGATATTCAACCGCAATGGCAATGCGTTGCAAAATTAAAGCTTCTGTTAACAAACCAATTAAAAATGAACCGACCAAATTGACCGCTAGAGTACCATAAGGAAAGCCCCGCCCTAACCATTGGTAAAGGCCAGCAGACATTAAAAATCGAAGGACTGCTCCAAAGGCGCCACCTAAGGCAATTGAGATCAATTGATTCATTATTAATACTTAATAAAGTGTGCTCGGTAATACTGTAATTCTTCAATGGATTCAATAATATCGTCTAAGGCCTGATGGGTAGATTCCTTATTAAACCCCGCTTTTACTTCTGGCGCCCAACGCGCAGCCAACTCTTTAATAGTCGACACATCAATACTTCGGTAATGAAAATACGCCTCTAACTTAGGCATGTAGCGATATAAAAAGCGTCTATCCTGACCAATACTATTCCCACACATAGGTGATGTATTAGCGGGCACCCATTGCTGTAAAAAAGCGATAGTTTGTAACTCAGCTTCAGCATCATCAATCACAGAGACTTTAACTCTATCTATTAATCCCGATTTGCCATGATGCGTTTGATTCCACTCATCCATCGCCGCTAAAGCCGCATCAGACTGCTTAACAGCCAACACCGGACCTTGCGCTAAGACGTTTAAATTTTTATCGGTAACAATTGTGGCTATTTCTATAATTAAGTCAGTATCTGGATTTAGCCCGGTCATTTCTAGGTCTATCCAAATTAGATTCTCAGAATCTTGGGTCATTTATTGATTCCATTGTAAAAAATGTTAAGGTTAGTGTAGCATTGCGGAATATTTACGTCTAACTCTTAAAACTAAATCTGACTGATGAATACATTTACTACAATCTTTATAATTGCCCTGATTATTTCTAACGGCATCCAGTTCTACCTAGCGTACAGACACGGAAAATTTGTTGATCAACACAAAAATGCCGTACCGGATGCCTTTAAAGACAAAGTCCCCTTAGCCGCTCATCAAAAAGCCGCAGATTACACCCAAGCCAAATTAAGCTTAGGCAAAATTGATGAGATTTTAGGCATCGCTATTTTATTAGGCCTTACCTTAGGTGGTGGCATCAATTGGGCGTTTGCTTATGCAAGCACAGTGATAACTTCTCCCCTTTGGGCTGGCGTAGTTGCAACTGCAGCTATATTTTTAGTGATGAGCTTAGTTGATATCCCAACTAGCTTGTATCAAACTTTTGTTATTGAAGAAAAGTTTGGCTTTAATAAAAGCACCGGCGCTCAATTTGCTAAAGACTTAGTCATGCAAACCCTCTTAGGTGGCATCATTGGTTTACCGATCTTAGCGTTAATCTTATGGGTTATGGATAACGTGGGGCCCACTTGGTGGATTTGGGCTTGGGGCATTATCATGGGCTTTTCTTTATTAATGAGCTGGTTATACCCTACTGTCATCGCACCTTTATTTAATAAATTTACCCCCATGCCAGAAGGCTCTTTAAAAGATCGTATTCAAGGCTTATTAACGCGTTGTGGTTTTAACAGCCAAGGTATCTTTATTATGGACGGCTCAAAACGTTCAGGCCATGGCAATGCTTATTTCACAGGTTTAGGTAATAACAAACGCATCGTATTTTTTGATAATTTAGTTGAATCATTAGAAGACGAAGAATTAGAAGCTGTCTTAGCTCATGAACTAGGTCATTTTAAATGTAAACATGTGATTAAAATGCTGATCTCAACTTCAATCATGAGTTTAATCAGCTTAGGCATCTTGGGTTGGTTAATTGATCAAGATTGGTTTTACACCGGTTTAGGTGTGGCAATAGAACAAAAGTCACATGCCACCGCTTTATTATTGTTTATGCTAGTTTCTTCAACGTTTACATTTTTTATGCAACCGATCAGCGCTTACTTTCAGAGAAAATTTGAATTTGAAGCTGATAGTTTTGCTGCAGAACACGCACAAGCTAGCAAATTAATTAGTGGTCTAGTTAAACTATATGAAGAAAACGCTAACACCTTAACCCCTGACCCTTTATATTCTGCTTTCCATTACAGCCATCCACCTGCGGCAATTCGTATCGCACACCTTAACGCCAAATCATAATGGCAACTTTACAAGAAGGCCTAGTTATTTCACATCTAGGCCAAGGTATTGCCGTCGAACACGACGGCAAGATCATTCTTTGCCAAACCCTACGGAAACTAGAAACAGTCGCCGTAGGTGACAAAGTTATGTGGTCACTAGCCGCCCCTGACCAAGGCCGAATTGAAGAAATCCTACCTAGACGCTCTGTCTTAACCAGACCCTCAAGAAATGATAAGTTACGCCCTGTGGCGGTTAATCTAGACAGAATTTTTGTTGTGTTTGCCGTAGAACCCCACTGTGACTTTTTATTACTTGATCAGTATTTAGCGGTTTGTGAAAATAATAATATTGATGCGGCCTTAATTCTTAATAAGACCGACCTGTATCAATCAGAAACTATAGAAACAGAATTAAAAACCTACACCGATTTAGGTTATCAACTTTATCGGGTCAGCGCCAAGCAAAACCATGGCTTAGATACCCTTAAAAACACTTTAAAAGATCAAGTAAGTATGTTGGCAGGCCAATCTGGCGTAGGTAAATCTTCATTAACCAACGCACTTATTCCTGATAAAGACCTTAAAACCAATACCATCTCAGCAACCACTAAACACGGTCGACACACCACGACAGCGGCTACGCTTTACCATTTACCAGACGGTGGAGACTTAATAGACAGCCCGGGTGTGGCCATTTTTGGTTTAGCGGGCATTTCAGAATATCAATTAGCCAACGGCTACAGAGAGTTTCAGCCGTATATAGATCAGTGTCAGTTTAATGACTGTCGGCATTTAAAAGATAAAGGCTGTGCAATTGTAGCGGCAGTTGAAAACCAAGAAATCACCAGCACCCGCTATGAACGCTTTTTAAAGCTACGCGAAAAAATGGCTCTAAAGAATTAATTAAACGCTGTTTTCTGGCGATATAAAGCTAGGACTTGCCTTACATAGTTTTCGGTTTCTGGATAAGGGGGAATACGGTTGTTATTTCGTAACACCGCATTTTCTCCAGCGTTATAAGCTGCGAGCGCTAAACCTAAATTAGGTTTAAACATATTGATTAAATACTTTAAATACCGGGTGCCACCATCCACATTCTGATGCGGATTAGTTCTATCAACCACCCCAAAACGTTTTGCAGTATCCGGCATTAACTGCATTAAACCTACTGCTCCCTTAGGGGATTGGGCCGTCACATTATAGGCAGATTCTGTTTCTATCACCGCTCTAACTAATCGAGCATCCACTTGATGTTTATAAGCCGTTTGGTCGATATATCGATCAAAGTTATTTTTGTTTGGAGTAATTAATCGCCCCAAACTTAAAGGGTTAAGGTCATCATCACTAGGCGGTAATTCTTTAAGGATTGGCGCAACTGGCCTAGGCACACTCTTAATAATACGCTGATAATGCTCATTCTTCGGTTTATCCGTGTAAAACACAGAGCCACGACTATCAATAAACTTAAACACATCAGCCCATAAAGGCTGACCAAAACTTAAGCCAAGAAAAATGATACATACCCGAATCATTTTCATAAGCTACATCCTATTAAAAATGGACACAGCCTACGAAGCCTTAACCACAATCGCACTGGCGGCTTTAAGGGCTTTTTTACGGGCTTGTTGAGTATCTTCTGCCGTTGCTAAGGCCACACCCATGCGTCTATGCACAAACGCTTCAGGCTTGCCAAATAATCTTACTTCAGTATCAGGATCAGCCAGAGCCGTTGCCAAACCATCATAAACCACACCGACAGCATCAATGCCACCTAAGATAACGGCACTTGCACCAGCTTGGTGTAATTGTGTATTAACAGGTAAACCTAAAATAGCTCTAGCGTGTAACTCAAACTCATTTTGTCTTTGCGTAACCATTGTTACCATGCCCGTGTCATGAGGTCTTGGGCTCACTTCACTAAACCAAACCTCATCGCCTTTAATAAATAATTCCACCCCAAACAAACCTAAACCACCGATTTCTTGCGTCACTTTAGTGGCAATCTCTTGGGATAATTTTAAAGCAGCATCGGTCATGACTTGCGGTTGCCAACTTTCACGATAATCGCCGTTTTCTTGCACATGCCCTATTGGATCACAAAAATAAGTTTGGATTTCACAATGCGCGTCATAAGCTCTAACGGTTAATAAGGTAATTTCAAAATCAAAATCAATTTTAGCCTCAACAATCACTTTACCGGTATCAACCCGCCCACTGGATTTAGCATAATCCCAAGCGGCCTGTAACTGATCAGCGGATTTAACCATAGACTGACCTTTACCCGATGACGACATAGTGGGTTTAATAAAACACGGATACCCAATACCGCCATTTACCGCCGCCTGTAACTCACCAAAACTATCAGCAAACGCATAAGCCGACGTGGGTAAATTAAGCTTTTCTGCAACTAAGGTTCTAATGCCTTCTCTATTCATCGTTAATTGAATAGCCCTAGCATTAGGCACCACGGTTGATAAACCTTCCGCTTCAATTTCAGCCAATGCTTGCGTCGCAATAGCTTCAATTTCTGGAATAATAAAATGCGGCTTTTCTAAAGCAATCAGTTTTTTTACCGCCTCACTGTCCGTCATATCAATGGCATAAGACCGATGGGCAACTTGATGAGCAGGAGCATTTTCATAACGATCGACAGCTATCACTTCTACACCATAGCGTTGCAAAGAAATAGCGACTTCTTTACCTAACTCGCCACTGCCTAATAATAAAGCTCTTGTTGCACCACTGGATAAAGCTGTACCTATTGTCATTTAGAATCCGCCAAATAATTATCTATATCTTCTTTTGAAAAACCAATCTTCTTCGCCACCCTATCAGCATGACTAACTCGAGAAATACCCGCAATTAATTTATAAGTGGGCAGATCATTCGCAAACTCAACTTGTCTGGGTAAACCAATACGCTTTTTAACAAAGAGATCCACCAATTGATGATTATGGGTAATTAATAAAGTGCTATTGCCTTTACGGTAAAAACCCTCTAACACATTGGTTGAGGACTCCATCTTTTCTTCAAAAGTTGTACCTTCTGATAACTCATCCAACACCACTAAACTTTTGGGCGTTGTGGCCAAGAAAATATCTTTAGTGCGTTTTAATTCTGTACCAAAACGGCCTTCACCATCATTTAAATGACTTACTTCTGAGACTTGATAAAAAATTCTATCGGCCACCGTTAACGTAGCGGATGCTGCTGGCACATAACAGCCGATTTGCGCTAATACCTGAATCTGCGTCACTGTTTTACAAAACGCAGTTTTACCGCCACTATTAGGACCAGTGACTAAGACTAACTTATCGTCTTCTAAAATAAACTCATTACCCACATAATCCGGATTGCCTTGCGCTAACACCGGATTCTTAGCATCCACTAAAGCAATACGATGATGATCCGCTTCAACTAACTCAGGCAACACGACTGGATTAGCAAAACCATCGGCAAATTTAATAAAAGCCATCAACTCATCAAGTTGACCTAAAGCATCTAAGGTTTCTGCTACTTCTGGCGCGTTTCTAAAAATATTTCTTAATGGGATAATACAACTATCGCGATCAAATCCACCCACAATAGGATAATAAGCCAATAAAATGGGCACAATAAATAAACTGGCTGTTGGTAAAACTTCGATGGATATATTAAAAAAATCAGTCGGAAAAAAATGCCCTATCGACCATAAACCACCCGCCAACAAAGCCAGCAACAAAGGTTTAAGTAAACGTGGTTTAAAAATAATAGCCGGTGATAAAGAGTTCTTACGTTGCTGTTTTGATTGAATCCCACTTTCAGAAATATAAACCGGCCCTTCCATTAAAGAATAAGCATTGGTATCCGCAAAGCCTTTAATCTTTTCAATAATGGCTTTTAAATAAGAATTCTCAGGAACAGTTATAGTATAAAGCTCATCGACCACATCCAATAAAAAGCGCGTACCGCGTCTGTATTGCGAATATCCAAAGCCTTCGATTTCGTGTTCTTGTCTTGCAGTACCAAACGACCCTAAAAACTCACCAAACAATAACAAATAAAAACTTTTTTCTTGAGTAACAGCCGAAGCTAAAATGCGTTCAATAATGGCTCTTAACTCAGGATTATTGCGTAACTCAGTTAAGGCCTCTTGCTTGGCTTTAAGTGCCTCTAAATCCGCTAAAGGTTGGGTTAAAGATCGATAGATCGTCGCTTGACCAATAGTCGTACTAGCCTGATTTACAGCTTCAAAAAGCTTATCAACTTCTATAGTATTAAAAGCGCTTTCATCTAAAACGCCCACACCGGTTTCTAAAGGCTTAGTGGATTTAATAGTGGGCCATGCGTCTTGCCAACCTTGAAGTATGGTTTTTATTGTCATTATTATTACCCATTCATAGTTAAATTAAACTTATAACTTAGGCTCAAGCATTTTTATAAAAGCCGACACTTGGGCAGCAGAATCATTTAAGCATCCAATATAACGATACGCTTCACCTCCGGCCTCCATAAACACTTCTTTGTTTTCCATGGCAATTTCTTCGAGTGTTTCTAAACAATCCACCCCAAAACCAGGACACACTATATCTACAGTTTTAACACCTTTATTTGGCAACTCTTCTAAAGTATCCGCACAATATGGTTTTAACCATTCTGCCTTACCAAAGCGCGATTGAAACACTATCATCCATTCATGTTCTGCCAAACCTAATTTTTCAGCTATTAAAGCCGCGGTTTTATGACATTGATAAAAATACGGATCACCCTTTTTAGTTAACATCTCAGGCAGACCATGAAACGACATCACTAATAATTCATTCTTAGCTTGCACTTGCCAAGCATGTTGAATAGATTCAGCAACCGCTGCAATATAATGCGCATTATCATGATAATCGCTGATAAATTCAAAACTGGGGATATGCCACCATTGATTAAATTCTTTGATTAAATCATCGTAAATAGAAGCCGTAGTGGTTGAAGAATACTGAGGATATAAAGGCAATATCACCACATTAGTAACGCCCTGCGCTTTAAACTCTTTTAAACGCGTTGCGATAGAAGGCTCACCGTAACGCATCGCATAATCAGTTATTACGCCTTTATCGTTAAGCTCAATAGCCAACTTCTCGGTAAGTTCGCGGGTTAAATACGCTAAAGGCGAGCCTTTTTCATGCCAAATCTTTTTATACGCTTTCGCAGATTTGCTAGGTCTAAACGGCAATACAAAACAATTAAGGATAATCCACCATATAGGTCTGGGGATATTTACCACACGCGGATCGCCCAAAAAGTCTGCTAAAAACTTTCTAACTGCTTTAGTGGTCGGTGCCGTTGGAGAACCTAGGTTTGCTAGTAAAACTGCCGTTTTTTTTGTCATAACAACTTTATCGATTAATAAGATTTAAAAACTCGGAGCGAGTACTGATTTCTTTTCTAAAAATACCTGTCATCACAGATGTCGTCATCACAGAGTTTTGTTTTTCCACACCACGCATCATCATACACAAGTGTTTAGCTTCAATAACCACCGCAACGCCTTTAGCGCCCGTTGATAGTTCAATAGCATCGGCAATTTGCTTGGTTAACACTTCTTGAATTTGTAAGCGTCTTGAGTACATATCAATCACTCGCGCCACTTTTGATAAACCTAAAACCTTACCTTGTGGCAAATAACCCACGTGGCATTTACCAATAAACGGTAATAAATGATGCTCACATAAAGAATAAAGTTCAATATCCTTAACAATTACCATATCTTCAGTATCCGCTGAAAAAATAGCGCCGTTTAACACCTCTTCTAAGTTTTTTTCGTAACCATTATTTAAAAATTTAAAGGCTTTTGCGGCTCTTTTAGGGGTATCAATCAAGCCTTCACGGGTTAAATCTTCCCCTACTGCTTGAATAATGCCAGCGAAATGCTGTTCCATGGTGTTCTGTCTCTCTAATTAAAAATAGCTAGAAGTATAGCATTTACCTACAGCCTAGGGCCATAGTTACTAAACCGCTTATATTACAAGGTATATTCTAAAGCTCTTAAAATAACCGACTCATCAGCCCCCGGTTTACAGACATTTTCACTGATATGTCTACGCCAACCTTTAGCACCCTGCTCACCATGAAATAATCCAAGGATATGCCGCGAAACCGTATTCACGCGTAATCCCAAAGCCAACTGCTCTTGTATATAAGGAATCAATAAGCGAACCACCTCTTGACGCGACAATGCTTCTTTTATATCACCATAAAACAGATTGTCCACCCCCGCTAAGATATAAGGATTCTGATAAGCCTCGCGACCCACCATGACTCCATCTACATGCGTTAACATCTCAGAGGCTTGCTCTAGCGTAGTAATACCGCCGTTAATAATAATTTCTAAGTGCGGAAAATCACGTTTTAACTGATAAACCCGCTCATAATCCAAAGGCGGTACTTCTCGATTTTGCTTAGGCGACAAACCTTTTAACCAGGCTTTTCTGGCATGCACCACAAACGTTTTACAGCCCTTATCAGCAATCGTACCGATAAACTGCACCAACTCTGCATAAGAGTCTTTATCATCAATACCAATTCTAGATTTAACCGTCACTGGGATAGAAACCACCTGCAGCATAGCGTCAATGCATTCAGCGACTAAGGCCGGTTCGGCCATTAAACATGCACCAAAACTACCGTTTTGCACGCGGTCACTAGGGCAACCGACATTTAAATTAACCTCATCATAGGCATACTCTTCAACCATTTTGGCACACAGGGCTAAATCGTTAGGATTACTTCCACCTAATTGAAAAGCTAGCGGATTTTCTGAGGCATTAAACTGCAAAAACCGATGTTTATCACCGTGAATCAAAGCCCCAGTAGTGACCATCTCGGTGTACAACAAAGCCTGTTGTGACATTAAACGATGAAAGTACCGACAATGTCGATCCGTCCAATCTAACATGGGCGCAACGGAGAACTTTCTATCCATAATACTGAGTGTTCATATGAGTCGATATTTTTGTTTTGAACTAGTGGGTTTATCTGGGATGGTAGCTTCTATAAAACCAGCCTCTAATAAAGGCTTAATGATCTGATTTCTGAACTTGGAGCGATCAACTCGCTTTAAAAACTGCATTAACTCAAGTAACGTCATCTCACCTTGAATATTTTCTAAGATTAAATGTTGTTCAGCATTTAAATTAGACTTAGTGCCTACTTGGTGCTCACTTGGTGCCGTTACCACTTCTTGCATGGCTGATAACAAAGCTTTTAACATATATGCTACAAATCCTGTTGCATCACTGGCTTTATCCGCCGCACCTAAAGCCGCATAATACTGGTTTTGTTGGTGACGAATAACCGTTTCAACGGGGAGATACGCTAACGCTGGCTTCCACTGAGATAATATTAAAGTTTGCCATAAGCGCCCCATTCGCCCATTACCATCACTAAACGGATGAATAAACTCAAATTCATAATGAAACACACAACTAGCTACTAAAGGATGTAAATCAGTAGATTTTAACCACGCCAAAAGATCATTCATTAACCGAGGCAACTGGCTACTCGGTGGTGCCATATGTATTATTTGCTCATCACGATAAATGCCCACCCCTGATTGACGTAAACGCCCAGCATCATCCACTAACCCCAGCATCAATTGTTCATGAGCGGCTAATAGATGCTTGAGGTTAGTGGACTGCCAATACGGGAGTTGTTCATAAGTTGCAAACGCATTACGCACTTCTTGTATTTCACGTGGTAAACCTAAAACCCGTTTACCTTCTAAAACAGCAGTCACCTGCTCTAAAGTCAAGGTATTATGTTCAATCGCCAAAGAAGCTTGAATCGTTTTAATTCGATTTCCACGGCGTAACTGTGGAGACAATAGCTCATCGTCATTACCCAATAAAACACTCCAAAGCCCTAGTTGCTCACTAATGTCAGCCACCAAGCTCAGAATTTCAGAGGTAATTTTAAATGGCGGTTGATAGGCTGGCATTTAAATATTACTTGGCCAAATACGTATAAGACGTTAAGCCGGCGACTAATTCTGCTTCGTAATCTTGGCGCTCTTGGGCACTTAAGGGGCTATTGGCTAATTTATCACGGTACAAGGCTTTTAACTCTTCGGTACTAATGTGTACATAATCTAATAAATCGCTGACATCCTCACCTTCTTGCAAATCAAAAAAGTGATAACCTTCTTCATCAATCTTAATATTAATAGAATGCGTATCACCAAACAGATTATGCATATCCCCCAAAATCTCTTGATAAGCGCCCACCATAAAAAAGCCAATTAAATACGGCTCATCAGGATTAATGGTGTGCAACGGCATGGTGTTCTCAAGGTTTTGCCCATCAATGTACTGATCAATACGACCATCAGAATCACAGGTTAAATCCTGAATCACTGCCCTACGCAGAGGCTCTTCGTGTAAACGATGAATCGGCATAATCGGGAAGATTTGATCAATACCCCAAATATCTGGCGTAGACTGAAACAAAGAAAAGTTACAAAACACCTTATCGGCTAACTTCTCATTTAACTCATCTAAAATAGTTTCTTCACTCTGAATACTAGGGTCTAACTGATTCTTAATTTGCTGACACACCAACGCATAATTATTCTCAGCTTGCGCTAACTCTGTGATACTTAATTTATCTTGAGTAAAACGCGCGCGCGCTTCTGCTAAAGAGAATTGCGCATCATGATAATGCTCCGTTAAATTACCCAAAGCAGGTAACGCCGCTAGCTCTGCTTGATTACTGTAAACCGATTCAATATCTGTCACATTCGTAATTAACACCGCGTGATGCGCAGTAATCGCCCGACCTGATTCAGTAATAATATCCGGTTGCGGTAACTCTTTTTCTGCACATAACTTAGCAAAACTGCGCACAATATTTTGCGCATATTCATCTAAACTATAATTGATAGAAGACTCACGTCGTGATTGACTGCCATCATAATCCACACCCAAACCACCGCCGGCATCAATAATTTTTACCTTGGCACCCAAACGATGTAACTCTAAATAAAACTGCCCTGCCTCTCTAAGGGCAACTTTAATATCATGGATATTGGCAATCTGCGAACCCATATGAAAATGCAACAACTGCAAGCTATCTAGTAAATCTACAGACTTTAAACGCTCAAGTAATTGCAACACCTCATGCGCATGTAAACCAAACTTAGACTTTTCACCCCCGCTGTTTTGCCACTTACCGGCACTAATGCTTGATAACCTAACCCTAACCCCTAACTGCGGCTTAACATTAAGCAAGGCGGCTTCTTCAATAATTAAATCTAACTCAACAGGTTTCTCAATCACTAGATACAGATTAAGCCCCATCTTTAAACCGATTAAAGCTAAGCGAATATAGGCTCTATCCTTATAACCATTACACACCACCACACCTTTATTAGATAAGGCCATTACCGCCAATAACTCTGGCTTACTGCCGGCCTCTAAACCAATATTATCCGCGGCTAAAATGCCTTCGACGACTTGGCGTTGTTGATTTACCTTAATCGGAAACACCGGCGTATATTGACCCGTGTAATGATTGCTGGCGCAAGCTTTAGTAAAAGCGGCCGATAAACGACTGACTCTATCTTTTAAAATATCGGTAAAACGCACTAAAACTGGCAAAGATAATTGTTTATCATTCAGCGATTGTGCAATCTCATATAAATCAAGCTCAATCGACTTATCAGAACTGGGTTTAACACAAACATGACCACTAGAATTAATAGAAAAATAGCCATCGCCCCAATTTTCTATCGCATACGTTTGTGCCGAATTTGCAATTGACCAAGTTTTACTCTGATTTAAATCCACCCGTGACTCCGTTTTGTAACTTAAGATTGCGAAATTCTAATATAATGCACCGTTATTTATTCGTTTATTTTTTCAGGAACACTCCAAACATGAACCCATCTGAATGGTTTACCGAAATAGTCCCCGGCTCACAATCAGCTTTTTCATTAAAAATAAAACAGAAACTGCACGAAGAACAATCTGAGTTTCAACACCTAGAAATTTATGAAACAGAAACTTTCGGTAACTTAATGATTATCGATGGTTGCACCATGGTTTCTACCCGTGATAACTTTTTTTATCATGAAATGATGAGTCACCCGGCTTTATATACCCACCCAAATCCAAAAAGAGTATGGATTATCGGCGGTGGCGACTGCGGTACTTTAAGAGAAGTTTTAAAACACGACAGCGTAGAACAAGCCGTACAAATTGACATTGATGAACGCGTAACGCGCTTAGCAGAAATCTACTTTCCTGAGTTATGCGAATCAAACAACGACCCAAGAGCCGACTTAAAATTTATTGACGGTATTAAATGGGTAAAAGATGCTGCGCCCAATTCTGTTGACATTATTATCATTGACAGTACAGACCCCGTAGGCCCTGCCCTAGGGTTATTTAGCGAAGCATTTTACCGTGACTGCTTTAACTGCCTATCTGAAGACGGCATGATTGTGCAACAAAGTGAATCAGCTTTATTTAACCTATCATTAATAGGTGAGATGCGGGACGCCATGAGCGCCAGCGGTTTAACGCATTTACAAACCTTATTTTTTCCACAATGCTTATATCCATCAGGCTGGTGGAGTGCTACGATTGCCAGCAAAAGCGCATTAAAAGCTTTTAGAGAACAAGATTCTGCTAATAAACCGTTTGAAACTGTTTATTACAATGTAGATATTCATAAAGCCTCATTAGCACAACCAGAATTCTTTAAAAAAGCATTTTTAAAGTAAATAATTTTACAAACTAACAAAGAGATTATAAAAATGTTTGATCCTAAAGCTATTGATGATATCGCCAACAAATTGGCTGGCGCGATCCCTCCTGGTCTAAACACCTTTAAAGATGATATAGAAAAAACCTTTAATGGCATCTTACAAGCTGCCTTGGGTAAATTAGAGTTAGTGACTCGTGAAGAATTTGAAGTACAAAAGTTGGTTTTAGCAAAAACTCGTAGTAAACTAGAAGACTTAGAAAAACGCGTTGCTGATTTAGAAAAAAGCCTAAGCAACACAGCAGAATAAACAACTTCACGCCCCCGCGTTTAGTTTTTATAGGGGTTGCTATAGCCGGTTCGCCGTCTATAGCGACAACTACCCGCCCTCTCTCCTAATCCTTTTGAATCAAATGCAAACTAATAGCACCACCAGCCCGTGGGCTTAGCAGTTATTTTTAGCCGTGGCCGCTCTGGTATACAAGCGCCACAAGTTTTAGTTGAAGTTCATATAGCCAATGGCTTACCCTGCTTAAACATGGTTGGGCTAGCCGAAACAGCCGTTAAAGAAAGCAAAGACCGAGTCCGCGGTGCCCTATTAAACTCACATTTTGACTTTCCTGCCCAACGCATCACCGTTAACCTTGCCCCAGCAGACTTACCCAAAGAAGGCGGACGCTTTGACCTAGCCATTGCCCTAGGCATATTAGCCGCCTCAGAACAAATCCCACTCGCCAAACTTGCAGACTACGAATGCATAGGCGAACTATCATTAGGTGGGGACCTTCGCCCTATAAAAGGCGTATTACCCATTGCCATCCAAGCCTTTAAAGCCGGCAGAACACTCATCTTGCCCAAAGAGAACAGCGCAGAAGCCGCCTTAGTAAAAGGCATAAAACTCATCCCCGCCAGCCACTTGCTCGAAGTCTGCGCCTATTTATCAGGTGCTAAATCAAGTGTGCCACAGAATTCCGATGAAAATTTAAGCAAAGATTTAACCTCTGAACTTAATACAGACTCTGCAAATAACTTAAGATTACAATCCAATGCTACCTCGACCAATATTTGCTCAAAGAACATTAATTATGAAACAGATAAAGATTCAGAATCACCTCTTACAATTCCTGCCCCATCCTCAAATAAGGACATCAGCAGTAAACCGAATACATTAACAGACGCAGATTCTGATAAGGCAACTGATAATTTAATTGAAAGTGACTCCTCCGATACAAAATTTAATATTGATACAGTTACTAGAATAAAACCTAGCTTAAACAAAGAAACCTTAGTAATCGATACACCTGCTTACATTATTGAAGAACTAGACTTTGCCGATGTACATGGACAATATCATGTAAAACGCGCATTTGAGATTGCCGCAGCTGGGGCGCATAATTTATTGTTAATTGGCCCGCCTGGCACAGGTAAATCAATGCTAGCAGCGCGCTTACCCAGCATATTGCCGTTATTAACCGAACACCAAGCGCAAGAATCTGCGGCTATAGCCTCTATTAGTGACCAAGGTTTTAGCGTGGCCAATTGGTTAAAACCACCTTACAGAGCACCGCACCATACCGCCTCAGCCGTGGCCTTAGTGGGTGGAGGCAGCAACCCTAAACCCGGTGAAATATCCTTAGCGCACAACGGCACCTTATTTTTAGATGAACTGCCAGAATTTGACCGAAAAGTATTAGAAGTACTCAGAGAACCCTTAGAATCCGGACACATCACCATATCAAGAGCCGCACACCAAGTTGATTTTCCGGCAAGATTTCAATTAATCGGCGCCATGAACCCCTGCCCCTGTGGTTATTTAGGTGACAGCTCTGGCAGATGTCATTGCACATCAGAACAAGTCAGTCGCTACAGAGCCAAAGTATCCGGCCCATTATTAGATAGAATTGATATGCACCTAGAAGTACCCAGAGTCTCGCATGACGTATTACGCAGAGGCGCACCCGAGGGAGAAGAAAGCAGCGCCAGCATTAGAACCCGCGTGATTGCCGCCAGAAACCTAGCATTAGCCCGTAGTGGCAAAGCCAATTCGGCGTTAAGCGCCAAAGAAGTAAAACAGATATGTATCTTAAACGAAGCCAGCCATGAATTATTAGAAAAAGCCATGACCAAATTTGGCTTATCGCACCGCGCCTATCACCGCATCTTAAAACTAGCCCGCACTATTGCAGATTTAGCCAACGCCAAAGACATTAGCCTTCAACATTTAAGCGAAGCCATAAGTTACCGGAAATTAGATAGAACAAAATAATAGGTTTAATTCTGTTTACGGAGTAAAATCGCGTTAGCTATTTTAAACAATAGTTTTATGGTGATGTGGTGCAAAGTTATACACCATGAATGCCCAGTCTCACTTTATGAAACTGGGCTTTTTTTTATCTTAAATTTAATGAAATTATCTTGTTTAATAAAAATCTTATTTAATGAAATTATCTTACTTAATAAAAATCTTATTTAATGAAATTTTATATAATTTAATCAGGCTTATTGGATTTTAACTAACTCTTTACCATCAGAAGTAAAGTGGCAGATGCCCGCCGCGTAATTTTGGCAACCGTCTGATTGATCAACTCTTGCGCCAGTTGGAGTTAAATGGATTTTTAACTCACATACCGCTTTTTCACCTGATAAATGTTTTCTTAACACTAACTCGTTTTCTGCAACTTTTTTAGCTTCACCAGAAACATCAGCAGAACAAGCGGGTCTGCCTGCTTCACTTATAGTTGGTTCAAAATCCACATCTTCAGAAACGATGATTTCACCATTTAAGCTAGTGATTTTTAAATGTTGTACATGATTATGATCAGTGTCACGCAAAACATAATGATCAGTTACCGCAAAAACATTGCTTGAAACTAGCATTGCAACCGCCAAAAACAAACTCTTTTTCATCGCTTTACTCCTTTATTATTAAATATTATTAATCAATGGCTGGGCAAACAAGATAAGGTTTAATGCCCACCTGCTTTGTCTAATCATCATTGCTGGCATTTTACCTTAAAGTTAAGCGTAACGAAAAGCCTATAGACAATTACACCCAAACCACCACCCCTAATTAATCAATTTTAGAGTGTATTTTGATGCCACTATCGGCAGCATCCTATGGTTCTTAGCTAGGCGGGATACTTCAGACCAATCTCCGCGCATCATGGCTTCTTTTTTCTTACGGCTCCAGCCTTTTACTTGCCTCTCAGCAGACAGAGCCTCTTCTCGCGTAGCGGTTGGTTGTGACCATACAAGCGTAACCGGTAAACGCGTCGCAGTATAACCTGCAACTGCACCCAACTGATGCTGCCCGATTCTAATTTCCAAATTCTCAGTATGTCCAGTGTAATAACTATCATCAGCGCAACGTAAAATATAAACCCAAAACATACCAGCCCCTGTTAAAACTCAAAAATCAAAAATCAATCCACTCAACAGCCATACCAAACCATGATACCCCACAAAGTTATTCATGGTTCGACAGGCTCACCACGAACGGATAATCAAACCCACCACGAACGGATAATCAAACTCACCTCAAATATTACACCATCCCCGTTCGTCCTGAGCCTGTCGAAGGATATTTACTCTTCGACAGGCTCAGAGCGAACGGCGTTTTTTATAACCAATCTTGCTCAAACAATCATCCTTTAAACACCAATCTTGCTTAAGCAAGTATGTTTAAGTAAGTATGTTTTACCAATAACCTCGCGTATATGACTCCGTTCGTCCTGAGCCTGTCGAAGGAAGCTTGTCGAAGGATATTACTCCATCCCGTTCGTCCTGAGCCTGTCGAAGGATATTACACCCCCCCGTTCGTCCTGAGCCTGTCGAAGGAAGCCTATCAACAACCACTTCCACATAAAAATAAAGTTATTTTTGTTTTAAAACCACTACACCCCACATAAATATGTAGTATTAATATTTTAACCTCACCCTGAAACCCAGCGACAGCAAAAATAACGCATCCATTTATAATAAATACATCCAAATATATGAAAATAATTTAACATTTCATAAAAATGAAATATTAAAATAAAACCATATAAAACAATAATATAAAAACACAAATTCAATAAAAATAAAAAATAATAAAAAATAAATTAAAAATATTAAACAAAAAGCTTTTACTTTTTTTTTGTTGTGATAATATTCACTCGAACTTTTTAAATGTTAAAAGATTTTAAAGATATTAAATTTTATGTCAGAGTTAAATTTTAATATCTTAACAAAGTAACTTTTAAAAAAACGTAACAGTACATAAAAAACGTAACAGTACTTAAAAGAAACAAATGAAAACAGAGTGCGGTACACAGAAAACAGATCTAAACATTAAGTCACCTAGCTTAATAACAAGACCGTTTAAAAGTAACGCAATTAGAAATTAGCAGTACCCGAACAGTACTTAAAAGAACTTAACAAAACTTAAACTTAATATATAAACGCAGGTAATTATCATGACTCAATTAACAAGCTCACCGTTAAATCTCTTGGTTATTGATAGCCAAGTAGCAAATTATCAAGACTTAGCCGCTGGGGTAAAACCTGATACAGCGGTAATAATCTTAGATGCCACTAAAGATGGCTTAACACAAATTAATGACTACTTAAACAGCCAGTTATTAATCGGAAGCAACGCTCCTTTACAAAGCATTCAGATAATCTCACATGGTAGTGCCGGCGAATTATATTTAGGATCAAGCACACTAAACAGTGCCAACATAAACGACTACGCCAGCCAATTAAGCACACTGGGTGACGCCTTATCAGCCACTGGTGATCTATTACTCTATGGCTGCGACGTAACCAGCACCGCAGCTGGCGTAGACTTTGTTAAACAAATCTCAGCCCTTACCCACAAAGACGTAGCGGCATCATCAGACATAACAGGCTCAGCCCTCTTAGGTGGTAACTGGACACTAGAAACAGCCATCGGCTCAATAGAAGCAGGCTTAGCCATAGACGCAGCCGCCGTAAACGCCTACATTGGTACATTAGCAAACGGCGCAGGTGGTGGCGGCGTTAATAGCAACGCCGTTAACTCACCAGGCTTAACACCCTTTACCCCAGGCGTGTTTGTAACCACAGCAGATGAAGACACCACAACCACCATCACATTTGCAAACTTATTAAACGTAGGCTTATTAAATGGCGCCATAACAGAAAAAGGCAACGGCGCTATTACCAGCTTTCAAATTACCAACGTACCCTTTGGCGCACTATTAATTGGTACAGATTTAGCCAGTGCCACAGAATGGGCTGCAGGCAGTAACGATATCATTTATGACACACTAAACGCCTATTGGATCCCCAACCTTAACGACAACGGCGCATTTACCGCCTTTGAATTTAACGCCATCAATATCAACGGCGTGTCATCAGCCCAAAAAGGCACACTCCCCATCGGCGTACCCGTCTTTTTAACACCCGTTAATGACGCCCCCCAATATTCACCCATAATAGACGCCCTAACTGGCTTACCGGTTAAATTAGTTGATGGTATTGAAGACACAGATTACTCAGTAGGCGGTTTTTCGCTATTACAAGATTACATAGACGTTGATGGTGATATTTTAAGCGTATTAAACCTAACAGCAGATCATGGCACCATTGTTTATGACGCTATAACAGACACTTACACCATAACGCCAGACTTAAATTACAATGGCACGCTTACTTTAAGCTACGATGTTAATGACGGCACAGTCTCTGTACCTGCCACAAAAACAGTATACATAGCACCAGTTAACGACCTACCCACTTTTGGTGGCGTTGCCGGTGCAGACTTAACAGAAACCAACGCCGTATTAAGCGCATCTGGCCAATTAACCATAGTAGATGTAGATGTAAACGAAAGCGCCTATAGACCCGTGACTAATTTAATGGGCACCTACGGCATCTTTAACATGGATGCCACAGGCGCATGGACTTATATAACCACAACTCCAAATGATGAATTAGTACCCACCTGGATTTATGGTGAACAATTTGTGGTTTACAGTGTTGATGGCACAGAAAACATCGTCAACGTAAACCTTACCGGCACAAACGATGCCGCCATCTTAGGCGAAGGCTTAGCAGATGTTACCCAAACAAGCACTGCCGTTAGCGCATCAGGCACCTTAAGCATTTATGATGTTGATACCGCTAATCTCACAGGTATCGCAACCTTTATAGAACAATTCAACTCACCCGGCACATACGGCAGCTTTAATATTGATGCAGCTGGTGCTTGGTCATATACAGCCTACGAAGCCTACCAATCCTTAGCTGCAGGCCAAACCTTAACCGAAACATTTTATGTAAGCAGTGATGACCTAACCACTAGCTGGGTAACTGTCAACATAATTGGTACCAACGATGCCGCAGTAATTACCGGCACCAGCTCTGCAGACTTAATAGAAACAGATGCAGTATTAAGCACCTCTGGCCAACTTATGGTGACCGATGTAGACAGCGCCGCCACAATAAACGCCCAAACCAACACACTAGGTACATACGGCACCTTTAATATAGACAGCTTAGGCGCATGGACCTATGTAGCCAGCTCTGCACACAATGAGTTTGTAGCCGGCCAAACCTACACAGATAGCTTTACCATCACCACAGCAGATGGCACAACTGCCAGCATTACAGTAAACATAGCAGGCACAAACGATGCTGCTATATTAAGCACCGACGTGGTGACATTATCCGAAACCAACGCAGTACTTAGCACCAGCGGTCAACTTACCATTACAGATGTCGACAACCCCGCAACTTTTGTAACACAAACAGCGACAGCAGGCACTAATGGCACTTTTAGCATTGATGCAACCGGCGCTTGGACATACACCGCCAACTCAACTTTTGATAGCTTAAATGTCGGCAATAACTTAACCGATACCTTTAGCGTAGCCAGTGCAGACGGCACCTTAACCAGCGTAACAGTAAACATCTTAGGCACCAATGACGCCGCTATATTAAGCACCGACGTGGTTACATTATCAGAAACCAATGCAGCGCTTAGCACCAGCGGTCAACTAACTATTACAGATGTCGACAGCCCTGCAACTTTTGTAGCACAAACCGGCACAGCAGGTACACAGGGTACTTTTACCATTGATACTACCGGTGCTTGGTCTTATACCGCCAACTCTGCGTTTAACAGCTTAAATGTCGGCGACACTTTAACCGATACCTTTAGCGTAGCCAGTGCAGATGGCACCTTAACCAGCGTAACAGTAACTATTACAGGCACTAACGATGCCGCCGTAATCACCGGCCCAGTTATAAACTTATTTAGCATAAACGCACTAGCCGTTACCAATGGCTTATCTGCAGACCTAATAGAAACTGATGCCGTATTAAGCACCACAGGCAAAGTTAATGTGTCTGATATAGACAGCTCTGCAAGCATCGTAGCCCAAACCGACACAGCCGGCACATATGGCGTATTTAACATAGATGCCACAGGCGCCTGGACTTATGTAGCCAGCTCTGCACACAATGAGTTTGTAGCCGGCATAAGCTATACAGACACATTTACTATTGCTAGTGCAGATGGCACACCTGCAACTATTACCGTAAACATAGTGGGTACAGATGATGCCCCTGTGTTATCAGCCATCAGCGACATTAATTACACAGATACTGCTTGCTTTGATAGCTTTGCTACTTTTAATGGCCAATTAGCCACTAGTGACATTGACAATACATCTTTTACTTATAGTATTGTCGGCGGCACCGATAACGGCACCACTGTTAGCTTAAGCAGTGCTTATGGCAACTTAACCGTTGACAAAACCAGCGGCGCTTATAGCTTTGTTCCCGATGCATTGGCGATAAACACCTTGGGTATAAATGACAGCACAGTGTTTACTGTGACAACATCAGATGGTCAGTTAACAGATAGCAAAACATTAACTGTTAACCTAAACCAAAGTGGTGTAACTGAATGTAACCTAGCTGATGTGTTAGTAGGCACTTCGGGTAATGATGTGATTAACGGGTTAGCGGGGAATGATACGATTAATGGCGGAGCGGGAGCAGATACGTTAATTGGTGGGTTGGGTGATGATACATATGGTGTCGATAATACTGCAGATCAAGTCGTTGAGCAAATAGGCCAAGGTTACGACACAATTAATAGCTCTGTTGACTTCACCTTAAGTTCTAATATAGAAGTTTTAAACTTATTAGGTACGGCTATTTCTGGCTCCGGGAATGATCTTGATAACGTACTTAGAGGCACATCTTCA
>JAPLRS010000017.1 GCA_026399015.1 Methylococcales bacterium | reverse complement strand
TTTAAGACCGTTAATTTATCACCTACGCGTATTAGGCCACCTTGCAAAACTTGGGCATTAATTCCACCATGACCGCGCATCGCATTATAACCACCGGCCCCTAATTTATTTTCCATCTTTGAACAAGGATGACATAAACCTGTCATTTGAAACACAGCTTCACCTATCTTAAATTGGCAATTTTTTAGGGCCAATAAATTAACCCCTTTTATTAGCAAGTTACGCCGTATAGTTTCTGGCGCAATCGCTTTACCTAACATAGACTCTAACACCGCTAAATGCTCGTACTGTAATAGAGTGACTTGTCTCCGGCCACTATTACCATTATATCGATCACCCATTAAGCCCGATCTCTTATCAGCTAACACCTCATCTACCACTAGCATTGGCTCGCCTTTAGCGGGCCTAACTCCTATCCACATTAGTTCTCCAGAATATGGAAAGACCTGTAATAGCTCAGCTAAACTTAATTGACTCATGACAACTGCAACTGATTAATAATGGCTTTTATATCTAGCTCTTGGCGAGCAATACTGGCTGATAATTGAAATTGAGCAACCGCTCTCTGTAAATTTTGTTCTGGATCGGACACTTTAAAATACCGGTTACCCTCTAAGTAATCCGTGTAAAAACGCATACCTAATTCCAAGGGAATCAACTGAATAGCAGCAAACAAATAGTCATAATCTGCTACAGAAAAAAAACCTTTAACCTCAGCTAAATAGCTTTTTAAAATGACTTGGCAAATTTCTAAATCAAATTCATTAGTACCCAATTGATGACAAGCGGAGCGTAAACAGTCGCCAATATCGTAATGCACCAAACCTGGCTTAACCGTATCTAAATCAATAAGACTTAAGATTGATTGAGCACCGGCATCAAACAGAAAGTTATTTAATTTAGGATCACCATGAATAACCCTTAATACCAAGTCACCTTGGTGCTTAGCGTTTTCTAAAACAGGTATCCAAGCTTCATGCTGAGCAATAAAATCTCGGCAAAACTCACTTAAATTATTTAACTGACCGTTATAACGCGATAAAACTGCTTGGTAATGCGCAAAATAAGACGGAGTAATATGAAAGCCCGGTAAAGTATCATACAAACCATCCGCTTTAAGATCACTTACTAAACAATGAAAGTGTCCTAAAGCAAAACCTACTTGTTGCGCTTGCTGTAAAGAAGTTAAGAACTCTAAGCTTTGGGTATTTTCTATAAACTGCAAAGCCCGCCAATATTGGCCCTGCGCATCTACAAAAAAATCATGCTGGGTGTGAGTCGGTATTAAAGCAGGAATTTTTAACTTAACAGATTCAGGTGACTTTTGACTAATATGTGCCGTTAATTGCTGCAGATTAGCCATAATCTGCGCTGGCTCAGGAAAAACTTGCTGATTAATGCGCTGTAAAACCAGACTTGATGAATCGGAAGCTACCCGATAAGTATCATTAATAAGCCCATTACCTAGAGAAGTAATACTGTTAATGCTATCCGTAAATTGTTCCGCAATAACACTAATCGGCTTCATCAATGCTAAAACTTATTGCGCACTTAAAGTAAGCATCTGGGTTAAAGATCGAATTGCTTGACCTCTATGACTAATCGCATTCTTATCATCCGCAGACAATTCAGCCGAGGCACATTGATGATCAGGCACCCAAAATACGGGATCATAACCGAAGCCATTTGATCCAGCAGGCTTTGTTAATATTTTACCTTCCCAAACACCTTGCGCAATAATTGGGCAAGGATCATTAGCATGTGCCATAAAAACCATCACACAAATAAAGCGTGCGGTACGCTGTGCTTCTGGCACGCCGTCTAAAGCGAGTAATAATTTCTTGATATTATCTTGATCAGTTGCGCCAACCCCGGCATAACGAGCCGAAATAACCCCAGGATAACCATTTAAAGCATCAACCACTAAACCAGAATCATCTGCTATAGCCGGTAAATTACAATGTAAGGCGGCATTTCTGGCTTTGATCAAAGCATTTTCTACAAATGTACAAGCTGTTTCATCAGCTTCAGCTACATTAAATGCCGACTGAGCCACAATTTGATGCCCCGCTAATAAGGCTTGAATTTCTTTAATCTTACCTAAATTCCCGCTGGCTAAAACAATCTGTTGTGCTGATAAAAATGTCATAGGGGTTACTCAAGAAAATGTGTATATTACAAACTACCTTCTAGGGCAGCCTGTTGTTTTTCTAATAGTTGCTTAATACCCGCACTAGCCAACTCCAGCATCGCATCAAGCTCTTCTTTTCTAAACGCATGGCCTTCAGCAGTACCTTGTACTTCAATAAAGGCAGCCGCATCGTTCATGACCACATTCATATCCGTTTCGGCATTACTATCTTCTGCATAATCTAAATCTAATACAGGTACACCATCAAATATACCCACTGACACAGAAGCGACTTGACCGTGAATTGGACTGGTTTTAATCAATTTACGCTTAAGCATTTTATCAACTGCTAATGATAGAGCGACAAAACCACCGGTAATTGATGCAGTTCGTGTACCGCCATCGGCTTGCAACACATCACAATCAATCGTAATAGTATGTTCACCTAAAGCTTTTAAATCTACAGCAGCTCTTAAAGAGCGCCCGATTAAGCGTTGAATTTCAAGGGTACGGCCACCTTGTTTACCATGAGAAGCTTCACGATTCATACGCGTATGCGTTGAGCGCGGCAACATACCATATTCAGCTGTGACCCAGCCTTCGCCTTTACCTTTAAGAAAACGCGGAACACTTTTATCAACACTCGCAGTACAAAGTACGCGAGTATCCCCAAACTCAACTAACACAGAGCCCTCAGCATGTTTGGTAAAACCACAGGTAAATTTAATATCTCTGAGTTGATCTGGGTTACGTCCGCTTGGTCTCATGTGTATTCCGATAAATTTAAAACCGGAAAGTATACCTTAACTGAGCCCTATTAAGGCGGTCATTTTATGAACTACAGAGTAATTGATAATCATCTGAAAAATATAAATAACCCCTATAAAATCATTGAAAATGATGCAAGAGCACCCAGACAGGTTTAGAATGAACAACTTTTGTAGCACTGTATCCCGTTGGATTAAAAATGATAAAGAGTATGACCGCATACGCTGGTAGTGAAGCCAGTATTGGAGACTTAACCCTTAACTGTGAGTTACGCTCAGTCAACCATCGCTACTGCGACATCACCCTAAAACTACCCGAACATTTTCGGTTTCTTGAGGCTGATATCCGTGCCATGCTGACGGCAAAAATTAATCGCGGCAAAATTGAATGCGGACTAAGCTATAAAAAACAAACTAAAAACAGCTCAAACTTTACTATCAATATTGATGCCGTGACTGCTTTGTTGGAAGCGACCAATCAAATTGAAGAACATATGCAAGCGTCTTTGTCATTTTCGGCCTTAGACATATTAGCTTTTCCGGGTATTCAACAAGAACCTGATTCTGATAAAACGCATCTTAATGAAGGCGTGGCGCACTTAGTTAAACAAACACTTAGTCAGTTCTTAGAAGCCCGCGAACGCGAAGGTGCACAACTTAAAATATTAATTGAAGAACGTTGCCACAAAATGCAGGACTTTGTAGCTCAAGCCGGCGGACGTATGCCACAAGTCTTACAATTAATCCGCACTAAAATCACCGACCGAGTTACTGAGTTAGTTGCACAACCTGATTTTGACCGTTTAGAACAAGAATTAGTTTATCTGACCCAGAAATTAGACATTACCGAAGAATTAGACCGCTTAAACACCCACATTACAGAAGTACTTAGAGTTCTTAACGCAAAAGAACCCATCGGTAGACGCTTAGATTTTTTAATGCAAGAACTTAATAGAGAAGCCAATACCTTAGGCTCAAAATCTACCGATACCGAAATGACTCAAATTTCTATTGAACTAAAAGTATTAATAGAACAAATGCGTGAACAAATTCAAAATATTGAATAATACTGATTTACTAAACATCAGCACACATAATCCAAGTAAAGTAAAAAACGGTAACAGCGATGATTGAAAACCTAGACGCTTTATTTAAACAAATCAGCCATGGCGTTTACGTAATTGGTGTCAGTGACGGCACTCACATAAATGCCTTTACTGCCGCTTGGGTTATGCAAGTTTCTTTTGACCCACCCTTATTAGCCATTAGCATTAATCCCCAGAATTACTCATACCAATTATTAAAAGCGGGTGGCATTTTTAGTGTTAATGTCTTAGGCCAAGATCAATACGCCTTAGCTGAACACTTTGGCCGTTCTGCTCCCGATAAAATGGCAGGCTTTAACTGGATACAAGATAAAACAGGCGCCCCCATCTTATCAGACAGCTTGGCTTATTTTGACTGCGAGATTAGCCACTGGACAGAAGCCGGGGACCATAAAATAGCTGTCTGTTCAGTTATTTCGGCTGCAAAATTCAAAAACGAAAAACCATTGTTATACAACCAAACAGGAGATATGGATGGAAGCAAGGAGTTATATAAGTAAGCCTGCTTCAACACACGATAAAACCCAATACTCTTAAAAATAGATTAAACACTTAGGTTACTAACCTAATAACACCTCTTTTACCCAAAAAAATACTTATATCCAGTTTAATAATTGACGTTATTTTTTAAATAACTGCTGTTATTAGCCTTTAAATACGTATTAGTAGGTTAATAAAGTGTGTCATTTTATTAACAACGCTTATTATTTACCTAAAAATAGCCATCATAGAGCCGGTTACTTAAATTTTTAAATAAATAAGATACCTTATTTCACATAAATCTTACATTATTGGATTAAGATCGCACGTTATCTAGCTAATAATGTATCTTATTAATAGATCAACGGTAATAATTTAGTTAATAACATAAATAATCAAGTGGAAAAGCGCCCTCTCACAAATAATAACCTGCACTTTTAGCGATATCACTAGAAAAAAAGACAAATAAAAACAATAAGTTCATAAACTAACTATAATACTGAGCATCCTCAGTTTATTTAGGGCCTGACCATGAAGTATGTAAAACCTCTCTTAGACTTTATAAAACTACCAGTCCCTCAAAAAGTTGCCTTCTGTCGCTTTGTGATTATTTGTCTAACTGATAATCCACTCTACCCAAATCCTGACGTAAGCTTAGCGGAAGCACAAATCGCCGTTGATAATCTAGAAGCCGCATCTATAAAATCCCTTGATGGCGGTCGAAGTATAGTATCCGCTATGCACGATCAAATACTAATCACCAACAAAGTGTTTCGTAAATTAGTCGCCTATGTCGACAGAATGGCAGATGGAGACGAAGTTAAAGTAATTGCAAGTGGCTTTAATCCATCTAAAGAACCAAAAGCCAAATATAAAGCGCCATTCGCTGTCCATCTTGGCGCTAATAAAGGTAGTGTAAAATTAGTTGCTAGGGCAGTAGCGCGAGCAGCAGCATATATATGGCAATATTTAAGCTTTAATAGCCTTACTAATGCACCTGAGTGGGTAATTATAGGTTACAGCACAACGGCCTCTTTTGAATTCAAAGGCCTTACCGTAGGGACCGAGTACTCTTTTAGATTTGCGACCATTACACCAGAAAGCACTTCAGACTTTTCATCGGCCGTATCCATCATTGTTACTTGAAACCAAGAATTATTTTGGACTGCTTTCTTAATGCTAAGCAGTAATCAGAAAATCAGTATTCGTGAGATTTGCATGACTATCTATACCAATCACAGCAATCTGCACAGATGATTTAGTTCCACTACCGTCAACATCATAATAAAGGGCACCTGTTGTGGTGTTGTAAATGATCCGATCTGTCGGATTTTGACCACCAATGAAGTCACCGCTATTAAAAGCATCCGCACTTAACACGCCTTTAGCACCCACAGTTTTAAAGATGGCTTTGCTTAAATCAATTTTATCTATGCCACTTTCAAAATCTTTAATCTTATCAACATTGCTTGTACCATTTAGCTTAGTATTAAAGACAAAATGATCGGCACCAGTACCGCCAGTTAAAGTGTCATTACCTAAGCCCCCAATTAACGTATCATTTAGAATGCTACCCATTAACGAATTATCTAAACCATTACCTGTTAATTTTGCGCTTTCAGAACCCGTGTAAATCAGATTTTCGACATTACCTAGTTTACTTAGTGAATAAGTTTTTAAATTGCTAGTTACAATAGTGTCGTTACCTTGTAATGCTTTCTCAGTAACCACATCGCTTAAGCTATCAACGACATAAGTATCATCACCAAAACCACCAACTAGGGTGTCGTTACCCAAGCCACCATCCAGTTGGTTACTATTTGAGTTGCCGGTAATAACATTTTTAAGACTATTGCCCGTGCCATTAATTGGATCAGTTGCTACTAACATTAAATTTTCAACATGAGAAATATTCTCTAGAGAAAAGTTGACTGAAGTCTTAACAGTATCAGTACCTTGATTTACTAATTCTGTAATGGTGTCAGTTGTGCTATCAACAATATAAGTATCGTTACCTAAACCACCAATAAGAGTATCAATACCCAAGCCACCATCTAATATGTCATTGCCTTTTAATCCAGATATTTGATCATCGCCCAAAGTACCCAATAAGCTATCATTACCCAGTTTTCCGTTAATAATACTTGTTAGCACTTGAGATGTTGGTGAACTAGTTACACTTTCAGAAGTGCCTTGGCCATCAAGATAACTTGCTCTTGCAGTAATTGTTTTACCTGCATCTGCTTTTTTAAGAATATAAGTATTACCTGTTCCAATAACCGCTGCAGAACCGCTTGCATACCAGTTATAGGTAATGTCACCTAAACCGTCAGTGTCCTTTATAGTATTGCTTGCAGTTAATTGCCAGCCTTGAGCAATTGTTCCACTGATTGAAACTGAGCCAGTCGGTAAGTCATTTATGTTTTCAATAGAAGATGTACTTATACTTGCAACTGTTTCAGTTGTACCCAATAAATCAGTATAACGCGCAATCACACTGATAGTTTTACCTACCTCAGATTGGGTTAGCGTATAAGTGTTACCTATTCCTATTGGCGTTGCAGAACCACTTGCATACCATGAATAAGTGAGAGTTCCTAAACCATCCGCATCAATTATATCGTTGGTTGCCGTTAACTGTTGACCTTGGATTAAATCTCCACTAATCGAAACTGAGCCAGTCGGTAAGTCATTTATGTTAGCAATAGAGACAGTTGCTAAACTGGTAACTGTTTCTGGTGTTCCCAATAAATCCGTATAGCTGGCAACAGCACTGATAGTTTTACCTACCTCAGCTTGGGTCAGAGCATAAGTACTTCCGTTACCTATAGGCGTAGCTGATCCACTCGCATACCAAGTATAAGTCACAGTCCCCATCCCATCTGCATCCACGAGATTATTGGATGCGGTAAGTTGTTGGCCTTGAGTAGCAGTACTACTAATCGAAACGGTACCCGTTGGTTGATCGTTCACATTGGCAACGGTTCCTGTGACTAAACTAGTGACACTTTCTGGTGTTCCCAATAAATCCGTATAGCTGGCAACTGCAGAGATGGTTTTGCCAACTTCCGCTTGGGTCAGGGTAAACGTATTGCCCGTTCCAATGGATAGTGCTGATCCACTCGCATACCAAGTGTATGAAACAGTACCCATCCCATCGGCATCCGCTAAACTATTGGATGCGGTGAGTTGATGACCTTGGGTCGATGTGCCACTAATCGAAACACTACCCGTTGGTAGATCGTTGATGTTGGCAACAGTTGCTGTTACTGAACTACTGACACTTTCCACCGTTCCAAATAAATCAGTATAGCTCGCTATTACCGTAATCAATTTGCCAACGTCAATCTGTGTCAGGGTATAAGTGAATTGATTTGCACCAGTAATTGCCAAATTACTACTGAACCATTGATAACTTATATCACCTAAACCATCTATATCAGATAATGTATTATTAGCAGTTAATATTTGGTTTTGAGTTAAATTTCCTGAGATAGAAACCATACCAGAAGGTATAACATTTACATGAGATAACAACTCGTAGGTAGAAGCATCAAGATTAGTAAGCTGAACGATTTCTGATCCAGTTACAAATTCTAAGCCTATCAAACCGTAACGTGTCTGTCCTTCATAAGGATTAGTTGTTAAATTACCTGATTGAATAAATAAACGACCAGCAGAGATTTTTAATACTTCAAAATCACGCAGCAATACTGCGGTATTATCACCTTGTATACCAAGAT
>JAPLRS010000032.1 GCA_026399015.1 Methylococcales bacterium | reverse complement strand
TTTATCAGCGATACCATCATTATCATCATCTGTATCTATTGAATCTTTAATACCATCGTTATCATCATCGTTATCTAAAGAGTCTTTGATACCGTCATTATCATCATCAATATCTACAGAGTTTTGAATTTTGTCATTATCGCTATCTAAATCAATATTATTTGGTGCAGCAATAGCTATACCCGTAATATTACTGAGCCAAGTGATATTTTGTGGAACCATTACAGGCGCAGTCATTAAAGCCACTGCTGTTGTAATTGATAATAGTTGTGGATGTTTCATTTATGTAGCCTCGGTTTAATCAAAAAAATTAACTAATAGCATTACGGCTATTCCAAAATGCTAATTTTTAACCCCAAAAACAAATAAAAGTTATTTAACATTTGGTAAAACTATAGCATAGATAAAACGACACTCAACCCCTAAGAAAAATTAAAAATAAATACTACATAAATATGTAGGAAAGAACATAAGTAACTGTAGTTGAATAAATAATAGACCACATCTCTATTTATTCAAAATTTAAATATTGATTGTCGAAATATTTTTATACGACTTAATTTACTAAAAATAAAAATAAAAAACTTTTTATTAAATAATAATGCATGCTGTGATTACCGCGGAAAAAACCAAGTGTATCTCACAAAAAAAAAGCCCCGAACTTAGCGGGGCTTTTTTTTATGCCTGATGATTATCTAAAACCCTGAGATTTTATCTAACGCTACAGCTAAGGTAGCGATGGTTCTATCAATATTCTGTAATTTATCAAGTCCAAATAACCCAAGCCGGAAAGTCTTAAAATCTGGGCCTTCGTCACATTGCAACGGCACACCTGCGGCAATTTGCAAGCCAAGATCAGCGAATTTTTTACCTGTTTTGATTTCATCATCACTGGTGTAACTAACAATCACGCCAGGTGCACCAAAACCATCGGCTGCCACTGATTTAATGCCCCGCTCAGCCAATAATGCTCGAACCTTTTGACCCAGTTCAAGTTGATCAACTTTTACTTTAGCAAAACCATAAGCCTCTGTTTCTTGCATCACTTGTCTTAGCGCACGCAAGGCATCGGTTGGCATAGTGGCGTGGTAGGCATGGCCGCCCTGCTCATAGGTTTCCATGATTTGTAGCCACTTCTTTAAATCAGCCGCAAAGCTGGTACTGGTAGTGTCATCAATACGGGCCCGCGCCTCTGCATTTAACATCACTAAACCACAACAAGGTGATCCACTCATGTTTTTTTGTGGCGCGCTAATCAGTATGTCCACTCCACACTTTTGCATGTCTACCCAAACAGTGCCTGATGCGATGCAATCCAATACAAACAGGCCACCCACAGCATGCACTGCATCTGCCACTGCACGAAGATAGTCATCGGGCAATATCATGCCTGCGGATGTTTCAACATGGGGTGCAAACACAAAATCTGGTTTCTCACGGCTAATAGTGACCAGCACCTCTTCTATCGGTGCTGGCGCGTATGCAGCTTGGGATCCATCGTCTATTGGGCGAGCTTTTAGAACAATAGAGTCTGATGGTATGGCACCCATTTCAAAAATTTGTGTCCAGCGATAACTAAACCAACCGTTACGAATCACTAAACACTTTTTACCTGTCGCAAATTGCCGTGCCACAGCTTCCATTCCAAAAGTACCTGAACCGGGCACTATGATGGCAGAATGAGCGTTGTACACTAATTTTAAGATGCGCGAGATATCGCACATAGTTTCCTGAAATACTTTTGACATATGGTTGGTCGCTCTGTCGGTATAAACTACCGAGTATTCAAGCAAGCCATCCGGATCAACATTGGGCAACAATCCACTCATAATTTCATCTCCTGTTTACAATCAGGGTTCATTATACAAAATACACGCCAATGTTTTTATAAGTATAAGGAAATCTTTAACCTAAAATCATTTAAATAGTATTTCAATATCCTGCTTTTAATTTGCTGATTTGTTCGGCTACTTTTTTAGCATCTAATACAGGATCAACATCGTCATCGATATAACGAATGACTAGTTTTGGATCTAGTATAAAAGTCCAGCGTTTGGCGATGGTCACTATGGGCATTTTTACACCGTAAGCCTGTGTCATTTTGCCATCGGCATCTGATAATAAAGTAAATGTCAGATTATGTTTCTGATGAAAACCCTCCAAGTCTTTAACTTCATCTGTACTAATACCATACACTTCAGCATTTTGATTGCGTATTGCGGTTATGCCATCTCTATAAGCACAAGCTTGTGCGGTGCAACCTGGAGTGCCTGCTTTAGGATAAAAATATAAAACCGTCCAACCTTTGTCTTTTCTATCGGCTAAATTAACAGTACTACCGTCTTGCGTTTTTAATTGAAACTCTGGTGCTGCTTGCCCTACAGATAACTTTTCTGCTTGAACGGAAGCGCTAGGTAATAAAGCGAAGCACAAGAGTAGATATTTAAAAATTGAATTTCGTTTTTGCATTTTAACCTCCAGTTATAAGAGTTATATATCTGCTCTATATATCTTCAAGATGGGCTTTCGTCAAACTCTGCCTGTGCTTATTAAATTTTTTAAGAATACTCTGTAATTTTTTATCAATTCGAATTTGCTTTAATTTTAAAAGCCGTTATACCTAAAATCGGAGATAGAAGTTACACAACAAGTATGTAGTTTTAAGACGGCAAGGACGCCGTCGTAATTAATAGATACCGTCAAAAATCCGTCTGACTTAAATTTGTCACATTTAACATGCCAAAATAGCCCAATATGGGCAATTTCATCCCATAAAGCCCTCAATCACTCCAGCAAGTTGCAATATTTTCTGAGATAATAAAGTCTCAAATTCCACTAAAATCAGCGTTTCGCTTATACCAGATCATTATTTTTTACTGGACGACTAGCCTATGAAAGCCAAAAATACGTATACCCCCTGTGATTTAGTAATTTATGGCGCCTTGGGTGACCTATCAAAACGCAAACTCATTATTTCTCTGTACCGCCTTGAAAATGCAAACTTTTTAGAACCAGATACGCGTATTATTGGTGTCGATTTGCATGATGTTAAAAGTGAAGGCTTTGTGGATATTGCCCTAAAAAGCTTACAGTCTTTTTTAGGTGAAGCTATCGACACGACTGTTTGGGAACGCTTTTCTGCACGTTTATCTTATTTAAAAATTGACCTCACTCAAACTGAGCAATTTAAACAACTTAATGCCGTTATTGACCAAAAAAACAGAGTTATGGTCAATTATTTTGCGGTATCACCGTTTTTATTTAAAAATATTTGCCAAGGTTTAGCTAAGTCAGGCGTATTAACTGAAACGTCTCGTATGGTTATGGAAAAACCTATCGGTCATGATTTAGCCTCTTCAAAAGAAATTAATGATGTTGTGGCGAGTGTTTTTAACGAGAACCAAGTTTATCGAATCGATCACTATCTTGGTAAGGAAACCGTTTTAAATCTTTTAGCATTACGCTTCGCAAACTCTATTTTTACGACTAACTGGAACCACAATACTATCGACCATATTCAAATTACGGTCGGTGAAGAAGTTGGTATTGAGGGGCGCTGGGATTACTTTGATAAAACCGGTCAGTTACGTGACATGTTACAAAACCACTTATTACAGATTTTAACTTTTATCGCCATGGAGCCACCGGTTAACCTTGAGGCCGCAAGTATCCACAATGAAAAAATAAAAGTGTTAAAAGCCTTACGCCCTATTACTACGCAAAACGTTGAAGAAAAAACTGTGCGCGGCCAATACACTAAAGGCTATATTAAAGGTAAAGAAGTACCTGGCTATCTTGAAGAAGAAGGCGCTAACACTGAAAGTACCACAGAAAGTTTTGTGGCCTTACGCGTTGACATCGATAACTGGCGTTGGGCTGGCGTACCTTTTTATATGCGTACCGGCAAACGTTTAACCGGTAAACGTACTGAAATCGTCGTTTACTTTAAACAATTACCGCACAATATTTTTAAAGACAGCTTCCGCGAATTACCACCTAATAAATTGATCATTCATTTACAACCCAATGAAGGTGTTGAAATTGAAATGCTTAATAAAATCCCCGGTATCGATGAGCATATTAAATTACAAAAAACCAAATTAGATTTAAGTTTTTCTGACACCTTTAAAGAAAGCCGTATCTTTGGTGGTTATGAAAAATTAGTCCTAGAGGCAATGCGTGGCAATACAACACTCTTTTTAAGTCGTGAAGAAATTGAACAAGCGTGGACTTGGGTTGATTCTATACAAAACGCTTGGCGACATTACCAAGATGCGCCTAAACCTTACTCTGCAGGTACTTGGGGCCCCGTTGCCTCAGTTGCTCTGATTGCCAGAGATGGTAGAGCTTGGGAAGAATAATTAATCCTCCGTGTCACCCTCAACAAGGAAAAAACTATGCATCCAGTCATTGAACAAGTCACTCAAGAAATCATTGAGCGTAGCCATAAAACGCGCTCAGCTTATTTAAAATATATTGATTCTGTTGCTAAAAAGGGCCCTATCCGTTCTGGTATGTGTTGTGGCAACTTAGCCCATGGTTTTGCAGCCTGTAGCGCCCAAGAAAAAGCCGATTTAACCGGTGATCAAAAACCTAATATTGCTATCATTACTGCTTATAACGACATGCTGTCTGCGCATGAGCCTTATAAATATGCACCTGACCAAATAAAAGAAGCGATTAGAGCGGCAGGTGGTGTTGCGCAGGTCGCTGGTGGTGTACCTGCTATGTGTGACGGTATTACTCAAGGCCAACCTGGCATGGAATTATCACTGTTTAGTCGTGATTTAATTGCCATGACGACTGCCGTGGGCATGAGTCACAATATGTTCGATGGCGCTTTATATTTGGGCGTATGTGACAAAATTGTTCCAGGCTTGTTAATTGGCGCCCTAAGTTTTGGTCATTTACCCGCTATTTTTGTACCTGCTGGCCCCATGCCCAGTGGCTTAACCAACAAAGAAAAGTCTCGCGCTCGCCAAGCCTATGCAACGGGACAAATTGGTCGTAAAGAATTGTTAGAGGCCGAGTCTGCTTCTTACCATAGCCCGGGTACTTGTACTTTTTATGGTACGGCTAACAGTAACCAAATGATGATGGAGATTATGGGCTTACATTTACCAGGTAGCTCATTTGTTAACCCTTATACACCGTTACGCGATGAACTGACTAAAGCTGCAGCGACCCAAGTGTTAAAATTTACGGCTTTAGGTGATGATTATCGCCCTATCGCGCACATGGTTTCTGAAAAAGCGATTGTTAATGCAGTAATCGGTTTATTAGCAACCGGTGGCTCGACTAACCACACTATGCATTTAATTGCGATTGCTAGAGCATCAGGCATTGTTTTAAATTGGGATGACTTTGATAGACTTTCTAAAGCCGTACCATTAATCACTAAAATTTATCCAAACGGCCCTGCAGACGTTAACCACTTCCAAGCGGCCGGTGGTATGGGTGTGTTGATAGCCGAGTTGTTAAGAAACGGCTTGTTACATGAAGATATCTTAACGGTTGCCGATGAGCGCGGTATGAACAACTACCGTCAAGAACCCAAAATTATTGATGACAAGCTGACATGGGAACCTGTACCAGAAAGTTCTTTAGATACTGAAGTGCTGGGTACTGTTGAGAAACCATTTGCTACTGGTGGTGGTTTACATGTAATGCACGGTAACTTAGGGCGTGGAATTTCTAAACTATCTGCTGTATCTCCTGAGCATCAAATTATTGAAGCACCCGCGATTGTCTTTGATGATCAAGAAGATATGTTAGCAGCCTTTAAACGCGGTGAATTAGAGAAAGATTTTGTAGCTGTGATTCGTTTCCAAGGCCCTCGTTCAAATGGCATGCCTGAATTGCATAAATTGACGCCGCCTTTAGGTGTATTACAAGATAAAGGTTTTAAAGTAGCGTTAGTAACTGATGGCCGTATGTCTGGCGCCTCTGGTAAAGTACCTTCTGCTATTCACATGTGTCCAGAATGTGAAGCCGGCGGACCTTTAACTAAAGTGTTAAATGGCGACATTATTTCTATGAACCTACAAACCGGTAACATCAATGTGTTAGTGGATGAAGCCGAATTTAATGCCCGAGTTCCTGTGCCTAATACCGCTAAAAACCACCATTATGGTATGGGTCGTGAAATGTTTGGTGGTTTCAGATTAGGTGCTTCTTCTGCTGAAACAGGTGCATCGAACCTATTTTTAGTTGATTAATACAAACTCAACACAAACAACTATTTTTAATCTAGCGAGTAAAACTATGAGTACAAATAACTGGAAAATCCAACCTACTGACGTTTTAAACGCTGGCCCTGTGATGCCTGTGATGGTGATACAGAATCTTGAAGATGCAGTGCCTTTAGCAAAAGCTTTAGTGGCGGGCGGTATTAAAGTTTTAGAAATCACTTTACGCACACCCATCGCTTTAGAAGCGATTCGTTTAATTAGCCAAGAAGTAAAAGAGGCGATTGTGGGTGCGGGTACTATTACAACACCTGAGCAATTAAAAGCCGCTGAAGAGGCGGGCGCAGTGTTTGCTATTAGCCCAGGTTTAACCCCTAATTTGTTAGCGGCTGCTAAAGAAAGCACGATTGCTTTAATTCCAGGAATCGCGACTTTATCTGAATTAATGTTAGGCATGGAATATGGACTTGATCATTTCAAGTTTTTTCCTGCTGAAGCAGCGGGTGGTATCCCGATGTTAAAGTCAATCGCAGGCCCTGTGCCTTATGTGACTTTTTGCCCAACAGGTGGTATTTCACCTGAGAACTACAATGCATATTTAAAGCTAAGTAATGTCGCGTGTGTGGGTGGTTCTTGGTTAGTTCCTGCTGATGCTGTTAATGCAAAAGACTGGGATAAAGTGACTGCTTTAGCAAAACAAGCGATTGATGATGTGCAAAAATAATCGAATCTCTTAACGTAAACTGAGTTATTAGTTTACGTTAATAATTCGTGCTATCTGAAAAATACGGCAACCTAAAGTTTAACTTTGGACTACCGTATTTTTCAAAACAAGACTAAATCTTCTTTACCCGCCCGTCATATTCATATAACGCAGTATCACGGGTTGCTCATGAATATTAAATTCATGTGTTTCTGGCTTAATGAGCATTGCATCAATAATAGTCTGCTTTAATAATGCCATATCGTTAGGATGTTCTCTTAGCACCGCTTTTAAATCCACCGAATGCTCATTTCCTAAACAGAGTAGTAAACGCCCTTCTACCGTTAAGCGCACCCTATTACACTGACTACAAAAATTATGACTATGCGGAGAAATAAAACCCACCCGCGTTTGCGTATCAGGAATTTTGTAATAATCCGATGGCCCACCGGTTTTCTCAGGTGTGGCGACTAAAGTATATTTTTCTGAAATATCTCGCCGTATTAAATCGCTGGAGTAATAGGCTTCTGCCCTATCATGCTGATCTACAATACCTAAGGGCATTTCTTCTATAAAACTAATATCCAATGCATTATCAATGGCAAATTGCACTAAAGCGTTTACCTCTTGATGATTTCTATTTTTTAAAATAACGGCATTGAGTTTAATGCGTTCAAACCCAACTGCTTTAGCGGCTCGAATGCCTTTTAAAACTTGTTGTAAATCGCCTGTACGCGTAATGGCTTTAAATTTATCCGCATCTAAGGTATCCAAACTAATATTAATGCGTTTTACACCGGCCACTTTTAAATCCTTAGCCATAGTTTCTAATTGAGAGCCATTAGTGGTGATAACCAACTCACGTAACCCCTCAAGATGTCCAATCGTATTAAGTAAGTCTAATGCTCCCTTTCTAACTAAAGGCTCACCACCCGTTATCCGGATTTTTTTAACCCCTAACTGCACAAAAGCTTGAGCTATGAACTCAATTTCTTCTAAGGACAAAATTTGTGCTCGAGGCAAAAAAGTCATTTCTTCTGCCATGCAGTAAACACAACGAAAATCACACCGATCGGTGATAGAAATCCTTAAATAATCGACAGTTCTGCCAAAACGATCTATTAATGCTATGGGAGTAGTAACTAATGGGGGCATAGTGTAAATATCTTAAAACCTAAAATAATTCGCCGTATTGTAACATTACCCAGACTGATCTATTAGACCCAATCTACAAAACAAAACTTAATTATTCGCGTCCATATCATCTATTGCTTAACAAAAATAAGCATTTAAAACATCACGAACTAAGACAAAATAGCGCTAAATATGGCATAATGCACCATTTTATAACGACCAATTTAAAAGCCGCATGCCTTTGTCAATTTGTTTTCTAGTTTTACAGTTTTTTCAAACTGACAAGTCATGAAATTAAACGATGAAAAACTCATTGAATTGGGGCTTGCCGTTATTCAAGTAGAAGCCGAGGCTATCAACGCTTTAGCCACTCAAATAAATACTCAATTCGTTTTAGCCTGTAAATTGCTATTTAACTGTAAAGGTCGCGTCATTGTGACTGGCATGGGTAAATCAGGCCACATCGCCGGCAAAATTGCCGCAACTCTTGCCAGTACGGGCACTCCCTCATTCTTTGTTCATCCTGGCGAAGCCAGTCATGGTGACTTAGGTATGATTACCCAACAAGATGTTGTACTCGCCTTATCAAACTCAGGTGAGACAGAAGAAATATTAAAAATATTACCCTTATTAAAACGCTTAGGTGTGCCTTTAATTGGCATGACAGGCAACCCCGCCTCTACACTTGGCACTGTCTCTACTGTCCATCTTAATGTAAGTGTTGCTCAAGAAGCTTGCCCCTTAGGACTTGCTCCAACCTCTAGCACAACCGCTGCTTTAGTAATGGGAGACGCCTTAGCTGTTTCTTTATTAGAAGCACGAGGCTTTACTCGAGATGACTTTGCTTTATCGCATCCTGGAGGGAGTTTAGGACGACGTTTACTCTTAAGAGTTAGCGATATTATGCACACCGGACTCGATATTCCATCGGTCTCTGAAGATGCATTTATAAGCCACGCCTTGCTTGAAATGACTGAGAAAAAACTAGGCATGACGGCTGTAGTAAACGCTAATGCAGTCGTTATCGGTATTTTTACTGATGGTGACCTAAGACGCACTTTAGCTAAGAATATTGATCTACATAACACAGCTATCAGTGCTGTAATGACTCAAGCCTGTAAGGTTATTTCTGCCGATATGCTCGCAGCGGAAGCGATGCAAATAATGGAAAGCAAACAAATTAATGCCTTATTGGTCGTTGATAATAACAACAAAGCGATCGGCGCTCTTAATATGCATGATTTACTCAGAGCCGGAATTGTATAATGCTAACAAATAACACGACAATTACTTCTGAAATATTAGCAAAAGCCAAAAATCTTAAATTGTTAATACTGGATGTGGACGGCGTTTTAACAGATGGCAGACTTTTCTTTGATCAAGAAGGCAATGAATACAAATGTTTTCATGCTAGAGATGGTCATGGCATTAAATTATTACGCCAATCAGGTGTTGAAGTTGCTGTTATTTCTGGCAGAAAATCCAAGACTGTTGAATTACGCATGAAAAACCTAGGTATCGAACTTGTTTATCAAGGTCATGAACATAAACTAGGTGCGTTTAATGAAATCATAGAAAAACTAGGCATTAATCCTGAACAAGCAGCACATATGGGTGATGATTTACTAGATTTACCTATTATGAGCCGAGTTGGTTTAGCTATCGCCGTTAATGATGCAAATTTTGCTGTAAAAGAAAGAGCAGACTGGTGTACATCAACACTTGGGGGACTGGGTGCCGTTCGAGAAGTGTGTGACTTGATTATGCAAGCACAAGGTACTTTTGACTCAATATTAAATGCTTATTTGAAATGAGCTTAGCTGAAAATAAACATTATATTTTGCTAATCAGTATTGCGCTCTTAAGCACTTGGCTAGCTAAGCATACTGAAATTGTGCAATTCACCCAAAAACCAAGTCCAGCTCACAGCCCAGACTACTTTAGTAAAGGCTATAGCCAGTGGCAAATGAACGAGAAAGGCACTTTAAAAAGCAAATTAAATGCTGATAAGATTATTCATTATAGTGATGATGAAACGACTCACTCGATCAATCCTGTGATGTTCTTTTATAATGATAGTACGCCGCCTTGGGTCATTAACTCTGATACAGGCATTCTTTCTGCAGATGGCAAAAGTTTATTACTAAACGGCCAAGTATCAATCGAACGTGCACAACACAAGGGACAAAAAGCGTTAACCATTAACACCAGTATGTTAAATGTACAACCCGAAAAAAGTTATGCAGAAACTAAGGAATGGGCTGAATTGTTAAGCCCACCTAATAAAACAACCGGAACAGGGATGAATATGACATATATTGAACCCGTAAATATTAAGTTCCTGTCCAATGTAAAAGGTAACTATGCAAAAAAATAAAAATTACACACTTACCTATTGTTGCATTCTATTATTAAGCGTGATGCACACAACTGCATGGGCTTTATCCAGTGATGCAGAAAAACCTATCATCATCGATTCAAACACCGCGACTTATGATGATAAATCAGGAACGAGTATTTACACTGGTAATGTCGTTTCTACGCAAGGTAGTATTAAGGTTAACTCTGACAAACTAACTGTGTATTTTGTAAATGGTGAAGCCGATAAACTCGTATTTACCGGTGATAAAGCTAAATTTAAACAAACACCTAACGAAGGTGATGATGACATTACAGGTGAGGCCTTAATCGGTGAGTTTTATCCTAAGAAAAACTTATTAGTGCTGATGAATGAGGCCACAGTTTGGCAAGGTAATACCACCTATTCCAGTAATTATATAGAATATGACATTAAGACATCCTTAGTTAAGGCCGGTGAGAAAAGCTCTGACTCAAAACGCGTTCATGTTGTACTTAAACCTAAAGAGAATAAATAAGTCTACTCTATAAAATTAACGCAGCCTCCCTTAAATTATTACAGTATAAAATGGCCACACTAGCAGCGCATCAACTCATTAAAACTTATAACAAACGCAATGTTGTTGACGGTGTTTCTTTGCATGTTAACAGTAATGAGATTGTTGGCTTATTGGGGCCTAATGGAGCTGGAAAAACAACTAGCTTTTATATGATGGTTGGCTTAATTAAACCTGATAAAGGCCAAATTACCTTAGACGGAAAAGATATTACTCATGCCCCCATGCATGTAAGAGCTATTAACGGCATCGGTTATTTACCTCAGGAACCTTCTGTTTTTCGTAAACTTAATGTCGCAGAAAACATACGGGCCGTATTACAAATTCGTGGCAACTTAACTCGCAGTGAAATTGAAGCCACTATTGATAAACTTTTAACTGAATTTAATATTGAACACCTGCGTAATCAAATTGCCCTAGGATTGTCTGGTGGCGAACGTCGGAGAGTTGAAATTGCTAGAGCTTTAGCAACGGATCCACAATTTATTCTTTTAGATGAACCCTTTGCCGGTGTTGACCCTATTTCTGTTGATGACATAAAAAAAATCATTGAACACCTTAAAGACAGAGGTATAGGCGTGTTAATCACAGAACATAACGTAAGAGAAACATTGGGAATATGTGATCGAGCTTATATACTTAACAACGGTAGAGTTATTGCGGAAGGAACGGCCGACTCTATCGTGGCAAATGAAGAAGTCCGAGAAGTTTATTTAGGAAAGAATTTTAGTCTTTAAATGCATCCAGTCATATATACTTTAATTAAAAATAGCTACATGTTTAGCGCCGCAACCGACATCATATTGAACGCATGAAACAGTCATTAAATCTTAGGCTAGGCCAACAATTAACTATGACGCCTCAATTGCAGCAGGCAATAAAACTGTTGCAAATGTCGACTTTAGATTTACAACAAGAAATTCAGCAAGTTCTTGAAACCAATGTCATGCTGGAAATTAATGATGATGATGGTAAATCTAGTGATGATTTTTTGCCAATTCCTGATAAAAAAGCTGAAAACGCGGACAGTTTTACTAGTGAAGGCTCACAGGATTCTATACCTGATGAATTGCCAACTGATTATTCTTGGGATGATGTTTACGAAAGCTCAACGGCATCGGGCCCTGTTAGCACCGACAATATAGAGTTTGAATCCCAAAGAAGCAACGCCCCTAGTTTACAAGAACATCTACTCTGGCAACTTGAATTAACTCACTTCTCAGAATCAGACCATGCTATTGCTATTGCTATTATCGATTCAATTAATGAAGATGGTTATTTAATAACAACTCCTGAAGAAATTTATGAAGGTCTAAAAAATCAGTTTGATGACTTGGATTTTGATGAGGTCAACGCGGTACTGCATAGAATTCAACAATTTGACCCAACTGGCATAGCCGCTGTTGATTTAGGCGATTGTTTGCGTTTACAACTAATACAATTACCCGCCTCTACAGCTTACAGAGACGAAGCATTATTAGTTGTAACTCGGCATTTAAAGCTATTAGCCAGTCAAGAACAGGCCAAGTTATTAAAAAAACTAGAAGTTACTGAACATCAACTCTCTGAGATTGTTGCCTTAATTAGAACACTAGATCCAAAACCTGGTGCAAAAATACAAGAAAGCGAATCAGAATACATCATTCCTGATGTGTATGTTAGCAAACAGAATAATCAATGGCAGGTGAATTTAAATCCTGACATTTCACCCAAACTGCGTATTAATCCATTTTACTCAAATCTAATTAAGCGAGCGGATAACAGTAAAGACAACGTCTTTATGAAAGACCATCTACAAGAAGCTAAATGGTTTATTAAAAATTTGCATAACAGAAATGACACGCTTTTACGCGTAGCAAGAAGTATCATAGAAAAACAAACTGGCTTTTTAGATCATGGTTCTATTGCCATGAAACCCATGGTACTTAGAGATATAGCTGAAGAACTTAAATTACACGAATCAACTATATCTAGAGTGACAACCCATAAGTACATGCACACACCTAATGGTATAATCGAGTTTAAATACTTCTTCTCTAGTCATGTTTCAACTAAAGACGGTGGTGAATGCTCGTCAACAGCGATAAGATCCATTATCAAAGAACTCATCGATAATGAAAATCAAAGCAGGCCATTAAGTGACAGTAAAATTGCAGAATTCTTACAAGCAAAAGGTATCAACGTTGCAAGAAGAACCATTGCTAAATATCGAGAAGCAATGCTGATTGCATCATCTAGCCAAAGAAAACGTATTTTGTAACAACACACAAAAAATAAAAACACAATTTAACAACAAAAGGAGTTTCACCCATGAGAGTAATAGTAACAGGCCATCATTTAGAAATTACAGAAGCTTTACACGCACACATAGACTCTAAATTTGAAAAAATAGCTCGTCATTTCGACAACGTTACTGATGTACATGTCATCCTAAGCGTAGAAAAATTAATCCAAAAAGCTGAAGCATCATTACATTTGAGTGGCGCTGACATCTTTGCAGAAGATCACCAAGAAGATATGTATGTTGCAATTGATCACTTAGTTGATAAATTGGACCGTCAAATCATTAAACATAAAGAAAAAACTGGTCATCACAGATAATAATACTGTAATAGGTGCGGGGTATCATACACAAAACCCTTCACCTATTATTAACCCAGAACTTTAAAGCTATCGCCAATGAAACTACTAATAGTTAGCGCCCTATCCGGCTCTGGTAAGAGCATTGCTTTAGACACATTAGAAGACTGTGGTTATTATTGTATCGACAACCTCCCCTTATCTTTATTACAAGATTTTATTAATCATGTAATGTCTGCAGACCAAAAAGCCTATGCAAAAACGGCTATTGGTATTGATGCCCGTAATCAATATGAAAGTTTAGCTAATTTTTCAGCTAGCTTAGAACTCATAAAAGCCAAAGGCATCGATTATGAAATTATTTTTATACAGGCCGAAGAAGCGACTTTATTAAAACGGTACAGTGAAACTAGGCGTAGGCACCCACTGACTGATTACAATATTCCGCTGAAGGAAGCTTTAAAAATTGAGCGTGAAATGCTCACCCCAATCGCTCGCCATGCTAATGTCATTATCGACACCAGTCGTACGCATTATCATCAATTAAGAGATTTAATTAAGGACCAGATTGGAGAGCGCGATGTTAAGCACATCTCATTACAATTTCAATCTTTTGGATTCAAGCACGGCGTGCCCTTGGACGCAGACTTTGTTTTTGATGCCCGTAGCTTACCAAACCCATACTGGGTTCCTGAATTGAGACCCTTTACAGGAAAAGACCAACCGGTTGCAGATTTTCTAAAATCAGAAGCACTAGTTGGGGAATTTTTAAAAGATGTCATTATTTTTCTAGAACGCTGGATCCCTCGCTTTGAAGCAGAAGGACGCAGCTACTTGACTATTGCGATTGGCTGCACAGGTGGTCAACATCGGTCTGTCTATCTAGTAGATTTATTAATGGCGCACTTTAAAAGCCCTGCAGTTAATGCGATCGTTAGGCACCGCGAATTAAATTAAACTAATCTAAGTTTAATGATCTAAATTAATCACATAAAACGATTAAAAACTCGGTAATCCCATTACCATTTAGAAATTCGTACCATAAAACCTCTACCTTTTATCTTGCCATTCTTTAAACAAGATAAAGCTTTATCAACACTCTCTTGTTTTATAGCAACATAGGCATGAGCATCAAAGATATCAATTTTCCCTACCTCACTACCGGCTATACCACCTGCCCCAGTTAAGGCACCTAAAATATCTCCGGGGCGCACTTTATCTTTACGACCGCCATCTATCCATAATGTAACCATAGGTGGCTCAAATCGTTGTTCATAAGCCATTTGGAATGGAGCAACTTCATCCCATTTAGCCGTTGTGTTTTGATAGTCTTCTATTGCTTTGACCCTATTAAGTTCTGGTTCTGTACATAAACTTAACGCCAAGCCTTTTTTACCTGCTCGCCCTGTACGACCAATTCGATGCACATAAATCTCAGGATCCCAAGGTAAATCATAATTAATAACAGCTTGTAATTCTTTAATATCTAAACCACGAGCAGCTACGTCCGTTGCCACTAAAATAGAACAACTATTGTTGGCAAAACGTACTAACACTTGATCTCGATGCTTTTGCTCTAAATCCCCGTGTAACGTTTGTACAGAAAAACCGCAATCAGCTAAGGCGGTCGTAATATCTTGACATTCTCGCCTGGTATTACAGAACACAACCGTTGATTCTGGACGATGATAAGCTAATAAATAACCTAAGGCATTTAATCTTTTAGATTTTTCAATTTGGTAAAAGCGTTGTTCAATAACACTCTCATGATGACTGCTATCAATGCTTACTGATATTGGCTTGTACTGAAATTTTTGGCTAATTTCACGAATAGGATCTGCATAAGTAGCAGAAAAAAGTAGCGTTTGTCGATGAGTAGGTGCATAAGAAATAACATCTGTTATCACTTCTTCAAAACCCATATCTAGCATACGATCAGCTTCATCTAAAACGAGTAGCTTCATATTACTCAGTTTTAAGCTACGCTTCCGCAAATGTTCTTGCACTCGACCCGGTGTACCAACAACAACGTGTACACCATGTTCTAATGAGCCGATTTGAGGCCCAAACGGAACGCCACCGCAAAGCGAGAGAACTTTAATATTTTGGGTAAAACGCGCCAAGGTGCGTATTTCTTTACAAACTTGATCAGCTAATTCTCGAGTTGGACAAAGTACTAGGGCTTGAACTCTAAAACTACTAAAATCTAATCGTGATAATAAACCAATACCAAATGCAGCAGTTTTACCACTACCCGTCTTTGCTTGTGCAATAACGTCTTTGCCTTCCAATATATGAGGCAAGGTTTCTGCTTGTATAGGTGTTAAATGGGTATAACCAAGGGATTCAATGTTTTCAAGTAAAGCTGGTTTTAGGGGTAAAGACGAAAATTCAACTGTTTTCACAAGCGCTCTTATTCAAAATTAACTATTGACGAACTGCCAATATATAAGAAGTCATAATACCAGATAAATTTACTTAAAAATCTTACTAGATATTGAATAGCTTTAATTTGGTCAATAGGCCGTTAAAATTGAAGCTAAGACTAAGCGATGCTTATGTAGAGATAGTTAATTTGTTTTACTGCATTTAATTCTTATTGTGTGATGAATTAAAATAACTTAAAGATTTTTTCCAAGCTTGTTTAGCGACTTTTCTACCCAATACACGACTTTCTAGGTCTCCTTGCTTAAAATGAATTCCACCATAACGACGGGATATACCAGCTTCGTTAGCCGCGTCAGTAAAGGTTTTCCAAGCCAATTTAATTGGTTTTGCAGGAGCTACAGTTGGTTGAACTTTTGAAGATCCTGCGGCTATGATAACTTGAGCATTAAAAAAATCACTCCCAGTGAAGGATTTAAGCGTTTCTGCAGCAGAAGCACTAAAACTACTATGCCCTGATACATACTCAGAGAAAGGTGGTGTTAGGGCATTAGCTTGTTGGTAAGGTTGCCAAGTTTCACCTGTAACTTGACCATTCCATGAATCTAGAGTTTGCCCCGCATATAAAAACCTGATTGCAGATATAGGTCTAACATAGTCAAAATATGTTTTCGCATCCCAGACAGCGATACTAGCGTCGAACATTGCATTAGTAAGGGCGAAGAACATTTTGACATCATCATTTAAATCGTGACGATCTCTATCAGATATATATTCTGCAAATAAAACCCAATGACCAGGAGGCGTTTCTGAATTTGGACCATCAGCCCAATACTCAGCGATAGACTTTTTCTCATCATTTAAATTAGCCGTAATATCTATAATTTCTTGCGCTTGTAATTGATAGCTCACCGGATCGAGGTAAAAATCTATAGGATCCGATAATGAAGATCGAAATTGACTCCCAGAAACCAAACTATAGGGTGTAACTAATCCCCACTGAGGTGTCAGAAATTTCTGTACCGTTTTTTGTCCATTTAAAACATTACCAAGAGGTTGCCAGTGATTAGGATCACTTAAAACCGTATCAGAATTAATAGACTGATAGCAAGTATAGTCACTGTAGGGTACAGTCGAGTTTTGACCACAACTACTAACCTCATCACCAAATTGATTAGCACCATCATCATGTCGATAGGCTAATACAGCATCAGCTACTTTTTGTCCCAAAATTGCTGGCAAAGGATAATCAGCATTTACCAAAGCGACATCGTAACCCAAAGAACTTAATAAATCATTAAAAACAGCTACTTGCTCGGCCCCAGGAAATAAGTTCGATAAGCAAGCCCGTGCGGCATAACTAATTGCTTGTGTCTTATTAACGTCTTTACGAGTAGGATTTGATTGACGCAAACTTGCACCGAATCTAGTCCCCTTCGCGTTATCATCATAAACTGCCCAAGCATCGAACATACAGGTATTAACAATTGCTAAAGCTCTAGCTGTTTTTGTGGGCGTTGATTTTGTAGAACGAATCGCGGAAAGCGCTGCATCATTCCACTGCGTTACAACTGAGAAAGCTAAAATGTTACTTGAAAAACCTAATGCTAATAACGATATTAAAAAAGTAATAAATATCTTTCTTGGAAAAAATGCAAACATATTGAACAAGTCCTTTAAAGATTTCTAGCCACCCGAATATGTAGGCAATTGAATAATAATCAAATAAATGAACATAATCCATACATATTTACAAAAAACAAAAAAATTGTGTTAAGTTATTAAAATTAATCTGTTAAGATATTTAAAAAAAATATGAATAATAAAAATTAAGAGCTTGTAATTATTTTACTTAAATATTTTTAAAAAGTATAAATCAACATCGACTAACAGTCTAAAGTAGACTCACGCTATAAATTCTTACCAAACACTTTACTTAGTAGTGATAACGAGATTAATGCCGTGATTAGATCAGTTTTTAAAAACCGTATTCAAAACAGGCTATAAGCAAGATTGTGGAACAAACTGTCGACCATTCATCCCGCGACGCAGCTCTTATAGCTCGTATCTGCAAAGCAGATCAAAAAGCGCTTGAAATTTTATATCGGCATTATTACAATCAACTTGCAAGGTTTATAACGAGGGTGACGTTTCGTGAAGACATTATCGATGAGGTGATTAATGATGTCATGTTTGTGGTTTGGGAAAAGGCAGTTTCTTACGACAAAGAATGTAAACCATCCACTTGGATATTTGGCATAGCTTTCAACAAAGCCAGACAAGCTGCTAGAGACTCAAATCGAAATTCTGAAGAATCTCTTGATGATTTGGATGCGGATAATTCGTACTTTGAAGAAGATAATGATAAGTTAAAGCAACTTGAAATGACAGATTGGCTGACGCCAGCATTAGAGCAGTTAACGGCGGATCAGAGAGCAGTAATTGAATTAACTTATTTTCAAGGCTTGCCTTATCATGAAATAGCTGTTTTAATGGATTGTCCTGAAAATACTGTAAAAACCAGAATGCATCATGCTAAAAAGAAATTAGCCGTGCTTCTTAACGAAAGTAATTGATTTTAAAACTAAAGGTAAATGTTATGTACTCGGCAAATACAAAACTAAATTCTGTGCAGAATCCCTATGCTGCCCACCAAGAAATTGTTAAATTGCTTCCATGGCACATAAATCAAACTTTAAACCATCAAGAAATTGATAAAGTTGAAAGTCATTTAAAAGTTTGCTACCTATGCCAGCAAGAACTTCGGTGCTTACAAACTTTAGCTAACACAGTTGCTAATCAACCCTTTATTAACACATCTGAACTAAAACTTTCTGCAAAGTTTTCAACAATTTCAGCCAGAATTAATTCTACTGAAGTAGAAAAAGACTATGGTTACGTTTCTGTAGCGGGTCAAAAGTCACTTGGATTTAAGCTAGGTAACATTAACCTAAATATAAATGGTTTTGCACATAAGTCTGGGCTTGCAATGGCCGCCGCTGTTTTATTAGCAGTTTTGATTCCAAGACTTGAAACAAATGTCACAACCCCAACTGAGTATCAAACACTATCGAATTCTGAAATTGCAACAGTTCAAAAAGATGCAATTCGAGTAATTTTTTTAGATGACTCTAAAAAACAAGAAATAAATGCATTAGTTGCTTCTGTTAATGGTCAAATTACCAGTGGCCCAACTGAGCAAGGCGAGTATGCAGTAGCAATAAAAGGTGAAATTACTGCAAGTAATGTACAAGGTGTGATTGATAACCTTAAGAAAGATACTAACGTGCTTTTCGCTGAACCAGCATATGCAATGCTGTCTGCAAACAAATCTACTGGGAATTAAAAATCATGAAAACCCTGCCTTGTTTAGCATTATTGTCATTACTGTCTGTATCAACCCCTTCTACAAGCCTAGAACTTGGGTCTGATAAAGAACTAGCAGCCATTCTAAATGTTAACAACGCAGAAAGATTATTATTGGTTGGTTTTCCCGATCAATCTATGAACAGATCCCAAGGTGGAGCACCCTCTGCCTATCGTCATAGAGGTAGTTATCAATCTACCAGCTGGAGTAAAAGAGTATCAGACGAAATTGCTGAAGATTACAGCATTCAAAAGCTTGCTGAATGGCCTATGACTGAGATAGGTGTTCACTGTATTGTATATCTTGTACCGGCTAACAATTCTGTTCCAGAGGTTGTCGAAAAATTATCACACAACAGTAATGTTAGCATAGTGCAAAACATGCACTTGTATAGCACACAAGCTAGCACACACGACGACCCTTATCTTAAATTGCAGTCAAATCTTCGCGACATGCAAATTGATGAAGCGCAAAATATTACGACCGGAAAGAATGTATCTATTGCTGTAATTGATACAGGTGTTGATTTTTCTCATCCTGACCTTATAGACCAAGTCAGTAGCCACGAAAACTTTTCTTCTAGTATTTCCACTGGCTTTGAAAACGATCAACATGGCACAGCAATCGCTGGCATCATGGTTGCTAAACAAAATAACAAAACAGGCATCATGGGGATTGCCCCTGATGCAAAAGTAATCGCTTATAAAGCATGCTGGCCAACTAAAGAAAACAGCATGGAAGCAACTTGTAATAGCTTCACGCTTTCTCTAGCAGTTAATACCGCTATAAAATCCGGCGCAAAAATATTAAATATGAGTCTTGGTGGACCTAAAGACAAATTTCTAGAAGAACTACTTAAGAAAGCTCAAGAAAAAGGCATGATTGTAGTGGCAGCTGACGAAGGTGCTGACAAAAATGAAATTAGATTCCCTGCTTCTTTACCCGGAGTAATCGGAGTTCAGAGCGCAAAACCAAACACGTCTGCAAACGGAATTTCTGCACCTGGCGTAAAAATATTAACGACTTTACCGCACGGAACATATGACTTTATTTCTGGTAGTTCAATTGCAACTGCAGAAGTTTCTGGTGTAATTGCCTTACTAATGCAAATAAAACCAGACATAACGTTTGCTGAAGCAAAATCGATACTTGAAAAATCATCCGGCAGCAATGGCTCATTCTCTGGGATCAACGCAAGTACTGCTGTTTCTAACTTATGCAAGACAACACATTGTTCTTAAATAAGATTGCTGGATAAAAACTTAGAACTACTTCAGCACTACTTAACTTCGTACTATACTGTAACGGCATTAAATTTAGTTTTAGTGCCATTAACCTTCGAAAAAACTCAAATTAACTTAAGGTTATTATAACATCAATAACCAAACTAATTATCTGTCGTTTGCATATCACCTATTCAACTGTAATAATATCTTTACTGTAAAAAAAACCACCTCTATACTAGTTCCTATTTTCAATAGGATTATAACTTATCAGCTATATATCCTAAGCAAATACAAGAATTAGAGATAGCAGAATATAAATATTAATTGATTAATTAAAGCTAAAATTGCACAATATCGCACTAATTAAGCTTAATAAGATTTCTATTTGATCATAACACGGCTTAAATACACTTAGCTTAAACGATTAGAACCACTTTTTCGTTGTAACTCCACCTAAAAACCCTTTTGATTTACCAAGGATATCAATCTTGTATAAAAGAAAGTTATTAGTTTTAATTATCAGTCTCTGCACAGTAAACACTTCGTGGGCGACTGATAGAAAAATTGTTGATCGCCAAACAGCCCAATACTTACAGCAAGGTAAATATATTGGCTCTTTCATTCTGCTCCCTAGCTTTGACATTGCAGAAACTTATAACTCTAATATTTTTTACACTGATAAGATAAATAAAAGCAATCCTCCAAAGAGCAGTTACGCAACCCATTACAAACCAGGGATTGCTTTACAATCTGATTGGAATAGACATTCGCTTGGATTTAAATTTGATGCGGATATAGCTCAATATGTAACACTACCGGATCAGACTAATTACAATGACTTTCATACGCTATTAAAAAGCAAATTAGATGTTGTGCGTGATAGTTATTTTGACGGCACTATCGCGTATAACAGTATTCATGAAAATAGATTCTCACCCGACCAAACATTAGGTAAAGGCCCAACACTCTATGACAACGCCTTTGTCGATGCATTTTATACCCATAAATTTAACCGTATTTCATTAAATACCGGCATTAATGCCACAGACTTTAGTTATCAAGACGTGCCTACGGACGGAGGTGAGCCATTAAAAATGAGTAGCCGTAACCACAGAGAATATCTCCCATCAGTTAGAGTTGGCTATGAAATACAACCTGGCTATGAAGCCTTTGTAAAATTCTTATATAAACAAGCTCAATACGATACTAAAGTTTTTACCAATGGACTAGGCACAGCTTATGACCGTAACTCTACTGGTTACAACTTTTTAGGCGGCATGGCTTTCGATTTAACAGACTTACTCTCAGCAGATATTTCCTTTGGTTATTTACAACGAAGTTATGTAGACCCGCAGTTAAAAAACATCTCAGGCATAAACGGCTTCATTAATCTAAAGTGGCGACCTACTATGCTAACCACAATTTCAGGCAAGTTAAGTCGTGATATTAATGAAACAACCCAAAGTGGCGTTTCAGGTGTTTTAGCTACAGGTTTTGGCTTGGATATTGACCATGAATTACTTAGAAATGTGCATCTAATGGCAGGAGGAAGCTTTAGTAATAATGGTTACCAAGGTTATGTTGTAGGATCATCTAATCAAAAGAACCGTGTTGATAATATGCTTAGCTTTAATGTAGGTGCCAAATATATGCTTAATAGATATTTCTCTTCAGATATATCCTATAACTATCAAAATAGAGACACCAACTATAAAGGCAGTGGCTATCAAGGCGATACAATAATGCTAAATATTAGAGGACAATACTGATTAATCTATTAAATTACGCTTACTTCATTAAATGCGATCCGTATTGAAACTTGAGATTTAAAAAATACTTCATAATAAAAACTTTTGTAGTTCAATTTTCGATTAAATACGTTAAAATAAGCCATCGCATAATTTAACCAAAAATAGCAACCATACTGCTCCACATTATTTGTGGAGATTAATTTGCTCATAAGTGCTATATAGGGTGAGCTAATCCCTTTTATAAATGTCAATTTTTCTGTGAGAAACAATGAGTACAAACCCAAGTAACGCCATTTTAGTTTTATTATTTTCGTCATTCATGTTTTCAAATTGTGTATATGCTAATGATACAACTGAAGCTTTATCGCAAACTAAAGCAGCAGAAAACCAAGAATATCAATTAGGTTCTGGAGATCAAATCAAAATCACCGTATTTAATCAAGAAGAGTTATCAGGCGAATACACGATCAACGGTGCTGGAAAAATTGCTCTGCCGTTAATAGGTGACATTGAAACTAAGGACTTAACTGTAAAGCAGGTTGAAGAAAAAATAGCAAACAAGCTGAAACCCGATTACCTATTAAACCCTCGTGTAAACGTACAAGTTTTAAATTATCGCCCTTTCTATATTATTGGCGAAGTTAAGGAGCCACAATCATACCCTTATGTAGACGGCATGACTTATCTTAATGCAGTAGCGATAGCAGGTGGTTTTACTTATAGAGCTAAAGAAGACCATGTCATGGTGGTAAGAATGAAAGATCCTAAAAAACAAGAAATCAGATTAAACATGGACGAGAAAGTGATGCCCGGTGATGTTATCCATGTTGAAGAACGCTTTTTTTAAAAGCAACTTAATTATAAATATTATTACTATTTTATCTTTTGAAGCCTAACTTCTAACCAAACGAGAAAACTCTGTGTACGAGCCTAAAGAAAGACAAACTCAAGCTGATGACCTAGCCCAATCCGATAATACAGAAATATCTTTAAGCAGTATTTTTAATGTTATATGGTTAAGACGAAAACTATTAATAAGCGTCACTGCTCTAATCAGTTTAATGGCTATTTTAACTATCTACCAATTAACTCCGCGCTTTACTGCCACTACACAACTATTGATTGGTATAAACTCAGCTAAAGTTGTAGACATCCAAGAAGTAATGACAGGCAATTTAAATGGAGATTCTGCAGTCATTGGCGAAATGGAAGTCATTAAATCTCGTGAATTAGCCCGGAAAATTATTGATCATTTACATCTAGATCAGTATGAAGAATTTAACCCTAAATTGAAAAAACCTGGTTTACTTGCTGAATTAAGTCCTAAAAATTGGTTACCAGACACTTGGAAAGAAGCCATGGGCATGGTTGAAGTAACCACCGGTAATGAATCAGAAATAGAAGAAGCAAGACTAACCAACTTAACGAATACATTTTTAAGCAAAATAACTGTTTCTCAAATTAAACGTTCTCAAGTTATTAACATATCTGTAGAGTCAGAAGACCCTAAGTTAGCCGCTAAAATTGCTAATGAAGTTGCTGACAAATACATTGTTGGCCAATTACAAGCTAAATTCGATGCCACTAAAAAAGCCACCGATTGGCTTAATGACCAATTAGGAGACTTAAAACAAAAACTAGAGTCATCTGAAAGATCGGTAGAAAACTATCGCAAGAGCCACGATCTAGTTGAAGTTAGTAAAGGCACAGGTTTAAGCCAACAGCAACTTTCAGAAATTAACAGTCAATTAATTATAGCAAGAGCTCAACGCGCAGAGGCGGAAGCAAAATATCAACAAGTTGAATCTATCTTAAGAAGCGGCCATGATATTGATAGTGTTGCAGAAGTTTTAAACTCTAGCTTGATTGCTACATTAAGATCACAAGAATCTGAAGTACAACGTAAATATTCTGAAATGCTCGTTGAATATGGGGCTCGTCACCCACGTATGATTCAAATGCAAGCAGAGTTAACTGATATTAAAAATAAAATTGATTCTGAAGTTAAAAAAATAGCTTCTGGCTTAAGACATAGTCTTGATGTTGCTCACGCTAGAGAAGATAGTTTATCAACCAGCCTCAAGCAAATGGAAAATAAAACATCAGGCAATAATCAAGCTGAAGTTGATTTACATGCTTTAGAAAGAGAAGCAACTGCAAATAAAGCCTTATTTGAAACATTCCTAGGTCGATTTAAAGAAACTGCCTCTACCCAAGGTATTGAACAAGCAGACGCAAGAGTTATATCTTTTGCAGAGGTACCGTTAATGGCCTCTTTTCCTAAGAAAAACCTTATGATTACTGTCAGTGTCATAGGCGCTCTATTCTTTGGTGTTTTCTTAATCTATGTACTTGAAATGTTACACCCAGGCGTACGCTCACCGGAGCAAGTACAAGAATTATTTAATATGGCAACTTTGGGAATTGTTCCATCAGTTACGGGTATTAAGGTTGCACCGCATCAATATTTACTTGATAAACCGCAATCTTCTCTTGCTGAAGCAATAAATACCTTAAGAATCTCGTTATCTTTACTTAATCCAGATACAGATGTTAAAACTGTATTAGTCACATCTTCAGTTCCAGGGGAAGGTAAATCAACACTCTGTAGTTTACTTGCTAGGCATTCTGCTGGAGCAGGCAAAAAAGTTGTGTTAGTTGATTGTGATTTACGTAGACCTACAATTGGTAAAATATTTGGTATTGATAAGACAACACTGGGCTTAACAGATCTATTAATGAATCATGATTTGAATATGGATGATTTATTGGTAAATGATCCAGTTACAAATATGAAAATATTAACAAGAGGGCATTCTGCTTTTATAAATCCTAGTGATTTATTCGCATCACAACGCATGAAGGGCATCTTAAATAAATTACATAATGAATTTGATTTAGTAATCTTGGATTCTGCTCCTATTATGGCAGTGCCTGATACCCGAATTCTTGCGGGCATGGCTGATAAAACATTATTTGTATTAAACTGGAATACAACTCCTAAAAAAGTTGTTGGTAGTGCTTTGCATATACTTAATAGAGATGAGCACAGTAATGTTGCAGGTATCGTGTTACAAAAAGTTAATTTAGATCAATACGGTAGATATGGCTATGGTGATTCTGGACACTATTACGCTTATGGTCGCTATAAACAGTATTACACTAGTTAATCTAAGATGAAGACTAGCCAAAATATTAATAGTCAGCGCATTATCGGCTCTATGGGCCTGCTAGTTTGTTGTGGACTATTAATCTTGGCTACGCCTCGCTTAGTGGCGAGTCTATATGCACTTTATCCAGAAACAGTACTACAAGAAACAAATAAATCTTTCTCAACTGAGATTTATGGCAAGTGTATTAATGATTTAAATAAAAGCCTAGCTTGGCAAAATAATTCCACCTACCTAACTATGTTAAGTAGCTTTTATGTAAAAATTCACAACGCAACTCCGGCCACAGAGTTTGATTTAAGAGAAGACTTGTTACGTAAAGCACACACTGCACTAACACAAAGTTTAGCAATTAATCCAATAGCCCCTTATGAATGGCTCCAATTAGCAGAATTAGACAGTCAATTATTCAATTCTAAGCAAGCCATCATCAATTCCATTCGTATGTCTTTCTATACTGGCAGAGTAGAGCCTGACCTAACCATTTCCCGTATCAGATTTAGCTATTTATATTTCAATGATTTTGACGATGAGATGAAAAACTTATTTCAAAGACAAATAGTCATTGCTTGGAATTTGACACCTACAGATTTAATTACATTTCTAAAAGCAACTGAACCCGCTAGGGATATGGCTTTAATTGCATTATCAAATATGCCAGAACAACTTGAATTACTAAGAAAATCTCTTAATCTATCGATTAATTAACAAAAAATTAAAATAAAAATTGTAGTTCAATTATATTTGTTGTAAGATTTACTCAAGTTCTTGGAAAAATTAGCATGTTATATTAAAAAACATAACATGCTAATCTACAGCATAATTCAATTTTTTTATACATTTGTTTAAGAAAAATTTTCATTACAACTGTGCCGTTTTTTTGTAATTAATCCAATATTTTAACTAAAAAATACTTTCTTCGTTTTAACCACCATCAATGTAACCCCACATTGATATACTAACTGAGGTTTATATGACTACTATTTCTAGCAGTAAAACTAAAACGTTATCATCAAAAGATGATGGCCTTATACTAACAGGAACAAGTGCTATTAACGGCACTGGAAATGCAAAAAGCAACACAATATTTGGAAATGATGCGGCAAATACTCTGGATGGCAAAGGCGATGCCGATTACTTGGAAGGCGGTAAAGGCAACGACATTTATATTGTTGACAACTCTGGTGACATAGTTTACGAAGACTCAACGATTGCATCTGAAATTGACGTAGTTGCAAGCTCAATAACATTTGATTTATCTTCTATTGAAAATGTTGAAGGTTTAATTCTTACCGGTTCTGCAAAAATAAATGGTACTGGTAACAATGGTATTAACTCAATTATCGGAAATAAAGCGGATAACACTATAGATGGCAAATCCGGTGATGATACTCTAGACGGCAAAGCAGGAAATGACAATCTCGTTGGCGGTGACGGTAACGATGAAATTTTAGGCGGTGACGGTAACGATACCATTTCGGGCGATGCAGGAGATGATTCTATCACTGGCGGCAAGGGAAATGATAGCCTCACAGGTGGCGATGGAAACGACACATTCACAGTTGATAGCGGTAAAGATTCTATTACTGATTTTGCTTATGGTGATACGTTAACAGTAGCAAAAAATGCAACTGCAAATGTAACTTTATCTGTAGATTTTCTAAGTGCGTGGAGCGCAACAACTGATACATCTAATAACGGCATCGTAAATATTTTTACTATTGATACAGATATCGATTTACATTTAGCCTCTGGAAAAAATGGATTTAATATTATCAGTAATGATGTAACTTCAAAGTATAATGTTTCACTTATAGGCTCTAACAATAATGATACTATATTAGGTGGAACGCTAAATGACACAATAAATGGCGGCAACGGAAACGATTCACTAACAGGATCTGCAGGTGACGACTCTATAAGTGGCGGACTTGGAAATGACATTTTAATTGGCGGCCAAGGTGATGATACATTAATTGGTGGCGCAGGAAATGATACATTAACTGGTAGTGACGGTAATGATACATTTAAATTTGACGCAGAAATTAACGCTAAAACAAATATTGATAAAATTATTGGTTTCACATCAGGTAGTGACAAAATTGAGCTTAGTCACAATATTTTTGATAATTTAGGTGTTGATGGAACTCTCGCTTCTAATAACTTTGCTCACAACACAAGTGGAAGAGCGACTAGCTCAACTACTTTCATTATCTATAATGATAAAACAGGTGCTTTATTTTATGATGCTGATGGAACAGGAACTCACGATACGCCTGTTCAGATAGCTTTATTAGGTAGTCACCCAGGTCTTTTAAATACCGATATATTTATAGTTGACAATCCTGTTGGCTAGACAGTAAGTTAACGCTAAACAAAAAGTAGGGAGGGAGTAAAAGCCCCCCCTTTTTTTGTTTTGTTATTAAATTAAACTGAAAAATCACATAATAACTTTATATTTACCCGCCCTCACTTCTACGATTTCCCGATTTCTTTGCTTTATTTCCTGAATTAACCGATCGGACTTTATCATTACTCCTATTTTTGGAATGCCCATTAGCCTTCCCTACGTTTTCTTCATAGTTAGATACTTGCTTAGCCTGAGGTTTTACAGCTCTAATAGATCTTGGTTGTCTTGGCGGCCTAGGTGGTTCTGGTGGTAATGGCGGTGCAACTGCATCGGCTTCAAATCCTACTATTTGTTCACGCCTTATCGCTGTACCAATTAACTTCTCAACTTGCTTTAAAGAACCTAATTCATCATGAGATACCAAAGAGATAGCCTGACCTTCTTCTCCTGCTCTACCAGTACGCCCGATTCTATGCACATAATCTGCAGATGAACGCGGCAATTCATAATTTACGACATAGGGCAATAATGCAATATCAATACCTCGCGCTGCTACATCAGTTGCCACTAAAACTCTAACTTGCCCAGCTTTAAAGCCCGATAAAGCGCTAGTTCTAGCTCCCTGACTTTTATTGCCATGGATAGCCGCGGCTTTAATATCAATTTTATTTAGTTTTTCAGTTAAACGATTGGCACCATGCTTAGTACTAGTGAATACTAACACTTGTGACCATTGATTCGATTTTATCAAATGACATAATAAATCTGCTTTCTGAGTTTTATTACATAGATATGCAATCTGTTCGACAGTTTCAGCCGCTGTATTCCTTGGTGCAACTTCGATTTTTATTGGATTAATTAATAAGCCTGTAGTAAGTTTACGAATTTCCTCAGAAAAGGTTGCTGAAAACAATAAATTTTGACGCTTTCTAGGTAAAAGTGAAATAATTTTCTTAATATCCCGAATAAATCCCATATCAAGCATTCGATCGGCTTCATCTAACACCAAACTTTCAACTTTATCTAATTTAACGGCATTCTGATTAACTAGATCTAATAAACGCCCGGGGGTTGCAACTAATACATCGACACCACCTCTTAATCTCATCATTTGTGGGTTTATTTTAACTCCACCAAATACGACTTCAGTTTTTAATCTAGGATGTAAATGTGCTCCGTATTGACTAACAGACTCACCGACTTGTGCGGCTAATTCACGCGTAGGAGTTAAAATTAAAACCCTTACCGGACGATTCGAAGAGAAATGCTTTTGGGACAACCGATGCAATAATGGCAATGCAAAACCGGCAGTTTTTCCAGTGCCTGTTTGAGCCGCAGCTAATAAATCATGGCCTTGTAATACCGCCGGAATAACTTGTTGTTGGATAGGTGAAGGAGTTGTATAACCTGCATCAGCAATAGCGCGTAGTAAGGGATCTGATAATCCCAATTTAGTAAATGGCATAGTGTATTTCTCATAAGTATTTACCTAAAAGTAAAAACTTAACTCATATTTTGATAATGTATCTTCTGTTTCTATTTTAAAAATTAATAACAATTTAAATCATATAAAACAAGTGATGTGGAGGCTGTATAAACAATCAAACTAAACTAGCGGGGACTTTGAACTAACGCAGCGCTTGTTGATCAAGCAATTGATTTATTGGAATTACTTAGAAACGACAACTTAATCTATAATAAAATATATTTTAATCTAACCTTGAGTGCCATAATAGCATGAACACAAAGGGTCTAATAGGGAAATATATATTATCTCTCAGTCAAATTACACCCTAATATTAATATTTACATCTTTACCATCTTGAAAAATATAATAAAAAAACTATTTAAATCCAACACCATTCCACCTTCACCTATAGGTCTGCCAGAAAATACTCGTATTTACTGTGTTGGTGATATCCATGGACGCTACGATTTATTGCAAGAACTTCATAAATTAATTCAAGAAGATGCTCTAGATTATAAAGGTGAAAAATGTATCATTTATTTAGGTGACTTTATTGATAGAGGCTCAGAGTCTAAACAAGTTATTGACTGTTTATTATCTCCCTTCCCTGAGTTTAAATGTGTCCACTTATTAGGTAATCACGAACAAGTTTTATTGCAATTCCTTCATACCGCAGACCCTAATTTGGCAAATGACTGGTTTAAATTTGGTGGTTTAGCTACTTTAATAAGTTATGGAGTTGAAATTAGAGGTATCCCTACCTTAAAAGATATTGCTAGGATACGCGCAGAATTATCAGACAAAATGCCTTTTGCCCATCTTGAATTTTACCAAAAACTAAACCTATTTTACGAAGCTGGAAATTATTTTTTCGTACACGCTGGTATTAAGCCAAAATTAAAACTTGAACAACAAAAGCCTGAAGATATGCTTTGGATAAGAGAAGAGTTTTTAAACAGCAAATACCATCATTCCAAAATAATCGTACACGGACACACAGTAACACCCAATCCAGAGCACTTATCTAACCGCATTGGAATTGATACAGGAGCCTACAGTAGTGGGAAATTAACCTGTGCTGTCTTTGAAAATTTAGATTGTAAATTTATCCAAACTGGGACTAAATAAATCTTCTGAAAAGTTTTATCGATACTATGGTGTACGCTAATTTCAAATATGATTTATTTGCTTATTTACTAAGAATAAGCTATCTTTATTAAACTAATAATACTTTTTATAAAGTTATTAAGTTATTATCCTAACGCGTTTAACTTAAAATTTCTTAAGCAATCGAAATTTAGATATCTTTACTATCACTATTCAAATAATTTCTTATGAACCTTAGTTTAATTATTGTACCCTTAGTATTATCAATACTATTTATTCTTTTGCTTAGACCTGTGGCTATTAAGATGGGTTTCTTTGACCACCCGGATGAGAGAAAACAACACGACAAGCCTACTCCTCCAATCGGTGGCATCGCAATTTACTTAGGTGCTTTAATCAGCTTAATCAGTCTTGACCTACAATTCCCACATATCTATGTATTTATTGCAGCACTTTCCCTATTGGTAATCGTTGGGATCATAGATGACCATAAGACACTCAGTGTAAAAATTAGACTTTCAGCTCAAATTATTGCTGGATTAATGATGGCGGAATTAGCTGATATTAAAATCACTGAGCTTGGAAACCTTATCGGGACTGGTACATTACATCTTGGGAAATATTCAACACTAATGACTGTGTTCGCTGTCGTAGGTGGCATAAATGCCTTCAATATGATTGACGGTATTGATGGTCTATCAAGTAGTTCTGCGCTATTTTCCATTATTTTAATGAGCTTACTAGCGGCATTCTTCGGCAATACTCTATTACTCAATATAGGATTAATATTTATTGGGGCTCTATTAGCTTTTTTGTGCTTTAACTTACGTGCCCTGGGTCGGAAAAAAGCCAGTATCTTTCTAGGAGATTCTGGAAGTACTCTAATTGGTTTTGTAGTTTGTTGGCTGATTATTGCAGGTTCACAAGGTCAAAATGCACTTATAACACCCACTTTGGTGTTATGGGTGATAGCCTTACCTCTTTTTGATTCAATATCTATTATGATGAGACGCATACATAAAGGCAAATCACCTTTTTCACCTGATAGGGAACACTTACATCATGTTCTACCGATGAAGGGCTTTAGTGTTAACGAAACCTTAATCATCATTATTAGCCTATCTACCCTATTGTCTTGCAGTGCTTTAATCTGCAGTCTATTTTTTAATGTCAGTGATAAAATATTATTTGCAGCTTTTCTTCTATGTTTCTTGTTATTTTATGGCTTTATGCATAATACTCTAAAAAGTGATTACTAAATTGTAGATGGATGTTTAATAAAGTTTTTTAAAATAAACACGATTTGTTCAACAGGCTTTCTTTTGTAATGACTCATAATTTCATTAACTTTATTAGTTACTTGATCGTGCATATGTATTTTGTTTGGCATCGTATTTCTCCTACTAATTAATTTTCTTAAATTTATCTATAACTACGCATCTGTCCTACTAATACACCTTGTATTTGCACCTGCTCAGGATGATAAGAAAAAGCAGACATACTAGTATTTGCAGGGATTAAAGCTATTTTTTCAGGAGTCTGCTCTATATACTTAAGAGTTGCTTCTGAACTCTCAATTAATGCAACCACTATCTCACCATTTTTAGCATAATCCCGTTGTTCTATAACAACCCAGTCTCCGTCGTAAATTCCTGCATCAATCATAGAATCCCCTTTTACCTGTAAGACATAACAAGGCTTATCTGTTTTTAATGCATCAGGAACCGTCATATAAGATAACGTTGCTAATGCTTCAATGGGTTTACCGGCTGCAATTGATCCTACAAAAGGTAATCTTTCTTCATACTCAATGTTTTCTTGTAAGATTTCTACTGTTAATCTAATCCCACCTTGCTTGTTACCTGTAAAAGGTTCTACTAAACCAGCGTTAATTAGAGCTATTATATGTTTATATAATGACCCTCTAGAAGCCATTCCAAGTCGTTCACATAGCTCATCTAAACTAGGTGGATACGCAAATGTGTCTGCGTTATCACGTAAATAATTAAAGATTTCTCTTTGCCTACGGGTCAATACATTCATTATTAAAACCGACTTATCTTTTAAATTGGTTTTATCTTACCAAGAATTACTTAAAAAGCAAGAAAAAGAGAACAAAAAGAAAACAAAACCTTTATCACACGTCTATTTGTAGCTATAAAGTAGCTCAAGAACTTGCAAATCAACTATATATAGACATTTAAATACATAAACTTATGAAACCTCGCTTTAATAAACAAAACTCCTGAGCAATTCGTATTTTTGTACCTATAACTATTTCTTAGCTATACTTTTTCGAACTGCACTCATCTTAATAAAAATCAACTTATTAAACACCTACAGGATTATGTGGTTTTATAAAATAAATCCATTTCAAGCAAAAATCGCACATTCTGCTATTATCCTAAATTTGACTATTTACCTGAGAACTTAGCGTGACTTCACTAGCAACCTCAATACTTAATCGACAAGAGTTACTCACTTTAGTTAGAAAATGGGGTGGAGTTAGTACAGGAGGGATATTAGATAGTAACTGCAAATTCTTTACTGACCCAGATATTCCGGGGTTAATTGGATACAGATTAGTTGCAAATAATGCAGTAATTTTGGGTGACCCTGTTTGCGCATCAGAAAATAAAACTGCTTTATCTCTTGCTTTTCAAGACCACTGCGCACGGCATAACATTAAGGTTGTTTACATCATTGCTTCAGAACAATTTTCTTTATGGACTGCACAAAACTTAGATGCGGTATTAATTGAGTTCGGCAGCACTCTCAAAATCAATCCATGTAACAACCCTATTAAGCAATCAGGGTCACAATTTAAACCCTTGCGTAAAAAAGTTCATAACTGCCAACACAAAGGGGTTATTGTCAAAGAATATTTTGGTAATGATATTACCATCGAACAAGCGATAATCAATCTTATTAATTCTTGGCAAAATGCTAGAAAGGGGCCGCAGATTCATTTATGTCAACCAACTCCATTCAATGATAAAGAAGGTAAACGCTGGTTTTATGCTGAATTAAATGGACAAATTATAGGAAGTCTAATACTAAACCAACTAATTCAAGATAATAGTTGGTTATTAAATAATGTTATGATTGCTCAAAATAGCCCTAATGGACTATCTGAGTTACTTATTGTTTCTACTTTAGAAACCTTAGAAGCAGAGCATTGCACATCAGTTACAATTGGCCCAATTCCAAAATCCACATTAGGAAAAATCTCAGGGATTAACAGTCTTTTAACATGGGTTACTAAGGGAATTTACAGTGCATCAAAACATTTTTTTAATTTAGGTGGCCATGAAACTTTCTGGGAAAAATTTCAGCCAACCCAAGAAGGTTCTTATCTTATTTTTCCTAATAGGAACTTAAACTATTCCAGTATCAAAGCGATTATTAAATCACTTAACAATGATTAAATTCAAACAACTTTTCATATTTTAATTTGCTAGAGCAACGCGTATCAAGACATCATTACTTTTAGATGTAGCGAGTTTAGGCCCACTTAATAAATGTTGCATAAAAAAACCTACCGTAGCTCTTCTAGCTGTAATACGGACCTGCTGAGAATCGGCGGTCCCACAACGACATATACCATAACCAAACCTATCAGGATTATCCAACATTTGTACATGATCTGCACCAAGCAAGGTTAACTCTATTGTGCCAGCAGGTGCCTGCTCAAAAAATCGTTGATAATTATTTTCCTTGGGTGCACAGATACTTACTGCTTTCCAAGCCACTTCAGCACCTATCAACAACAAAGGCACTTTTAAGGAAGCAACGTAATTTTTTACCACAGATACATTGCCATTATCATCCGGATCAATGGCTACAACACTTTTAAATATGCCGTATTGAGTAGCTGCTAAAACCGCATCCTTTGCTCCCATCGAATGCCCTGCTACCCCAATATTTTTATCATCTACGCCCTGAGTCTTTATTAACCAATCAGCTATAATTTTCGCATCATGAGCTAATTCAAGATCAGTTTTAAATAATGAATACCAGCCACGAACCGCCACGATAATACCTCTTGAAGCTAACACACGAGCATAACTGTCATATTGATCATCACTTGCCATCCTGCCAGGCAAAAACACGACACTAGGTCCTTTAAGGATATTACGTACGGGCTTATATAAATTAATAGTTAACGCCTCGCCCTGATGCATCACTTTCAATCGGGTCGAAATAACTTCTTCAGAACCTAAAACTGATAAATCATTTAATGATAAATTTGACGCATCCTTGACTAAAATTTCAGTAGTCTTAATTTGTCCTAAACTAGTGCAACCAACAAGCAAAGAAAAAATAATCGAAGTAAAAACAAGTTTAAGGTACATTGATAAGGCTCCAAGAAATAAAATGAAATCTAAGCTCGTTTTATTATCAGCCTGCAAATGGCAACAACACCAAGATAATGCCCATAAAAACTATAGGACTTTTATGATTAAAATAAGTTCAATTATAAAACTAACAAGCTACAATTATGCATAAATCATTTTATATAAAACGTTCTAATTATTGGTCTAACTTATTACTTTTTATTACCCTGTGTTTAATAGGCTCAAATACTAGTGCTAAAATGCCTTCAGCCCAAACACTATTAGAGCAACTAGGTGTTAATCATCAACAAATAAATAATATAACTAATGGAAACGTTGTCTTATTTGATGTGAATAGTAGTGGAGAAACAGAACTCACTGCTGGTGTAATCATTTATTTACCGACCCAACCACATCAAGTTAGTGCTCTAATTAAAAACGACGGTTTAGCATCGTTAGATCCACTTATAATTAATGGTGAGATCATTCCCTTAACAGAAAACCAAAATAAATTTAACAATTTTAATTTACAAAAAAGTGCTAATGAAGAGTCTGAGTTTTTACATGCCACCCCTGGAATGCAATTTAATCTATCTACTCAAGAGTTCAATTTAATTAGCTCATCGGACACTAAACAACCGAATATTGCATCAAGACTTTACAGACAAATTTTATGGCAACGTTGGCAAGCCTATCTCAAAAATGGCTTAAAGGGGATAGATCCTTATGACCGAGGTGATAATACTTTTGTTAATCCAGGCGCTGAATTACAAACTGCTGCAATGGCACAAGACCCTCTTAAATTATACTTTCCAGAGCTTTTTAAGGCATGGCAAAACCATCCAAACATAGCAATTCCAATTGGCGTTGAAGAGTCTTACACTTGGAGTAATCGAATAGTTCAAGACAGACCTTCTGGTATTTTGACGCATCGTTTTATTACAAGCGAATCAAATGGAGAATTAATCTTAGCCCGGCAATTTTACGCAGCCCATTCATTTAATGCTAACCAGCTCATGATTGTCTGCTTACCCTATAAAGACGGGACCTTGGTTTTTTATACTAACCGGACTTTTACAGATCAAGTCAGCGGTTTTGGCAGCGCCCTAAAACACTTAATAGGTGACAATTTAGCTAAAAATCAGGTTATTAATTTATTAAAAATACTCCAAAAGCATTTTGAATGAGTGTTCAATAATATAACCAATATAGTAGTCGTATATTGTCCTAAAAAATAACATCAAATTACTATCCGTTTTTAGTTTGTTCTCTAGCAACATGAAATAACTATAATTTAATCAATTAAGCGAGTATTACTTATTTCTCTTTTTTCCAGTCAGCATGGCTTTTGCTAAACTTTCATTATGAATCTTGCTGGTAACAACAACACCTGCAATATGTACAACTATCAAGAAAAGCATAAAATTTGTGGCAGTTTCATGAACTTCCTCCCAATATTCTTCATCTTCTTCAGTAGTATCCACAATTACTTTTTGTTCCTCGTCCTCTTTTGCATATGCAGATGCTATAGGGGTTATTGACCCAACTTCTATTGATAAGGGACCTTTATTTTTTTCTAAAGCGTAAATTTCAAGCCCACTAAAAGTAACAAAAAATAATGTTATAAGCATGACAACCACCATCCATCCACCTGCTGGATTATGACCAATATAACGCTTGGGATTTTTTGAAGAAAGATTATTCACATAATCAAACATGGCAAAAGGTGATGTCATAAAACTACGAAATCTCGCATATTTACTACCAAAAAAACCCCAAAAAACCCTAAATACTATCAAGCCTAAAACGGTATAACCTGCATAGATATGATAGATATTGTCTTCTTCGCTGGTGAGATACGCTGTACTAAATGCGATAACAAGAGACCAATGAAAAATACGAACTAAAATATCCCAAACTTTAATATCTTGTTGCTCAGCGCTCATCTTACCTTCCTATTTAAATTTCAAACCAATAAATAATCCTAATATGATAATAGGCTTTAGACGCCTAAATCACAAGAGCTAAAACCGAATCTAATTGACTTTTACTTTGGCATTTATCAAGCTAATCACCCATCCACCAAGTCTAATACTGGGTAATTCCAAGCTGTAATAAAACACGCAAGACAAAAATTGCACAACGACAAGTGTCAAAAACCATCCTGTAATCCACAATTCATTAAAATTGCTTATTAATAACTCTAAAGTACTCAATAAATAGGGTGTTATACAAATTAAAACAGCCATATGAATTAAGTATGCGCTATAAGATACTTTACCTATAAATCGTAAACCACACACCGATAAAATACCTTGCATACGTATTGAACTTATAACATATATAATGATTAAACTCGCTCCAATACCCGTCGCTATCCAGATAAAGTTTTCTCCAAATACTTTAGGTATAGTATTTCCTAATGTATAAAGAATTAACCCAACAAAGAAAAGCAAACGCCGTAACCACACTCTAATACTTAAATAACTGACAATACGCCTGTAATATCTTGCGATCATCAAACCCAATAAAAAATGTAGTAAAAAAGGTGATACGCCTAAAAAAAGCACTAAAATCAGTGTAAAGATTACCAACCAATTTATTCCCCTATCGACCAATACTAATCCAATAGGTAATAACAAAGAAATAACTAGTTCAATTGATAAAGTCCATCCCTGTGGTAACAGAACAATACTAGAAGGTAATTTTAGTAAAAATAATTCACTTGCCATATCCTCATAGCTTAAAGAATGACTACGCCAAAGATTATTAATCCAATCACTAGGAGATAATAAAGTTTTTAAGGCTGTCGCTTCAAGTGTGTGTTGATACAAAAAAATACTGACTAAAACCACTACGGAATAAGGCAACCAAATTCTAAACAACCGCCCGATAATATAAGAAGTCAATTGCAAAGAACCTAAGGCGGGAATCTCACTCAAACGAAAATATTTAAGCGATAAAACTAAACCACTCAATATAAAAAACATCGAAACTGCCGCACCACCATCCCACCCTATATGTAAAGGCGAATAATCTAAAATACGTTGACACCGCATCTCTTTACACGGCAAACCATAAGCAATAACAAAATGCTCATTTATAACCGCAAGTGCCGCAAGGCCTCTAATACTATCTAAAAAGGCAATGTGATTTTTGTTTTGCACAGCACGACATCCAATTTTAAACAGGCTGGTACTTAAGCATTGATGTTTTACCTACCATAATGTTTACAGCTTTCAACAACCGTTTAAAAACTGATTGTTGGATGTAAGGAATATTATGTTTTTCGCACAAAGCTTTCACTTTAGGTTGTACTTTTTGATATTGACTTAACGGCATATCTGGCCATAAATGATGTTCAATTTGATAATTCAACCAACCATAAAAGAAATCATTAAAATTAGATCCAGTAGGGTAATTAACAGAGCCTAATATTTGGCGTAAATAAAACTCCCCTTTGCCATCTGTTCTATCATCAAACGCCATCACATCATCACCCGCATGATTTGGCATCATCACCAAAAAGCTATGCATATTTGTTAATATTTCAGCCAAGATTGAGTTAATCAATACACTTATAACAGCCGTACTACCCAATGGTAAAAACAACAATGGCAATGCTACAAATCGATACAATACATATGGCAGAATACTTTGCAACCATAAAGCCCTCCCCTGCTTAGTAAAAAAACTCCAACCCCCTAACCGAGTCATAACAGGTTCTGGCTCACCATTCTGTTCTGCTGCACTTAAACATAATTCTTTATGTGTTCTAGGAGTGTAATAAGCTATCTTCCAAATACCAGAAAAAAGTGCTACCAAGAAGTAGCGTTGCCACATGGGCAATTTTGATTGCCTTAGCCATTCCATATTATGCTGAGCATTGTTAGGGTCTTTTGTTTCTCCTAAACGATAATGGTGTAAATTATCATGCTCATAATGCCAGCCTGCTAAAGTCATCCAATCTGGCCAATCTAAAAATCTTCGCCAACCTTGGGCAAATTTTTTACTTGTATAATTTACTTTTTCACCCGCTATTTTGTTATAGGCTCGATGACTAATCGGATGCCCAACTTGGGTCCAGCGAGTAAAACTACCTTGACTAATTAGTAATGCAGAAATAGGGTTAGGCACAATCCACGCGGTCCCATATCCAACCAACGTACACACTTTACCCCAGCGTTCCATTCTTGATAAATGTTTAAAATCATCAATTCCTGTATCGGCTAACGATTGTTTATGTATTTCTCTAATGTCTTTAGCCAATTGATTACGATCGACCGATTGATAACTTTGTAAACTCAAAATGCAATGTCCTTTTTATAAAATGATGACTGTATCACTATCCCTTTCACGCTTTAACAAAACGCTTTTCAGGCATAAAAAAAAGCCTTACATCTACATGCAAGGCTTTTTTTAGCATCTTAAATTACAATCAATCTGTTAGCAACTGTTAGCCCAAATTTCCCAAAAAAGTTTGCCTAGTATCTAAGAAATCCAAATAAATACGGCTAAATATTAACTTTTCTAACTAGATGCTTGAAATTAATAACAACCAAAGCTCTATTGCCTTAATGTGAACCTCGGTTCTCTTAATCTATTCTAAGTCTAAGTCTTGGTCTTGGTAGGTTTCTTTTTGTTCTTTATTTTTTGTTCTCCGCATTGAGATCTTCTTTGTTCCCATCTTTGTGCTTCCCACCCGAGCTTTTCCTTCCTATTTTTTATTAAAATAAATAAATCCTATAACACTCCGTGTTTTTTCATGATTAACAAATAATTCCCGCGAAAAAAACTACATATTTATCTTGTTTTCTTAAATTATCTTAACTTTTTTATTGTCTTGTGTGTGTTTTGTTTATTTATAAATTTACTTAAATTTCAGTTATTTATTGTGTTTTTATGGTTAT
>JAPLRS010000014.1 GCA_026399015.1 Methylococcales bacterium | reverse complement strand
AAAAGCCTTAACTGCACCACCGTGCAATTTTGCCATTACTGTTGTTAATGCCGCTGTTAATGTTGTTTTACCATGATCAACGTGGCCAATTGTACCTACGTTTACATGGGGCTTACTACGTGAAAATTTTTCTTTAGCCATTGCACACCATATTATGTATCAAATCCATCATTAAGTAACTTAGCACTAGAAACTTACACTCTACCTAATAGCTAGTTAATAATATCTTTATTATTCTAAACATTAGCTTTTATAAAAACTAACTCAAATATTTTTACTAATATAACCTATTTATTTTGTATTGTGTAGCAATTTTGGCATTTTAATAATTTCTTTTCTCTTTACAGATCAAACAATCACTCTTCAGGGCAGTGCAAAACCACCCTGAATTCGTAAATATTAAGTGTAGTGTCGAATTATACTTAATCTGCTTGGCGTCTCAAAAACGCTGGAATATCTAAATATTCCAAATCTACTGCTTTATTTTGTGCACCAAAACGCGATTCTCTCGAGTCAGTTTTTACACCCTGACGAGTCGCAGTTTTTTCTGATTCTTCATAAGCAACTTGTGCAGCAACAGCTCTTCGAATATTAACCGGAGCTTTAACAGCTGCCAATACAGGCGTACCCATACCTGTCGCAACTACTGTTACTTTAATTTCATCGCCCAAACTTGGATCAACCGCCATACCAATTTTGATTACGGCATCTTCTGATGCAAATTCATGCACAATATTACCAATTTCATTAAACTCAGCCACACCCATATCAGCGGCTGATACATTAACTAAAATACCTCGAGCACCTTGAAGATTGATATCCTCAAGTAGCGGACACGCAATTGCTTTCTCTGCAGCTTCTCTTGCTCGATGCTCACCAGTTGCTGACCCCATCCCCATAATCGCAGCACCCATACCTGACATCACTGTTCTAACGTCTGCAAAGTCAACGTTAATCATCCCTGGATGAATTATTAGTTCAGTAATACCCTGTACTGCATCCAATAACACGTCGTTCGCCGCTTTAAATGCATTCATCAAAGATACATTATTACCCAATACCGGTAACAACTTTTGATTTGGAATTGTAATCAACGAATCTACAAATTTTTCAAGCTCAACAATTCCTTGCTCTGCAACTACTTGCTTTTGTTTGCCTTCAAACAAAAATGGTTTAGTTACCACCGCAACAGTAAGTATTCCCATTTCTTTTGCAATCTGAGCAATAACTGGTATAGCCCCAGTTCCTGTTCCACCACCCATACCAGCAGTTAAAAACACCATATCAGCGCCTTGCAATACCTCTTTAATACGATCTTTATTCTCTTCTGCTGCAAATTTTCCTATCTCTGGATTTGTGCCCGCACCCAGACCTTTTGTTAACTCAACACCTAATTGGATCACAGTATCCACTGTGACTTTTCTTAAAGCTTGCGCATCTGTATTTGCACAAATAAACTCAACACCTTCTATATGGCAACCCACCATATGATTTACCGCATTTCCGCCGCCACCGCCTACACCAATAACTTTGATAACTGCAGACTGCGCGTATGTATCCACTAATTCATATTTCACGACACTACTCCTAAATACAAAACAAAATTATAAAACTCTTAAAAATTACCCTGAAACCATTCTTTAAGCTTTGAAAACCAACTTAAACCAACTGATTCATGGCTTCTACCTAATACATGATGATCTTTACCATACATTAACAGCCCCACACCTGTAGAATGTATTGGATTTCTAACAACTTCAGTTAACCCAGTCACGTTTTGCGGCCCACCCATTCTAACTGGCATATGGAATATTTCTTCCGCTAACTCAATCAAACCCATCACTTTTGAACTACCTCCAGTTAAAACCACACCTGCCGCAATCAACTCCTCATTTCCACTTCGTCGTAACTCTGACTGCACCAACAACATGAGCTCTTCATAGCGAGGTTCAATTATTTCAGCTAAATTTTGCATCGATATTTTACGAGGCGCTCTATCTCCAATACTTGGCACTTCGATTACACCTTCTACATTTGCCAACTGAGTTAAAGCACATGCGTACTTTCTTTTAATATCTTCGGCATTTATTGTGGGCGTTCTTAGAGCAACTGCAATATCATTTGTTACTTGATCACCTGCAATTGGTATCACTGCTGTATGCTTTATTGCTCCCTCTACAAAGATAGCTATGTCTGTTGTACCACCACCAATATCAATTAAACATACACCTAAATCTTTCTCATCATCTGTCAAAACAGAATTACAAGAAGCTAATTGTTCTAAAACAATATCTTCAACTTCCAATCCACAACGACGAATGCATTTAATGATATTTTGTGAAGCGCTTACACTTCCTGTCACCATATGAACTTTGGCTTCCAAACGAATACCAGACATGCCAATTGGTTCTTTAATCCCATCTTGTAAATCAATTACGAATTCTTGTGGCAATATATGCAAAATTTTCTGATCTGCCGGTATGGCCACCGCCCGCGCTGAATCAATCACCCTATCAATATCATACTGCGTCACTTCCTTATCTTTAATTGCTACGATACCATGTGAATTCAGACTTCTAATATGACTTCCTGCGATACCAGCAAAAACAGAACGAATTTGGCATCCAGCCATAAGCTCAGCTTCTTCAACTGCTTTTTGAATAGACTGAACTGTTGATTCTAAATTAACAACAACACCTTTTTTTAGTCCTTTTGAAGGCGTGGATCCAATCCCGATAATTTCAATGTTGCCATCACTAGTAAGCTCCCCAACAATGGCCGCGACTTTTGACGTACCAATATCTAATCCGACTATTAAATTACGTTCTGATTTTTTTGCCATTTTATCTACTCTTTATCGTTCGTCATGTTGTCAATTTAATAATTATTTGGATTTTCGAGAGCATTCCAATCTATTTCTGGCGTCCCTGACTTCCAAGAAACCGAATATCCATTTGGGTACCTCAAATCAACTAATGCCATTTGCTCAATTTGCTCTTGTTTTAAAACATTCAACGTCTTCAAATAACGCTGTAACTTTTTTAGTTGCTCAGTTCGTCCTAACAATATTTCTAAGTTAGATGACAGTTTTATTTTCCAAGCACCTCGGTTATTAATATTAAATTCTGCTAAAACTAATGATTGATCTGCTAGGGCAATTTCAATGCCCTTCATAATTTCCAACACCTTCATTTGCTGCTGATCTGGTCCAGTTACAAGAGTCAAGCGCTTAAAAGCATCAATATTAATAGGTTTAAAAATAACGCCTTGCTCAGTCACTAAGCTATTTTCAGACCAACGTGCATATGGTTTTCTTTCATAAACTTTAATATCAATTGCATCAGGCCATATACGTTTTACTGTTACACTATCTACCCAAGGCAACAAATTAACTGCAGATTGTATTTCATTTATATCAACCTCAAAAAAACCAGTCATTACCAACGGTTGAACCACTGATTGCACTTCATTTTTACTTAAATACTGAAATACACCTTCAATTCTCACGTATTTTATAGGATGAGAAACTCCCTTAATTGGTAGAATTTTAACTCGCCATTTTACTACATTTTCATAGCCAACAAATCCCAATAAACCAAATAAAATTAACCCGCTAAATAAAATTTTGATTCCTACTTTATTCATTATCCTAAACTGGTTTCTAACACTCGCCAGACCAATTCTTCAAAGTTTATACCTGCTTGTTTTGCAGCCATAGGAACTAAACTATGATCCGTCATTCCAGGTACCGTATTAATTTCAATGAGCTGATATTGACCCTTATCATCAATAAATACATCTACTCTAGCCCAACCTTTTGTACCAATGACTTTACTGGCTTTTATAGCTAAATCTCTTATAAATTGCTCTTGATCCGCAGATAAACCTGCAGGGCAATGATATTGGGTTGTTGTAGCATTATACTTGGCCTCATAATCATAAAATGCATTTGGTGTTTCTAACCTAATAACCGGCAAAGCCTGATCATTTAAAATAGCTACTGTATATTCTTTACCTGTTACCCAACTTTCAGCATACACATCACACTTATATTCTAAAGCGACTTTTAAAGCTTTTTCCAACTCTGCCCTAGTCGTTGCTTTGCTCATTCCAATACTTGATCCTTCTTGAGCCGGCTTTACTATGACAGGAAACCCCAACTTCTCTATACAAAAATCAATATCTTCATCACTACTTAATAAAAACCATTTTGGCGTTACTAATCCATACCCTTGCCAACATAATTTGGTTCTAAGTTTATCCATTGCTAGAGCAGATGCCAGAACACCACTTCCTGTATAGGGTATTCCCATTACCTCAAGCACGGCTTGCAGCTCTCCATCTTCACCGCCACGCCCGTGAATAATGTTATAAACTCTATCAATTTTTATAGCATTTAACGCCTCAATCGGACTTGCTGTTACATCAATAGCTATTGCGTCTACACCTTTTCGTAATAAGGCCTCATAAACTGCCGCGCCGCTTCTTAATGAGACGGGCCGCTCTGCAGCAGATCCACCCATTAATACAGCAACTCGACCAAACTTTTCAGGATTTTCTAGACTGGTCATTTTCTTCATGTCCGCTACTTTTTCACCTACCATACAAACCTCTGTTTGCAACTCCACACCTTGAAACTCCTTTACTTTACTTTGCACATAGTAAATTAAATTTTCAATATCATCCGCAGTTGAATTACCGGTATTCACTATAAAATTTGCATGCTTATCAGACACTTGAGCCCCTCCAATTGCATAGCCTTTTAAAGAGGATACCTCAATTAATCTAGCGGCATAATCATTAGGTGGATTTTTAAATACCGATCCACAACTAGGCTGATTAGTTGGCTGTGTTTTCGAGCGTTTTTCTAATAATGCTTTTATTTTTTGTTGACTTGTATGCGAATCACCTTTCTCTAATTTAAGGCAACAACTTAAAAACCATTCATTATGGCCACCTTTTACTGAGCGATATTTCACATCAAACTCTGATGCAAGCCTATGCGTTATATTGCCAGTTAAATTTAGCATTTCGACGGAAATAACATTTGTCCATGTTTCACCGCCAAATGCACCTGCATTCATTTTTAATGCCCCCCCCATCGTTCCAGGAATGCCCGCTAGAAACTCTGCACCAACCAAACTATGTTCTGCACAAAATCTCGCAACATGAGCGCAAGGCACACCAGCCTCGATATACACAGTATCCTCTCCAACTAAAGTCATTCCTTTCAGACGTCCTTTAATATTGATAACCGTGCCTCGAATACCACCATCTCTGACTAACAGATTGCTACCTAAGCCCATCCAAAATACTGATTCAGTGACTGGTAAGGCTTTTATAAATTCACATAAATCTGCTTTATCAAACGGTATATATAGCCTCTCTGCTGGACCGCCTACACGCCAACTTGTGTATTTCGATAGATTTTCGTTAATTAATAACTGCCCTTTCATATTACCGTTGTTGAAAAATCAGAACCACGTGTTTCTAAGGCTTGTGTCAATAAATCAGGCAACTGCGTGGCAAAATGCCCTACATTACCAGCACCTAATGTTAAAAGTACATCATCTGGCCTAACGATTCCTGCCAAAATTTTTGGTAACTCAGTCCAACTTTCAACAAATATTGGATCAACTTGCGCGCGCATTCTAATAGCACGACTTAATGCCCTACCATCGGCACCCGTTATTACAGATTCACCCGCCGAATAAACATCCATTAATATTAATACATCAACCGTCGACAAAACTTGTACGAAATCTTCAAATAAATCTCTTGTTCGCGTATATCTATGAGGTTGAAAAATAATAACTGAGCGCCTTTTTGGCCAAGCTTGTCTCAAGGCTTCTAATGTGGCCGCTATCTCACGTGGATGATGTCCATAATCATCTACTAAAGTTAATCTACCGTTTTCAATTGGTAAATCTCCTTGAACCTGAAAGCGTCTACCGACACCTTTAAAAGCACTCAAACTTTTAACAATAGCTTCATCAGTCACTAACAATTCTGTTGCTATTGCAATAGCTGCCAAAGAATTCAACATATTGTGCCAACCAGGCATATTTAAAGTAACTTGAAATAGTGCGCGGCCTGGCCTTACAACATCAAACGTTGTTAACATACCTTCTTGTTTGATATTTTCCGCACGAATATCAGCATCAGCATGAACACCATAAGTAATTACAGGTTTTGAAATACTGGGTAATATTTCCCTAACGCCTTCATCATCCATGCACAACACCGCGAGCCCATAAAAAGGCAAATGATGTAAAAACTCAATAAATGTGTCTTTTAAGCGCTCATAATTATTTTGATAAGTTTCCATGTGATCTTGATCTATGTTTGTAACAACCGCTATCATGGGCTGTAAATATAGAAATGAAGCATCACTTTCATCAGCTTCCGCAACCAAATAATTTCCTAAACCTAATTTAGCATTACTTCCGGCGCTATTAAGCCTACCTCCAATTACAAAAGTAGGGTCTAACCCGCCTTCTGCTAACATACTTGCCGTCAAACTAGTTGTCGTAGTTTTTCCATGAGTACCAGCAACTGCTATACCAAATCTAAACCGCATTAACTCTGCCAACATTTCAGCTCGAGGTATAACAGGTATTCTATTTAAATAGGCTTCATCAATTTCTGCATTACTTCTATCAATTGCAGTTGATGCAACAACGACATCAACTCCCGTAACATTTTCTCGTTTATGGCCAATATTTATAATGACACCCATAGCAGCAAGACGATTTGTTACTGTGCTTTCTTTAATATCCGAACCAGACACTTGATAGCCTAAATTTGATAACACTTCTGCGATACCACACATTCCGGTGCCACCAATACCAATAAAATGGATGCGCTTAATATTTCCTAACGTTGTTGCAAATTGGGATGCTGGCTGTTTCATAGTCCAGCCTCGATAACACAATAATTTGCAACAATTTCAGTTGCATCTAGCAAGGCACATTGTTTAGCTGCTTTGCTCATCTGAGGCAATTCTTCTAATACTGTATTAATACATAACGCTAAGGACTTTGAATTTAATTCTTTTTGGGCCAGAATTATCCCTGCACCTGCATCACTCAAATAATGCGCATTCGCTGTTTGGTGGTCGTCAATTGCTGTCGGCAATGGCACTAATATTGAGGGCACACCTATTGCAGCCACTTCACTTATCGTCATTGCCCCTGCTCTACAGATAACTAAATCTGCCCATTTATAAGCACTAACCATATCTTCAATAAATGCAGTCACCTCGGCAGTAATTGTTAAGTTTTTATAACTATTATCAACTTGGGATTGCATCACTACTCCAGTTTGATGTCTTATTGATATCTTGTTTGTATACGCATTTAATTCTTTAAACTCAGCAATAGCCTCTGGAACAATTTCATTCAAAATTTTTGCACCTTGACTACCACCAACAACTAATATTTTTATAACCTCTTCCAAACTTTCTGATTGATTTTCTAGGGCTGTTACAAATTTCTTTCTTAATGGATTGCCAGTTGCTTGAGCCTTAAATTTTGCATTAAAGCTACCAGGAAAACCTTCTAATACTTGGCTTGCAAAACGCGCCAATAAACGATTAGTTGTACCTGGAACCCTATTTTGTTCATGAATAATTAAAGGAATACCAAACAACTTAGCCATTAGACCACCCGGTCCTGCTACAAACCCACCCATTCCTAAAACCACATCGGGCTTACGATTTTTTAAAACTTTTGCTGCTTGTAAGCAAGCTTTAAGCAAACTCAATACAGCCGTTATCTTTGACCCTATTCCCTTACCTCTAACACCCGCAACTGTTAACCAATCTATCTCTATTCCATGCTCAGGAACGACACGACTCTCAAGTCCTTTTTGGGTTCCCAACCAACTTACCTGCCAACCTTCCGCAAGTAATAATTCTGCAACGGCAAGCGCGGGAAATACATGTCCACCAGTTCCACCAGCCATAATAATTATACGCTTACCCATTTTGACCTTTCTTTTGGCATATTAGCTTTAATTTCTTCAACTTCACTATGCACTCTAAACAATAAAGCAACAGCACAACACATAACTAACATACTTCCACCACCATAACTCATTAATGGTAGAGTTAATCCTTTGGTTGGTAAAACGCCCATATTCACCCCCATATTTACCAAGGACTGAAAACCAAACCAAATACCCAGCCCATAAGCTATGTAAGCTGAAAACTTTTCGCCTATCTGTTCTGCGGCCTCAGCGATTACAAATGCACGCCAGACAAAAACTGTAAATAAACAGATAATAGTCAACACACCCACTAATCCTAATTCTTCTGCAATAACCGAGAAAAGAAAATCTGTATGCCCTTCAGGCAAGTAAAATAGTTTTTCAATGCCACTACCTAAACCTACTCCAGACCATTCACCCCGACCAAATGAGATCAATGCATGCACTAATTGATACCCAGTATCTTTTGCATCAGCAAATGGGTCTAAAAAACTAGTAACTCTTTTCATACGGTAAGGAGCAATATAAACTAAAACGGAGGCCAAAAAAGACAGCACACCTAATAATGTTATGAACTGTATTAATCGTGCACCTACCAAATACATGATCCCCATCGCAATAGTTAAGATAACGACTGACGATCCAAAATCTGGTTCTAAAAGCAACAACACACAAGCCACACCAAATAAAACCATTGGTTTCAATAAACTAAATGCCGAGTCTCTTATCGCTTTTTGATGTCTTGTGACATAACCCGCCATATAAATTACTGAAAAATACTTTACAGCTTCTGAGACCTGAAACCTAAAACCGAATATTGACAACCAGCGCGTACTACCATTAACTTTTACACCCACCCCTGGGATTAACACAATTATCAATAGCATTAAACCCACTAAGAACAGAATTTGACTGTGCTTCTCCCAGGTTTTTATTGATATTTTGGTTACAAAGAAACCCGCAAACAATCCAATGCCAATATTAAGAGATTGTCTTTTAATATAATTAAAAGCATCTGCACCTTTATGTAATGATGCAGAACCTACCATTACATATCCTATTAGCAATAAACTAAAAACGACCACTACCAATAATGGTTCATAATGAAACCGTCCAACTCTAGAAGGCTTCAAATTTGTTTTCATACTAAAAGCCTCAGTACAGCTTTTGAAAACTGTTTACCTCTATCTTGATAATTTTTATATTGATCTAGGCTGGCACATGCAGGTGACAATAAAACACTATCTCCCTCAATGGCTATTTCTGCACCAATTTGTACGGCTTGTTCCATATTCTTTGCAAAATAAACGGGCACACAACCATTTATTGCTTGTGCAATTAAATTTGCATCTTTTCCTATCAAAACCACACTTTTAGTTTTTTCTTTAATAAAAGGCGTTAGCTCATTCATATCGGCGCCTTTTGCATCACCACCTGCAATTAATACTACTTTTGTATCGTAACCATCTAGCGCAGCAACACAAGCTCCAATATTAGTAGCCTTAGAATCATTAACCCAAGTTACGCCACGAATCGTAGCCACCTTTTGCATTCTATGATCCAATCCTTTAAATACTTTTAATGCATTGCACATCAGTGTTTCGTCTAAACCAACCGCATACCCCAAAGCGAGTGCCGCCAAGGCATTTGCAGCATTATGTCTTCCCTCAAGTGGTAATTGAGTCAAGGGCATCAAGGCTTCTTTGTTATGCATCAAATACTGCTGACCTTGCATACTATCTATATAGAAATCAGCGACTGTATCTTTTATAGAAAAAGTAAAACTCTTACGCTGGGTTTCTTGCATTTCCTTTACGAGTGGGTCATCTAAATTTATGACTAAGACACCATCACCGTTATATACCCGCTGTTTTATTTCTCCGTAACTTGCGATGTCATCATGCCTATCTAGGTGATCAGCCGATATATTAAGAACTGTTGCCGATGCTGCATTAAGGGCACTAGTTCGTTCTAATTGGAAGCTAGATAACTCCAATACATATAGATCTGCCTTTTTATCCAACAAATCTAAGGCAGGTGTCCCTAAATTACCACCTACAGCTACATGTTTACCCGCAATTTTAGCCATTTCGCCTAACATGGTGGTAACCGTGCTCTTTCCATTTGAACCCGTAATAGCCACGATAGGAGCATTTACTGAACAAACTAATAAATCAATATCACTGACTAATTTAGCGCCATTTGTAAGCGCTTTTATGATGGACTTCTCTGTTAATGACACACCTGGACTTACTACCAAATGCGTCGCAACCTGAAATGCAGACTCATCAAACCCACCAGTGAATATGGGCGTATCAGGCATTACTTCAAAAAATGCATCTTTCAATGGTGGCTTATCACGGCTATCTGTTATAGCAAAATGAAAACCTAATTTTTGCAAATAATGTGCTACCGATACACCCGTATGCCCCAACCCTACTACTAAAATTTTTGATGTTTTGGGGTCTAAAGCAAAATGCTCATGTAATGATTTTAAGACTACTGAATTATCAAGACTCATGATCTAATCACTCGGCCATCAGCATTCATCGAAATAAGTAAATATGCATTTACGTTCATTGTCTTATCTCAACTTTAAGGTAGCTAAACCAATCAACACTAAAATAAACGTTATAATCCAAAAACGCACGATAACTCGTGGTTCTGGCCAACCTTTTAATTCAAAATGATGATGAATAGGCGCCATTCTAAAAACCCGTTTACCTGTCAATTTAAAAGATGCGACCTGAATCATGACAGAAACCGTTTCCATTACAAAGACACCACCCATGATCATTAAGACGATTTCTTGCCGCACCAATACCGCCAAAACACCTAATGCCCCGCCTAATGCTAAAGCCCCCACATCCCCCATAAATACCATAGCGGGATAGGTGTTAAACCATAAAAAACCTAATCCAGCGCCTACTAAAGCCGCACAAAATACGATTAATTCACCCGAATTAGGTAAAAATGGAATAGCTAAATATCCTGAAAACACATTATGGCCTGACAAATAAGCAAACACACCTAAACCCGTCGCAACCATAACGGTCGGCATAATAGCTAATCCATCTAAACCATCTGTTAGATTCACAGCATTACTAGTTCCAACAATTACAAAATAAGTCAAAACCACATAAGTCCATCCCATCTCCAACATAAAATCCTTAAAAAAAGGAATAATAAGTTGCGTTTCTGCTGGCACAGAGGCTGTTTTATATAAGAATAATGCCGCAGTTAAACCTATAACTGATTGACTTAAATATTTTGCTTTTGCTGATAAACCATCACTATTACGCTTTATAACTTTTCTATAATCATCAATAAACCCAATAACACCATATCCCATAGTTACTAACAAAATAACCCAGATATAACGATTACTTAAATCAGCCCATAACAAGGTGCTAATAGCTATAGCAACCAAAATTAAAGCACCACCCATGGTTGGTGTACCGGATTTTTCATAGTGTGATTGCGGACCTAGCTCTCGAATACTTTGACCAATTTTGTTAGAACTTAATTTCCTAATCATCACTGGACCAATGATGAATGAAATTATCAAAGAAGTAAGTGCCCCCAAAATGGCACGAAAGGTCAGATATTGAAATACCCTAAACCCTCCATCAAATGTCATTAAGTAGTCTGTAAAATAAAGTAACATCTTCTAGTTCCTAAAATTTTCCACTAAAGCTGCCGCTACATTTTCCATGCGCCGCGCTCGTGAACCTTTAATCAAAATTGTCTCATCGCCTTTTAATTGTTTTTTTAATTCGGCAATCAACACTTCTTGGTCTTCATAAAAATCAGCACCTAAGCCAAAAGCCTCAACCGTCTTTTTAGCATCAGCACCTACTGCAAATAATCGCTCTACTCCGCTTAACTTAATCATTTCGGCCATATCTTCATGTATCTTAGCGCTTTGAGGACCTAATTCGCCAAATGCACCCAGCACTAACCACGGCTTGCCATCTAATTGACTTAATACATCAAGACCGGCTTTTAAAGATGCAGAATTTGCGTTATAAGTATCATCAATAATAATGTTACCTAAGCGCCCCACTAAGGGTTGCATTCTTCCTGTAACCGGCTTTAAGCTTTCTAGCCCTTGCTTAATTTGTTTGATATCAATACCTAAGGCCAATGATGCGGCTGTAGCCGCTAAAGCATTAACAACATTATGTTGTCCAGCCAAGCTCAAGTTGATCTCAATAACACCTTGCTTTGTCACTAATTCAAATGTTGTTAAAAAATGATTTTGGCTAATACCAGTCCTCACTTTTTGAGCACTTACATCAGCATCAGCACTTAAACCGAACGATGAAACCGTTCTTTTTCCTGCTACCGATTGCCAATATCTAAAATAAACATCATCTTTATTTATGATTACAATGCCATCTGCTTTAAGGGTTTCAATAATTTCACCCTTTGCTTTTGCAACACCGTCTAAACTACCAAAACCTTCTAAATGAGCAGCGCCGGCATTAGTAATAACGACCACGTCTGCATGTGCATATTGACTGGTATAACGAATCTCCTCGGCATGATTTGCACCCATTTCAATGACCGCATATCGATATGACTCATCTAAACGCAATAATGTTAAAGGTACGCCGATATCATTGTTTAAATTACCCTGCGTATACAAAACTGATTCGTTAACAGCTAAGATGGCCGCCACCATTTCTTTAACCGTTGTTTTTCCGTTACTCCCTGTTACGCCCACCACAGAAAGAGAATTATCTCCTTGGGATAATGACCTTCTCCATGCACTCGCAATCTCTGCTAGAGCTAAACGCGTATTATCTACAGTAATATGAGGTAAAGATGTTTCCACACCCCGCTCAACTATTGCAGCCACAGCACCTGATTGCTGAGCCTGATCAACAAACTGATTACCATCAAAATTTTGACCTTTAATCGCGATATATAACTGCCCGGACACAATAGCTCGTGTATCAATACTCACAGAAGTAATAAGAACATCATCACCAACCAGTTGTCCGTTTACCGCTTTAGCACAAGCATTTAATTGCATTTTCATACGGAATCGGCTCTCACTCTTAAAGCATTTATGACAACTTCACTATCACTAAAAGGCATGCGTACACCTTTAATTTCTTGGTATCCTTCATGTCCTTTTCCTGCAATCAAAACACAATCTTTTTGAGTTGCATCTCGAATAGCCTTTTGAATAGCTAATTCTCTATTTTGAATCACTTCAAAAGTTCGATGCCCCCCATTTGTCAACGACCCACATCCAGATGTAATATCATTAATAATTGCTGAACTGTCCTCAAAACGTGGATTATCGTCCGTGACAATGACATGATCCGCTAAATCTTGGGCGATCTGCCCCATCTCTGGTCGCTTACCTTTATCGCGATTGCCACCGCAACCAAACACTACCCACAAATTCTGTGCACAATGTTTTCTTAAACTGCATAAAACTTTATGGAGAGCATCTGGGGTATGCGCATAATCCACAAAAATTAATGGCTGATCATTACCACCTAAATGCTCCATGCGTCCAATAACTGGTTTTAGTTTCTGTACTTTTTCAACTACTTCAGACAACTCCACGCCTAAAGCCAACATCACCGCAACTGAGATCAGAATATTTTCAACATTAAAATCGCCATACACAGGAACATCTAATCTCTTAATTTGTCCACTCCAATGCATATCAAAACTTAAACCCTTTGAAGTGTGACTAGAAGCACTTGCTGTCACCGCCTCAACACCTGCAAGGGTTTTACCTTGAACGCTAACCCCCCAAATAACAACATTTTTAGGAACGGCGTTAATGATTTTCGCACTATAACTATCATCTAGATTAACCACCACAAAACGTAATCCAGGTTTACTTAATAGTTCTAACTTTGCCTCAAGATAAGATTGCATTGTGCCGTGAAAATCCAAATGATCACGACTAATATTAGTAAAAACAGCTCCTTTAAAATTAACTGCATTAACTCTACCCAATGCTAAACCATGTGATGAAACCTCCATGGCCACAGACTGCATTTTATCTTTACGCATTTCAGCCAATATTCTATGGACTTCAAGAGCATCTGGCGTCGTATTTACTGTTTGTTGCAAATTTCCATAATGCCCCCAACCTAAAGTACCTATAACGCCACAATCTTCGAGCATTTGACCTAGAAATTGACTACAAGAGGTCTTACCGTTAGTCCCTGTTATACCTATGACATCTATTGACTGCGATGGATTGTCATAATATCTAGCAGCTAAAGCCCCTAAATGCACACTCAAATCATTGACCGCAAAAACCGGCACATCCACAACTTTTTCAGCCATTTCAATCCCGCCTCCTGCAGGATCAAATATGATTGCAATAGCGCCTCTTGCAAGTGCTTGAGTCAAATAAACAAGTCCATGTTGCTGTGATCCAGCTAAGGCTATAAAGATATTCCCAATATCAACTTTGCTACTATTTAAAGCTAACCCAGTAATCGCACTATCACCTAAACGTGATGACTCAATGTTTTGAGAACACACAAATCCGTCTAATAATTCTCTCAACTTCATAAGATGACCACTATTGCTTCTGTGTTAATAACACAGGCATAGTTTCAATTTTATCTGGCGCAACCTCTAATATTCTTAAAGCCCCAGCCATCACTCTAGAAAACACTGGCGCCGCCACTAAACCGCCGTAATACTTTCCCGCAGAGGGCTCATCAATCATTACCGCAATAATTAATCGCGGATTTTCAACTGGAGCCATTCCTGCAAAAATAGCAAAATAACTTTTTTCCATATATCCATGAGCGGTCGCTTTTTTAGCCGTACCGGTCTTACCCGCTGCACTATATCCAGGAACGACGGCCTCGATTGCAGTGCCTTCTTTAGTCAAAACAGTTTCCATCATTTTTCTAACAGTTTTAGCCGTTTTAGCCGAAAACACCCGCACTGTATCGTCATCTTCTTCACGCTTTAACAGACTGACTGAATGCAAAACTCCATCATCGGCTAGGGCTGTATAAGCTCTCGCTAACTGCAATGCAGAAGCATTTAAACCATAACCAAATGACATGGTTGCACGATCAAAATCATGCCATTTTTTATAATCCTTCATAACACCGCTGGCCTCACCTGGAAACCCTGAGCCAGCTGATACACCAAAACCCAGCTGATGATAAATATCATACAAATATTTAGGCGGCATCTTTAAAGACATCATAGTCACGCCAATATTGCTAGACTTAGTAAGCACTTTAGTTGTATCCATCGTGCCATAGTTATGCGTATCTTTAACGGTATTACGCCCAACTGAATACGAACCATTTGTTACAAAAATAGAGTTTGGAGTTATATACCCGCCGTCCAATGCGGCCGCAACCACAAAAGGTTTAACAGTAGAACCAGGCTCAAATACCTCTGTAAACCCTCTATTTCTATATAAACTTTCTTTTAAATTATTTCTAGTATTAGGATTAAATGACGGCTGATTAACAGCGGCTAACACCTCGCCATTCTTTGCATCTAACACCACTAAAGCCCCAGATTTTGCTTTATTATCATTAACCGCTATTTGAAGTTCTTTGTAAGCTAAATACTGAATACGTTGATCAATACTTAACTCAAGCGTCTTACCTGATATCGGCTCTTGTATATTTTCGATATCTTCTATAATTCGACGCTTACCATCTCTAATAACTCGCTTGCTACCTTCAATGCCTTTCAACATTTTTTCGTAACCGCGCTCCATTCCTGCTTGCCCAATATCGTCCACATTAGTAAACCCTACTAAATGTGCGGACACCCCGCCGGTAGGATAAAAACGCTTAAATTCTCGCTCCGCATAGACACCCGTCAGGTTTAAAGCCTTAACTTGATCAGCTAATTGCGGATTTATACGACGCGCTATATAAAAAAATTGTCTGCGCGGATCTTCTTTTATCCATTCACTTACTTTACCAGTCGGTAAACCTAGCAACTTTTCCATCGCTTTCAATTGCTCTAATTTCGCAACTTTAAGCTCCTTTGGATTTATCCAAATGGATTCAACCGGAGTACTTATGGCTAATGGCTCTCCCTGTCTATCGGCAATAACACCTCTATAAGCAGAAACAGAGACATCACTCACTTGCCTCATATCACCTTGATGAATCAAAAAGTCTTTGCTAATAACCTGTAAGTAAATAGCCCGAAAAACCAAAACAAGCATTAAAATAAGCATCAAACCAGTCAGAAACTTTCGTCTGCCCGAAAAATCATCATTTGCTTTCTTAGCAGGACTTCTATCTCGAAAATCTAACATCTAAGGTTTTATATAAATTATTTTTTCTCTTAATGGCATAACTAATTTCAATTCTTCCTTTGCCACTAACTCTAAACGATTCTGCTCCTCCAGCATCGTTAACTCTAACTGCATCTGACCCCATTCGACTTCAAATTGATCAAGCGCCTTTTCTTGCTTCTGAATTTCTATAAAGATTAATCGTGAATAATATTTACTATAAATAACTGCCAAAGATGAAAACAACAGCACCGCTCCAGCTATTACTAGTAGTCTATTCGTTATCACTTAAACTCTCTCTGCCACTCGCATAACAGCACTTCTTGCCCGAGAGTTTTGTCTCACTTCTAAATCACCAGCTTTAATAGCCTTACCAATCTTCTTTAAAATACCCTTAGCAATATCTACTTCTTTAACAGGAAATTTACCCGGATTATATTTAGCCCCCGACTCATCTCTGATAAAGCGTTTTACAATCCTATCTTCTAAAGAATGAAAAGATATAGCAACCAATCGTCCACCTGGGCTTAAAACTCTTGCAGATCGCTCTAACACTAACTTCAACTCGTCTAATTCTTTATTTACTTCGATGCGAATCGCTTGAAAAGTTCGTGTTGCAGGATGCTTATGCTTCTCACGCATAGGGATTACATCTTCAATTAAACTTGCCAATTGCTTAGTTGTGGTGATTGGCGTCTCTATTCGACGTTCAACTATCGCTTTAGCAATTCGCCGGGCAAACTTTTCTTCACCGTACTCAAATAAAACTTTGACCAAATCCTTTTCATCAACACTCGCTAACCATTGTTCAGCAGAAAGCCCTGTTGATTCATCCATCCGCATGTCTAATGGACCATCTCTTAAAAAACTAAAGCCTCTTTCTGGGTTATCAAGTTGAGGTGACGACACCCCCAAGTCCATTAATATGCCATCTACTTTTCCAATTAAACCTAAGTTTTCCAGCTCACTTTCTATTTGAGAAAAACAACTGTGTATTAATTTAAAGCGTGTATCAGCTAATAAATCTTTTGCGTATTCTGAATTAACCGCATCAAGATCACGGTCAAAAGCAATTAACTGGCCATTAGAGCCTAATAAATTTAAAATTCCTTGGCTATGACCGCCTCGACCAAAAGTACAGTCAAGATAAATGCCATCTTCTTTAATCGCCAAATGTTGCAGAGCCTCTGCAAACATTACGGGTAAATGCTCCATCAATTCTCCAGGATTAAAAAGATAAAGCGCCTAACTCTTCTAGACCGTCATCATCATCGCCTTTCAGCCATTCTTGTTCTTTAGCAGTCCATGCATCTTCATTCCATATTTCAAACTTATTAAGCTGCCCAACAAGAACAATCTTTTTATCCATTTCCGCAAATTTTCTTAATTTTTCCGGCAACAACAACCTGCCTTGTCCATCCATCTCACACTCAGATGCATTTCCAATCAAAAAGCGTCTTAACTTGCCTGCGGTTTTATTTAAAGTGGGTAATTTACTAATGGTTTGCTCAAGATGCTCCCATTCTGGAAGCGGATAAAGCCATAAACAGCCAGTTTCGCCAATACATCTTTCGTTTACAGCAACCGTTACAACCATTTGACGCTCACAGCAATCCTGTAGCTCTTCCCGATAACGGGTAGGAACTGCAAGACGACCTTTATCGTCTAAATTAATTGAACTAATTCCTCGAAACAAAATTGACTCCAGACATTCTCAGAAAAAAACCATTTTTCACCACTTTTTACCACTTATGGTCACTATAAATTCCAATTCGTCTAGAGTCAAGAAGGTTTTTACTTAAACTCTTTCTTTTTTGACAATGACTTACGTCACATTATTGTAAAAATAAAATAAGAAAAAACAGGCCAAATAAATAGCACGCGTTATCAGATGGTTAATTAAAACTATTGATAAAACACATTAAGAGTAAGCCGATAAACCGCATTGACTTTAATTTGAAGGAAATTTGAAACAAGAAGTAAATTACTGTAACGCTGGCGTTGGTAATTTTTATAGACATTAAGCCCAAATATTAGGCTTAAATTAAATACATATAGTGAATCTAGCAAAACACTACACTCAAGCAATCTACCCAGGAACCGCGCGGGCCACGCGTCTGTCCCTCTATTTGATCTTGCTCCGGGTGGGGTTTACCATGCCACTCCTGTTACCAGTTGCGCGGTGCGCTCTTACCGCACCTTTTCACCCTTACCCAACATTAAAATGTTAGGCGGTTTATTTTCTGCGGCACTTTCCGTAGGCTCACGCCTCCCAGGCGTTACCTGGCACCCTGCCCAATGGAGCCCGGACTTTCCTCCATCTTATCTTATCGATAAAACAGCGACTGTCCAGCCAACTCTCTCGCTCACCAGTATACTTGATTCCTGAGCACAAAGCGAATTCATGCCAATAACAGCAGCTTTATAACACTTTCTCTTGATCTATTAACAATGCCGCTTGATACAAGATTTTTTTTCTGACCCCGGTTATTTCAACAGCCATAGTAACCGCGGTTTTAATAGAGCATTCACGTAATAAAACCCTTAAAATCTTTTGTTGCTCAAGCGTCATTAACTGCTTTCCATCATCTTCTTCAGCACCATCAACAATGACAACAAATTCGCCTTTACGCATATTCTCATTATTAGAAACCAATGCTAAAGCATCAGCCAAACTTACTTTAACAATGGTTTCGTGCAACTTAGTCAGTTCTCTGGCAATAACAATCTGACGATCTAACGGTAAAACCTCAGCCATATCTTCTAAAGTTGCCAAAATACGGTGACAAGATTCATAAAAAACCCAAGTCTTTGTTACATGAGCACGTTCAGAAAAAAAAACTTTACGCGCAGAGGAGGTCCTCGGCAAAAAACCCTCAAAAGAAAATTGCGTTACTGGCAAACCCGCTGCTGACAGAGCCGTTATTAAAGCACAAGCGCCTGGGATAGGTACTACATCTAAACCCGCATCTTTAACCATTTTAACCAAGGGCATGCCGGGGTCACTCAATAAAGGCGTACCCGCATCTGAAACTAAAGCGATTGATAAGCCCTCTCGTAATCTTTCTAACAAAACACCCGAGGCTTTATCTTCGTTATGTTGATGCAATGAAACCAATTTATTCGTGATTCCATAATGATTTAAAAGCATTTTTACATGCCTTGTGTCCTCAGCGGCAATTATATCCACTGTTTTTAACGTCTCAATAGCTCTTAAACTAATATCGGCTAAATTTCCTATTGGTGTAGCAACAACAAATAATTTGCCAAATACATTTATATTAGATACGGTCATTCATAAAACCTATGCTATAAAGAGGGTAGGATTGCTCAAACTAAAACCAAATTATATCAGCATCTCATTTTTTTAATGTTGCCAGAATAATCCACCACTGGAGATTAAGCATGCCCAGCTCAGATATTAAGATTAAAGCGGCGCATCTACTTAGTGGTGAAATGGCCGAAGAACAAGCTCATGACTATTTGATTGCACAAGGACTAAAACCGGTGTTACGCAATTTTCGGTGCAAATTAGGTGAATTAGATTTGATTATGACGGATAAAGAATCTTTAGTCGTCATAGAAGTGCGTTACCGCAAATCAAATCGTTTCGGTAGCGCCATGGAGAGCATTACTAGAACAAAACAATCACGTATAATAAAAACAACGCAAATCTATTTAGCCTCTCAGAAAAAAGGCATCGCCATTCGCTTTGATGTCGTTGCTATTTCTGGAAATGGCCAAATAGATTGGATAAAAAATGCTTTCTAACACAAAATCCCTAATGAGCTTACAAGACCGCATTATCAATCATTTTTCTGATAGTATCCAAGTTCAACAAGATGCTTTAACTTATCTCTCTGAACTCATTGAATTTGCTTCGCAACAAATGGTTTCAAGTTTGCTAAATGACAAAAAGATATTTACTTGCGGCAATGGTCGTTCGGCGACTACCGCCCAGTTACTTTCATCAGCTATGCTAAATCAATTTGAACGCGACCGCCCCTCGTTACCAGCTATTAATTTAACAACTGATATTGCAACCATAACTGCGGTAGCAAATGACTTTCACTTTGATGATATTTTTGCAAAACAACTACGATCATTAGGCCAAAGTGGCGACATTTTACTGATATACACCGATGGTAATAATTCAAGCAATATTGCTAAAGCCATTACAACCGCCCATGACAAAGAAATATCAATCATTGCTATTACTGGAAATGATGGCGGTTTGATTGCACCTTTACTCCATGAAACTGACATTGAGATTCGCGTTCCCTCTAACTCAAGTTCGCGCATACATGAAGTACATATCCTTATAACACATTGCTTGTGTGATTTAATTGATCATCAATTATTTGGTTAAACCTGTCCTACTTAATCTTTCTCTTTTTAGATAAATCATGAAAAAATATTTTCACCCCATATTACTACTTATCAGCCTTTCGATTAGTGCTTGTACCACAAATACAAATCCCCAAGTTCCTCTGACAGATCAAAATCTTTTAAAAGACAGACGCACACACAGCGTTATTGTGGCGGATAAAGAAATAGAAACAGACGCCTATGAAGAACTCAATGACGATAAAGATATTCTTGAACAATGTCATGTCACAGTAAACGCATACAATGGTGCTACTCTCATCACTGGAGAAGTACCTACCGAAGAATTAAAAACTAAAGTTCTTGCCACAGTTCAAGTCATTAATAATGTAAAACTAATACATGACCATCTAACCGTTGCAGAACCTAGTGACTTAGCATCTCAAGAAAACGACAAAATCATCACTCAAACAGTCAAAAAGGCCTTAAAACAAATCAGATCTATGCATGAATTTGACCCCAACACCATAAAAGTAGTGACTGAAAATGGCGTTGTTTACTTAATGGGCTTAGTGCAACGCGACGAAGGCAAGGTGGTTATCAATTTAACCAAACTCCAACCAGGCATAAAGCAAATTGTGACTGTTTTGGAATATATCGATTAATTAAAGTATCTGCAGCACTCAAAACCAATGTTTTTTGAGTGCTGATTGACAAGAAAGCCCTGAACTGTTATTTTTCTAAATTGGCACTCATCCATCAAGAGTGCTAATTTAGCTTCTCAGGGGTTACAGTGAGCCTTAAAAATCAAGACTTAAATGATCGTTCGTTACAATTACTAAAAACATTAGTTGAGCGTTATATTCATGACGGTCAACCCGTAGGTTCACGTGTTTTATCAAAAGACTCAGAACTTAACTTAAGTCCGGCCACCATTAGAAATGTAATGGCCGACCTAGAAGACCTAGGCCTAATCCATTCTCCGCATACTTCAGCGGGACGCATACCCACCGTCAGCGGCTACCGTTTATTTGTAGACAGCCTTCTTACTGTAAAACCTTTAGACGCTAAAGATTTAGCACAAATCTCTTTAGGCCTATCAGAAACTGATGACCCCAATAACATGATTGGTGCCGCTTCACGCTTAATCTCAGAACTCACCAATATGGCAGGCGTTGTTACCATACCTAAAAGAGAAACTGTCTATTTAAGACATATAGAATTTTTACCTTTATCGCATAATCGCGTACTCGTTATCTTTGTGACTAACGAACAAGAAGTACACAATAAAGTCATTCACACTGATAAAGTATTTAGTCCTGCAGAACTCCAACAAGCTGCTAACTACCTTAACTCTCTCTATGCTGGACATAGTTTAGCCGCTGTTAAATCTGCACTTTTAAAAGATTTACAACAAGAACAAGAACGCACTACCCAAGCTATGTTAGATGCGCTAAAAATAGCGAAATTAACGTTTGAAGCGGGTCATCAAAAAAATGACTATGTTTTAAGTGGTGAAACGAATTTAATGGGCTTTTCTGAATTATCGGATCGAGACCACCTCAGAAGCCTCTTTGAAGCCTTTAGTCACAAAAGTGATGTTATCCACTTATTAGATCAATCCATGAAAGCCGATGGCGTTCAAATTTTTATTGGTAAAGAATCAGGCTATCAAGCCTTTGACCAATGCAGCCTGGTCACCTCCTCTTATTCTGTTAATGATGAGATTGTTGGTGTCTTAGGAGTTATAGGCCCCACCCGCATGGCTTATGAAAAAATAATCCCCTATGTCGATGTAACAGCAAAATTATTAGGCGCCGCCTTGAATCCAAAAACATCGACCCCATAATAGCTAAAACTTTTTATCTGTGCCCTAAAGCACACTATTAAAACCACTTAAGGATCCATAACATGAGTAATGATCAGGAACTACCTGAGACACAAATTGAAGTTGAAGCTGAATCGGAGCAAGCAGAAGATTCTCATACTGAAGTTGCAGAACACGAATATACAGTTGAAGAGCTCAAACAAGAATTAGAAGACACCAAACAAAAAGCCCATGAAGCTTGGGACAAAGCGGTACGCACTCAAGCAGAAATGGAAAATCTAAAAAGAAGAACTCAAAAAGACCTAGAAGATACACATAAATTTGCCCTCACCAATTTTGGTAAAGAGCTATTACCCGTATTTGACAGTGTCGTACTCGGCTTACAAGCCGCAACAGGCGAAAGTGAAGAAGTTAAAAAATTCCGTGAAGGCAGTGAATTAACCATTAAACAATTTGAAGCTTTATTTGCAAAATTTAACATATTAGCCGTTGATCCTATTGGACAGCCGTTTAACGCT
>JAPLRS010000015.1 GCA_026399015.1 Methylococcales bacterium | reverse complement strand
TTAAATTAATATCACTGATATGGTCCACAATTTTACGGTTAGTTTCTTCTGGTACGCGTTGATCAAAACAGCGATTACCGGCTTCCATATGAAAGATAGGTATTTGGCGTTTTTTAGCGGGGATAGCACATAAACAACTATATCACTCACATTGGTAATATCATGTGACCAGCCTGGTATAGTTTCTACCACCGTGGGTAAATCACCCGAGGCAAAAAGCGTAAACGTTTCATTTGTTAAAATGTGTCTAAAACCAAAACGCGCTTGGCCTTTAATTACTAAAAATTTTTCTGTTTTAGTATGATGATAATGGCCCCCGCGGGTAACGCCAGGATGCGCGGTAAAAAAGGCCGCTTGCGTCGAAGATGAAAATATCACTGGAATCGGTTTGCCAGTAGCCAACAACGCTTTGGCCAAAGTTTCTGTTAAACCAGTATTACCTAAAGCAAACTCTTCAGGGGTGGGCGGTCTATTAACCCCCGCTAAATGCACCACAGCATCAACATCAGATACTAGCTTAGCTAAATCTTGCTCGGGTGATTGCTTAGAAAAGCTAATGACCTCAAAATCTTGTTACTCAGTAAGTCTTACACTTAAATTTTGAGCAATAAAACCGTTGGCACCGGTGAGTAAAACTTTCATTACTATCCCAAAATTATAAATATGAGCTGATAGGTAAATTAAATTGATAATGCTGACGCGTTGAGTTATTTAAACAACAAATTAAATTATCCACAGTGGTCATGGGATTAATGCTATTGCTAGATTTATGATACTCCCGACATTTACCTGCATTTTTAACCGCGAAGGGGGTTTTATCTAAAAACTCAGTTGAAGGTAACCACTTGCCCTTAGAATAATTTTTAAGACTGGTTTTAGATTTTAAATACTGCTCAACTTGGGCAGCATCTTGAAAAGGGGCAGTTGTATATTCTTCATGCAGTAGTAGCCAATATTCAAAACTTGGATCAGAAACAGCAAAATTAATCGTATTAATAGCCGTCAGTTTCTTGGCTTCATTCGCTTTTTGACGATGCGCAGAGTCTAAAGTCTCTAAATCAAACACCACCCACACTTCATCATAGGGCACTTTATCACTGCCTTTAGCAATCTCTTTTTTTCTTTTATCTCTTAGTGCAATAGCGCTTTTGGTTAAGCTAAGCGGATCAGTTTGGCTAGGGTGGATTATTTGCACATCAATCGTTGATAATCTTAAACGATCCTTAATAGCATTAAGATAATTCGGTTCGGTTTTTTCACCCTCAGTCACAATCAAAAAAGTTTTACCCGTATTGGACGGAGAAGATTTGCCACGCTGATATTTAGCCGTACCTCTAGAAAAGAACCGAGAATCCCTCATAACATTAAACCATTAGGCAGATAGGGGATAGCGCCATAGCGCCCCGCTAAATAACCTTTTGCTAAAGCCTCATCTTTACGAGGTTGATACGCCGTTAAAGGATAAAGATGCGTTGCGCCCTCAGGCGTTTTTTCTGTAAACCACACTTGGTCTCTTCTTAGTAAGCTACTATCCAACAAAACCGTGTTGTGGGTACTAAAAATAACTTGAGCGCCTTTAGGATTGGTGGTGCTATTAAATAATAACTTTAACAGTTCTCTTACTAAGATAGGGTGTAGACTGGTTTCAAGTTCATCCACAAACACCGTATAACCATTAGAAAGAATTTCTAGCCAAGGGCCTATTAATGAAAAAAATCTTTGCGTGCCAGCAGATTCTTCAGTATCAAAATTAAGAGACACAGACTCTACACCCTCGGCTTTATGCAACAGTTTAATTTCAAGTTTTTGTACTAACGAGGGGGAAACATTTTGACTTACATTATCTGTGCTAATTTCTTTAATATTGGCATCAACAACCCCTATATCGGCATTGCGTAATAAATGTAAAACTAGCTGATAATACGCCGGATTATTTTTTATAAGCTGAGCTGTAAAGTGACTATTAACGCGATTATCTGCATTTAAATGCAGAACTTTTAAAGACGATTTAAACCAATCAAACGCAATAGATAATTGTGGATGATTCCATTGCGGCCCTACAGACAAAAATAAATTATTCTCACGGGTTTTATCTCTTAAACTTTTGTCATCCTTAAAGCGTGTCGAGGGTGTTGCCCAAGTATAACTATTCTCTGATTCATTAAAAGTCCTGTGATACCATTTTTGAGGAGAGCCTTTTGGATAGGCTACCAAATACTCTTCTAATACGCGTTGCGGGGTTAACACAACACCAAAAACAAAACGTATCTCTTGTGTTACAAAGGTTATTTCAAATTCTGAGGCATTTAATAAAGACGCATGATCAAGCTTAAAAGGTTCTGTGCCTGTACTATCACCGGGATCAAGTTTGGTAGCTGATTTTTTAACAAACTCAGCTAAAAAATTAATGGCTTCTATCAGGTTAGATTTACCCGAAGCATTAGCACCATAAATAGCAGCGCCTTTTAAATATTTTAAACCTGACAAACCAGGTAGTGGCCTGTCCAGAAGGGCAGAGGTCATATCCTTATCGATGTTATCAGCAACAAGACTTAATGATTGCATTTCTCGTATAGAACGAAAATTGGCAACCTTAAATTCTATTAACATGGCTTCGCCTTCATTAAATATTAAATTTTAGCCTTAATTTTACGACTTTTTGGTTTTATTAGCTACAAATGTTCATCCCGATCAAACACACCCGTTCTCTCCCGCACAAACAAAATCGTTCATCCTGAGCTTGTCGAACGAAGCTTGTCGAAGGGCTTTTAAACCCTTAACCTAGGCTTTAGGGTATTTGCGAACTTAAGTGTATCAAACATGATTGTTGCCACTTCTTATCCCTTAATATCAAATTTTAAACGAGTGTAACACGTAGACTGTTTGGAAGACGTTATATATTAAATTAAAGTCGTATCGACTTGATACACCAACCGGACCGTCCGACTACCTTAATCCGACCGTCCTGCTATTTCAAACCATCCGTCCTGATTCAAGTACCGACCGTCCTGATATCTTAACCCGTTTGTCCTGATTTAAGTACCGTTCGCCCTGAGCCCTGTCGAAGGGTATTTGTCGAGGGCATTACCCCACCAACCCAGATGCCCTTAAAATTCCATCCGCGGCGGCTTGTACAGAAAACACATCTTGTAAGAGTTGCTTACTCTTTGCACCCATATCCAACCTTAATGATTCATCGTGAAGTAACCGCAGGGCATTGGCCAGTAAAGCTTTATCATCGCCATTAACGGTAACAAAGCCGGCATTGGCTTGTTCTATTAAGTCTTGTAAATCATTATTGGGGTTAACGCTACCTAAGATAGGTTTTTCTTGCACCATGTAACCCAATAACTTGCCAGGGAAATTATGGGTAGTGTGGTCATGATGCAGACTGAATAAACCGATATCAAATTCGGCTAACATGTGTTTAAACACATCTTGGTTTACAGGGGGTAATAACGTCATATTGGATAAGTTATGCTCTGCTATAGCAGAACGGACTAACTCCACCTCATCACCCGCACCCACTAACACAAAATGTGCGGAGATTTGGTCGTGCATGGCAATCGCCAGCCTAACGATATTAATCATATCTTGCGCATGACCAATATTGCCGCCATAAAAATACACCACTTTATTTTCTAAACCTAAACTTTTACGATGAGAATAAGAATCCCCAACCACTGGCTCATTAGCGGCCCAGTTATATAAAAAATCCAAAGGCTTTTTAACCGAGGCGGTTTCAGCAAACCAAGCTAGATTTTTAGGAGACTGAATCCCAATTACATCAGCGGCTTTATAACTTAAAGCCTCAAAGAATCTAAGGCTGCTTGAGTCGAAGACGAAAGTATTACAGGAATAGGTTTGCCAGTAGCCAATAAAGCTTTGGCCAAAGTTTCTGTTAAACCTGTATTAGCTAAAGCAAACTCTTCAGGGGAGGGTGGTCTATTAACACCCGCTAAATGCACCACCGCATCAACATCAGGTACTAGCGTAGCTAAATCTTGCCCGGGTGATTCCTTAAGCCTAATACCTAAGTTTTGGGCAATAAAACCGTTGGCACCGGTGAGTAAAACTTTCATTACTATTAACTATTCAATAAATCTTCTGGGGTTGTTGCTTCAAAAATTTGTTTAGACCAAGATTCGATTAGTTCAATGCTGGCTACACTCACTTTGTTTTGTATTTGTTGATTAACAGAACCAAATTTTGATTCAAGTAATAACAAAAACAATTTAGAGGCTTCTTCTTTTCGTCCTTCTTGCCTTGCTTCTAATTGACCTTCTTGCCGACCTGCTTCTTTCCATTCTTCTACCCATTCTTTAACTCGTTCTGCTAGCATGGTATGTACCTCATTAAGATCATTTAGTTCTGGATAATTTGCACTGGGCGATTTAGTTGGTAATAGTACACGGTTAATCCACACGGTGAAAGTTCTTCGTAAACTGGATTGCGCCGGATCTTTAAGCCAAACGATTAAATGCGCCAATACATCTTGTATCTCAAATTCAGTTCGACTGTTTTCAAGTTGAAATAAAGCGGCTACAAGGTTATTAATCTTAGTTAACTCTTCCTGTTTAAAATTACCTTCATCTAATAAGAAGTAACTCGCTTGAGGTTTATATTTTTCTAAACCCAGTGGAGCAGGTTGGATTAAATGACTTAATTGCACAGGCGCATGCCAACGGTATTTGCCATTGTAAAGCACTATGGGTAAAACCGGAGGGAGTAAATCTTTACTGTTAAACTTTTGAGAGCGAATCAAATCCTGATAGAGTAAAGATATATAGCCGGCAATGCGAACGGCCATAAAATGATCTACCTCGGATTGAAACTCAAGAAGCAAATAGACGTATAACCACTCTTCACCATAACGAATGCGCCAGATAATGTCATCTTCTCTATCTCTGATATCATCAGTTACATAACTGCCACCCATTTTTTCTAAAGTAGAAAAATCACATTGCTCAATCCACGGTTCGTTAATAAAGCCCTTGAGTAAATCTGTGACCATTTCAGGATGAGTAAATAACAGTTTATAACTATTATCGTGTTCCATGCAGTCCGCCTATAGTTATAAAGCATTACCGAATAGCTTGTGCTAATGGCTTAATTCTTTAATCCTGCCCTGTCGAAGGGTGATTCATGGTTCGACAAGCTCGCCACGAACGGTTAGGCTCACCACGAACGGTTAGGCTCACCATGGACGGTTTGATTTATCCAATCAGCTCAATACATTAACCACCAAACTTACCCAGCCCCCCCATCTGATTATTCCGCATTGCCTGTAAATCTTCTGTGCTTTTCTTAAGTACATTCTTCAAGCTTTTATTACTAGCACCACCGACACGCATTTTGATTAAAACATTGGGGAGGTAATGAGTAGAGATTTTATACTTACCCAAAAAGCGCAGCATCAGATCATAATCAGTGGCTATTTTAAAATGCGTATAAAAATGAATTGCACTTCGGAGTTGAATCCGCGATTAATTTAGACCGGCTATTAATGCACTTCACTTTTGGGTAGGTAGCTTTCAACAAGGTTGCCTTTGCGTTGTAAAACAATAACGTTGTGATCAAGCGCTTGTTGTTTTAACTCATCATACAAATGAAAAGTGGCTAAAACTAGATGATGGCGGTAGTTTTTATAAGCGGGGAATAATTTTTTGAAGTTAGCGTATTTTTTACTGAGTAATTTATCCAAATCAGTAGCGTGCGCTTTATATTTAACTTCAACAATAGCAACATCTTTGCCATTAACTAAAATCATATCAAACTCATCACTAACGCCATTACCAGAACGTAAAATGTTTTTATCAATAAAATCGTAATGCACACCCGCTAACGTTTGAGTTTCTTTTAGCGAGTTATAGAAAAATTCCTCTGCAACAGCACCTTGGTTTTGACCCATATTGCCTAAAGTAATGCCCATACGATTCAGCTTTTCTGTTAAAGCTTTATCGTTGCGCTTTATCTGCTCGGATGTTTCTTTCTGCGCAGCATGCATTTCTTTACTATCAATAGCAAGGCTTGCAACGAGATCTTTTAATTCTTGATCAGTCATGGGGAATAAAAATAAAATTTGTTTTCAACATGTTAGCACATAACCCCGAAGCGCCTGCAAAATTAAAATATTTTAAAATTATAAACAATATGCCTTTCCTTTTGTAAGAGTTGCTTACCTTTCGTCGCCCTATTTAAGCAGTCATTACGGGTTGGTTTTATTATAAGAGTTTAACGAGAGCAGCTACCACACCAATTGATAAAGCGATTAAACCACCTAATTTTATGATTAAACGCTGTTCTAATTGAATAAGTCGAAAATCGACTTGAGAGAATCCAGTTAGCATTTCTCTTCTTAAGGTGTCAATTTCTCTATGTTTAGGGTATTTGCGAACTTAAGTGTATCAAACATGATTGTTGCCACTTCTTATCCCTTAATATCAAATTTTAAACGAGTGTAACACGTAGACTGTTTGGAAGACGTTATATATTAAATTAAAGTCGTATCGACTTGATACAGTACCCCGACCTGTTATCTTAATCCGACCGTCCTGCTATTTCAAACCATCCGTCCTGATTCAAGTACCGACCGTCCTGATATCTAAACCCGTGCGCAGTGATTCAAGTACCGTTCGCCCTGAGCCCTGTCGAAGGGTGATTCATGGTTCGACAGGCTCACCACGAACGGATTGTTTGTCACGAACGGATTGTTTGTCATGAGCGGATTGTTTGTCATGAGCGGATGGGCTTAGCATGGGCGGTTTGATTGATCCAATCATCTCAATACATTAAACACCAAACTTACCCATCCACCTATCTGATATTGCTTGTAAGTTTTGCATATTTAATAAAAAATGTTAAAATAATCTTTCAGTGAATTAAAATGTGTTTTGTCTATTTAGTAACTATAATTTCAACGTATCGTTTAGATACAGATATCTATATAGATACATAAACAAGCTTTAAATGAATTGTTTGCTGTGCATTTTAAAACTTAAAACTTAAAACCAAGACATTTTTTACCCATATAGTTTCATTAATAATTAATAAGGTGGTGGCGTGAGCAATAACTTTAGTTTTACATCAGAATCAGTTTCAGAAGGGCATCCAGATAAGGTAGCAGATCAAATATCAGATGCGGTATTAGACGCTTTATTAGCGCAAGATCCACGTTCACGCGTTGCTTGTGAAACACTGGTTAAAACAGGGATGGTTATTCTTGCAGGTGAAGTGACTACTAACGCGAATGTTGATTTAGAAGCTTTAGTTAGAAAAGTGGTTTGTGAC
>JAPLRS010000033.1 GCA_026399015.1 Methylococcales bacterium | reverse complement strand
TCTTAACCGCCCAGCAATATCGCACAGAGTCAGAGGGTGCGCGGACTTTTACAAACAGTGACAGCACTACGACGGTTGTGAATGCCGATCCTACTGTGATCACGGATTTTAAAGCGGGTGTGGGTGGGGATTTATTAGATTTCTCTGAGTTATTAAAGTACTCGGCGTTTGTTTTTTATGACGGCGTTAATCCATTCGATTTTGATTATTTAGCTTTGGTGCAGTCGGGCCCTGATACGCTATTAAAGTTTGATTCTGACGGAACGGCAGGCACGGGTTCAAGTTTAATGACCGTGGCACGCTTACTTAATGTTAATGCGGCTGATTTAACCGATGTTAACTTTAATCCTAATTTTAGTCTGCATAATTTCCAATACATCTTTAATGTTACGCCCACCTTAACCAGTTTAAGCAATCCTCTTGCAACTGGATTAGAAGACAGTCCTGTTACCGTGTCTTTTGCTACTTTAATGGCTTCGGGTAATCCGGCAGATGTGGATGGAACGGTTAATGCCTTTGTTGTTAAATCTGTAACGACAGGGAGTTTGTTAATCGGTTCTAGTTTGGCTTCTGCTAAACCTTGGAATGCGGTAAGCAACAATACAGTCGATGCTAACCATCAAGCTTATTGGACTGGTCCGCGTGATGCAAATGGCACTTTAAACGCCTTTACCGTAGAAGCCAGAGATAATGATTTCTTGGCGTCTGCAACACCTATTCAAGCGGTGATTGATTTAACTGCGGTGAATGATGCGCCGATTGCTGTTGATGATACGGCTACGGGTACCCATGAGAATATAGCGATCACTATTTCTGTCGCTGATCTGTTATTAAATGACACCGATGTTGAAGGCGATGCGTTATCACTAGTGAGTGTCAGCCAAGGTCATCACGGTTCTGTGGTATTAAATAATAATGGCACAATCACGTTTACGCCTACCCATGGTTTTTCTGGTTCAGCTGATTTTACTTATATCATATCGGATGGGCAGTTAAATTCTAATAGCGCTAAGGTATCTATTAATGTGGAAGCGGTTAATCATTGCCCTGGTGGTGATAATAAACACAGAGAGCATTTAGAAGACTCTGATTTAACCATTGGTAAGGATGACTTTGGATTTACGGATGCTGATAGTAATCAGCTGTTGGCAGTCAAAATCAATAGTCTACCCATTGCAGGCGTTTTAAAGCTGGATGGCACGGATGTATCAGTCGGTCAATCTATTGCGGTAACGGATATCGTCGCCAATAAGTTGGTTTATAGCCCCGTGGCTAACGCCAATGGTGCAGGTTATGCGTCATTCGATTTTCAAGTGCAAGATGATGGCGGCACTGCTTTTGGTGGGGCGGATATCTGCCCGACCGCCAATACGCTGACTATTGATGTAACACCGGTTAATGATCTACCAACGGGTAATGTGTCAATCAGCGGTACTGCAAAGCAGGGTCAAAACTTATCTGCGAGCAACGACTTAGCCGATCTTGATGGCTTAGGTACAATTAGTTACCAATGGTTAGCAAACGGCACTTCTATTTTAGGCGCTACTGGCTCTACTTATTTATTAACACAAGCAGAAGTCGGTAAAGAGATCAGTGTCAAAGCTAATTATACTGATTTAAATGGCACAGCTGAGAGCTTAACAAGTGCACCAACAACGATAGTTTTAAACTCTTCGAATGGCTTATATAACACAGGTGAGTTTATTCAATTTGGAGGGATAGATCCATATTGGTATTATAATTATGAAATTGGATCCCAAACATTTTCTGGTAATGCGGTTGTTTTATCCTCATCAAATGAGGCTTTAGGCGCTTGGAATATTTTAGAAAATTCTAAATGGATTTCAACTTCAGATTCTATTACCACAATACCCACTTTGCTGGGTAGTACAACTATCAATATCCCCGTTACCTATTCAACTACCTTCGATATTTCTAGCTATAACTCGAAGTATCTAAATTTATCTTATCAGGTATACGGTGATGATGTCATTCAGAAAATTTTAGTTAATGGTATTACTGTTACTTCTTTTGTTAATAATGGTGGGTCATGGTATGGAAACCCTATATCAGGAGTTATTAATTTATCTAAATACTTAAACATTGATTCTTCATTAGAAACTTTCTCAGTTGTAGTCCTAAATGGTGATAATTTATTTGAAGGTATTGATGCTACACTCAAATTATTTACAAACAATTTACCAACATTTACTACTTTAACATCAACGGTAGCATCTGGTGATGAAGATACCCAAATTACCATTACACTTGATGCTCTTAAAACCCAAGGTGATGAGTCTGATTCTGACGGTACTGTCGATGGTTTTGTTATTAAAGATGTCTCAACTGGCAGTTTGTTGATAGGAGCATCTGTTGGAACTGCAACTGCTTGGAACGCTTTAACTAATAATACGGTTGATGCAACACATCACGCCTATTGGACACCTGCATCAAATGCTAACGGTACCTTAAATGCCTTTACGGTAGTTGCTTTAGATAACGGCGGTTTGGAGTCAGAAACCCCAGTGCAAGCAACGGTTGCTGTAACCCCAGTTAATGATGCGCCAACTGGATCAGTCTATATCACAGGCACTTGTGGGCAAGGTGAAACTTTGACAGCTACTAACGATATTGATGATGTCGATGGTGTTGGCACTATTACTTATCAATGGTTGGCTGATGGTCAAGTGATTAATGGCGCTACGGGAGATACATTTACTTTAGGTCAAGCTGAAGTAGGTAAGATTATTACTGTTTGTGCAAAGTATGATGATCATAGTGGTAATACTGAAACGTTAATCGATAACACGGATGTGCCACCTGTTTCTAACATAAATGATATTGTATTAGGTGCCGTTGATATTATAAGTAATGCGATTCAAAATCAAACATTGACAGCACATAATACATTGACTGATGTTGATGGGTTGGGTGTAATTAGTTATCAATGGTTAGCGGATAATGTAGATATTATAGGTGCAGTAGGTGATACATTATTGTTAACTCAGGCACAAGTTGGTAAAGCAATTTCTGTAAGAGCCAGTTATGTTGATGGTTTTGGTACCTATGAGAGCGTAACGAGTGCTCAAACGAATCCTGTCATTAATGTGAATGACTTACCAACAGGAGGTGTAAACATTACAGGTACTTTAGCGCAATACGAGGTATTAACCGCAGATACTTCAACATTAGCTGATATAGATGGTTTAGGCGCATTACATTATCAATGGTTAGCCAATGGTATAGAGATCGTTGGAGCGACGGATTCCACGTTTGCTCTAACTCAAGCGCAGGTAGGTAAGACAATTTCTGTTACTGTATCTTATATCGATGGCTATAGCACAAATGAAAGTGTTACCAGTGCGGCAACTTCACTTGTTGTGAATGTTAATGATGCTCCTGTTGCTAATACGGATACTCTAACTGCAACTGAAGATACGCCAATTACATATACTGCGGCACAGTTATTAGGTAATGATACTGATGTTGATGGTAATGCTTTAACTATTGCCAGTGTCGTTTCTGGTGCGGGTGGTTCTGTAGTCTTAAACGGCAATGGCACGGTTACCTTTACTCCTTCGGCTAACTTTAATGGCTCAGCTAGTTTCACTTATGTGGCTAATGATGGTTCGCTGAATTCTAATAGCACAACTGTTACGGTTAATGTTACCCCTGTAAATGATTTACCAACTGGCAATGTTTTAATTACCGGCACACCAACAGTAGGTCAAACTTTAACTGAGAGTAATACCTTAGCTGATGTGGATGGTTTGGGTGTGATTAGTTATCAATGGTTAGCGAATGGCTCTGTGATAGCGGGTGCAACAAATACGACTTATGTATTAACCGCCACAGAAGTAGGTAAGACCATTTCTGTTAAAGCCAGTTATGTGGATGGGGCCGGTACTGCTGAGAGCGTTACCAGTTTGGCCACTTCTGCAGTGATTGCTGCCAATACCGGTTCACAAATATTCTATAGCACGAAAGGGGATGATACCTTTAACGGTAATACTAACAATGATACCGTTAGTTATATTTATGCCACTGATGAAGTCAGAGTGTCTTTAGTTATTACTGGCCCGCAAAGTACCTATGGTGCAGGTAAAGATACTTTGATTGGTATTGAGCATTTAATTGGTGGCAATTACAAAGATACTTTAACCGGTAATGCTTTAAATAATAGTTTAGCCGGTGGCTTAGGTAACGATACTATCAATGCGGGTGCGGGTAACGACACTTTGATCGGTGGGGCGGGTACTGATAATTTAACCGGTGGTGCAGGTGCCGATATTTTCTGGTTTGATACAGCCGCTAATGCGACTAGCAATAAAGACACGATTACCGACTTTGTGTCAGCTACCGATAAACTGCAGTTTAGTGCGAATGTATTAACTGCCGTGGGTGTAACGGGGCAGTTGGCGGGTAATGATCAACGCTTTTGGTCTAGCAATAAAGGCGTAGCTCATGATGCAGATGATCGCTTTATATACAACACTGCAACCGGTGCCTTGTCTTATGACAGCGACGGTACAGGCAAAGCCGCCGCAGTTGTTTTGGAAATATTGGGCAGCACTAAACACCCTGTGTTAGTCGCAAGTGATATTGTTTTAGTGTAGTTTGGTTTAGGGGTGTGGGTATCGGCTTCGCTGTTTCAAATCTGCTATTATGTAAGTCAATACAATCAACTCGAGTCTATTATGAAACCAACTGCTCAGAAAATAAGTGATCGCATTTTTGTGCATCGTTCGCTAGAAGCTACTATTCAAATCGGGTTATTACTGATTATTTCGGTGTGGTGTTTTAAGATTGTTGAGCCGTTTATTATTCCGATTATTTGGGGAGCAATTATTGCCATTGCGGCTTATCCATTGTATCTGCGCTTGCAATCGGCTTTAGGTCAGCGTAATAAGTTGGCGGCCACTTTATTTACCGTTGGCTTTTTAATTATCATGTTGGTGCCCACTGTCTTACTCACTGAAACCCTGATTCAAGGGTTGAGTATGGTGGGCGATAAGATTAAGGACGGTACGCCATTAATTCCGCCACCGCCCGAAAATCTGCATACGGTCGTGTTGGTGGGCGAGCCCTTAGCTAAGTTTTGGTTGTTAGCGTCGGAAAATATTCACAGCGCTTTACAGCAACTCACGCCTGTTCTTAAGGTGATTGGTAGTTGGCTTTTATCTGCCGCTACAGGTGCAGGGGTGGCCATTCTACATTTTGTGGTGGCTATAATTGTGGCTGGCATTTTGTTGGCCAATGCGCAAGGCTGTCATAAAACCACTAGAGCGATTACGACCAGACTGGCTAATGAAAAAGGCGATAGCTTTGCTGAGCTAACTGAGGCCACGGTTAGAAGTGTTGCGAATGGTATTTTAGGGGTGGCGTTAATTCAGAGTCTGTTGGCGGGTATTGGCTTTATTGTGGTGGGTATTCCAGCGGCAGGTTTATGGGCCTTGTTGTGTTTGATTTTATCGATTGCGCAGATTGGTATCGGTTTAATTGTTATCCCTATGATTATTTATTTGTTTTATACGGGTGACACTTTTACGGCCGTGGTTTTTTTAGCTTGGAATTTGCCGATCAGTTTAATTGATCATATCTTAAAACCCATTCTATTAGGTCGCGGCGTTAAAACCCCTATGGCCATTATCTTTATGGGCGCCATAGGGGGCTTATTAACTGCTGGTGTTATCGGTTTGTTTATTGGTGCCGTCACGTTAGCTTTGGGTTATGAGTTGTTTTTACTGTGGTTAAACGATGATTTATTGCGCATCGAAGAGTAGGGCAGATTTACTTCCTACTTTTCGGTCCATTTTCATATCTTCACAGCCCGTAATTAAAGCGCTTAGTATCAATAATGCGATTAGTTTTTTCATAATATAGGCCTGTTAGTCTTTAAGGTTAAGTGCGGTTAGTGAGTGTGTTAATCAATGAGGGCTTTATCTAAGTTTTTACTGGTGTTTAAACCTTTTAATTTAGATTTGTCTTTTACACCGGCAAAGCGGGTGCCGTCTAAATTGGCGCCACTAAAGTTGGTTTCTTCAAGATTGGTGCCGGTTAAGTCGGCACCAGATAAATCTGCGTTGCTAAAGTCTGCCCCAGAAAGATCTACACCAAATAACACCGTGTTATGTAATTTTGCATGGCTAAAGTTGGCATAGCGCATGGTGGCTCTATCAAAGTTGGCATAGGATAAATCGGCACCACTTAAGTTGGCGTTGTTTAAACTGGCGCGCATTAAACCCATGGATTGGTTCTTCATATCTGCACCCCAAATGGCATGGGTTAAGTTGGCTCTAGATAAATTAGCTTTATCCATGACGCCTATAAAACGACTGCCACTTAAATTTGCGTCACTTAAATTAGCGCTGCCGACATGCACACCAAATATGCTGGTGTTTGAGAGGTTGGCATAAGAAAAGTTAACCCGAGATAGTACTGATAAGTCTAAGTTTAAGCCCGATAAATCGCTGTGATTAAAATTAGAACCACGTAAATCAGAGCCCCATAAATCGGCGCGGGTAAAGTTAAGGTTTGATAGGTCAATATCTGTTAAGTCTTTGCGTTTTAAGTCTGCTACTTGTGATTGACTGGCATTAGCGAGACGTTTTTCTACTTCTGGGCGGTCAAGGTCTGCGGCTGAGGTGGTTGTGCAGAATAGGGTGCTGATCAGTCCTAAGCTAAACAGGGTTTTTTTCATGTGGTTACCTTTTATTAGCATCATGTATTTTAATGGCGTTATTAATCTTAACTGTACCGCCAGATTTGCTGTATGGCAATATTATGTTAAGAAATACTCTGAGATTAAGGTATTCTTTTGAGCAGATTTATTATTTTGTGGACGTTTAATAAAAGGGTTGTTGCTGATGTTTGTGTATTCGTTACCGTTATTTTTTAGTGATGTAGGTTTAGCCAGTCCCTTAGAATTATTGATTATTGCCTTGGGTTTGTTTGGAGTGTTATGGCTTAGCGCACCCAGTTATTCTGAAAAACTACCTCAGCAAGAGGCAACAAAATATCTGTTAGCGGCTTGGTTAGGAAACTGGTCTTTGGTGTGGGTGTTTTTACCTTTTTTTATACTGTTAAATGCCTGTCTTTATTTGGCCGACACCTTGGCAAAATTGGGCTCTTTAACCGTGTCTAGCTGGGATGATGTGCATCTAATGCTGTTGCTACCTGTGGTGTGGTGGGTGGTCGCTATTTGGCGTTGCTCTGCTAATACACAGTTTAAGGTACTTGCAGCCCTAGCTCGCTTGGCAACTTTTTTGGTGTTTTTTGAATATGCTTTAAAACTGTTATTACGTATTGATTATCCGCGTTTATTTTTTGGTTGTGAGGAACTGTTGCTTGATTATGGCAGTTGTTTTTAATATTAAGAGGCTATTGATCAGAACTAAAGCTAAGTTTAGGGTAAAATACCCGCTTTATTGTCAGCGTTTTGGCTAATGTTAATACTGTTAAACTCGGTATATTTTTAATGAAAATAGTTATTCTTGGCGCCGGTATGACCGGTTCTTCAGTGGCTGAAGCCTTAGTTAATGAAGAAAATGATATTGTGGTAGTTGATTCTAGGCAAGAGCGCTTAGACTTTTTAAAAGATCGTTTTGATATTGCAACTGTCACAGGAAATGCTGCTCATCCTAGTGTATTAGAGCAGGCCGGTATTGATAATGCCGATATAGTTATTGCAGTTACTGATAGTGATGAGACTAATATGTTGGCCTGTCTTATTATTAATGCCCTCCATAAACGCCCTAAAACGATTGCTCGAGTCAGAGCGATTGATTATCTTAAAAGACCCGGCCTCTTCGGTAATGAAGGTCTGCCCATTGATATCGTTATTAGTCCAGAACAAATTGTGATGAAGTCTATTCGCAATTTAGTCGAGTTTCCCGGTGCGTTACATGTATCAGAGTTTGCCGGTGGTTTAGTTAAATTGTTCTCCGTTAAAGTGGTACGGGACGGCATTTTAACGGGTAAAAAAATCAGAACACTTAAAGAGCGTTTGTCGGACAGTAAAACCCGAGTAGTGGCCATTTTTAGAAACGGTAAGCCTTTGTGTGTGAGTGGTGATGTCAGTATCGAAACCGATGATGAAGTGTTTTTTGTGGCACCGAGTGCAGAAGTTAAAAAGGTTCTTAAAGCCTTAGATAAGTTAGAAGCCCCAATTAAACGCGTTATTATTGCCGGTGGTGGTCATATTGGTAAGCGTTTAGCGCTAGCGTTACAAGATGATCATCAAGTTAAGTTAATTGAGAATGAGCCTGCTAGAGCTAATAAGATGTCTGTGGAGTTAAACAAGACATTAGTGCTGTTAGGTGATTGTGCTAACGAAAATATGTTGTTAGATGAGTCTATTGAAAGCACGGACTTATTTTGTGCCATTACCAATAATGATGGGGTCAACATTGTTTCGGCTTCTTTAGCTAAGAGCCTAGGGGCTCGTAAAACGATTTGTTTATTAAATCAAAATTCTTACGCTAAATTAGTGCCGGGTACTGGTATTGATGTGATTGTGCTGCCTAACCAAGAAACTTTAGGCAGTATTTTAAAACATGTTCGACGTGGTGATTTGGCGCAGGTAACTTCTTTATGCGGTGGAAGTGCTGAAGCTATTGAAGCCATTGCGCACGCAAGTGATGAAGAAAACTCGGTTGTAGGACGTAGTGTGGATAGTATTAAATTCCCAGCAGGTATTGTAATGGGGGCTTTGATACGTAATAGTGAGGTGATTCCTATTCATCATGATACGGTGTTTGCTGAAAATGATCATGTGGTGATGTTTGCCATGGATAAAAAGTTAGTCAGTAATATTGAACAAACTTTTAGACGCATTTGATAGAGATGTCTTTCAGTTTACATGCTAATACTTATCCAATCTCTTTTAAGATAATTTTCTGCCTATGAATGTGTTTCTTACGATAGTCCATATTTTTGGGCTAGTTATTTTGTGTTTTAGTGCCCTGATGAGTACTTGTTGGCTAACTTCAGAAATAGCCAATGACGGTGCGGCTGCCGCTTTCTCTTATGGTACGAGTGTTACTTTGTTGCTGGGTGCAGTGTTATTTATATCGACGATATGGGTGCCTAAAAAACTGTCTCGACAAGCGGGTTTTATTTTAGTGGCCAGTACTTGGTCATTAACTCCGGTATTGTGCACAATTCCTTTGATGATATTCCTGCCTAGTTTAAGCTTTAATGATGCTTATTTTGAGGCGGTTTCAGGTTTAACCACAACCGGTGCGACAATTTTAACGGGGATTGATAATCTACCGATGTCTATTAATCTTTGGCGTTGTGAGCTTAATTGGATAGCGGGTATGGGGATTATTATATTTGCAGTCGCTATTTTGCCTATTTTAGGTATTGGTGGCATGCAGCTTTATAAAGCTGAAACCCCTGGCTCAGTTAAAGAATCAGATTTGCCGCCCCGAATCGCCCAAACCGCGAAGGCCCTATGGATGGTATATGCTGGCTTTACTGCCGCGTGTGTATTGGCTTTGCATTGGGCGGGAATGAATTGGTTTGATTCCGTTTGTCATGCGTTTGCGGCAATGAGTTTAGGTGGGTTTTCTACCCATGATAGTAGCATTGGTTTTTACGATTCCTTGTCTATTGAAATGGTGTTAACGGTATTTCAATTATTAGCGGCGATGAACTTTGCAACGCATTTTATTGCGTTACGTAAGCAAACCTTTAAACCTTATTTTTATGATAGAGAAGTGAGAGCTTTTTTAACATTGGTGTTAGGTAGTTGTGTCATGACTGCTTTTGTATTGTGGGATAGAGGCACTTATCCAGACTTTTTTACTGCCTTGCGTTATGCAACGTTTAATTTAGTCACGATTGCCACGGATTGTGGTTTTGCTAATCAAGACTTTAGTAAGTGGCCGATTTTTGTGCCTATGTGGATGTTGTTTTTAAGCTGTGTATCGGCTTCATCAGGTTCTACTGGTGGTGGAATACGAATGATTCGGACCATTATCTTAATGAAGCAAGCGCGTTTGGAGATGTTTAAGTTTATTCATCCGTATGCGATTAGACCGTTAAAAATAGGTGAGATGATTGTTAGCAACGCTATTGTTAATTCGGTGACGGGCTTTATCTTTTTGTACTTTATTAGTATCGTTATTTTGATTTTTGCACTATTGATTAGTGGTTTAGATTTTATTACGGCGTTTTCTGCAATTATTGCTTGTTTTAATAACGCAGGGCCGGGTTTAAATGAAGTAGGACCGGCGGCTAATTTTGCTGGTATTACAGATTATCAAAAAGGCGTGTGTACGTTTGCTATGTTGTTGGGGCGGGTGCAGATCTTTTCTATCGTAATTTTATTTGTTCCAGAGTTCTGGCGTAAATAATTTCTTGGTTTCAAGTTTTAATTACTCGGCTTTTTTACAGCGGTAATCTGGCTAACAAAACTACCATCGGCGACTTTAGTTTCTACTTTGTCGCCGAGTTTTAGTTGTTTTGTGGAGTTAATTAACTCTCCCGAAGATTCGTTAACAACTAATGCATAGCCTCGGCTTAAGGTGGCTAGTGGACTAACGGCATGCAAAGTTTGGCTGGCTGTAGCTAAAGATTGGTTTAGTGTTGTTAGTTTATGTTGCATGACTTTAATAAGGCGTTGCATGAGGTATTCTTGTTTTTGTCTGTAATGACCAATAGTGATTACCGGATTGTGTTGGCCTAATTTAGCTATTTTTGTCGCTAATTGGTGTTGGTGTTTCTCTAGCTTAGTTTGTAAGCTTTGTTTAAGTCTGATTTCAAGTTCATCAAGGCGTTGCGCATTTCTACGTAGCTTTTGGTCAGGATGCTGTTGTTTCAAGCGTTGCTCTAACCATATAAGTGTTTGGGATTTTTGATTTAATTTGTGTTCCAGTTGGCGCTGTAAATGGGTTTCTAATTGATTAAAACGCATTAACCATTCTTGCTGGTCGGGACTTACTTGTTCAGCGGCGACAGAGGGGGTTGCTGCTCTGTAGTCAGCCACAAAATCTGCAATAGTGATATCAGTTTCATGACCCACTGCAGAAACAATAGGTAGCTCACTGGCGTAAATAGCTCGAGCAACAATCTCTTCATTAAAAGCCCATAAGTCCTCTAATGAGCCACCGCCACGGCCTACGATAAGCACATCACATTCATTGCGTGCATTCGCTAAGCTTATAGCGTTAGCAATCTCGTGTTTAGCGGCACTGCCTTGCACAGATACCGGATAAATGATGACAGGTATTGCGGCAAAGCGTCTGCGTAACACGGTTATGATATCGCGGATGGCAGCCCCAGAAGGAGAGGTGATAACGCCGATAGCTTTTGGAAATAAAGGTAGAGGTTTTTTGTTAGTGCTTTCGAAGAGTCCTTCCTCATATAACTTTGCTTTTAAGGCATCAAAGGCACGGCGTAAAGCGCCATCTCCGGCTTCTTCAATATGTTCAACTATCAGTTGATAATCACCTCGCGGTTCGTACAGGCTGACCCGAGCTTTTATAACAACTTGTTTACCATTAGCGGGTATGAAACTTAATCGGCGTTGTTGGCTTTTAAACATTGCGCATCTTACTTGCGCATTGGCATCTTTTAAGGAAAAATATAAATGTCCTGAAGAGGGAGCGCTAAAGTTAGATATTTCGCCTTCTACAAAAATACTCAAGAAATGATTATCCAGTAATTGACTCGTGGCACGATTTAACTGCGTAACAGTAAGAATTTTTGGGGGGGCGTACGAAGTCTGATCGGTCATTTGCGGGTAAGTAAGATTGAATGCGAGCTTATTAGGTAGACTATTGTAAAATACCAAACTTTTATGTACAAAGAAAGGAGTGTTTAGATGGCGTGGTTGCTTTTGTTCTCGGCAGGCTTTGTGGAGATTATTTTTGCTTTAAGCCTTAAGTACAATGAGGGCTTCACTAAGCTTTGGCCGAGTGTTATTACGGCTATTTCTGGCATAGGTAGTTTTGGTTTACTAATGTGGGCTCTTAAAACCTTACCCTTAGGTACGGCTTATGCGGTGTGGACAGGAATGGGTGCTGTCGGCGTGGCTATCGTAGGTATTATTTTATTTAAAGAGTCTATGGATTGGTTACGTTTAGTTTCTATAGCGTTGGTTATCATTGGCATTGTCGGCCTAAAATTTACGGATACTTATTAATATGCTACATCTTGTTTTTCAAACACCGATAGAGACAGCTATTTTAGAAAGATTTGCGCCGGGTGATGATGTGGTATTTCTGGAAAGTTCGGTATTAAGATTGTTAGAAAAAGGTAATATGCGTGCTGTTTTGACTCCATTACTCGCGCAAAACCAATTGCATGTGCTGCAAGAAGATATTGAGTTAAGAGGTATTCAGCCAGAAGAACTAATCATAGGTCTGAAAGTAATCGATTATCCCGGCTTAGTCGCGTTAACAGTTAAAAATCCGCTGATTCAGTCATGGACTTGATTGTTGATTCGGTTTTATTAGAAACAACGGATCAAGGTTTTTTAAAAAATACAGATGACTGGAATGAGGCTGTTGCAAAAGAGTTAGCCGAATTAAATGCCATTTGTTTAACAGAGCAGCATTGGGAAATCATCTTATATATTAGGCAGTATTATTTGCAATATAAACATTTACCAAATGCCCGAGTGTTTACTAAGGCTATTGCTAAAGAATTTGGTGAAGAGAAGGGGAATAGTCGCTATTTACACCGTTTATTTCCAGAAGGGCCTTTAAAGTACGCCTGTAAATTAGCCGGAATACCTAAACCACCGACGTGTTTGTAGGGTTAAGCCAGCTGATTTAAGCTTGTTTAAAACGATGAATTAATCGCCGATCTTTTTTATTTGGTTTATGTTCAGGGGCATTAAAGCCTACAAGTTGGCGTTGTTCACGCTGAATTGCCATTTGTTGTTGACGTTTAGTGATACTCTCGGTGTCTTCTTCATAGAGTAAAACTGCGTCTTTTGCGGGTAAACGTTGCTTTGACAAGCCGGTCACAGTGATATCCCAGGTGAGGCCCTCTTTATTGATAACAAGTTCAGCGCCGGGTTTAATTTCTTTTCCGGGTTTAATGCGCTGCTTGTTTAAATGCACTTTGCCGCCAGAAATGGCATCTGAAGCTAGTTTGCGCGTTTTATAAAAACGCGCATTCCATAGCCATTTATCAAGCCGAATGCTTTCTAAATCAGTGGGCACTCAGTTCTTTTTCTTTCTTTAAGCCTTTAGGTAAAGAGAAGACTACTTTTTCTTCAATACCTTGGATTTCAACAGCCGATTGACCACCCCAAGTTTTTAACTGGTTGATCACTTCTTGGACAAGTATTTCTGGCGCTGAAGCACCTGCAGTAACACCAACAACCTGAGTGTCAGTAAACCAGTTTTGTTGCATGTCTTTTGCGGTATCAATTAAATAAGCTTTTTTGCCTAATTGTTCAGCAATTTCGCGTAAACGATTAGAGTTAGAACTGTTAGTTGAGCCAACAACTAAGATGGTGTCTGCTGTTTTTGCAAGTTCGAAGACCGCATCTTGGCGATTTTGAGTTGCATAACAAATGTCATCTTTTTTCTGTTCTTGGATAGAGGTAAAGCGCGCTCTTAAAGCATCTACCATGACTTTAGTGTCAGTCATTGATAGCGTGGTTTGCGTTACATAGGCTAGGTTATCAGGGTTGTTAACCGTTAGTTTTTCAACGTCTGCTGGGGTTTCAACGAGATAAATGCCACCATTTTCAGTGCATTTATCATATTGTCCCATAGTGCCTTCTACTTCTGGATGACCGGCATGCCCAATTAAAATAACTTCACGATCTGATTTTGCATGCTTAGCCACTTGAATGTGTACTTTTGTGACTAAAGGGCAGGTGGCATCAAATACTGTTAGATTTCTATCTTTTGCTTCTTGTTGTACTTGTTTAGATACACCATGAGCACTAAAGATTAAATAAGAGCCAACAGGTACGTCAGTGAGTTCTTCGATAAAGATAGCGCCTTTATCTTTTAAACCATCAACAACCGTGCGGTTATGCACAACTTCATGGCGGACATAAATAGGGGCGCCAAATGTTTCAATGGCTTGATCAACAATTTCAATGGCACGGTCTACACCGGCACAAAATCCACGAGGGTTAGCGAGTACGATTTGCATATCTTGACTTCTATACTAGGTTAATGTGTGATTATTCTAACTCAACATTGCATCTGATACGATAATTCCATCCATATCAGCATACAAAAAATTATCTTTTTTAAAGTTAACCCCAGCAAAACTGATTAATAAGTCTCGGTCGCTGTGGTCTTTTTTATGACTTTTTAAGGGATGCGTGTGTAAAGCACGAATGCCTATGGGTAGTTTGGCTATCTGTTCTGCATCTCTGATGCAACCATTCACAATAATTCCTGCCCAACCATTGTTAACAGCTATATTGACTAAGTCTGCATCAATTAAAGCACAGCGATGTGAGCCACCGCCATCAATCACTAAAACTCTGTGTTCTACTTTCTCTTGTAACACTTCTCCAATTAAGACGTTATCTTCGAAGGTCTTTAGCGTGGTAATTTGACCTGAGAAACTGGTTTTTGCCCCATAGGACTGAAACATCGGTTCAGCTATCTGCAGATTTTGATGTGCAGAATAGGTGTCGCATAGCCTAGCAGTAGTGAACGTCATGGTTTGATCTCTTTGGATGTCTTAGTCGGTATAGCGTGATAACAAGCCATAAGCAGATTGGGTTCCTGGTAAAGGTATTTTAACTTCGTATCCACCTCCAGAGGCTACTTGCATAGCATTACCCCATTTATCTTCCATGTGTTCGATAACAATATCTTGATTACCTTCTGGAAGGATTAACTCTACTTTATCGCCAACTGAGAATTTGTTTTTAACATCAATCAGGGCTAGTTTTGTTTCAGGGTCGTAGTCTTTAATTTCACCACAAAACTGTTGTTGATGGCTTTTTGAATAGCCAGTCAGGTAGTTTTGTTGTTCGTGAGTATGATGGCGTTGATAAAAACCATCGGTATAGCCACGATTAGCAAGGTTTTCTAAAATACCAATTAATTCAGGTTGGAATGGTTTGCCTTGTATCGCATCGTCAATGGCTTGACGGTAGGTTTGAGCGGTTCTCGCGACATAATAGTGAGATTTGGTTCTCCCTTCAATTTTAAGACTATCAACCCCAATTTCGACTAAGCGTTGCACATGTTCTATAGCGCGTAAATCTTTAGAGTTCATTATGTAAGTGCCATTCTCATCTTCCATGATGGGTAATAATTCACCTTTACGGCCTTCTTCCTCTAGAAAATATACGTCATCTGCAAGGGGATGTCTTTCAGCACCACCACAACTTGCGGTACTAATATCGGCCATAGATAAAGTAGCTCCTTGTGGCAATAAATCACCTTCCGCATTTTCTTGAGCGGGTTGGGTGTCGTATTTCCAGCGACAAGAGTTAGTACAAGTCCCTTGGTTGGGGTCTCTATGGTTAAAGTAACCAGACAATAAACAACGGCCAGAATAAGCAATACACAAAGCACCGTGCACAAATACTTCTAATTCCATATCGGGGCATTGTTGGCGAATCTCTTGGATTTCATCTAGAGAAAGTTCTCTCGATAAAATGATGCGCTCTACACCGACACTTTGCCAGAATTTTACCGTGGCGTAGTTAACTGTGTTAGCTTGCACAGAAAGGTGAATTGGCATTTCCGGCCATGCTTCGCGCGTCATCATAATTAAGCCGGGATCGGCCATAATCAGAGCATCCGGTTTCATGGCGATGATAGGTGTTAAATCCTTTAAGAAAGTTTTAATTTTGGCGTTATGAGGAATAACGTTAGTTGCCAAAAAGAACTTTTTACCCAGCGCATGGGCTTCGTTAATACCTTTGGCTAAATTTTCACTAAGAAAATCATTGTTACGCACTCTAAGGCTGTATCTAGGTTGGCCTGCATAGACGGCATCTGCGCCGTAGGCAAAGGCATAACGCATGTTTTTGATGGTTCCCGCAGGAGAAAGAAGTTCGACTTTTTTCATAATGAAGCTTAAAGGTAATCAGATTGGGGTATATTCTATCGTAAGCGGGCTATAGAGTGAAAAAAATGGGGAGGAAATGATGGGTTTATTAATTTTTATTATTGCGTTTTTGTTTGTATTGGGTGGGGCATTGCTGTTATTACGCTCCGCCAAAGCGGTAAAGATTCCTGAGGGTGTAAAAGCTCAGCCCTACGAAGATGATATAGAAGATTAGTTGTTGGCTAGGCAGTCTGTCTGGTAGTTGTTTCATAATGTTTCACTGTGTATTAGTTGTTTAGTATTGTTTCATTGAAACATTTTGCATGAATGTTATATAAGAGCGATTAGATTAGGGTTTTATTTATAGGTATTTAAAAACAATACTTTATAAAAACAATAAATATTGGCATAGCCATTGCTATAACAAGAATTAGATATATTTACTTTGCACAAATACTGTGTGACCACAACAAATGACACGGGAGAATTACAATGATTTTTAAACAATTATTTGACCAAGAAACTTGGACTTACACTTACCTAATAGGTGATCCAGTTAGCAAAGATGCACTCTTTATTGATCCGGTTAATACGCATATCGATGAATACATTGAATTATTGAATGCCTTTGGATTGAATTTAAAGTATTCCTTAGAAACACATGTGCACGCAGACCATATCACTGCGAGTGGTATTTTGCGTCAAAAACTAGGCGCTCAAACGGCGGTAAGTGCCTTATGTGGCGCGCAAACTGCGGATGTACAAATCCAAGATGGGGATATTTTTACCTTAGGTGAAACAGAGCAAGTAAAAGTAATTGCTACTCCTGGTCATACACCAGGCAGTATTTCTTTTTTATGGCGTGATCGTATTTTTACAGGTGATTCTTTATTTATTGGTGGGTGTGGGCGTACAGATTTTCAAGGCGGCGATGCCGGGGCGCTTTATGATTGTATTACGCAACGTTTATTTACTTTGCCTGACGAAACTATTGTCTATCCAGGGCATGATTATCAAGGGCGTTGGGTAAGTACTATTAAACAAGAGCGCACTAATAATCCGCGTTTAACCGGTAAATCTAGAGCAGAATTTATTGAGATTATGAATAATCTTAATCTACCAAGACCGCGTTTAATAGATGAAGCCGTCCCCGCGAATAGATATTGTGGTTTAGATGAAAATGAGCGTCAGGATGCTGTTGTGATTAGAGATGCAGCAAAGCCAATCCGTCAGCAATTAAGTTCACAAGACTTAGTAACTGAAGCTAAGCAACATATCACTGAAGTGAATGTGAAGACTGCAACACAATTGTTAGCAGAGGGTAATATTGTATTAGTGGATACCCGAGAAGAGAGTGAATATGCCGCGGCTCATATTGATAACGCAATTTTGCTACCTCGTGGTGTTTTAGAATTTAAAATTGGAGCTGTGCCAGAATTAGCGGATAAATCCAAAGCGGTATTAATTTATTGTCGTACGGGTGGGCGCTCGGCTTTAGCTGCTCAAACGCTTCAGCAATTAGGTTATAACAATGTGTTATCTATGGCCGGTGGCTTTGAAGCTTGGCAAAAGCAATAATTTTAAAATTGTTTAGACATAAGATAAACTGCAAGTGGTTGAAAAATAATATCAACCCTATGATGCAATCTACATATAACTATAATTAAAAAAACTGAGGATTTTATGACACAACATCATACACTTTTAATTGTTGGTGGCGGTGCTGCCGGCGTTTCTGTGGCTAACAATATGCGTCGTCAAGATGCAAAAATTGATATAGCTATTATTGAGCCATCAGAGAAACATTACTATCAGCCCGGTTTCACCATTATTGGTGGTGGCGCTTATACTTTAAAAAAGACCACTCGTAATGAGGCGGATTTAATTCATCCTTCTGTCAAATTGATTAAAGATTATGCGGATACGTTTCAACCTGATGAAAACACTGTGACACTTCGGTCAGGTGAGACCGTGAGTTATGATTATTTAGTGGTTTGTCCTGGCTTACAATTGGACTGGGATAAAATTGCTGGCTTGAAAGAGACTATTGGTAAAAATAATGTTTGCAGTAATTATTCACCTGACACCGTTGAATATACTTGGGAATGTATTCAATCTTTACAGTCGGGTACGGCTTTATTTACTCAGCCACCTATGCCTATTAAATGTGCGGGTGCACCTCAAAAAATTATGTATTTAGCTGCGGATCGTTTTCGTAGAAAAGGCATATTAGATAAATTTAACATTGAGTTTTGTAATGCTGGCCCTGCTATTTTTGGTATACCTTTTTTTGCCAAAGCCTTAAGTAAAGTAGTGGCTGGTTATGGAATTAAGACAAATTTTTCTCATAATTTAGTAGCGATAGATGGTCCTGCTAAAACAGCGATTTTTGAAACAACTGATGCAGACGGTAATAAACAGCAGGTCGTTAAGAATTTCGATATGATTCATGTGACACCTCCGCAAAGTGCACCAGACTTTATTAAGCAAAGTCCATTGGCTAATGCAGCAGGTTGGGTAGATGTTAATGAGAATAGCTTGCAGCACACTCAATATGCCAATATTTTTGGTTTAGGGGATGCTACATCTACGCCTAATGCTAAAACAGCAGCTGCAGTTAGAAAGCAAGTGCCTATTTTAGTCGATAATATTTTGCATCTTATTAAAGGCGAGTCATTAGATCATAAATATGATGGTTATGGATCTTGCCCATTAACCACTTCTTTAACAACAGTAATGTTGGCTGAGTTCTGTTACGGCGGTAAGGTAACACCTTCTTTCCCATGGTTGGATCCTAGAAAAAATCTATTCATCTGGTGGATAGGCAAGATAATTGGTTTTCCATGGATGTATTGGTCGTTAATGCTTAAAGGATATCGTATTGATATACCGCACTTAGAATCTTATGCTAAGAAGTTTACTAGCGAAGATTAATTTATTTTTTACGATTGTAATCAGTAAATCTCTCTTTAAGCCCTCTTAATATTAAGAGGGCCTTTAGTCGTTAATAATATGTTATTAACTAGGCTTGAGTATCAGTAAGGATAGTAAAAACTAATGCCCCATTCATTTTTAAAAATGCTATCTATTGGTAGCTTTTTTCCGATTTTCAATTGGTTAAAAACCTACACACGCCAAGATTTTAATAGTGATTTATTTGCTGGCATTATTACGGCTATTTTATTAGTACCTCAAGGTATCGCTTATTCGATTTTGGCTGGCTTGCCACCGCAACTTGGCCTGTATGCTAGTATATTGCCGCCAGTTATTTATGTTTTATTGGGAACAAGTAAAGCTTTATCAGTGGGACCCGTTTCAATTGCGGCGATTATGATCGCAGGAGTACTTAATTCGCCAGAGGTGAGTGCTTTAGGGCAACCCGTGCAAAGTGCTTTAATATTAGCCGCAGAAAGTGGTGTGATTATGCTGTTGATGGCGGCCTTGCGAATGGGAGGATTGGTAAATTTTATCAGTCATCCAGTGTTAACGGGATTTACTAGTGGCGCTTCATTGTTAATTATTGCTAGTCAGTTACCTTCATTGGTAGGTTTAAAAAGTTTTGAGTGTCAATTATCGTGGAGTTGTTATCAAGAATATTTATTAAATTTTCATGTGCAGACATTCCTGTTGGGTGTGACTTCTGTATTGTTGCTCCTGTTATTTGGAAAGCCATTAACGAGTGTCTTTAATAAGATGCATATTAACCCCGCTTTAAGCATTGCTATGAGTAAATGTGGGCCTTTGTTAACGGTGGTTTTAGGAACGGTTATAGTCAGTTATTTTAATGAGAATGGGGCAATTAAGGTGGTGGGGGCTGTGCCGAGTGGGTTCCCTGAACTAAGTTTTGCTTTTATAAAAGATGCCGCCGCTTGGCGCGTTTTATTGCCTAGTGCTGCGTTTATAGCGCTTATCGCTTATGTGGAGAGTGTGGCTATTGCAAAAGTGACAGCCAATTTGCGGGGTGAAAAAATTCAGCCTAATCAAGAGTTAATTGCCCTAGGGATGGCTAACTTAACTACAGCATTGAGTGGAGGAATGTCAGTCGCAGGTGGTTTTAGTCGCACCATGGTAAATTTTTCTGCAGGTGCTAAAACTCAAATTGCTATGTTAATTGCGGCCAGTATTTTAACGGTAGCCGTGATATTTTTTACGCCCTTATTTCAAAACATTCCCAAGGCGGGTTTAGCGGCTATTATTTTAGTGGCTATTGTGCCCTTGGTGCGTTTGGGTAGTATTCTGGATACTTGGCGTTATGATAGTGGTGATGGCGTTGCTGAGTTAGTGACGTTACTAGGTGTATTAACTTTAGGGATTGAAGAAGGGATAAGTTTAGGGATAATCTTAACCTTTATTAGTTATCTCCGTAAAACGAGTCGACCACATATTGCAGTAGTTGGACGTATTCCAAATACCGAATATTATCGAAATATTAAGCGTCATGAAGTTGAAACGTGGCCAAACTTATTGATATTACGTATCGATGAAAATATCACATTTGCAAATGTGAATTTCATTGAGGATTTTATAAATACCGAGCTTAAGCGTAAAGCAAAGCTTGAGCATATTATTCTTGTTTTGGCATCGGTCAGTGATATTGATTCAACTGCTTTGGATGCTTTAGAAATACTAAATCAAGCATTACAAGTATCTGGGGTTGTCTTACATCTTTCGGAGGTTAAGGGTCCGGTGTTAGATAAGCTGAAAAAAACCAACTTTTTTAGTCGGTTAAGGCCCGGTGAGGTTTTCTTTCATACACAGCTTGCGATAGATAAATTAGTTAAATAATTTATCTATCATAAAAAATAAATCTAACATTTTTTGTGGACAACTTAAATAGCTTTGCTATAATCATTCAAAATTTATATCCCCCATGACTATGGGGGAGTACAAATTTATAAAGACAGAGATTTTATGGTTATTGCAAACCAAGGGGTTGTTAGTATGAAGATTAAAACGAATTTAATCGTGATAGCATTGAGCGCTACTAGTGTTATGAGTTCTCTTGTTTTAGCGGATGAAAGTAATGCAAATACAGTATCGGTGCCGGCAGACTTAACATTAGCAACCGATTCAGTTTCATCAATAACTCCGACAGTTAATCTAGTTGAAGCTCTAACTGGTTTTGATAACATTACCAATGGTTATATATCTCAAGATGATTTTAATGCAGGTAAGGCGCGTTTTGAAAAACGTAAGACTATAGGTGATGGCTTAGGACCTTTTTACAACGCTGAATCATGTGCGGATTGTCACCAAGGTCCAGTTACTGGTGCGGGAAGTCAAGTTGCTGTAATACGCGCTGGTAGGTTTAATGATGGTGAGTTTACACCGCCACCGGGTGGAGGATCTTTAATAACTGAACGGACTATTGATGCTAATTTACAAGTACACGTAGATGACACACTGAATGTCAGAACGTTTAGAGTTTCCACTAATGCTTTAGGTGATGGTTATGTGGAAGCTATAGCAGATCAAACACTGTTAGATATTGCTGCAAGACAAGCTGCAACAAGGGGGGCAATTAAGGGACAAGCAATATTAGTCCCTATACTCGAAGCTCCCGGTGCAACACGTGTAGGTCGATTTGGTGCTAAAGACCAACATGCTAGTTTACTGTCATTTTCTGGTGATGCTGCGCGTAACGAGCTAGGTATTTCAAATCCCTTAGTTGCTACTGAATCAACGCCAAACGGTGTTGACGGTTCACAATTTGATACGGTTGCTGATCCAGAAGATGCTGATAGCAGTTTTATTAATGGTATAGCTAGTTTTATGAGAGCTACTAAAGCACCTGAGCCAGATCATGATTTAGCTAATACGCCGGACGCCATTGCGGGTGAGCAAGTATTTGATAAAGTGGGTTGCGATTCTTGTCATGTGCAATCTATCACAACAGCTCCTACTGGCACCGTGTTAAGTCCTGCTTTTACAGTTCCGGAAGCTTTAGGCAATAAAACAATTCATCCATTCAGCGATTTCTTGTTACACGATGTAGGTACTAATGATGGTATTGTTCAAAACGGTGGTGCGGCTACTAGAAACAAAGTGCGTACTACGCCTTTGTGGGGCTTAAGAACACATACTCGTTTACTACATGATGGCAGTGCATTAACTTTGGATCAAGCCATCAAAGCGCATTCGGGTGAAGCATCTCAGACTGTTAAGAAATATAAAGTGTTATCTGATAAAGATACGTCTAATTTATTAAGTTTTTTAAAGTCACTTTAAATTACAGAATTAACTTCTAGTTTCTGCAAAATTAAACATGAATAGCCTAGGAAGGCTATTCATGAATGATTAATAAATAAACACAGGTTTATTTAATCTTCTCAATATGTATTAGGGTGGCTTTTAGTGAGGTCATCACATCAATAAATAAAAAAATCATTGAGCTAAAAATAAACAGTACACTCAATACCACAAATATTAAGAGTGTTTGCTCATGAGTATAATCAACAAATCTGGCTAGAATCGAGCCTAGTAAAAATAGCCCACTTGATATTCCGCTACCCAACAATAAACCAAAGCTCCATTTAAGAATGTGGCAACGTTTCACCATAAGTTCAAGTTCCCGTGTTAGTTTGTCTGGATTATCTGCTTTTTTAATATCTTCATAAATGTCTCTGACTCTGCCAATTGCATGGGTATATCGAGTGTTAAGCGTTAAAGCAAAAAGACCAATGCTAGAAAATAAGACTAAAGAACCGGTAATTAAATCAACGACATCATTTAATGGACAGTTCATTAACCTTCTTGCCCATCAATGCGTGCATTACTAAGCATGGGTGCGTAGACAAACATAAATAAAGAAAATGCGGTCAACCATGTTAATGAAGATACATAAATTAAAATGTTGTACCACTGTGGAAATGCTAAAGGTAATAGCACGCGGATTATGACGCTAAGATTAATAAGAATAAAAGCAAAAGCCATAGCATTTGAGGCTTTCATGGTTCGTCCGGTGTGGCCTAAAGAAACTCTTGCCATCATGCCTAAAGTTAAAACACCCACGCCACCCACTGTAAAAGCATGCAGAGCCAGTGAAGGGGTTAGCCAGTTAAAAGCTGATAAAGCGCTTAAGAAGAACCCCAAAATTATCCAGCAATAACCTGCATAAAGTATCCATAGTAAGGGTACATACCAAATGCGTTGCACATACCAGCTAAATAAGCGTGCGCCATTACTTATGGTTGCGGTAATTGCCGCCAAAGCTAATAAGGTGCCTGAGCTATTACTCAGTTGCAAGGCAAAGGTGATTAAGGCCGAGCCTATAGAAAGATTATCTAAAAGTGGGTTTCTTATAATGAGCATACCTGATAAACCGCGCTCAATAAAAAAAGGTAGTACACGACCAGCTAAAATTAAAATAAGCGTAACAATAGTTGCCACGAGTAATTTAATACCCGTATCCGCCGTGTTTTGATAAATATCTAGCATTTGCGCATGGATCAAACCATTGCCTAAGGCTAATAACAATAAGAGACCAATAAACACAAAACTTCTGTAATGTTGCGTTTGAAGAATAGGTTTACTGATCTGATAAATTAAAGCCGGTACAAATATAAAATCTACAAAGGCAATAATGCCATCAGGTAACAAGCTCGCATAAAACGGTAAAATTCGACCATATAGCCAAACTATGGCTAGTCCTGCTAGTTGATCGCCTGAAAGTGTGGGTCTACCCGTCCAGTTTTTAACTGCAGTTAATAAAAAACCACTAATAACCGCCACCGAATACCCCATCAGCATTTCATGCGCATGCCAATAATTAGATTGAAAGTAATTTTCGGTGCTTAAATGACCATTAAAAATAGCATTCCAAAGCACAATAAGAATAAGTGCTGATAAACCTGCTAGGGCAAAGAAAACTCTAAAGCCCAAATTAAAAAGCGGGGTATTAAAAATTTTTTGTGTGTTCATAGGGTTCCGTTTTCTAGCCAGTCTAATTCAGCATTAGAGAAGCCCGCAATTATACGCATTTCTCTGTTAAAAGGTCCTTTTGGCATTCCGCCTAGATAATACTGTTGTATTAGCTCACGGTATTTAGCTTCAGGTTCGACATTTTGTAGTTTGCAAACATATTTAAACCAATAAGAGCCTCGCTCAACATGGCCTACTTCATCGTTTAAAATTCGAGTTAATAGAACAACACTTGCGGCGTCACCATGATGTCTAAATTTATTGATAATAGCGGGAGTCACATCTAAGCCCCGCGCTTCCATGCAACGAGGCACCATCGCTAATCGAGCTAATAAATTATCGGCAGTATCGGTGGCATGATCCCAAAGTCCATTATGGGCAGGTAAGTCTCCATAATTAAGTCCAAAAGATTTTAGGTGGATTCTGATGAGTTCAAAGTGCTGTGCTTCTTCGTCGGCAATGCGTAACCAATCCTGATAAAATACCTGGGGCAAATCTCGAAAACGATACAGTATGTCCCATGCTAAATAGATAGCAATAAATTCTACATGTGCAATTGCATGAAAAAAAGCTGCAATCCCTTCAGCGCTTCCGAATTTACGCTTGGGCATATCTTTGGGTGGCAACAAAATAGGTCTATTAGGAAAATTAACTTCAGCAATGGATAGCACCGGATTTACTGATGCAAAGTTTAGTTGGCCAGACTCTGCATATTGCCATGCCTCATGAGTCCACATTAATAACTCATCGACCGTTGAGTTATGCAAGCAGTTTTCGGCAAATTCAAATACATTTTTCATGGATTACAATATGATTAGAGCGCTAGATTTTGGGATTTTATTACTGTATTTTTTATTTATTTACTGGCTTTCTGATCAGTCTTCTTTGCCTGCACCTATGTGGTTTGAGCATCAAGATAAGCTTAATCATGCCGGAGCCTATTTTATAATGACATTATTAGCCTGGCGAAGTCTTAGGCATCATATAAGCTCGCCTATTATAGTGTTTTTTATCAGTGTTGTTTTTAGCAGTTTATATGGTCTTTCTGATGAATGGCATCAATCCTTCGTAGAGGGTAGGCAGTCTGATGTCCTTGATTGGGTTGCCGATACAACCGGAGCTATTTTAGCCATGCTATCTTTAAAGATTTATCAAACCATAAAAAGCTAGGCAATTAACCAAGAGGACGGGCCGGCTTTTTTAGGCCTAAACTTGAATGTTTTTTATGAGTTCGACTAAAATAAGTTTTACTCGTTAAATAAAAAATCTACATGTCTAAAGATATCCGCATAGAAAGATTCAGTGGGCCAGCATTGGCACAATATATACCCGAACTTGCTCGCCTTAGAATTGAGGTGTTTCGTGATTTTCCGTATTTATACGACGGTGATTATGAATACGAAGAAAAATATCTACAAACATATATAGACACGCCAGAAAGCGTCATTGTCTTAGCTTTTGATGGTGATAAAGTGGTGGGTGCCTCTACAGCGTTGCCGATGAAGTTTGAAACAATTGAGATGAAACAACCTTTTATCGAAAATGGCTATGATCTTGATGAAGTGTTTTATTGCAGTGAGTCGGTATTAAACAAAAATTATCGGGGCTTAGGTTTAGGTGTTAAGTTTTTTGAACATCGTGAAGCGCACGCTGAATATTTAGGTGGTTTTAAGCACATTACTTTTTGTTGTGTGGAAAGACCGATAGATCATCCGCGTCGTCCTAAAGATTACGTACCTTTAGATCAGTTTTGGAACAAACGTGGCTACTTTAAGCATCCAGAGCTTAAATCAGCCTACACATGGAAAGATCTAGATGATACCGAGGAAACCTCAAAACCTATGACCTTTTGGCTTAAACATGACCGTTAAAATAGCAACAGCCCAATATGACATTAGCTTTTTAGAAAATTGGGTGGCATATGAGCAAAAAGTAACGCAATGGGTGCAAGACGCAGTTGCCCAAGAGGCAAAGATTTTATTATTTCCAGAATATTTCAGTATGGAATTGGCTTCTTTGTTCTCGCAAGATATTTATTCATCATTAAGCAAACAATTAGAGGCATTGCAGTCGTTACATGATGATTTTGTTGCGTTATTTAAAAGACTTGCTGTTCATCATCAATGTTTGATTCAAGCGGGTACCTTTCCGGTTTTTGTAGAGGCTGGTGTTTATGTGAACCGGGCTTATTTATTTAACGCAGCAGGGCAGATAGATTATCAAGACAAATTGATGATGACTCGCTTTGAAAACGAACAATGGTTAATTACTGCGGGTAAACAATTAAAAGTCTTTGCTACAGAGTATGGAAAAATTGCCATTAATATTTGTTATGACAGTGAGTTTCCATTACTCGCTAGAAAACAAGTAGAAGCGGGCTGTACTTTAATTTTAGTGCCCAGTTGCACAGATACAGTCGCTGGTTATCATCGAGTAAAAATTGGTTGTCAGGCCAGAGCCTTAGAGAATCAATGCTATGTGGTGCAATCCTCTTTAGTTGGTACCGCACCTTGGTCAGAAGCAGTCGATATCAATGTCGGTGCTGGTGCTATTTATACCCCAGTTGATAAGGGCTTTCCTGATAATGGTATCTTATCTATAGGTGAGTTTAATGCTGTGCAGTGGGTTTATGCAGACATAAATTTAGCGGCTTGTGCAACGGTAAGAGAAAACGGCCAAGTCTTTAATTATAGAGATTGGCCGTTACAAATCGGTGTTAGCCATCAAGTAACACTTCAGGCGTAAGTTTCTGTTTTTTTAAGATGATTTTAAGTTTATACAGCGCGTCTCTTTGTAGTTGTCTAATGCGCTCTTTGCTATAATCAAAGTCTGAGGCTATTTGGTCAAGTGTTTGTATCTCATAGCCCCAGAGTCCATAGCGTTTACAAATGATTTCGCGGTCTCTTGATGGTAGACTTAAAACGCATTTAATAACAACTTGTTGCATAAATATATTGTCTAGTAGTTTCGCTGGTGTTAAATCATCATCTTCACAAAACTCATCTCCGTTCACCACTACTGATTCAAGCATTTGAGGCGTTGAGAGTTGATTTTTAAGTCTATCCATTTTTTGAATTTTTTCTAATGTTATGCCCAGTTCCAGCGCTGTTTCTAAGTCATTAGGATCGTGTGATAAATTATTCGCTAAGTTCTTTTTTGCTCTATCGTACTGTTTTAATTCTTTTATCAGGTGTATCGGATGTCGGACGGTATGACCCTGGTCCATAATAGCTCGATCCATTGCTTGCTTTATCCAAAATATGGCATAAGTAGTAAAACGATACCCCATTTCTGGGTCAAATTTTTCAACTGCTTTAATTAAACCAAAGTTACCTTCCTGAATTAAATCTAAGAAAGACAAGCCTCTATTGACATAAAGATAAGCTAATTTAACGACAAACCTAAGATTACGCTCAATCAAAATATTACGCGCAGCAGAGTTACCTTGCATATTAAGCGTACTATAAGTTTTTTCTTGTGCTTCAGTGAGTAATTCCATACGAAAGATTTCATTTAAATACAAATTAGTTGTACTGATTTCAGTTTGGCATTTCGTTACGCTGCATTTTTGCTTATTTTGATCAGCAGTTTTAGGGATTACCGATGGGTAATGTTTGGGCGAATAATTAAGTTGGACTTGATGCATATTAATTCCTTAGCTGCTAGATTATGTGGCTTTAGGCTTTGCAAGGTTATATTTTTGCACTTTTGAAAGTGCAGATAACAAGGCAATTTTTTTATAAGTTAAGGCGACAATTGCTTCAAGAAAAAGTGGTTTTTGTTTAATCAAAAACTAAGATTAACTTTGTTGACTAGCTTATGCTTAATCAGAAGTATTTATTAGACTTAACGTGAGTTTTTATTTAAACCAACAATCTAGGGCCTTTACAGACCAAGAACTACTGAGTTTTTAACACTTTTTATTGGGGATATATTTAAAAAGCAGGAAAACATCAGGTTCATTAGTATTATTGATGATTCACTCTAGCATTATATTTTTAATTAAAATACTGCTTAATTTCCGTAATGAAAATATGTGCAACTTTTTTACTTTTGAAATGATACTTATTGTATTTCGACGCGTTTATTCGCTAGATGATTTTCACTATTAGGGGTTTACCAAGATAGACTGAATATAAATTGAAAATCACATTGAGTTACTTATTTAAGAGTACTTTTTTTGCTAAATTTATTTTAGCCGCTAAATAGTCTGAGCCACCTCGGTCAGGATGAATTTTTTGCATTAGTTTTCGATGTGCAGCAATGATGTCAGCTTCAGATGCATTAGGCTTTAGACCTAACACGTCAAATGCTTCTTCTGCTGACATAGTGCCTTGATTCGAGGGTGTTTTATGATGGTTTGAAGTAGAATAAGTGTTGTCACCCGAAAAGTTTTGCCAAAGTTTGTGCAATGCGGGAGCGTAATTTAGTAATACGGGTATTGCTCTTAATAAAAAAGCAATTAAAACGCCAATAAGTGCGAATAAACCGTTTAAGTGTCCTGTCACCGCCAATAAGATAAAAACGCCTACTAAAGCTAAGAGTAATCCATTGCGGCTATATTTAGTGATGAGTTCGGGCGATTTTTTGCGTAAGTTTCTATAATAAAAATAAATAATGATCGCTAATATTAAAAAAAGATAAATTCGAATCACTGTTTTTCCTAAGATTAATGCCCAGCGCAAAATAATACCTTAGAATAAGCAATTCATCGATAACAGTTTTCTTATTTAACGACCATGCAACACGCTGATGTGCCTTTATTAGGTTTTGCTGCCGCTAGCGGAACCGGAAAAACCACTTTATTAGAACAACTTATTCCGCTTTTAAAACAACAAGGTCTGCGCGTAGGGTTAATAAAGCATACCCATCACAATGTACAAATAGATCAACCGGGTAAAGACAGTTTTAGGTTAAGAGCTGCAGGTGCCGCTCCCGTTATGCTGTGTTCTTCACATCGTCGTGTAATCATGACTGATTTTGCCGAAGTAACTGAGCCCAAGTTATTTAATGAACTCGAATATTTTGATCAGTCGCAAGTAGATTTGATATTAGTAGAAGGCTTCAAATCAGAATGTTTTCCTAAGATAGAGTTACATCGTCAGGAATTAGACCAAGATTTTTTATATCCACATGATTCTAATATTATCGCTGTAGCGACAGATAAACTTCTAGATATACCGACTCATTTAACACAATTAGATATTAATCAGCCTAAAGCCGTAGCTGAATTTATTAAACACTATATGGATACTTTATGATTGATTTTTGTAGCCAAGAAGCTAAGCCTTTATTGTTAGTTGAAGAGGCGATTGAAAAAATATTAATGGCAATACAGGAAGTTACTGATTATGAGGTCGTGGAATTAAGAGCTGGATTAGGGCGTGTTTTGGCTGAAAATGTTTATGCAATTGTGGATAGTCCATATGATAAGAACTCTGCCATGGATGGTTATGCATTCTCCAGCATTGATATCGATAATCAACAGGATTTTAGCTTAACAAAAGTAGGTACTTCTTGGGCCGGTCGTCCTTACCATGGCCAGTTAACTAAAGGACAATGCATTAGAATTTTTACGGGTGCCGTAGTGCCCTCAGAGTTAGATTCAGTCATCATGCAAGAGCATGTTACCGAAAAGGCTGAGCAAGTTCTTTTTCCTGCTGCTACTAAAGCATTTCAAAATATACGAAATGCTGGTGAGGATATTGCTGTCAATTCTTTAGTGTTAGACGCAAATAAAACCTTAAGTGCTATGGATTTGGGATTATTGGCCTCGGTAGGCGTTGAGAAAGTAGCTGTTAAACGCCAAGTTAAAGTAGCTTTTTTTTCAACGGGTGATGAATTAAAAGCCTTGGGGCAACCTTTAGTGTCTGGGCAAATTTATGATAGTAATCGATACACCTTATATGGCCTATTAATGGAAGCGCAATACAGTGTGACGGATATGGGCGTTTTAGCCGATGATCCAGCATTACTAGAAGCCAGTTTTATAAAGGCTGCTCAGAATTATGATGTCATTATTACCACAGGTGGGGCTTCTGTAGGAGATGCCGATTACATCAAAGAAATTTTGACCCGTTGTGGAAGCGTCAATTTTTGGAAACTGGCTATTAAACCCGGAAAGCCATTGGCTTTTGGAAAAATAGGTGAATGCCATTTCTTTGGCTTACCGGGTAATCCAGTTGCCGTGGTAGTGACTTTTCAATATCTCGTTTTGCCGGCACTAAAAAAGTTAGCCGGTGCAGCACTGTCAAAAAAACTACAGATTACGGCAAAGTGTATGTCTGTTCTTAAAAAAGCGGCGGGGAGACAAGAATACTTGAGAGGAGTGCTTGCGCAGGATGATAACGGTGAGTTTTTTGTAACATCAGCGGGTAAACAAGGCTCACATATCCTAAGGTCTATGAGTCAAGCTAATTGCTATATTGTGTTACCGGTAAGCTGTGAGGGCGTTAATGAAGGGGAGAAGGTAAGAGTAGATCTAATGCCAGGTGCAGATATTATTTAGGTGTCAAATATAACCATACGCCCCAAGAAACAGGATTCTTAGGGCGTATGGTTTTTTAAAAAGCTTTAAACCTTTTTAACGAATTCTGATTTTAGTTTCATTGGACCAATGCCATCAATTTTACAATCAATGTCGTGGTCTCCATCTACTAAACGAATGCCTTTTACTTTTGTTCCCACTTTAACAACAAGAGACGTGCCTTTTACTTTTAAATCTTTAATAACAGTGACTGTATCACCGTCTTGTAATTCGTTACCGTTAGCGTCTTTAATGATTTTTGTATCGCTGTCATTGTCAGAGAGGCTTTCAGCGTTCCATTCGTGGGCACATTCAGGGCAGATATTCATCGTGCCGTCATTGTAAGCGTATTCTGAGCCGCACTTTGGGCAGTTTGGTATTGTACTCATGGTTCTTATCTAGGTGATTAACGTAATAATTTTAAAAACAGTATTGTCTACGATTAGGGCTTTTAATGCTAGGCATTGATTAATATTTACGAAAAGTTTAACCTGTAAACATACTCAAAATATTTACACGAGACCCTTAATAAGCTGTGACAACTTTATTTCCTATTCCAGAAAATCATCCCCAGCGTTTTTTGCTACACAATGAAGTTCATGCTAGAGCACCTTTTATTCTAAAGTTGCCAGTCAGAGCAACTCATTTAGCTTTAGTATTAACACAAGAGCAGAAATTACATGAGCATCAACATTTAATAAATTTATGTGAACGCTTTGGTGTCGCGCCACCGGAGGCAGATGCTGATCATTTTGTGGCTGATTTTAAGGCGTTTCAAATTCGTTGGGAACAGCATGGCGAATTTAGTACTTATAGTTTTTATGTTCACGATACCCCTAAAGATCCATTTGTGGATCCGGCACTTAAAAAAGTCCCCATCGATTGGTTATCACAATTAACAGGGCAGGTTGTTGTAGCCGTCCATGCGGCAATTGTTTCGGCAGATGATATTCAATACAAAGAAACCAATGATTTAGCCTTGTTGGCAGATTACTTTGCGAGTAATGCGGTGATTGGTTCTAAAGTAACCGGTGGTGCAGCTTCTGTGTTTACTGATTTTAGAATTCATGTCGATGGCTTTAGTCGATTTTTAATTGTTAACCATGATCTACGAGCACAACAAGCAGGACGCTTATTACAGCGCTTATTTGAAATAGAAGTGTATCGGGTGATGGCTTTAATGGCGTTTCCAATTGCACGTAGTTTATATCCTGCTTTAAATAAGTCAGATCGACAGTTATATACCATCACTAATGCTATGACGATGTCTGATAAGAATGATGGCTTGTTATTGGAAGAGCTCACTAATTTAGCGGCAGAAATTGAAAATTATATCTCCAGTAATCACTTTCGATTTGCTGCAGCCAGTGCGTATTACAAATTAGTGGGGCAACGTGTTGATGATTTAAGAGAAGTAAGAATCCAGGGGATTCAGACTTTAGGTGAATTTATCAAACGTCGCTTAGAGCCAGCTGTTAATACTTGTGAATCTGTTTCACATCGATTTACTTTATTATCTAAACGGGTGAGTAACGCGAGTCAATTATTGCGGACACGGGTGGATATTATTATTGAGCGACAAAATCAAGGTCTACTTTCATCTATGAACTTGCGTGCTAAGATGCAATTACGCATGCAACAAATGGTAGAAGGTATCTCTATGGTGGCTATTACCTATTATGCAGCTAGTATTATTGGTAAGCTTTCCGAGGCCTTACATGCTTTCGGTTTTAAAGTGAATCCTGAGTTGGTTGAGGGTGTTTCAATACCCTTTATTTTAATTATCATTGCGCTCAATACTAAGCGTATTCATAAAATTATAGCGAATACCACGGAATAGGTTTTATATTAAATAATGGATGATATTACTTGCGGGATTGATTTTGGCACATCAAACACGACCATTGCCATTGCTAGGAAAGAACAGGAGGCTATAACTTTAGTCCCTGTTGAAGAAGAGCATACAACTATTCCTTCAACACTTTTTTTTGCCCAAGAGCACTCTACAGTACTTTTCGGACGCCAAGCTATAAACGCCTATGTGTCTAGAGAAGAGGGGCGTTTTATGCGTAGTTTTAAGCGTGTGCTGGGTACCTCTTTAATGAAAGAAGGTACGACAATCAGTGGTAAGCAAACGCAATTCGAAGCCATTATTGAGCCTTTTATCAGTCATATTAAAGACAAAGCTGAATTGTTGGCGGGTAGAGAAGTAAACACCTTAGTGGCGGGGCGGCCGGTTCATTTTGTTGATGGTAATGAAAAGGCAGATAAAGAAGCCGAGGCACAACTCAAAAGTATCTTTATGGCGGCAGGTTTTAAAGAGATTCGTTTTCAGTATGAACCCATTGCCGCAGCCTTTGCGCATGAGCTCACTATGGGAGATAAAGAATGTCTGGCCGTTGTGATGGATATTGGCGGTGGAACTTCGGATTTTACTATTATGCGGTTATCGGGTAGGGCTATAAAAAAACTTGATCGTCAAGATGATATATTGGCTAATGCCGGGATTAGATTGGGTGGTAATGATTTTGATCGCGCCTTAAGTCTTAAAGCTTTTATGCCTTTATTAGGAATGGGGTCATTGTGGGGTGCTAAAGGATTAGGTTTTCCTAATACACCATTTTTTGATCTTTCTGAAACAAGCAAAATCCAATGCATGTATACCAAGAAGTACAAGCGTGATTTGGCAGCACTTGTTGCCCAAGCTCAAGATAAAAACTTAACGGATCGACTTTTATTTGTTGTGGAAGAAGAGTTAGGCCACAAATTGATGGCGACTATTGAAGAAAGTAAAATTAAGCTCAGTGATAGCGAACAAGCTCAGATTGATTTGTCTTTTATTGAAGAGGAATTACAGCTTGTTAATCAGCGCATAGATTTTGAAGAAAGCTTGTTAAGCAGTGTGGTAGCTATACAGAACATACTTCATGCCTGTTTAGCCCAGGCAGGGGTGTCTGCTAATGACATTGGCCTAGTAATTTTAACCGGAGGAGGGACGGCAATACCTCTAATACAAGCTATTACTCAGCAAATATTTCCACATGCAGAGATTTCAGATGGTAATAGGTTATCAAGTGTAGGCTTTGGGTTAGCGTGTGACGCTAAAAGAGTTTACTTAGACGCTTGAAATAGGCAAAGTACGCCTCAATATCTTGGGGCTGTGGGAAAGTTAATTTAAACAAACTCAAAAAGATAATTACATGAATAGTGATCTACAAAAGATAGAAATAGCAAAAAGATTTGAGCAGTTATATGCCCCTTTATTAGCAATCTGGTCGCCTGATGAAGAGTATGAAACAGAAGATGAGCGCTATATAGGTATTTATGAAAATCTAATGGTTGGCGTCTATGGTGATTGCTATGGAGTTAATGCTGAGTTTGATGAAGACGGCGAACTGGTTAGTGAAGCGACAGAATATGAAGTTGAAGTGGCTCAGCTTGAATCATATGGTGATGAAAGTGAGAAGTTCTGCTTTGAGATAACTGATTTCTAACCAATACTGGCTAGCCGTGGCAACAACAGAGAGCAAATGCTACAATTGCGCCTTCAAATTATTTAAATTTTAGGATTAAAATGAGCAAGATTACTATCGAACATAACCCAAGTGAAGAGCGTTTAAAAGAATTAGGCGTAGCTACTTGGGAAATCTGGGAAAAAGAAGTATCAAAGTTCCCGATAGATTTTGATGAAACAGAATGCGCTTATCTACTTGAAGGTGAAATTTTAGTGACACCTGCAGGAGGTGAACCTGTTGTAGTTAAGGCGGGTGATTTAGTGGCTTTTCATGCTGGCTTAGATAGCCAATGGGAAGTTGTAAAACCATTACGCAAGCATTACAGCTACGATTTTCCTAACGGAATTTAACTAAAGTAATAACAGCGACAGATAACAGGTCATAAACTAGAATTTATGGCCTGTTATCTGTTTTTTATGCCTTATTTTTTAGGCGCAGATAGCTTTAAAGATTGTTTTGAAGGTGCTTTAGGTAAGTTTTGACTAGAGCCAGATGTTCCTGTGGCTTCGGTAGCGCCTGTGCTTACCCCGCCTTTTCCAGGAGTGCCAGTACCTGAACTTGGTGTGTCAGAGCTATCATCTAGTAAATCAGGGTCACTGCTGTCAGTGGTTTTACCATCATTAATTAAATATTCTCTGTTTTGTTGATAAGAATTCTTTAAGAAGTCATAACGATCAACAGCGCCTTCATTAAGAATTTTTTCATTGGTCATTAACTCTGCTCTATGATCAACGACTTCAACTGCTCTTGCGCCAGCTGTGATTGCATTAACCACGCCACCACTAAAGATAGAAACATAAGTAATAGGGTTTAACGCGGCATCACCAATTAAACCTACAGTGTCTCTAGGTGAACTAGGGCCATAAAAAGGTAAAACTAAATAGTTACCCGACGGTACACCCCAGAAACCTAATGTTTGACCAAAGTCTTCTTTATGTTTAGGTAAGTCAAATTTATTAGCAATATCCATGACACCACCAACTCCGGCAGTGGTATTGATTAAAAAGCGGCTGGCATCTTGTCCACCTTGGGCAAACTTTAATTGAAATAAATCATTAAAAGTAACACCAATGTCGTTAACATTGCTAAAGAAATTTGTAATACCATCATTAACAAATGTGGGTGTTATGTATTGATAGCCTTGCGCTAATGGTTTTAAAACATGTTTGTCTAGGCCATCGTTGAAATCTTGTGTGCCGTGGTTCCATCCGGTCCATGGGTCGCTTGCGGGTGCGGGTGTAGTTGATGCGCAGCCAGCTAAGGTAATTGAAAGAATTAGGCTGCTTAGCAACGTTTTATTATAGTTAGGGCTCTGCATACTCATGATTAATCCTGTCCTGATGGTTAAATGCTTATGAATGATGGTAATGGTTATTATTGGTATGGGGTTTAACCACACCTTTGTTAGTTATTTTACCGATTTTAGAAGGTGTTACTGTGTTTATTTTTTTTGCCGGAGCATGCTGAGGCACAGCTTTTACGACTTTTACAGCTTTAACTGGCTTCAGGGTTTTTGTAGGATGATTGTTTTTGACAACGATCGGTGCTTTAACAGGCTTAGTTTTGTGTACTATTTTTGCCGGTTTAATGGCTGCTCTGTGTTTAGAAACATTAACGTGTTTAGGGCTTGCGCTTGGTGTAAATACTACGGGTGTTTCATCAACCTCAGTTGATTTAAATGTTGATTGTGCCATATTTCCACAACCTAATTGATAAGGTGGGATGCCTGGATTATTTGTGGGCATTGAGGTTAGATTAAGGCCAGCGCTAACAAATTTGTTAGCAAAAGCATTGTTCATCATATTAATCATTAATTGGTAACGTTGAGGGCTGGTCATGCCACCTAAAACTACACCAATTAAGCGTCGACCATTTTGATTAGCAGAAGAAATCAAATTATAGCCAGAGCCACAAGTGAAGCCAGTTTTCATGCCTTCTGCACCCGGATAAGTCGCGGTAAATTTATTAATGGCTCTTAGTTCACGACCTTTAAATAAAAAGTTATGTGAAGCAAAGTAAGGATAATATTCAGGGAAATTGTGATAGGTTTTCCAGGCGAGTACCGCCAAGTCACGAGCCGTTGTTACTTGCCATTGATGCGGTAAGCCTGTTGCATTCATAAAATGCGTATCACTCATGCCCAAGGCGTGAGCTGTAGCCGTCATTTTTACAGCAAAATTTTCTTCAGTTCCGCCTATGCCTTCTGCTAGCACAACAGCTGCGTCATTAGCTGAGCGGGTTATTAACGCTAAGATTGCATCTCTAACGGTTATTAATTCACCCGTTCTAAGGCCTAACTTGCTGTTTGGTTGTCTAGCTGCGTGGGCAGAGGTTTGCAGCGTGTCATGTAAGTGAATTTGATTAGCTCTTAAAGTCTCAAAGGTTACATATAAGGTCATTACCTTAGTTAGCGAAGCAGGAAACCAAGCCTGACTAGCGCTAACTTCGTGAATGACATTACCATTTTCTGCATCAATAATTATTTCTGCATGTTGGCCATAACTTACTTGTGTTGCTAATAATAACCACGCAGGTATTAAAAAGTGGAGTAGTTTTTTAGCTGTATTCATTAAAGGCAGTTTTTAAAATTTATCGTTTCTGTCAATCAACATTCAATAAAGCGGTTGAGCTAATTATTTAGCAATTTTAAATTTCTCGGTGCAAGTGTAAGGCGCTTCACCTTGACAAATTCCCCAATATTTTCCGAATGGGCCTTCTTCTGCTGGTTTCCAATCTTCTGAGAAGGCTTCAAACACAACACCAGACCATTTCTTTTTAGCTAATTGTTTAAAAGTTGATTCAATCACCAATTTTTGATTTTTCTTGCTAGCAATACCGCAATGTTCGCCGGTTTTAACATTGGTTGTACTACCACCTTCTGGGCCACTTGGCCAGCCGAACTCAGTTAAGACAAGTTCTTTGTTAGGATAGGCTTTGTTAATTTCTTCAAGACGAGTTGTTTGAAAATCAGCGGCTTTTTCTGCAGGAACACAAGTATGCACACCAGAATATTGATTTTCCCACCATGGATAAATATTAGTACCTATCCAATCAACCTTATCAGCAAAGCTGTTTTTTTGACATTCCGTAGAGCGATTACACCATTCCCACCAAGTATCAATAGTGGTTACAGGTTGTTTTACGCCAGCATTATGTAGGGCGTCAATACAGCGATTAATTTCACCATCAAACGCATTACCATGACGGGTTCTGACTTCAGAACCGCAGCTCAATTTTACGATGGTTTTAGGGTAAGCCTTAGCGACCTCTATACCTTTTTGTATAGATTGTGAATTCGTTTCAATGTTGTCATCTAGCCATAAAACAGAGATAACCTTGATGTGTTTTGCTTCTGCAGCACTAAAAACGGTGTCTAAACCATTAAGAACGCCATAAGTCATGATGCAGCGAAAGGGCGTTTTTTTAATCAGTTGATCAAGCAGATCATTGATAAGTTCTTTTGAAGGATGATTGCCGTAATTAGGATTTAATTTGCCGACATAAGTACTAAAAGCAGCACATTGTAATGTTTCGTGATGGGTGGTTTTTGGGGTTTTCTGAGCTAAGGCGTCATGTCCAAAACCTAATGTAATCAAAAAAATAAAAGATACTAACAACTGCTTCATGAAATCCTCATTAAATTACTGACTCTCGGGCCAATGGATACCCTAATGTATTACATTATGATAGGCGATTTATGGCAATGGATGAAAAAAATTTTTTATTATTTTGCAAATAATTAAAAATTAATTTAAAAGACAGAAAAAGAGGGCTTATATTTGCATAATAAGCTTAATTTAAACGTGGATTAACACTTGTCAATCCACGATAAGGTCATTTTATTTACCTAGTACGTCGTTACGAGTGCTTTCTGCAAGAGTCAAAACTTCTTCAATGAGATCTTGAGGAACTTTTAATTCTTTTAGTGTGTCACCTAAATGTTCCAAAATAACATTGAATTGGTCGTTTCCTAAACCCATTTTAACTAATCTTGAATGAGCAGTTCTTAAGTCCGCACCTGTGTAGTTATTAGGCCCGCCAAAAGCTAATGTAAAAAAAGCTTTTTGTTTGGCAATTAATTTTTCAGTATCAACGCCATCAAAATAACGATAGACGCGATAATCAGCTAAGGCTTTCTTATAAAATACTTCAACGGCTGCTTCAACAGCAGCTGCACCGCCAATTCTTTCATAAAGTGTTAATGTGCTTTCTGGTGTTGTTTCTGTTGTACTCATCTTCGTTCCTAGTGTTATTATTATTTTTAAATTTCATAAGCATGATTTTGCTCGAAACAAAGTTTATAGCAAGCCAAAAAGTTATACAACCACTATGCACCAGCCATACTTTGATGAGTAGGGCTTAAAATTAAAAATTGCCGGAGCGCTTATGAATGACCAAATTAATCGTCATCATCGAATTTTAGAAAAACTACAAAACTGCCGGAGTTCAAATCCTGTTTCAGTGCCTGAGGTTCTAGACTTTTTATTAGACAAAGGCATTGATGTTAGTGCTAGAACGGTGCAACGTGATATGAACGCACTAGCAGAAGTGTTTATGGATATAGAGAGTAAGATTCTAAAAGACGGTGGTTTTGGTTGGTATTGGAACGATAAAGCCAAAGTTATTCTGCTTTCTGGTTTATCCGCAAACCAAGCTTTATCATTTATTTTGGTTAAAAAATATCTGAGTCAATTATTTCCAGAAGCGACACTAAAAGAGTTAGAGCCATTTTTTGAATATTCAGAAAAAGTATTGCATAGTTTAAAAGGCAATGCCTTAGTAAAGTGGCCAGAAAAAATTGCCGTAGTTCATCCCGTACAACCCTTATTAGCACCAGAAATTAACGGTAACTTTCAAAAAATTATTAGTACAGCTTTATTAGAAAATAAAAAACTAAAATTAGATTATGTCCGCTTAGATGGAGAACGGAGCAAATACACGGTCAACCCTGTTGGCTTAGTTTTTAGGGGGCATGTTATTTATTTAATTGCCGTAAAAGTAGACACAGGGGAACAACGTCAGTTTGCCTTGCACCGCATCAAAAAAGCCGAACAATTACCGGCAGATGCAGATCCAATTACCTTGACTCTGCAAGAGTATTTAGAGCAAGGAAATATGGGCTTTGCTTGGAATGCTTGGAATACCGCCACCTCATTACAAGAAATTACCTTTAAATGTATCTTTGAAGCCAAGTCAGCAAAATATCTTACTGAAACGCCTTTATCAAAAGATCAAGAAATAATCCCCTATCAAGATGGTTATGTAATAGTAAAAGCAACTGTGCGTTATACCGAACAATTAGTTTGGTGGATTAGAGGTTACGGCTCTGCAATAGAAGTGTTAGAGCCATTAGAATTGCGCGAACGTATGATAAAAGATATTAATGAACTGCATACGCGTTATCAGTAAAGTTAGTATTCCAAATTTCACATTTTGTATACTCGTTGTGATATTTGTTAGATAAAAACAGAGTATAAGCTTTAAGTGCAATGCTTAAAGCTTTTTAAAATAATTCTTAAAGCGTCTCAATCTGTCGTAATGTTTGTGTAAACTCTGCACATTATATTATTTTTCGTTTGAGGCGACCTTCAATGACCACTGCGCAGTCCTCTTCATCACTCAATAAAGGTATTGCTGTTATCCATGCGAATAAGCTGGAATCTTTATTAGACGTGGTGACTTATTGGTTACAAGAGCATCCTTTAGCACCTTTAGAGCAAGAGGTGTTTTTAGTTAATAACAGTGGCATGGCGCAGTGGCTTAAACAGAACTTAGCGCAAAACAGTGCCTTAGGCATTGCCGCATCCTTAGAGGTTAAATTACCCGCTAGCTTTATTTGGCAAGTGTATCGAGCGGTATTAGCAGATAAAATTTCTACCGAGCAATTACTGGCTAGATCCACTTTAGTCTGGCGTTTGTATCGTTTGCTACCCACGGTTACTGATAGTGAGGGTTTTGAGGTTTTACAGCATTTTTTACATAACGATACGCAAGCGCGTAAGCGTTATCAATTAGCGGAACAGTTAGCCGATTTATACGATCAGTATCAGGTGTATCGGTCTGATTGGTTATCAGACTGGGCGGCTGGGCAAGATGTGTTAAGAGATGCACAAGGTCAGCCACAAAAACTCCCCGATGCCCAGCGCTGGCAAGCTTTGTTATGGCGACACATCTTAAAAGATGTGGGCGTTGATAATCCATTGATCAACAGTCGGGCGGCGGTTCATGCTGAGTTTATGGCGCAGATTGATAACAGCCAGCCACAATTACCTAAACGCGTTATCGTGTTTGGTTTGTCGTCTTTACCCCAACAAGCCCTTGAAGTATTGGCAAAAATTTCTCAGTTTTGTCAGGTAGTGCTGTTTGTGCATAATCCGTGTCAGCATTATTTGGCGGATATTATCGAAGACAAAGAACTCTTAAAAGCCGAGCGGCAGCGTCAAACTTATAAACCCGGCATGCGTGCTGATTTAAGTCTTGCAGACTTACATCAACACGCGAATCCCTTGTTAGCGGCTTGGGGTAAACAAGGGCGTGATTATTTGCGTTTACTCGATGTGTTTGACGAAAAAAGTGCTTATGAGTCTTGGGGGTGGCCGAATCACAAAATTGATTTATTTGAGGATTACGGCGCTAATAAAGCACAACGCAGTTTATTGCAACAGGTACAGCAAGCCATTCTAGATTTAGAACCCGTGCCTGAAACGCCGAACCCTATCAATCAAGTTGATGAATCTTTAGTGTTTCATATCGCGCATAGCCCTCAGCGCGAAGTTGAAATTTTACATGATCAACTGTTAGCGCGTTTTAATGCCGATCCTAGTTTGCATCCGCGCGATATTATTATCATGGTGCCGGATATTAATACCTATACCCCGCATATTCGGGCTGTATTTGGGCAAATTGATAAAACAGATAAACGCTATATTCCGTTTAGTTTGGCTGACCAACAACAGCGTGGCCAAAATCCCTTATTAAATGCCATTGAGGTGTTGCTAAATTTACCGGATTCACGCTTTGAGGTGAGTGAGTTTTTAGGCTTACTAGAAGTGCCGGCCTTAAGAAAGCAGTTTGGCATTGATGAAGCGGCCATTCCTAAATTGCATCAATGGCTTAAAGAGTCCGGTATTCGTTGGGGCTTGGATAGCCAGCAAAGAAAGTCAGCGGTAGCGATGCCTGATGAATTAACGGCTAATACGTGGCAGTTTGGTTTACAACGCTTGTTATTGGGTTACGCCGTGGGGGCAGGGCAAAGCTTTAAGGGTATAGAACCGTATGCCAATATCGGCGGTTTAGAGGCACAATATTTAGGTGGCTTGGCTAACTTGCAAGAGATGTTAGCAGCTTATGTGGATCAATTAAGGCAAATCCATAGCGTAGAGGATTGGGTGCAGTTATTAGGTAATTTACTCGATGATTTTTTTGTTTCAACGCAAGAACGCGAGCAAAAAACGCTGGCCACTTTAAGGCAGGCTTTGACACAGTGGCAAATAAACTGCTCACAAGCTAAGTTGGCTGATGATGATTTAATCCCGATAAATATTGTTAAAGAAACCTGGTTAACGGCAGTTGATGAGCCTAATTTACAGCAACGCTTTTTAAGTGGTCGGGTGAATTTTTGTACTTTAATGCCCATGCGCGCCATTCCTTTTAAAGTGGTCTGTCTGTTGGGTATTAATGAGGGTGAATTTCCGCGTAGCCAACAAATTAAGAGTTTTGATTTAATGGGGCAACGCGGGCATTATCGTCCGGGTGATCGGTCGCGTCGTCAAGATGATCATTATTTATTTTTAGAAGCTTTAATGTCTGCTAGACAACAACTCTATATCAGTTGGGTAGGGCGGAGCATTAGAGATAACACCGAGATTCCACCGTCGGTATTTGTCAGTCAATTACGCGATTTTATCGACCAAAGTTATAGCCTAGATTTGCTCGCTATTACGCTAGCGCATCCTTTACAGCCCTTTAGTATTAACTATCTTAAAACCAGCACAGATCCGCGGTTATTTACCTATTCTAAAGAATGGCATGAAACGGACACCGATAAACGCGGCGTGAGTGCTATTAAATCGCAGGCTTTTGAAGCGCCTAAAGTGTTAAGTATTGAAGGGTTAGCGCGGTTTTTAAAAGCGCCGGTAAAGACTTTTTGTCAGCAAACCTTAAAGTTTAGTTTTGATGACGATAATGCCATCAGTGAAGATAATGAGCCCTTTGGCTTTAATCATTTAGAAATTTATCAGCATACTGATACGTTGTTGGCAGCGCTTAAAGCCGATCCGACTGTGGAACCCGATGCTGTTTTTAAGCAACGCTATCAAACTTTATCAGCCACGGGGTGTTTGCCTTTAGCCGGATTTTCTAAATTAACCTTTGATGGTTTAACAACCGCTGTAACGGGCGCTTGGACGCAGTACCAAAGTTTATTAGCCGCAGGTTTTGCAGAAATTGCGCCACAATCCATCAGTATCGATTTGGCTTTAGATATGCATGAAGTACTGCAATTAACCGGCAATTTAACCAGCTTGCATCAGAATCAAGCCGGTGATTTAGCCTTAATCATGGTTACTGCTCAGCCTTTATGTAAAAAGCAGACTAAGCAGATTAAGTATCACACGGTTATTAATACTTGGTTAAGGCATGTTGTGGGCTGTGCTTCTGGATTAAATATGCGTACTTACGGTGTGGGTGCTGATGCCATGATTCAGTTGGATCCACTCGATAGATTAGCCGCAATACAACTGTTAGAACAACTGGCAGACGCTTGGTTACAGGGTTTGCAAAGCCCGTTACCCATTGCCATTAAATCCGCTTTTGCGTGGTTGGCTAAGGATTATCCAAATAAACAAAACACTGCAGAGGCTAAAGAGGCAGCAAGAAAACACTATGAAGGGGATAGTTGGAATCCGGGTGAGGTCGATTACGATCTGTATTTACAGCGCTTTTATCCCGAGTTTGAAATGATAGAGCCAGGTTTTGCAGAGTGGGCAGAGCGCTTATATGCGCCAGCTTTTACACAGCTTAAGTTAGTCAAGGAAGGTAAATAATGAGCACTATTAATAAATTATCTGCTATTGATTTTCCTTTACATGACACGCGTTTAATAGAAGCCAGTGCAGGTACGGGTAAGACTTTTACCATTGCGGCTTTGTATGTGCGTTTAATTCTGGGTCATAAACTCGGGGAGGCGTTTAAAAATAGACCATTGTTACCCCCCGATATTTTGGTGGTGACTTTTACTGAGGCGGCCACTAAAGAATTACGCGATAGAATCCGGGCAAGATTAAATTCCGCGGCGCGATTTTTTCGGGGCTTAGACACGGAAGCCGATCCATTTTTAATAGCGTTGCGTGCCGATCATAAGGCAGATGATTATTTAAGTTGTGCACAAAAGTTAGAGTTGGCGGCTAACTGGATGGATGAAGCGGCGGTGTATACGATTCATGGATGGTGTAATCGTATGTTAAAACAACATGCTTTTGATAGCGGTAGTTTGTTTAAATTAGAACTAAAGCCGGATGAAACTGAATTATTAAATCAGGTGGTGCGAGATTATTGGCGGACATTTTATTATGCACTAGATACAGATAATGTCTTTTTACCTGAGATCTTTAATACCTTTAATACGCCAGAAGCGCTACAAAAAGTCTTAAAAGATTTCTTAATAAAAGAAGATCCTATCGATAGCGATGTGACGCACTATCAAGCTATTAATGCCTTGTGTGTCGCATTTTATAAAGATTACTTTGGACAGTTGGCGGCTTTAAAAGAGCCCTGGAAGGCGTGGGCTGGAGAGATTAGAGATTTAATTGAACAGGCGGTTGCAGATAAAGTTTTACCTGCCACTAAATACAATTCAACGAATCGTGTGGAGTGGCCTAAAAAACTTAAAGACTGGGCGGATGACCCCAATCAAGTTGAACTTAAGTTAACTGAGACAGCTATTAAAAACTTATCAACCGCGGGACTAGAAGCAAATACCAAGTCTGGTATTCCTCCTAAACACCCCGCTTTTGATGCGATAGCCGATTTACCTGCCCAAATTGCGGCGCTACCGCAATTAAAAACCGCCTTAATTGCCCATGCGGTGCATTGGATGCGGCGCCGGGCGTTATCAGAAAAAAATCGCTTAGCCCAAATGTCTTATAACGATATGTTAACGGGATTGGATTTTGCCTTGCAGGGTAAAAACGGTGAGCCGTTTGCACAAGTGATTCGGCAGCAGTTTCCTATCGCGTTAATAGATGAGTTTCAGGATACGGATCCGGTGCAATATAGGATTTTTGAGAAACTCTATCCTCCGTCAGAACATGCGGCTTTGGGTTGCTTTATGATTGGTGACCCTAAGCAAGCCATCTATTCTTTTAGAGGCGCGGACATTTTTACCTATTTAAAAGCCTATGCCGCCACTCAAGGCAAACATTACACTTTAGATACTAATTATCGTTCAACACACGCTTTGGTTAGGGCGGTTAATCAGTTGTTTTTGTTTGCCGATCAACAGCAAGCCCAGGGTGCGTTTTTGTTTAAAACAGCCGATAACACCAATCCATTACCCTTTGTGGATGTCAGCGCTAAAGGGCGTAAAGACACCTGGGTGATTAATGACAAGCCTGCTAAGGCTTTAAATTGTTGGGTTTGGGAATCTGCTGAGGCCGTTTCTCAAGAGGATTATCTGGACGCCCTAGCTGACGTGACGGCCAGCCAGATAGTTGAGTTGTTAAATGGCGCAGAACACCATAAAACGGGCTTTGCTTCAGAGTCTGGGCTTAAAGCCTTAAAGCCGAATGACATCGCTATTTTAGTCCGCACAGGTAAAGAAGCGAAGGTGATGCGCAGGGCTTTAGCGAAGCGTCAGTTACCGAGCGTGTATTTGTCAGAACGCGACTCTATTTATGCCACCTTAGAAGCCGCTGATGTCTTAATTTGGTTAAAAGCCCTAGCGGAACCGCGTAACGAATATAAGGTAAGAGCGGCTTTAAGTACGACTACCTTAGGTTTTAGTTATCAGGAATTACAACATTTTGTGGTGGATGAAATCAGTTGGGAAGCACAGCTAGAGCGTTTTGTTATCTATCATGAGTGTTGGTTACAAGAAGGAGTTTTGCCGGCCTTACGCCGAGTTATCAATGATTTTGGTTTGCAGCGTATTGGCTTAACAGCTGGTGAGGGTGAACGCGTTTTAACCAATTTATTACATTTAGCCGAGTTGTTGCAAACAGCCAGTACCCAGTTTGAAGGCGAGCCCGCCTTAATAAGATTCTTATCAGAAGCGATAGCTGAAGATAACACCCAAGGTGCTGACGAATCTATCTTAAGGTTAGAAAGTGATGCTGATTTAATTAAGATTATTACTATTCATAAGTCTAAAGGCTTGGAATACCCTTTGGTATTTTTGCCGTTTATTTGTGGCTTTAGAGAGCCAAGTAGTAAAGACAGTTATTTTAAGTTTCATGATGCAGATAATAATTTACGGGTTGATTTAAATAAAACAGAGGCCAGTAAAGATTTAGCCGATAAAGAGCGTTTACAAGAAGATTTACGCTTGTTGTATGTCGCGATAACGCGCGCACAATATGCGTGTTGGTTGGGTATAGCCCCCATTAAAAGAGGCAATACGAAGTCTTGTCAGTTAGAAAAGAGTGCCGTGGGGTATTTATTAGCGTGGCAAGCAGAGCAAGCGCCTGAAACTTTGACCGCACAATTAACTCAATTAAAAGGCGTTTGTGACGATATGGCGGTTACGCCCTTGCCAGAGATAAGTACGACAGTGTATGTGCCTGATGTCTCAGCAGAACCATTAGCTGAAGCCCGCGAAGCCGAAGTAAAAGTGGCTGATAATTGGTGGGTTGCCAGTTACAGTGCTTTAAAACATAGCCATAAGGGCAGTCAGCAAGCCTTACCCGAAGAGCAAGAAACGCCGCAAGAATCTACAGAAGGCGATGAAGAGGAGCTTGAAGAGCTTAATGTCGATAAAACTGCCTTAACGATTTACGATTTACCTAAAGGCGCCGGTCCTGGGGTATTAATTCATAGTTTGTTAGAACTGTGTGGTCGTACTGGATTTAAAACCAGTTTTGAGGATTTTGCTAAAAGTCGTGAGCTGGTGCAAAAGTTGTTTAAGCAAGCCGTATGGCAAGATAAAACGGCTATTATTGAAACAGCCTTAGCCCATTGGTTAAGCATGCCTTTGTTTGATGATGAGTCAGTGAGTCTGGCTGATTTACCCGCAGAGCATTATCAAGTTGAAATGGAATTTACGATGGGCGCAGAAGCTGTGGATGTGTTGGTGTTGGATAAATTAGTGCTCGAGCATTTTTATCCGCAGCTACCCCGCCCACCGTTAACCGCTAATACCATCCATGGCTTAATGAAAGGCTTTATCGATTTAGTCTTTGTGCATAAGCAGCAATATTATGTGGCGGATTATAAGTTTAATAGTTTGGGACTCAATGACGCGGCTTATACAAAAGCTAATTTAGAAATAGCCATGTTAGAAAAGCGCTATGACTTACAAATGTTGATTTATGTATTAGCGTTGCATCGCTTGCTTAAGAGTCGCTTGGGTGATGCTTATAATTACGACACCCATGTGGGTGGGGGCGTGTATCTATTTTTAAGAGGCTCACAAAGTCCATCTGGCGGGCGAGTCGTTAATAAACCGCCTAAAGTCTTAATAGAGGCTTTGGATGAATTATTTAAAGGCAAAGTCATCACAGGAGCGCGGGTATGATTGATGCACAAATCAAAACATGGCTTAAATATGCGTGGTTAAGCCATACCGACCGAGCCTTTGTTAATTTTATTGCTCAACAAGAACCCAACGCGACAGACCTGTTGTTGTGGGCCAGTGCTTTAGTGAGTCAGCAATTTAACTTAGGTGAAGTGTATTTAGATTTAGCGAAGTTAAGCCAAAGCTTTGAAACTGTCTTAGGCATGAGTAGCACGACAGAAGAACAATGCGTGGATGCCAGTTTAGTAAAACTAAAAGCCACGGCCTTGCAAGAGTGGATAGCGAGTTTAAGCAATACATCGGTAGTCAGTTTAGGGGAGGGCAGTACACCTTTGGTATTGTCTGGACAGCGTTTATATTTAAGACGCTTTTGGCAGTGTCAGCAGTTGGTTGATCTAGGCATTCAGCAAAGATTGCAACCGTGTAGAACACAGTTACCCGCTGAATTAAAAGCGCAAATTACCCAGTTATTTGCTAATACAGATCAGCAACCGGATTGGCAAAAAGTGGCCTGTGTTTTAGCCTTACGAGCACGGTTTAGTATTATTACCGGTGGGCCAGGGACCGGTAAAACGACTACGCTGACCAAGTTGTTGGCTATCTTAGTGCAGTTGTTGCAAGCAGAAGCGCCTGAGGCACATCGCTTAAATATCTTATTAGCCGCACCCACGGGTAAAGCGGCGGCGCGCGTCAGTGAGTCTATTAATAAAGCGATTGCAGATTTAAAGGTAGCTGAGGACATTAAAGCCTTAATGCCCACTAAAGCCAGTACCTTGCATCGCTTATTAGGTACACGCTCAAATACGCGGCAGTTTAATCATCATCGGCATAATCCATTAGTGGCGGATATTGTGATTGTAGACGAGGCCTCTATGATTGATTTAGAGATGATGGCGGCCCTGTTAGACGCCTTACCCGAAAAAGCCACCTTGATTTTATTGGGAGATAAAGATCAATTGGCGTCGGTAGAAGCAGGGTCGGTGCTGGGAGATTTATGTCAAGGCGCTATCGAGGTAGCCTATGATGCAGACACAAAAGCGTGGCTTAAAGACTATGCGCAGGAAGATTTTGCAACCGCTAAATCCTTAAGCGCTAATCAAGCCATCAATCAACAAACGGTTATTTTGCAACACAGTTATCGATTTAATAAAGACAGTGGTATTGGTAATCTAGCGGCTGTAGTTAATGCCGGTGATGTTGTAAAAGCCCAGCAGATTTTAGATGATCCAACATTTACGGATTTACACCCCTTAATTTCAGGTGATGCCAGTGCGATATCTAATAAGCCCAGCGCAGAGTCAGCGGATGAGTTATTAAAACAGTTGGTTTTGGCCAATTCAGGTGAAAAATCAGCCGCTGTGCCAGAGCTTTGTCAGGGGTATGGTTATTATCGAGCGATTATTAAACAGCGGCCAAAATCTAATGACCCTACGGTGATTAATGCGTGGGCTAAACAAGTGCTAAAAGCCTTTGATACTTTTCAGGTGTTGTGTGCCTTGCGTAAAGGGCAGTGGGGTGTTGAGGGTTTAAATGAGCGGATACAGCAATGGTTGCTAAAAGATGCTAAAGCGGATTTATGGTACGAAGCCCGCCCAGTGATGATAACTAATAATGATTACACGCTGGATTTAATGAATGGCGATATCGGTATCGCGCTAAAAGATCATACCGATAAATTGCGGGTAGTGTTTCCGGCGAATGATAAAGAACATGTCGATGGTTTACATTGGGTGTCGCCCTTACGCTTACCCAATGTAGAAACGGCTTATGCCATGACCGTGCATAAATCGCAAGGCTCAGAGTTTAATCATGTGGCTTTAGTGTTACCAGACACCATGAGTCGGGTATTAACCCGAGAACTTATTTATACCGGCATTACCCGCGCTAAAGAAAACTTTAGCTTAATAGAAACTAAAGCCGGTATATTTACTGAAGCCTTAAAAGTCAGTTGCGTGGGTTGATATGGGCAATAGTTTACTTGCCAGATTTACCAAGCGGGGTACCTAAGCCAGTGCAGAGATCCCATTTAGCGGATGTTGCCGACCAACCAACATACGGGCCGCAATAGCCTGCAGAAATGTTTCTATAATAGCTTGCGCTGGCCGAGCCTAAGCCAGCTGAATACATTTTGGTATGTTGAATGTCTGATGATGCGTAGAAATGTCCCGCAGAATTGACAATGCCTGCAAAAAGAGCAGATGACAAACTTGTTCCGCCTAAGACTAACCATCTGGGCGTGCTATTATCGGATGGCGAATAATGCACCCAAACCCCACTATCGGGGTCAGCAACTATTGAAACATCTGGAACGCCTCGAAATATGCCTACTTGGCTAGTCAAAGATTTCTGGAAGGCGGGTCTTGGGAAATAAGAACTAACGCCGCTGCCGCCGTCTTGCCAAGCAATCTCTTGAAAATAGGCTTTAGTTGTGGGTTTTCTGCGCAGCGTTGTGCCTCCCACACAAACAACATTAGGTGATACACAAGGATAACTTGGATCCCCATCATCTCCACTGGCCGCAAAGTAAACCACTTTGGCCGTTTTGTAATGATTTTCATTGTCTGAGTCGGTTTCGGTTGGCCATTCGCCAGATCCATAGCTCATAGATACTTCACCACCGCCTGCCTCTGCCACTAGAGCGCTGGCTTTATCTACGGCCAGATTCATATCATTAAATGAGTTTGATGCCGCTTCTACTAAGATCAGTTTAGCATCCGGTGCCATGGCATGTGCCCATTGCAGGTCTAAAGCTTCTTCAACCTCCCAGCCGTATGGATCATTGGCTGGTTGAATGTCACTCGTAAACACAGTTTGGAAGGAGTCGGTGGTGGGAACAGGTAAACCGAATTGATTGGAAAATACGGTAAGGTCAACCAAGGCATTTGGATAGTGGTAAGCCGCTACAATGGCAATGACCTTGCTACCTCCGGTCGGGTTAAGCGTTACCACATCGGGGGTGCATCCAGTAACGACACGTGAAACGAGTTTGTATGCGCATGCTATGGAAGCAGGGGTATTAAATCCGTAACCCTGATAAGGTGTAGTTGTTACGCCTGAGAAGAGGGCAACGTTCATTTGGGTGTTTAGATTATCTAATCCCCCTTGTGGAATCATAAACTTAAAGTTGGTATGTACATTTTGTCCCGCATCCCCAAGTTTATTAAGACTTGAATTGGGTGTAATGACTTGTTTTTTCTCTGAGAGCAATGGGCTAATATCGACGATTTCACCTGTAGCAGAAATCACGGTTGAATTAAAGCTTGTTGCTGCGTTAACTGGTAGTGCCATTCCTAAGGTGACTGCGATAACTATAGGCAAGTGCGGTCTTTTTGTTATGTTCATTTTTCTACCATCGGCGTTAAATGATTAAGGTGTTCTAAGTTCTTTTAGCCGCGCATATATCTAAATTTTTACTCGCAAATCTATAATTGCATATTTAGTATTGGGAAAAACAGTTTAACAAGAAATTATATTTATGGTTATTTAATTTTGATGATTACCGTAAATAAAAGTAGGCTAAGCCTGACTTAGGCTTGTGGATTAATAAAATAATTTTACTAAGTGCGTATAGCGTCTATGCTGTATGGCATGTTATTGAGGAGCATCTTGCCAACACTAATGAGCGTTTCTGAATAATACGAAACTGTTTAGATGTCATTTTCAGGTGCTCTATCAACCTAGCAGAGCACTCTGTCAACCTAACACAGCGCTCCAACAACCTCAATGAATGCTCCGCTAACACGACTGATTGCTCCGCTAACCTAACGAAGCACTCCGGCGTTATAAAAACTAACAAGTAATGATTCTGTAGCGCTTAAACAGAGTAACGGAACACTCTGGAGACTCAGCTGAGTGTTCAGTCGGCTTAGCGAAATGTTCAGTCAGCTTGGCAAAAGGTTCAGTCGGCTTAGTGAAATGCTCATCAATGGTTCTGAAGTGTTCTGTTAGCGTAAAAAAGCCCTCAACTGTTGCATTTACCGATGCGATTAATGGGCTACTATATTCTTCAATGCTAATGCAATAGCGCCATCTTTATTCGATTCTGTAACCGTATCAATCAGATCAAAGCCTCTAGAACGAAGATTTTCCTCTCTCCATGCGTTGCCTTTAAGTCCGAAAACAATTGCTAATATAAACCCACAAAGATTGATAAAACCATTTGCACCGTCTGATATATCGGGTCCGGTAACCACTCCAATCAAAAAAATTAAGGCTATAACACTTAAGCCAATTGCCCACATCTTAGAAAATAATGCCCACATAAAACCGAAAAAAAATGCTGGCCAACACCAACCCTGCTTAACAGCTTCTATTGTTCCAACTGGGTGTTTAAAAACTTTAAATTGATTCATGTGTTTTCCTGGCTAATAATTTTACTGTTACATAGTCACAGGGTTTGATATCCCAGTAAATTGTATCGACATAATAAACCAATAACATTGTATTTGTTAACCACTCCACAATAATTTATTTATCATTAATTGCAGATGTCATCCATAAATTAATATATTGTTACGGTTTTATGATACTAAATACTTCACTTTTCTAAAGATAATCCTTTATCAAATAACAATATTATTATTTAATACTCATAATTATCCACCTCCCTTACAATTAAATATTGAGTATTTCATGGGTAATAGATTTTTAACAATGGCTATTCCTGTCTGGCCTAAGTTTAATCTTATTCAAACGCAAACTTAAAACAATCTAAATTATGATCAAACTAAAACACATTGCAGTTATAGCGCTTTTATCTTCAAGTATTGTTGTTAGTAATATGGCAGAGGCAGTTGGTCCCCAAGGGCCAGTTGGTCCAAGAGGACCTGCGGGGCCAAAAGGTGAAAAGGGCGAAAGAGGACCTCAAGGGATTCAAGGTCTGAAGGGTGAGACAGGAGAAGTTGGACCCGCAGGTGCAAAAGGCCTTAAGGGCGGATTGGGCGTATATGATAGTGGTGCGCAGTATTTAGGGGATTTGGTTGGTTTTTTGGGTTCATTTGACAGTATGGCCGTCCATATCCCAGCTTTAGGATTGTTTATGAATTTGCAGGAAGATGGTGTAGGCAATATTAATGTGGTTCAGCCTGATCAGGTAGATTACACGAGTTTATTTGATGACACACTTTATACACAAAGTGCTAACTATACGACAAATGATTGCAGTGGTAATCCAATCTTAGAAAAGCCAAATGTAAAGATTACGGGCAACGTTATTATTCCGTTGAATCAAGGCTATGGTGTTGTAATTAAGAAAGTTCTACCCCCTATTGTTGCAACACTAACGGATATAGGAATTTGCCATGATGCTGTAGACGGTGTCGATGCATATTATGAGATTGTTTCTTCAAATACATGCGTAACTTTCCCTTATATTAATGACTATTTAATTAGACGTGGCACCATTAGTATTGTTAATGGGAAAAAAGTATATGGTCCTCCATTTACGGTAAATTGTGTGCATTCACAAACAATTGATAATCCGAGCGTAATTGATCCAACAATTTCTTACGCAACTTATAGCTTCACTCCTGTGAATCTTCCTTTTGTATTACCTATTCAAGCGCCATTAAAGTTTGAATAGCAAAGTCATAATAATCTTAAGTTACCAAATATAAACATGCGAAATATCTATGTTAAAAGCGCAATAATATTAGCAATAGCGTTCAAATTGCTAACATCAACCGCTCAAGCTGCCATCAATCTCGGCCCCTACTACGGAACTTGGAATGCTAATACCACCTATCCTGTTGGTAGTTTGATCACTGAAAAAGATCAGACTTATATTGCGATCATTAAGAACAAGAATAAGTCTGTAAGTGCCAATACTGATAAATGGAAGTTGTTGGGGAGTGTGATTACGGGGTTGAATGGTGTTCAAGGGATTCAAGGACCTAAGGGCGATACCGGTGCTAAAGGTGAGCAAGGAATTCAGGGATTAGCTGGTCCACAAGGCATTCAAGGTGAACAAGGCATTCAGGGGTTACAAGGCCCAAGAGGTCCTGCAGGATTACCACAAGCTGGTAATAATGTTGGGGATATGCAGTATTGGGATGGCACTCAATGGCAAGTAGTGCCGGTAATCCAGCCAGATCCAAACATTAAACCGACGCTAGCTTTATGTGAAGGTGTACCTACTTGGGTTTTATATTATTGTCCAGGTACCAGTCCTTATACAATTGGTGAAACTGGCCCAGCTGGAGGAAAGGTGTTTTATGTAACAGATGGTGGATTACATGGCTTAGAAGTTGCTCCAGCAGATGTAAATAATGGTGCTTATGTGGCGTGGGGCTGCTATGGGACTTCAATTGCTGGGGCTCAGGGCACAGCAATAGGCACAGGCGCTGCGAATACTGCTGCGATAGTTAACGGCTGTAGTGAAGCTAATACCGTAGCTAAAATTGTTGATGCTTATGTGCTTAATGGCTACAGTGATTGGTACTTGCCTTCTAAGGATGAGCTTAACTTATTGTATACTCAAAGATCCGTTGTAGGTGGGTTTTATGCTTTTAGCGCCTACTGGAGTTCTTCGGAGTTCGATAGCGGCGGTGCGTGGTTGCAGGGCTTCCATGTTGACTTTATACAGCTTGTCGGCAGTAAGAGCGATGTTGGCCTAGCGCGTGCGGTGCGGGCTTTTTAACTATTTCTTAAACCTAAATTTTTACCAAAGAATTGATATTACATTTTATGAATAAAAGATACTATTTAATTTTAATTGTTCTGTTATTAAGCTTGTGCGAACTAAGTTATGCGACGGGAAAGTATTTACAAGCGCAATGGAACGGGGGTGTGGTCATGTTGAATTTGATTAGTGGTGTAATTACTCAATGTAACACTGCGCACTATAGTGATCAATATATCCCCCAATGTAAAAACATAGGTGCTGCACCAAAATCTAAATTATTAGGTAACGCTCAATTGTCAATTGTCGGTGGGCAGTTCGATCCAAAATTTGCAGTTATTACTAATCTACTAACTGGTACAGTCACGCAATGTCTTATTCAAGGTGATCCCTCACTTTATGGGGTTGAATGTGTAAATGAATCTGCTTTATAAATAATATTAATAAATAGTTTAAATCAAGCCCCTTAACTGGGGTTTTTTTATGTCTAACCAAAATGTTTAGATGAGGGAATGTTTAGGAAATAGTAAAGACAGCTAATGTTGGTCTTCTTTTGCTTTTGATATTTATTTTAAAGGGGCAGGGCAGGTATTGCTGTTTATTACTTTAGATCAGGTTCTGAAATTTGCCCAAGGGTTACCAAGTAATTTCAGGCATAAAAAAAGAGCTTCGCAATCGGCGTAAGCGCTTAGAATTCTATGGCGCCTCGGAATATATGCTTCAATTTAGTTCATCACCTAGAATTGGCTCTTTATCAGGGCTTGATGATAGCCATGTATCAAATGCGTTGATTTCGCCACGAGATTGTCGTTCATAGAAATAGGTCTCAGTTTTTAATGCAGAAACTTTTTCGGCAATAGCCATGACAAAAAATTGATTCATAGATACATGCTCTTCTTCTGCAATCTTTCGTGCATAGGTAAATAATGATTCCGGAACACGGAGTGCATAATTGGTCATCAGGTGTTCTCCTCTTGTAATTGGCGCAAAAATGCACCTGGCGTTAATACCGGCAGTCGAAACTGACTGGCGGGAACAAAATCAGCAATATTTAATGTAACTAGTATTTCGGCACGGCCATTTAACAAGGAATCTTATTGTTTTGGTGGTTGTTCATTGAAGGGGTGTTAAATAGGGCAAAAGCGGGATACTTTCTTTCAGGCATAAAAAAAGAGCTTCGCAATCGGCGTAAGCTCTTAGAATTCTATGGTGCCTCGGGCCGGAGTCGAACCGGCACGTCCTTTCGAACGAGGGATTTTAAGTCCCTTGCGTCTACCAATTTCGCCACCGAGGCATCGATAACTTTGGTAAGACGCGTATTATAGAGCAATCTTAAGATTTGTCTAGCCCTATGTGAGGTTTTTTTAGTTTTTCTTCTTAACCTAACTTAAAACCTAAGAAAAAACCGGTGGTTGCACTTATGCCTTTCGTCGGGAAATTTAACAGGTGCGCGATTAAAAAATCTTTATATTGTTTTATCAGTGAGGTCGCTGGTTCAACTGCGTGTTCTAATTTTTCATAATTTATTTGGGTGATTTCGTAATATTCACTTATAAACAAGATGACGATGGCAGCACCACAGAGCAATAGACAAAGGAGCAACATTTTTTTTGCAAAGTAGCCTATGGCTAAACCAATGATAAATGGCGTGCCGACATTGTTTAAGAGTTGATCAGACGTGAAAAAATCTGTGGAGCTTGGGATTTCTAGAGTGTTGTTTTTCATAGAATATGGGTAGTTTAAGGTAATGCCTTAGTTTTTTATGATAAATCAATTTAGTATTAATGAGTTGTCATGGTCAGATTTTAACCTGATAAATATTCAATGACTATTGTTCTATGATAAGTTAATTTTTGCCTTGCTAATGTTTTTTTTCTTTACATATAATTATGTTGCGATTTTAATATTATCGTAATTAAATGGAGGCGAATAAACAATGAAAGATTCTTCCAAGTCAGCCAATAGTTCAAGTGTGCACGATAAATCAGAAACAGATATTGATGAAGATGTTTTTGATGGTGCGGATTTGGCTTCCTTAACCGGTGGTTTTGAAGACGACGCGGCAAAAACCGATGCTAGAAGAAAAATTGAAATATATTGGGAAAAGAAGCGTTTAAAAGAGTTGTTTGAAGATTTAGATGAGTCTGAATTTGGATTTTAAATAGTAAGGCCTTGTAGTGCGGCTTTTACAGTTTGAGATCTAATTTCTTGACGAGTTCCTTTAAATTCTTTTTGTATAACGTGACATGGTTGGTTTTTATAGCCCCAAGCAATAAAGACTGTCCCAACTGGTTTTTCTGCTGAGCCACCATCAGGGCCAGCTATACCGGTAACCGCTATAGCACAATCGGCAGTGCTGTGAGTTAATGCTCCATTAACCATTTCAACTGCCGTTTGTGCGCTGACTGCACCAAAAGTATCTAGTGTTTTGATATTGACTCCCAGCATCTCGATTTTAGAGATATTGCTATAAGTTACAAATCCTCTATCAAACCAAGCTGAGCTTCCGGCTATTTCTGTAATAACTTGGGCAATCCATCCGCCCGTGCAAGATTCCGCTGTAACAACTTTCATTCCTTTTGACTTTAATTGTTGCCCAGTTACTTCGGCAATGTCGAATAGTTCGTTATTCATGATGTGACAAAGGTAAACTTTAGATAAAATAATACGATGAGTATAAAACAAAAAATAATCGATCAACATACGCCTATGATGCAGCAATTTTTACGCATCAAAGCGGACCATTTAGATACCCTGCTATTTTATAGAATGGGGGATTTTTATGAGTTATTTTTTGATGATGCTAAGAAAGCGGCGCAAATTTTAGATATAACTTTAACGAGCAGAGGCCAATCTGCGGGTTTACCGATTCCTATGGCGGGTATTCCTTATCATGCTGCAGAAGGTTATCTGGCTAGGTTGTTACGGCATGGTGAATCAATTGCTATTTGTGAGCAAGTGGGTGATCCTGCTACTTCTAAAGGCCCAGTTGATCGTAAAGTTGTTAGGATTGTTACGCCAGGTACGGTCACCGATGAAGCTTTACTTGAAGATAGAAAAGATAATTTGTTGGTGGCGATTAGCTTGCTGGATAAAAAATTTGGCATTGCTAGTTTAGATTTAACCAGTGGGCGCTTTATTTTACAAGAAGTGGCTACCGAGGATCAGTTGTTAAGTGAGTTAAGTCGTCTTAAGCCGGCTGAATTGCTGTTTAGTGAAGATTGGTCTTTGCCCGCTAATCTTCAACAGCGCACAGGATTGTGTCGTAGACCTCCCTGGCATTTTGATCAAGATAGTGCGCGGCAAAGGGTGTTAACTCAGTTTAATACTTTGGATCTTAAAGGTTTTGGTTGTGATGCCTTAAATGCTGCGGTAGCGGCGGCAGGCGCTTTATTACAGTATGTTAAAGATACTCAGCAAGCCGCACTGCCTCATATTCAGGGTATTAGCACCGAAAGTAGTACCGATAGTATTTTATTAGATGCAGCGACTCGGCGTAATTTGGAGTTGGATTATCATCCATCTGGCCAAATTGAGTTTACCTTGGTGGGTGTTTTAGATAAAACGGCCACGGCTATGGGTAGCCGATGTTTAAGACGCTGGATTAATAGACCTTTGCGTGATCATACGGTTTTAATTCGCCGCTATGCGTGTATTGAGCAGTTGCTTAAAAGTAATCAATATAAAACGACTTACGCGTTGCTGAGGCAGGTGGGTGATATTGAGCGAATTAGTTCTCGTATTGCTTTAAAGTCAGCGAGACCTAGAGATTTATTGGTCTTACGAAATACTTTAGCGGTATTGCCCGCATTGCAAGAAGCCTTAGTGGTGGGCGAGGCAGATAGACTCGGTTTCTTGAGCCAGCATATTGGCGAGCATCCTGAATTATTAAGTTTGTTACAAAGTGCCATTATAGATAATCCGCCGGTATTAATGAGAGACGGTGGTGTTATTGCTAGGGGGTACAGTCAAGAGCTTGATGAACTGCGGGATTTAAGTCAGAACGCTGATCAGTTTTTGATTGATATGGAGAATCGAGAAAAGGCGGCAACTGGGATTTCAACCTTAAAAGTTAATTACAATCGGGTACACGGTTATTACATAGAGATATCGCATTTACACGCCGACAAAATTCCTCCGCATTACACCCGAAAACAAACTTTAAAAGGTGCGGAGCGCTATATTACCGAAGAATTAAAGTTATTTGAAGATAAGGTACTCAGTGCAAAAGAGAAATCGCTAAGTTTTGAAAAAGCTTTGTATGACGCTTTATTAAATGAGTTGGCTTTATCTTTAGTGCCATTACAGCAATGCGCGATGGCTTTGGCTGAGTTGGATGTGCTGGTTACTTTTGCTGAGCGTGCGGACAGTTTAAATTTATCGCAACCCACGTTAACGACTAAAACGGGTTTATCTATAGAAGCCGGTCGGCACTTGGTGGTTGAGCAGGTATCTGATATTCCTTTTGTGGCAAATGATTTGTTGTTCTCTAATCAGCGGCGCATGTTGGTAATTACTGGGCCTAATATGGGCGGTAAATCTACTTATATGCGTCAAGCTGCATTATTGGTTTTAATTGCGCATATGGGATGTTATGTGCCTGCTAAGGCGATGACTTGTGGTCCGATTGATAAGATTTTTACGCGTATCGGTGCGTCAGATGATTTGGCCAGTGGTCGTTCTACTTTTATGGTGGAGATGACTGAAACTGCTAATATTTTGCATAACGCAACAGCGCAAAGTTTGATTCTTATGGATGAAATTGGTCGAGGCACCAGTACCTTTGATGGCTTGTCTTTGGCTTGGGCTTGTGCGGATTATTTAGCTAAAGAAACTAAAGCGTTTACTTTATTTGCCACGCATTATTTTGAGCTGACATCTTTAGCTGATGAGCAAAAAACGATTCATAATGTGCATTTAGATGCCATGGAGTATGGCGATAAGATTGTTTTTTTACATACCGTAAAAGACGGTGCCGCAAATCAAAGTTATGGGTTGCAAGTTGCATCTTTGGCTGGTGTGCCTAAATCTGTCATAGAAAATGCTAAAATAAAGTTAAGACATTTAGAAGAACTAGCTTATACCGAGCAACAAGCATCGGTGGGGTCTAATCAATTTGATATTTTTTCATCAAATACCTGCCATCCGGTTGTGGTGTTTTTGGAGAGCGTTGTGCCTGATGAGTTAAGTCCTAGGGAGGCTCTGGATTTAATTTATAAACTAAAAAAATTGATATAGATTGATTTGGCCCCGTTTTATTAGATAAATTCTTTAGAATTACCGTTTCTCACGTAAATAAGCGAGTACGTTGTAATTTTTTCTTTTATACTTATCCGCTGAATATTTTAAGGAGATATCATGGAAAAACCATTCATTTTACACATGTTAACAACCGCTAAAAATTTAAGTCCTTTCGACGTAAATATGGCATTGGATGCGGGTTGGTTAACTGCACTTCCATATATTAATGTTGAACCAAGTGAAGTACAGGGCTTAGTTCAAGATGCTATCTTTTCAAGAAGCACAAAAAATTTAAAACGTACCGGTATTTTTATTGGCGGTCGTGATACTAAGCAAGCAATGGACATGTTGAAAACAGCTAAGCGTTCAATGGTGCCACCTTTTGAAGTATCTGTTTTTGCAGATCCAAGTGGTGCATTTACAACGGCTGCTGGGATGGTTGCCGCGGTTGAACATGAATTAATTACAAAATTTAACACCACTTTAGAAGGCAAAAATATTTTAGCTTTAGGTGGTACTGGTCCAGTGGGTCAGGCTGCAGCTGTTATTTCAGCGCAAGCAGGTGCTAATGTAAGAATCATTGGTAGACAATTAGAAAAAGCGCAATTGGTTGCTGATTTATGTAGCAACGAATTTGGTGACGGTAAGATTACTGTGACTGCGGGTGCTGATGCAGATAAAGCTGAATACATCAAAACAGCGGATATCGTGTTTGCAACTGGTGCGGCTGGTATTGAACTATTAAGCGCAGAATTAATCGCGTCTGCTCCACAATTAAAAGTAGCTGCAGATGTTAATGCAGTGCCACCCGCTGGTATCGCAGGTGTTGATGCATTCCACAATGGTGCGCCTATTGAAGGTTCTATTAGTGGTGCTGTGGGTATCGGTGCTTTAGCTATCGGTAACGTAAAGTATCAAGCACAAAATCGTTTATTGAAAAAAATGATTAGCAGTGAAAAGCCAGTTTATTTGCATTTTGAACATGCTTTTGAAGTAGCTAGAGAATATATTAAATCTAACGGTTAATTTCTTATTACTTTTTTATTTTATTAAAGGATATCAAATGGAGAAACGCAGCATTCTTCACATGCTTGACCCAACGCCTAATAATAGTCCTTTTGACATTAATATGGCTGTGGATGCCGGCTTTGATATCCTTATGCCTTATAGCAATGTTAAGTTGGAGAGTGTTTATAGGCTAACTCAAGATGCTATTTTTTCTCGTGGTCCGGCTGGTGTAAAGAAAACTGCTCTTTTCATCGGTGGACGCGATTTAGGTTTGGCCATAGATATGCTTGATACAGCTCGTCAAGCGATGGTCCCTCCTTTTGAAATATCAGTTTTTGCAGATCCGAGTGGTGCTTTTACTACAGCTGCTGCTTTAGTGGCTTGCGTAGAAAAACAGTTACTTGCGGTACACGGCAAAGAATTAAAAGACTGTAAAGCCTTGGTTTTTGGTGGTACAGGTCCTGTTGGTATCGCTACTGGCGTTATCGCTTCTTTGGCGGGTGCTGAAACCTTGTTGGTCGATCACTTGTCTTTGGATGCCGCAGATGATGTCGCTAAAGCTTATAATCGTCGCTTTGCGTCTACTTTAAAAGGTGCTTGTGCTAGTTCTGAGGCGGAAAAAATTGCTTTAGTTGCTGATGCCGATATTATATTTTGTGCAGCCAAAGCGGGTGTCCAAGTCTTAAGTGCTTCTGTATTAGAGGCAGCCAAGGAACTTAAGGTGGCCGGCGATGTCAATGCGGTTCCACCTCTTGGCATAGAAGGTATTAAGCATAATGATTCTGGTGCTCCATTAGTGCATGCCATAAATTCTAAAGGTGCTGTTGCAGTAGGTGCTTTAGCGGTAGGTAATGTAAAGTACAAGTTGCAAAACACGATGTTAAAAATTTTGCTAGAGACAGAAACACCGTTATATCTGGATTTTAGAGAAGCGTTTATAAAAGCCAGGTTAATTGCGTAATTTAATAGTTTTTTGATGATGACTTGTTGTTAGGTTTTTTACACGAGGGTTACTGATCTATTAGCATTTTATAAAGTATTACAAACGCCACTTCTAATAAGTGGGCAATTTTATTTAATATGCCGTTGTATTTTGGAAATTTTCAAATGGTGAACAAGGTTTATCAAACTAAAAGGGAAGTGAGATAACGTGAGTCAACATAAGAGAATTTTGTTTGCGGGTGATCCGCATGGAAATTTTAAACCTCTAATAAGTGCTGTCCTTAATAATAAGCCTGAGGCTGTCGTATTATTGGGCGATTATGATTTAGACGAGCCTCTTGAAAATTATTTAGCAGAAATTGCTGATTTAACTCAAGTCTGGTGGATCGCTGGTAATCATGATTTTGAAACACCATCAAAATATAATAATTTATTTAATTCAGCCCTTTCACACCGAAATTTACATTTAAAAGTCACTGAAATAGCCGGTCTAAGAATCGCTGGCTTAAGTGGCGTATTTTTGGGCAGGGTTTGGTATCCGCCTCAAGAACCTAAGTGGCTTGGTAAAGAACATTTTTTATTAAATCAACCTCCACACGTGCAACAGACTGAGCTATCTTTAAAGTATAAGTCAGCTATCTGGCATGATGAGTTTGAAGCTTTTAAATCCTTAAAAGCGGATGTATTAGTGACTCATGAGGCACCAGGTTCTCATCGCCATGGGTTTAGAGCGATTAGCGATTTGGGTGCGGCCATGGGTGTTAAGCAAATTTTTCATGGTCATTTACATGAAAATTACGCGACGATTATAAAAAATAAAATTAAAGTATGTGGTGTGGCCAATACAGCGGTCAGTGATTTATTAGGTCAAAGGGTTATTTAGTTAGTTTCTATAAATCAGTCGTCTTTTTTGTTTGATGAAAAGACATTTAATCTGAAAAAATTTTCCTTTCAATATTGAGTTTTTAAAGTCAATCTTATGTTTTTAATTCCAGATATCGTTGTTCGATTTTATCATCGCATGGCGTCTCCACCGCATTATTACGCTTTTACTAAACAAATAATGCCGTGGTTAGTTGTCATTTTTGTCTTGTTAACGGGTGCAGGTCTTTACGGTGGTTTATATTTAGCTCCTGCAGATTATCAGCAAGGCGACAGTTATCGTATTATTTATATCCATGTGCCGAGTGCTTGGATGTCTCTGTTTATTTATATGGTCATGGCTATTACGGGTGCCATTGGCTTGGTTTGGCGCATTAAGTTAGCCGAAGTTATCTCAATCAGCAGCGCACCTATAGGTGCTAGTTTTACCTTTATTGCTCTAGTCACTGGTTCTTTATGGGGTAAACCTATGTGGGGAACTTGGTGGGTATGGGATGCGCGCTTAACCTCAGAATTGATTTTATTATTTTTATATCTAGGTGTTATAGGTTTATATGGTGCCATTGACGATAAAAAGATCGCCTCTAAATCAGTAGCAATTTTGGCTATAGTCGGGGTGGTTAATATTCCTATTATTCATTATTCAGTTGAGTGGTGGAACACCTTACATCAAGGTCCTACCGTTACTAAAATGGATAAACCTTCTATTCATGTCAGTATGTTGATTCCGCTGTTATTAATGGCGTTATCGTTTAAGTTTTATTATTTAATTGCCCTAATTCAACGTAGTCGAGTTGAGTTATTAAATCGAGAGCGTAATTCTCAATGGGTTAAAACAATGTTATCGGAGCAACAGCAATGAGTTTTTCAGAATTTCTTGCTATGGGGGGGTATGGATTTTATGTCTGGACTTCTTACGGACTTACTTTAGTGGTATTACTGTTAAATATTATTATTCCTGTTGTGCAAAGAAAACAGTTTTTTCGCCAAAGCTTAAAACAGAAACGGAAATAAATAATGAAGCCTGCCAGAAAACAGCGTCTGATTTTAATTGGTTTAATGGTAGTCGGTGTCAGTATTGCTACTGGCTTTGCACTAAAATCATTTAATGACAATCTCATGTACTTTTTTTCTACAACGGATGTTGTGGAAGGTAAAGCCCCTAAAGACAGTTTATTTCGTTTAGGTGGCATGGTTATTAAGGGCAGTGTTGAGCGCCCTAATGATGGCTTGATGGTCCGCTTTAAATTAACCGACTTTAGTAAAGATGTGACTGTTGAATACACGGGTATCTTGCCGGATTTATTTAGAGAAGGCCAAGGTATTGTCGCTAACGGCAAACTAAATCCACAGGGTGTTTTTATTGCTGAAGAAGTATTAGCAAAACACGATGAAAATTATATGCCGCCTGAAGTAAAAGCAAGTTTAAAAAATCAATCTGAAACAGGGAAAGGTCAATAGCATGATTCCAGAGTTAGGCCATTTTTCACTCATTCTTGCTTTATGCATGGCTTTAATTTTGGGTACATTACCCATTCTAGGTGCTTATAGAGGCTTTAGTAGCTGGATTGCCGTGGCAAGACCGACTGCTTATGCACAATTCCTATTCATGGCCTTATCTTATGGCTGTTTAACCTATAGCTGTTTAACTCATGATTTTTCGGTTAAATACATTGCTACCAATTCAAATACTTCTTTACCTGTTTTATATTTGATTTCTGGGGTGTGGGGAGCACATGAAGGTTCATTATTGTTATGGGGCTTGGTGTTAACAATATGGACTGCATTAGTAGCAAAGTTTAGTAAAAGTATTCCTGATGCCACTGTAGCACGCGTGTTAGGCGTAATGGGCTTGGTAAGTATTGGTTTCTTATTATTTTTATTGTTTACCTCTAATCCTTTTGAACGCTTATTTCCTGCGCCTTTAGAAGGTCGGGATTTGAATCCTTTATTACAAGATCCAGGTCTAGCTATACATCCTCCCATGCTATACATGGGTTATGTGGGCTTTTCTGTGGCGTTTGCCTTTGCTATTGCGGCTTTACTAGAAGGACGTCTTGATGCGGCTTGGGCGCGTTGGTCTAGACCATGGACTAATATGGCTTGGACGTTTTTAACCTTAGGAATTGCTTTAGGTAGTTGGTGGGCTTATTACGAACTAGGTTGGGGCGGTTGGTGGTTCTGGGATCCAGTTGAAAATGCTTCTTTTATGCCTTGGTTAGTGGGTACCGCATTGATTCATTCATTAGCGGCGACAGAGAAGCGCGGTGTTTTTAAAACTTGGACAGTATTATTAGCAATTTTTGCGTTCTCTTTAAGTTTATTAGGTACTTTTTTAGTGCGATCTGGTGTTTTAACATCGGTACATGCGTTTGCTAGTGATCCTACGCGTGGTTTATTTATCTTAGTGTTCTTGGCGGTTGTGGTCGGAGGATCGTTAATGCTTTATGCAGTAAGAGCGCCGAGTGTTAAAAGTAGTACCAGTTTTGAGTTTGTCTCTAAAGAATCTGTCATTTTATTAAACAATGTACTGTTGGTAGTAACTGCCGCAAGTATCTTATTGGGTACGTTGTATCCTTTGGTTATCGATGCCTTGGGCTTGGGTAAAATTTCTGTAGGACCGCCGTATTTTAATGCGGTATTTGTACCGTTAATGGCGCCTTTGGCAGTTGCTGTTGGGCTGGGAATGTTATTCCGTTGGAAGAAAGATTCATTTAGCCAATTGGCTTTGCGTGTGCGTTGGTTTATAGCGGCTGCAATTGTTGGTGGTTTGTTATTGCCCTTGTTGATGCCTTTTTATTCTTGGGTGGCGGCGCTAGGTATTACCTTGGCTTTATGGACAGTTGCCACAACCCTGCTGACATTTATTGATCGTCTTGGGGTAAAAGGCTGGTCTTGGCAACGTTTGAGAACTATCCCATCTGGTTTTTATGGAATGACTTTTGCGCATTTAGGCATTGCTGTTTTTGTGATTGGTATTACTTTAACCTCTGTTTATAGTGTGGAAAAAGATGTGCGTTTAGCCCCTAATGAATCCATAGATATGTCAGGTTATGTTTTTGAGTTTCATGGTGTTAAACAAAATAAAGGCCCCAACTATGTTGCTCAACAAGCCTTTGTAACCGTGTCATATAAAGGTCAGGAAGTGGCAAAGTTAGAGCCACAAAAACGCGTTTATCAAGTGCAAACTATGCCTATGACCGAAGCAGCTATTGATGCTGGATTGTTTAGGGATTTATTTGTTGCTATTGGCGAACCTCTCGGTGACAAAGGTGCTTGGAGTTTAAGAATTTATTATAAAGCCTTTATCCGTTGGATATGGTTAGGGGCTTTATTTATGGCGGCTGGAGGATTGTGGGCCGCCTGTGATAAAAGATATCGACTTGCTAAATAAAGCTCAGACTCATGCTTAAATACATTATTCCTTTTATTCTATTCATCATCATGGCGGTTTTTTTGTGGGTAGGCTTAAGCTTAAAACCTAGTGAGATTCCGTCACCTTTTATTAATAAACCTGCGCCCAGTTTTTCTGCTGCAAAACTGGAAGTTCCTGAAGAAAAATTAAGTCCCGCTGATTTAATAGGTCAAGTTTGGCTTTTGAATGTATGGGCTTCTTGGTGTGTCTCGTGTCGTGGTGAGCATCCTATCCTTAATAATCTAGCTGATAAAAATGTAGTGACGATTATTGGTTTAAATTATAAAGATGATCCGGCAAATGCTAAGCAATGGTTGGATACTTTAGGTAATCCTTATAGCGCTAGTATTACTGATCAAGAAGGTCGGATTGGCATTGATTATGGTGTGTATGGTGTACCTGAAACTTTTGTAATTGATAAAAAGGGTATTATTCGTCATAAACAAACGGGTCCAGTTACAGAGCAGGATGTACAAAACATATTGTTGCCGCTTATCGCTAAATTACAAGCCGAATCTTGATAATGAAATATTTGTTATTTGCCTTTTTCTTAATTTCCCAAACGAGTTATGCTTTAGATTCTAGGCAGTTAGCCGATCCTATAAAGCAAGAAAATTATGAGATTTTGACTAAAGAATTGCGGTGTTTGGTTTGTCAGAATCAAACGATTGCTGATTCTAATGCCGAATTAGCTTCTGATCTGCGTAGGCAAGTCTATGAGATGTTAGAGCAAGGTAAGACTAATGATGAGATCGTGCAGTTTATGACGGATCGATATGGCGATTTTGTTTTATATAAGCCTGCTTTTAAAGGTAAAACCTCAATACTATGGATTGCTCCAGGTGCTTTCTTAGTGCTGGGCTTGTTGATTGTATATATTTTTATCAGACAAAAAAGAGTAAGCCGTACCGAGCAGGGTGAAACGGTTAATGCAAAGCTTGATAGTGAAAAGCAGAAAAAAATTCGTCGGTTGTTAGAAAAAGGTGATCAGTCTTGAATATTTTATTTTGGTTAATTGTTAGTACTTTAGTATTAACCGCCTTTTTGTTTATTCTGCCAGCTTTCTGGCGCAAACACCTTATTGCTCCAGCAGATTTAGATCAAGAAAATATTAAGGTTGCTAAGTTACGCTTGGAAGAGCTTAAAGAAAGTAAGGCGTTGGGGGCTTTGAGTGAAACTGCATACGAAGAGCAATTAGCAGACCTTGAGTTAGCTTTAAGCGATGATCTTGATATAAAAAATCCAACGCAAACTTTAACTAATCAGGGGCGTTGGGCAGTTTATGTAGTTATAGTCTTTTTACCGCTACTGGCTACTGGCTTATATTTCTTATTGGGTAACTATCTAGCCGTTAGCCATACCGCTGAGATGTCGGCTGACCCAGAAAGAGCTAAAGTTGCTGAAATAAGTAAAATGGTAAATCGTTTAGCAGAGAAGATGAAAACCAATCCAGAAGATGGTCAGGGGTGGTTGATGCTAGGTCGATCTTATCGCGCTTTAGAGCAATATCCTAAAGCGGCTGAGGCTTTGGCTAATGCTTATCGAATCTTAGGTGATCAACCTACGGTGTTGTTGTTGTATGCCGATGCTTTAGCGAATGTTAATGATAAAAGCTTAGAGGGTAAGCCAGCCGATTTAGTTTTTAAAGCCTTAAGCATTGAGCCTAATAACTTAGAAGCTTTATGGTTGGGTGGTATGGCCAGAGCTCAACAAGGTGAGTCAGCCAAAGCAACTGAGTTATGGAAAAAGTTAGAAGGTTTATTACCGCCCGATTCGGATGCCCAGAAACAAATTACTGGCTTATTGGAACAACTAGCAGCAGAAAGTGCTGCAGCACCAGTAAATCAAAAATCAACACAAACAACTGCTACTGTAAAAGCTGATCTTACCGTTGATGTGAGTCTAGCGTCAGAATTAAAAAATAAGGTTAAACCATCTGATACAGTCTTTATATATGCTCAGGCTGTGTCCGGCCCTAAAATGCCTTTAGCTATTGTGCGTAAGCAAGTTTCTGAATTGCCGGTGTCTGTGACCTTAAACGATACAATGGCAATGACTCCTGCGATGAAGTTATCAAGTTTCCCGCAAGTAAAGTTGTTGGCTAGAATATCAGCCTCAGGTAATGCGATGCCGCAAGCAGGTGACTTAATTGGGTCTATAGAGTCTGTGGCTTTATCGGACAAGACAAAGCATAAAATAGTGATTAATGGGGCTGTTAAATAATGGATCAGTCTCTGGTTTTTGATTTAGATTTAATCAACAGATACGATAAAGCAGGGCCTAGATATACTTCTTACCCGACGGCATTAGAATTACATGATGGGTTTACAGAAGCACATTATCGAGCAGAGATTGTTAAATCTAATGCTTTAGGCGGACCTCTATCACTGTATTTTCATATTCCTTTTTGTGACACCGTTTGCTTTTATTGTGCTTGCAATAAGATCGTTACAAAAAATCGTCAGCACGCTGAGCCTTATTTAGCTAATTTACTAAAAGAAATTGCCTTACAGGGTAGTCTGTTTGATTCAAATAGAGTGGTTAATCAATTGCATTGGGGTGGTGGTACGCCAACCTTTTTAAATGCTCAGCAAATGCAACAAATCATGGATGCGACTCGCCAACATTTTTCTTTAAAAGACGATGACACGGGTGAGTATTCGATAGAGATTGATCCTAGAGAAACAAATTCAGAAACAATTAAACATCTCCGCAGTTTAGGCTTTAATCGTATCAGTTTAGGGGTGCAAGATTTTGATCCGGCTGTGCAAAAAGCGGTTAATCGATTGCAAACAGAAGTACAAACCTTTGGTGTGTTAGAGCAGGCTAGAGCAGAAGGTTTCCGTTCTACTAATATTGATTTAATTTATGGTTTGCCTTTGCAAACAGTAGAAAGTTTCTCTAAAACCTTGGACAAGGTTTTACAAGTGAGTCCAGATCGATTTTCTATCTTTAATTATGCGCATATGCCGAGTCGTTTTAAAACTCAACGGCAGATTAATGATGCGGATATGCCTAATGCCAAAGTTAAGTTAGACATCTTGCAGATGGTCGGGCAGAAGTTATTGGCGGCGGGTTATGTTTATATCGGTATGGATCATTTTGCAAAACCAGATGATGAATTGGCTATCGCGCAAAGGGAAGGTAAGCTTTATAGAAACTTCCAAGGCTATTCTACGCATTCCGATTGTGATTTGATTGGTTTTGGCATTACATCAATCGGTCGTGTTGGTGATGTGTATAGTCAAAATGTAAAAGATTTGGAGTCATATGAGCAGTTACTAAGCCAGCAAAAACTTCCTGTCTTTAAAGGTGTTGCCTTAGATGACGATGATAAATGTCGGGCGGCTGTGATTACGCAATTGATTTGTAATTTTCAATTAACTTTCTCACAGATAGAGCGGGCTTATGCTCTTCGTTTTGCTGAGTACTTTAGTCTAGAGCTTGAAGCCTTAAAGCCCATGCAAGCCGATGGTTTAGTCAATTTAACAGAAGAGGGCATCGAAGTGCTATCTGCAGGTCGATTTTTGATTCGTAATATTTGCATGGTATTTGATAAATATTTAGCTCAAAAACATCAGCAACAATTCTCAAAAGTAATTTAAAGATCTTTATGGCTAATGACCGATTAATCGAATTAGAAATTAAAGCTGCTTATCAAGATGATTTATTGCAAGATTTAAATCGTATTGTTAGCCAGCAACAACTGCAAATTACGCGCCTTGAAGCAACGTGTAAAATGCTAAATGACCGTATTAAAAGTATCTCTACTGAAACTCAACATGCGGGTGAAATGGCAGATGAGATTCCACCGCATTATTAATATTCTTTCTTAATTCTTACAATCAGCATAGGTGGTTCAATATATGGCGCATAAGATTTTTCGAACTAAGCAAATAGACGCTCATTCTGATGAAAGTCAGATTCTTAAACGTTGTTTATCTGCTTGGGATTTAGCCTTTTTAGGCGTGGGTGCCATTATTGGTACGGGAATATTTGTGCTTACTGGTATTGCTGCGGCTACCCAAGCGGGGCCGGCCATCGTTCTTTCTTTTGTTGTCGCGGGCTTAGCCTGTGCTTTTGCTGCCTTATCTTATGCCGAATTATCAGCCGCTATTGGGGGGTGTGGAAGTGCTTATGGCTATAGCTATGCAGCATTTGGTGAGTTGATCGCCTTTATTATTGGTTGGGATTTATTATTAGAATATGCAATTTCTGTTGCTGCGGTAGCTAATGGATGGTCGGGTTATTTAAATAACGCTCTGACTGCGATTGGTATTGGTTTACCTGAAAGTTTAACTAAGGCGCCGGTTTTGGGCGGAATCATAAATTTGCCAGCTGCTGCTATTATCTTGATATTAATGTTTTTATTAATTGCCGGTGTAAAGCACAGTGCTAAAGCTAATAATATTATGGTCGCTGTTAAGTTAGTGACCATTGCAATCTTTATTGGTATTGCGACGTTTAATGTTAATCCTGATAACTGGCAGCCGTTTATGCCTTTTGGATGGTTTCAAACTTTGCCAGATGGAAAAACCGCCGGGGTTTTAGCAGGTGCATCTTTAGTGTTCTTTGCTTATGTAGGGTTTGATGCGGTGTCTACTGCTGCTGAGGAAGCTAAAAATCCGCAGCGAGATTTGCCGTTTGGTATTGTCAGTTCCCTGATTTTTTGTACTATCATTTATATTGTGGTGTCAGGTTTATTAACTGGCGTTGTAAATTATAAAGAGCTAAATGTTTCCTCGCCTGTGGCTCATGCTTTAAGTTTATTGGGCTATAAATGGGGGGCTGCTGTTATTTCTACAGGCGTTATTTCTGGTTTAACAACGGTTATGTTGGTTTTGTATTATGGTTTAACACGCATTATTTTTGCCATGTCTAGGGATGGATTGTTATCGCCATTCTTCAGTCAAGTTAATGAAAAAACTCAAACTCCAGTTAGAGTCATAGTTATTACAGGTGTCGTTATGGCTTTAATTGCTGGCTTGGTACCTCTAGGGGAGTTGGCTGAGTTGGTTAATATTGGCACTTTGGCCGCTTTTGTGTTGGTTTGTTTAGGTGTGGTTGTTTTGCGTATAACGCATGCTGATCTTCATAGACCTTTCCGTGCACCTTTAAATCCATTGTTCCCTGTTTTAGGTATTTTATCTTGTGGGTCTTTAATGGCGTTTTTGCCGGCAATTACTTGGTTGCGATTTGTTGTTTGGTTGGTATTAGGTTTGAGTGTGTATTTTGCTTATTCTTTTAAACATAGCAAATTAGGAAAAGCTGTTAATTAGCATAAAACTTTCCCTAAGTCCGCTTCATTAAAGCGGAAGAAACTTAATACTGTGCAATAATTTTTAGAGAGTTAGGATACAAAACACGATGCGTTATTTACATACTATGATTCGGGTTAAAGATTTAGTCGAGTCTTTGGACTTTTTTTGTAATAAATTAGGCTTAGTTGAAAGTCGTCGATATGAAAGTGAAGCAGGGCGTTTTACTTTGGTATATTTGTATGCGCCGTTAGACGCCGAGCAAGCCTTAAACTCAGAAGCGCCTTTGTTAGAATTAACCTACAACTGGGATACTGAAGATTATACGGGTGGACGTAATTTTGGTCATCTTGCGTTTGAGGTAGATGATATTTATAAAACTTGTGCGAATCTAGCCGAAAAAGGTGTGCTTATTAACAGGCCACCGCGTGATGGCTATATGGCTTTTATTAGATCGCCAGATGGAATATCCATTGAGTTTTTACAAAAAGGTCAGCCATTAGAGCCACAAGAACCTTGGGTCTCTATGGTAAATACAGGCGCTTGGTAAAATATTTAGATTCAACTTCCCAAACTCTGTTTGGGAAGTTGATAAGTTGTGTAGCTAGTAAAAACTAATTTTAAATAGCGTTTTTGATACGCTCTAAAGCGTTTTGTAAGTTTGCCATGCTGGTAGCGATAGAGATTCTGATATGACCTTCTGAGCCAAAAGCGGAACCTGGTACTAAAGCAACGCCGGCTTTTTCGATTAAATAATCAGAAAACTCCAAATCATTATTAATGCCGTCTAAGCGATCTATTAATTTTTGTACATTTGGGAATACATAGAAGGTGCCATCCGTTTCTAAGCATTCGATGCCATCAATACTATTTAACTCCGCTACCACATAATCGTGACGTTTTTTAAACTCTACGCACATATCAGTAATAAAGCTTTGGTCACCAGTTAAAGCGGCTTCTGCGGCATATTGTGATATTGAAGTTGGGTTAGAAGTGCTTTGTGATTGAATGGTGCACATGGCTTCAATCAAGTCTGCAGGGCCTGCTGCATAACCAATGCGCCAACCCGTCATTGAATAAGCTTTAGAAACCCCATTCATGACTACAGTACGGTCGTAAAATTCTGGATGTGCATTTAAAATGTTCACAAATGAGCCTTGATTCCAAAGGATGTGCTCGTACATGTCATCTGTGGCTATAATAATATTTGGATAATCCGCTAATACATCACCTAGGGCTTTAAGTTCGTCTAGGTTATAAGCGACGCCCGATGGATTCGATGGGCTGTTAATAAAAATTAAGCGGGTTTTATCGGTAATCGCAGCGCGAAGTTGAGCTGGAGTGATTTTAAAATGTTGTTCTTGAGTGGTTTCGATAATGACAGGTACGCCGTCAGCTAATAAAACCATGTCAGGATAAGATACCCAGAACGGTGCTGGAATGATAACTTCATCACCCGCATTAAGTAGAGCTTGCGTTAAGTTGAATGAACTTTGTTTGCCACCACAAGATACTAAGACTTGTTTAGGTTGGTATTCTAGGCCGTTATCTTGTTTGAATTTAGCAATAATCGCTTTTTTTAAGCCTGCAGTGCCATCAACTGCGGTATATTTAGTAAAGCCACTATCTAAGGCTTTAATGGCGGCTGCTTTAATATGATCTGGTGTATCGAAGTCAGGTTCGCCAGCACCAAGCCCAATAATATCCTTACCTGCTGCACGCATTTGTGCTGCTCTGGCAGTAATTGCTAAAGTGGGTGATGGTTTAACTGCTTTAACTCTATTTGAAAGTGTAATGCTCATATTCCGCCATGTAAGAGAATTGTCATAAATGCTCGTGATTATACGCTATGTAGTGTTTCTTGCTAATAACCCTAAGTTAAAAAAATCTGTCTAGTGAGATAAACATTGAAAAAAGAATTTAAAATTCACAGTCGATTTTCTCCTGCCGGAGATCAACCTACTGCAATTAATGAATTGGTTGAAGGTTTGAATGATGGTGAAGTGCATCAAACTCTATTGGGTGTAACAGGTTCGGGTAAAACCTTTACCATTGCCAACGTGATAAATACGGTGCAAAGACCGGCTATGATTATGGCGCCTAATAAAACCTTAGCTGCGCAATTATATGGAGAGATGAAAGAATTCTTTCCAGAAAATAGCGTTGAGTATTTTGTCTCTTATTACGATTATTATCAGCCTGAGGCTTATGTGCCGGCATCAGATACCTTTATTGATAAAGATGCCGCCATCAATGAGCATATTGAGCAGATGCGGTTGTCTGCAACTAAAGCCTTATTAGAAAGACCCGATACGATTATTGTGGCAACGGTGTCGGCGATTTATGGTTTAGGGGAACCTGAATCATATTTCCAAATGGTTTTACATTTGGTGAAAGGTGACCTAATTAAACAACGGGATATCTTGCGTCGATTAACCGAAATGCAATATACCCGAAATGATGTTGAGCTGCGTAGGGCAACTTATCGAGTGCGTGGTGAAGTTATTGATGTTTTTCCTGCTGAATCAGATAGTGAGGCTTTAAGAATTGAGCTGTTTGATGATGAAATAGAACGCTTATCTCTATTTGATCCTTTAACAGGAGAAATTATTAATCGCGTCGCGCGTTATACGGTTTATCCTAAAAGCCATTATGTGACGCCAAGAGAACAGTTATTAATGGCTGTAGAATCTATTAAAATTGAATTAAAAGAGCGTTTAGAGCAATTGCATGCGCTTAATAAGTTAGTAGAGGCGCAAAGACTTGAACAGCGAACCTTGTTTGATATCGAGATGATATTAGAAGTCGGTTATTGTTCAGGCATTGAAAACTATTCGCGGTATTTGTCGGGCAGGGCATCGGGCGAATCTCCGCCTACTATGTTTGATTATTTACCAGATGATGCTTTGGTTATTATTGATGAAAGTCATGTGACAATACCGCAAATTGGTGCCATGTATAAGGGAGATAGGTCGCGTAAAGAGACTTTAGTTGAGTACGGATTTAGATTACCGTCTGCTTTGGATAATAGACCCTTAATGTTTGATGAGTTTGAGCTTAAATCACCACAGCGAATTTATGTTTCAGCGACACCAGGGCCTTATGAAAAAGCACACTCGGGTGTGTTTGCAGAACAAGTGGTTAGGCCGACCGGTTTATTAGATCCAGTAGTTGAAGTTAGGCCTGCTACGACACAGGTTGATGATTTGCTATCAGAGATTAATTTACGTGTTTCAGTTAACGAACGAGTTTTGGTGACTACTCTAACAAAAAGGATGTCAGAGGATTTAACCGAATATTTAACCGAACACGGAGTTCGGGTACGGTATTTACACTCAGATATTGATACAGTTGAAAGGGTGGAGATTATTCGAGATTTACGGTTAGGTAAATTTGATGTCTTGGTCGGTATTAACTTATTAAGAGAAGGCTTGGATATTCCAGAAGTTTCTTTGGTCGCTATTTTAGACGCCGATAAAGAAGGTTTTTTAAGGTCTGTAGTGTCTTTAATCCAAACCATTGGACGGGCTGCCAGAAATAGTCATGGTAAAGCGATTCTATACGGTGATCGTATCACTAAATCAATGCAGCAAGCGATAGAAGAAACTGAGAGGCGCAGAGAAAAACAACATCAATTTAATATTGAACATAATATTAAACCTGCGACAATATTTAAGTCTATAACGGATATTCTACAAGTTTCTATACCTGGCTCAGGTGTTTCTGCGGATAAGCCTTTAAGTAAGGTTGCAGAACATAAAGCAGATTATAGTGCGATGACGCCTAAGCAGGCGGGCAAGAAGATAAAGCAGTTAGAAGACGAAATGTATCGTTATGCTAAAAATTTAGAATTTGAACAAGCTGCAAGGCTTCGGGACGAGATTAAAAAGTTACAAGATCAATTGTTGGTGTAATGCGTTTAATAAAAAATAAAAAGTTGAGATTAGAGGGTGGCAATGTCAAATTATGAAGAAAGCAAAAAGGCGCGGCGTGTGGCGTCAGTGGTTTATATCCTTATTATGGGTTTTATATTTATAGGGACCTATTTGTCAAATGCAGAAAAAGCAGCGGCAAAAAAGGAATCCAAGTCTATAGAAGTTGTAACGTCTTCTGAAAATCATTAACAACTAGTGGAGTATTTTTTGTGAGTACTGTTCAACCTAATAATCCATTACATGGTTTATCGTTAGAAACTATATTAACTAGGCTTGTTGGCCATTACGGCTGGGATGATTTGGGGGAGATAATTGATATAAGGTGTTTTAATCATGAACCTAGTATTAAATCTAGTCTTAAGTTCTTAAGAAAAACACCTTGGGCAAGGCAAAAAGTAGAAGATTTATATCTTGCTACTGAATTTTAGATACCAGCTGAAACCGAGAACACGAAAGTAGAGTCAACTACGGGGGGTTCATAAGCATCTTTATTGGGTAACATAAACATTTCGCCGTTATTAGGTCCAATAACTGAGAACTTTGTAGCGTCCATATAACGGAAGTCTAAAGAAACAATTTTGTAGAAATAGGTAAAGCCAGCATTCCAGAAGGCATGGTCTGAACCTACTGCACCTCTGGTTGCGCTATAACCGCCGCCGCCAGAAACATCTATATAGTCGGTAACTGGGTATCTAGCAATTGTTTCGTAATTAAATACGTTGTGATTAGTGCCCCAGAAATCATTAGCTAAAGAAGCTTTAGCTGTCACTAAATCTTGATAATGGGCAATTAAGTAATATTCATTGTAATCGGCAGGGTGTCCGCAGATATCGCCAGTATAGATATATCTGTTAACTTCAGTGCCTAGTTTCCAGTCGTTGTTAAAAGTATAGGTATAACCAACATAGGGTGTTATTTCAACTGCTGCTGGTTGTCCTACTGGCATTCTTGTTTCATCATCTTCTATGCTTCTGACGAATTTGATAGTACCTATTTTACTTCCAGCATAAAAACCAGAGCTATGTTCGTAATCGACATCAGCTTTGATGGCCCATTCGCTATGACTTTTTGAAAACCATCTATCAACGTTATTGTTAGTGCCTGTAATGCTAGCGTGAACATCAGCATTAGCGCATGTAGGTGAAATTAGAATAAAACTCAGCAAGATAATATTTTGTTTTTTTGCTAAGTTTGACAAAAAACTGAATTTGGCCTGTGTACTCATTTATAATCTCCACTTTTTAAGTGATTAGTCTTATAGATTATTTGACAATTAGATTGATAGATACAATTCTTTACAGAATGCTCGAACAATAATAGAGCCTTAGTGTGTCTTTTGTATTAACGGCATGCCTTAAATATAATAAGCTCATAAAGTATGCGTTATTTCCATTTGTCAAACTAAACTTTTAAAATATTATACTGTGATTCGAATATTGTGCAATAAAAATACTGTACTTTTAGAAAATTATTTAACAAATAAAAATGCTATAAATGTTTGTAAGCCTTGAGTGCGTAAGTTAAAACGGATTTGTTGAAAAATCCTGTAGTGACAAAAGTTTATGAAAGTGTGCTGATGGATTACAATATCCTTTAAATTAATAATATGAGTCCCTATTTAACGGGATTCAATGGTAATTAACTCAATCTTTTTAAAGTGAATGAATAAAATAAAATGCGCAGTTATCGGGACGGGGTATTTAGGTAAATTTCATGCAGAAAAATATGCTTCATTGCCTAACTGTGAATTAATCGCTGTTGTTGATATTAATGAAGAAGCCGCAAAAGCCGTTGCGGATAAATTTAGTGCAAAAGCCTTAACGGATTATCAGTCTTTATTAGGTGAGGTTGATGCCGTCAGTATTGTGGTTCCGACTACTTTGCATCATCAAGTTTCTAAAGATTTTCTTAATGCGGGCGCACATGTTTTAGTTGAAAAACCAATTACCGTGACTGTAGAAGAAGCAGATGATTTAATCGCGATTGCAAAAGCCAATAATCTTATTTTACAAGTCGGTCATTTAGAGCGCTTTAATCCTGCAGTATTAGGTTTAGATAAAGACGAAAAACCTTTATTCATTGAGTCTCATCGTTTATCACCTTTCAATCCACGCGCTAACGACGTAAGTGTGGTGTTAGATTTAATGATTCATGACATCGATATCATTTTAGCGTTAGTAGATTCAGAAGTTGAGCGTATAGATGCAAGTGGTACTACCGTATTAACCCAAGGCACTGACATTGCTAATGCTAGATTACTATTCAAAAATGGCTGCGTTGCTAACGTAACAGCCAGCCGTATCAGTATGAAGATGGAACGTAAGATGCGTCTATTTAGACCTAGCTCTTATGTATCTGTGGATTTTCAAAATAGGGTGTTAAGTAAATATCGCACCGGTCAAAAAGAAATGTTTCCTGGTATTCCTGAAATAGAAACGGAAGAAATTGTTTTTGAGGGTGGAGATGCTCTGCTGGAAGAAATCAAACATTTTGTTAATTGTATCGAAACCGGTGTTAATCCCCTCGTTTCTGGCGAAGCTGGCCGAAGAGCCCTTGCAACTGCAATTCAAATTACCCAATTATTGGGCGACAAATAATTACTCATTCAAATAAAGAAAGGCGAAAAACAATATGATACCTATGGTAAACCTTAAGGCTCAATATGCTGAAATTAAAGAGGAAGTTGAGCGTGGTCTAGCTGAAACAATTGAAAACTGCTCTTTTATCTTAGGTCCTAATGTGCAGGCCTTCGAAAAAGAAACAGCAGCCTACTTAGGTGTTAAGCATGCAATAGGTGTGGCCTCTGGAACTGACGCTCTGCATTTAGCTTTAATTGCAGAAGGTATTGGCGCGGGCGACGAAGTGATTACCACTGCCTTTACTTTTATTGCGACGGCAGAAGCAATTGCTTATGTAGGCGCTATTCCGGTTTTTGTAGATATTGATCCACGCACTTATAACATTGCGCCAGAAGCGATTGAAGCAGTCATTACGCCAAAGACTAAGGCCATTATGCCAGTGCATTTATTTGGTCAACCGGCTGATATGGCAGAAATTGTCGAGATTTGTCAAAAACACAATTTAAAATTAATTGAAGATTGTTGTCAGTCTTTTGGTGCGTCTATAAAAGGTCAGCAAACTGGAGCTATTGGTGATGCAGGTGCTTATAGTTTCTTTCCAAGTAAAAATTTAGGTGCTTTTGGTGATGGCGGTTTAGTGGTTACCAATTCTGATGATACAGCGGCTAAGATTAAACAATTAAGAAATCATGGCTCTGATATCCGTTATTACCATGATGTAATTGGGTATAACAGTCGTTTGGATGAAATGCAGGCTGTTATTTTAAGAGCTAAGCTAAAGCGTATTGATCAATACAATCAAGGTCGTCGTCATGTTGCCCATTTATATGCGGAATTAATGGCAGATTTACCTGTTATTACGCCTTATGAAGATAAATTAGGTGAGCATGTTTATCATCAATATGTCGTGCTTTCTGATCGTCGTGATGAGATTTTAAAAGCCCTGCAAGATAATCAAATTGGCTGTGCGATTTATTATCCAGTGCCTTTGCATCAACAAAATGTATTTAAAGAAGCTTATGCAAATGTTAGTTTGCCGGTAACGGAATCAGTGGCTAAGACTTGTTTTGCTTTACCTATTTGTCCTTTCTTATCGGATGAAGATATTCACAAAATTGTCAGCGTGATTCGAGGTGTGTTAACGGCCTAAGATATGTCAGCAAACAAGCCGTATCGGGTTTTATTTAGCGCCGGAGAATCATCTGGTGATCAACATGCCGCTAATATGTTTTTGGAACTAAAAAAACATCTGCCAGATATACAGGGCTTTGGTATGGGCGGCGCTAAAATGGCGCAAGCTGGAATCGATATTCGTTATGATTCCGGCGCTATTGGCGTGATTGGGGTAATAGAAGTATTAAAGCATTATGGTGAAATACGCCGTGCTTTAAAGCTAATGCAACAATTAGCCTCTGCTGAGCACCCTGATTTATTAGTGTGTGTCGATTACAAAGAGTTTAATCTTAAACTCGCGCGCTACGCTAAAAAGTGCGGTATTAAAGTCTTGTTTTATGTGGGGCCACAAGTCTGGGCTTGGCGACCAGGGCGCGTTAAAACTTATGGTAACGCCACCGACATGATGGCGGTTATCTTTCCATTTGAACCGCCTTATTACGAAGCCGAGCAGGTGCCCGTGCGTTACGTAGGTCATCCTTCAGTTGATAAAGTGCATCCTCAGCGTAGTAAGTCTGAGGATTTAACATTGTTTAATCTAGATGCAACTCAAGCTATTGTGGGATTATTGCCGGGTAGTCGTGCTAATGAGATTAGTCGCTTATTACCTGTCATGTTGAAAGCTGCTGAGCAATTAAAAAGCCAATTTCCTGACGTACAGTTTTTATTGCCACAAGCCGATTCTATTTCGGACGCTTTGTTACAGTCGTATCTAAACCAGTCTGAGCTTGCGATAACCGTGGTAAAGCATCAACCTTATGATGTAATCCAATGTTGTGATGTGGTAATGACTACTTCAGGTACTGCTACGCTAGAAATTGCTCTACTAGGCATTCCGATGGTGATTACTTATAAACTATCCCCCTTTACGTATTATCTGGGTCGATTATTAGTTAATATTCCTTTTATTGGTTTACCCAATATTGTGCTTGGTAAAGCTATTATTAAAGAACTCATTCAACACGCAGCCAGTCCAGAAAACTTAGTTAAAGAACTGAGTTTAATTCTGACGGATATCACTTATGCAGAGCAAATGCGTCATAACCTAGAGCAGGTTAAACAGCAATTGGGTGCTGGTGGTGGGTCTAAGAACATGGCAGACCTTGCTTTAGAAATGTTACAAATATCGTAGTTTTTTAGCGATACAAGTAAGCCAACTGTCACATCGTTTTGGTATTAATTCTGGTAAACTTAGTGAGGTTTTTTCCTCACGGTAAGTTTATCTCAGGATTGTCATATGCAAAATCAGGACACAGCTACCATCGATGGTAATCAAGCAGCCGCTACCATCGCTCATAAACTAAATGAAGTCATTGCCATTTACCCGATTACTCCCTCATCTAATATGGGTGAATGGGCGGATGAATGGTCATCTAAAGGTCAAGTTAATCTCTGGGGGACGGTTCCTCAAGTCACCGAAATGCAAAGTGAAGCTGGCGCTGCCGGTGCTATTCATGGTGCATTACAAGCGGGCTCAATGGCAACCACCTTTACGGCATCTCAAGGCTTATTATTGATGCTGCCTAATATGTATAAGATTGCTGGTGAATTAACGCCGACGGTCTTTCATATTGCCGCTAGATCCTTAGCGTGTCAGGGTTTATCCATTTTTGGCGATCACAGTGATGTGATGTCCGCTAGGATGACTGGCTTTGGTATGTTATGTTCTAATTCGCCTCAAGAAGTGCATGATTTTGCTTTAATTGCCCATGCCGTGGCTTTAGAAAGTCGTATCCCTTTAATGCATTTCTTTGATGGTTTTAGAACCTCGCACGAAGTGGCTAAACTTAAGCTGTTAGATGACGCGGTGTTACGAGCCATGATTAAAGACGAGTGGGTTAGCGCCCACCGTAGTCGAGCCTTAACGCCTGATAAACCCGTATTACGCGGTACCGCGCAAAATCCTGATGTGTATTTTCAAGCCCGAGAGTCTGTTAACAGCTATTACGAAGCCATGCCAAACATTGTGCAAACTGCCATGGAGCGCTTTGCAGAACTGACGGGTCGTCAGTATCAATTATTTGAATATGTCGGCGCTGCAGATGCAGAACGTATTATTATCATCATGGGTTCAGGGGCAGAAGCGGCTCAAGAAACCTTAGATTATTTAAGTCGCCAAGGTGAATCGGTGGGCTTACTTAAAGTTAGATTATATCGTCCGTTCTCTGCTGAACATTTAATTGCAGCCTTGCCAGTAACCTGTAAAAAGCTTGCCGTATTAGATCGCACTAAAGAGCCGGGTGCTGATGGCGAGCCATTATATAAAGATGTGATAACCGCGTTGGTACAAGATTTTAGTAGTGATACACCTAAGTTTACCCAGTTACCTAAAGTTGTCGGTGGGCGTTATGGTTTATCCTCTAAAGAATTTACTCCAGGGATGATTAAAGCAATTTATGATGAATTGAAGCAAGCTCAACCGAAGAATCAATTTACCATTGGTATTAATGATGATGTTACCCACACCAGTTTAAATTGGGATGCCACTTATCGCACCGATGCCCATGCCGATACTTTTCAAGCTATGTTTTATGGTTTGGGCAGTGATGGCACCGTCAGTGCCAACAAGAACAGTATTAAAATTATTGGCTCGGCGACTGATTGTCATGCGCAAGGTTATTTTGTCTATGACTCTAAAAAATCAGGTGCAGTCACTGTATCTCATTTACGCTTTGGTCCTAAACCGATTCGTTCTACGTATTTAATCGCAGAAAATGATGCTAACTTTATTGGCTGTCATCAGACTATCTTTTTAGAACGCTATGACATGCTGGCAAATGCCGCTGATAAGTCGGTGTTTTTATTAAACACAGCGGAGTCTGTTGATACGGTTTGGGCTTCTTTACCGGCCAAGCTACAACAGCAATTAATCAGTAAAAGGATTCGGTTTTATGTGATTGATGCTTATGCCGTTGCTGAGAAAACTGGCATGGGTAAGCGTATTAATACCATTATGCAGACCTGCTTCTTTGCTATTTCTGGTGTATTGCCCCAAGCGGATGCCATTACCGCCATTAAACAAGCTGTGCAGAAAACCTATGGTAAAAAAGGTCAACGTATTGTTGAACTTAACTACATCGCAATTGATGAGACCTTAGCGAGTTTACAGCAAGTCGAATTATCTCTCACTGTCAGCAGTGTGTTTGATATTAAATCGACTATTAGTGCCACAGCGCCAGACTTTGTTAAGCGTGTGACGGGTGAAATTATTGCTGGACACGGTAATGCGTTACCCGTGAGTGTCATGCCGATTGATGGTACATTTCCTACCGGCACCGCGCAGTATGAAAAACGCAATTTAGCTTTAGAAATCCCCGTATGGGAAGCCGATTTATGTACGCAATGCGGTAAGTGTGTGATGGTGTGTCCACATGCGGTTATTCGGAGCAAAATCTTTGAGACTGATCAGTTAGCTAATCCGCCCACTACATTTAAACACACGCCTGTGTTAGGTAAAGATTTTCCTGCGGGTTTATCGATGAGTTATCAAGTGTCACCGGAAGATTGCACGGGCTGTACTTTATGTGTGGATATATGCCCCATTCGGGATAAATCTAATGCCAGTCGAAAAGCCCTTAATATGCAAGCCCAACCGGCTTTACGCGAAACTGAAAATACGAACTGGGATTATTTTTTAAGTCTACCTGAATACGATAGACGCTTATTAAAAACCAATACCATTAAAGGTGCGATGGTATTGCAACCCTTGTTTGAGTTCTCGGGCGCGTGTGTCGGTTGTGGGGAAACGCCTTACATTAAACTGGCCTCGCAGTTGTTTGGTGATCGCATGTTGATTGCTAATGCCACCGGTTGTTCTTCCATTTATGGCGGCAACTTACCGACCACACCGTGGACTAAAAATGCTGAGGGTAGGGGGCCTGCTTGGAGTAATTCTTTATTTGAAGATAACGCTGAGTTTGGTTTAGGCATGCGCATAGCCTTAGATAAACAAACCGCAACAGCTAAAGAGTTATTAGCATTACATCAAGAACAATTGGGTATAGAGCTAGTTAATGCTTTATTAAATGCTGATCAAGCGGATGAAGTGGGTATTTATGAACAGCGTCAAAGGGTAGCTTTACTAAAAGAAAAGCTCACTCAAGAAGCACAATTTAAAACCCCGGCTGCCCTAACCCTCTTAGAATTGGCTGATACCTTAAGCAAGAAAAGCGTTTGGATTATTGGGGGTGATGGCTGGGCTTATGATATTGGTTTTGGTGGGGTGGATCATGTATTAGCCAGTGGTCGTAATGTAAATATCTTAGTATTAGATACGGAGGTGTATTCCAATACCGGCGGGCAAACTTCTAAATCAACGCCTTTAGGTGCTGTGGCTAAATTCTCTGCAGGTGGTAAAGCAACCGCTAAAAAAGACTTAGCTTTATTAGCCATGGATTACAGTAATGTGTATGTGGCGCATGTGGCTTATGCAGGTAAAGATACGCAAACTTTAACGGCATTTTTAGAAGCGGAAGCGCATGATGGCCCTTCAATTATTATTGCTTATGCACCGTGCATTGCCCATGGCGTGGATTTATCTAATAACCATCATCAACAAAATCTAGCGGTAAAAAGTGGCCATTGGCCTTTGTTTAGATTTGATCCTAGCAAAGCCAAAGCAGGTAAAAATCCTATGAAGTTAGATTCAGCAGAGCCTTCTATTCCCTATCGGGACTTCGTAAAAACCGAGACGCGCTTTAGCATGTTATGGCAGACCCATCCAGAAGACGCCGAAGCATTTTTAGCACAAGCGCAATTGGATGTAACGCATCGTTATCACTATTACAAACAACTGGCCGAACTGGAATGGACCGATGCAACTTCTGTATCGGCAGTCAAAGCGCAACTTAAAATTGATAGTGCTAAGGAGACAGAACATGATTGATTTATCAACCCACTATTTAGGTTTAAAACTCGCTAATCCTTTAGTGCCTTCAGCTTCACCGTTAAGTAAAGACATCAGTACCGCAAAACAATTAGAAGATGCCGGTGCGGCTGCTTTAGTGATGTACTCTTTATTTGAAGAGAAAATTGTCGCAGAAGAACAGCAATTACAACGCTTTTATTATCAGCAAGGCATAGGCCATGGCGAGGCGGACTCTTTTCATCCGGTTTCTTATGCACTTAAATCGTATCAAGAGCAATATTTAGAGCAAATTCATAAGCTCAAAGCGGCTTTATCTATCCCAGTTATTGCCAGTTTAAATGGCTCATCTATTGGTGGTTGGGTGGATTATGGCCAGCAATTACAAGAAGCCGGCGCCAATGCCTTAGAGCTTAACTGTTACTATTTGGCGGCGAATGCCGAAGAAAGTAGTGTGGATGTCGAAAATAGATATTTAGAAATCTTACAAGAATTAAAATCGGTGGTGAGTTTACCCATTACCATGAAGTTATCCTCACAGTTTAGTTCGCCTATCCATTTTGCTAAGCGCTTAGAAGCCGCCGGGGCAGAAGGTGTCGTGTTATTTAATCGCTTTTATCAGCCGGATATTGATTTAGAAACCTTAGAGGTTTTACCCACTTTAGAACTGTCTACCCCACAAGAAGCCTTATTGCGTATTCGTTGGACGGCTTTATTATATGGGCGCACCGAAATGTCGTTGGCAGTAACCGGTGGGTTTCATAACGCGCCAGAGGTTATAAAAGCGCTACTAGCCGGTGCGGATGTGGTGCATTTGTGTAGTGTATTATTGCACCACGGCGTAGGGCGAGTCAGCCAAATTTTGGCAGAAGTACAAGACTGGTTAGTCGCGCATGAGTATGAATCTATTCAACAATTAAAAGGCAGCGTCAGTCAAAAAAATGCCATAGACCCCAGTGCTTATGAGCGCGCTAACTATGTGCAAGTCTTGGATAATTACAGTTCGCCTAAAGGCGTATTGAGATAGTTACGCTAACGATGTATTAGCGGCGGGTATTGATTAACTAGCTCCAGATAATCATGTACTGAGAGCTTATAAGTCTTATTTAGTCTCTGATAAGTGTGTACTTGCTGTTTATCAGGGTTGCTTTGCGATAGACGGGGTGTTGTTAGGAGCAGATGATACCTTATCTGCTCTAAAACACCCTACTTTAAGGTAGATGATGCCTTATCTGTTATAAAGTACGCTACTTTAAAGTGAACATGTCTAGAAAAGCTTAAAGCGGGGCACTTTGAAGTAAATGCATTACTGTTTACTCTAAACACAGCTTCTTTAGAGTAAACGAGGATTCAACAGCTCTGGGTAAATGCTTATCTGTGGCGTATTAAAAACACATCTGTTTTTAATTTATATAAAAATCAATTGTTTATGTTTTTTTTAGCAAGCGGTTTGGTTGAAATTAATTGTGACATTACCCTTGCCATTCAAGTATCTTTGCTAGTTTATGTAGTAAAACTGTGTAGTGGTCTAATAAATATGGACTTCTAGATTTTTGCCTAACGAAAGCGCGTACTTTTTAAGTGTAGATAACTTTATATCTTCAGCGTGGTTTTCTATGCGAGAAATGGCTGATTTTTTAGTATGTAAACGACTGGCTAATTCTGCTTGAGTAACACCTTCAGCTTCTCGTACTTCTTTTAACATAACGCCGATTTTAAATAGCTGATAATCTTCATCAAAGTTATTAGAGAAGTCTTCATCTCGTGATTTTCGGCTTAGAATATATTTTTGTAGGTCGCTCATTGCCCAACATCCAGTAAATATAATTTCTCTCATTATGAGTCATGTTAACTTATATGTGAACATTAGGGTAAGTGTAAACAACTGATTATTAGCAATATGAGCTATACTAAAACACTAAGCGGACATTAAAAGTTTAGGTTTGAGCTAGTACAAAAGCTACTTTGTTTGATCAAGACTGAAACTAAAATTTAGATAACTTATCTTATCGCGGTAATACTTTTATTTTAAAGGCCTTATATTTTGGTAATATGATTACTAATAAATCGATACGCCTTAAAAATCAAACATTGGAGTGTTAGAAATGGCAAGAAGTTACCAAAATATCATCACCTTAGAAGCTGGAAAAAGAGGCGGTAAACCCTGTATAAGAGGTTTACGTATTACTGTTTATGATGTCTTGTCATGGTTGGCCGACGGCATGACCAGCGCTGAAATTATTGAAGACTTTCCAGAGTTAAATACAGACGATATTAGTGCGTGTTTAAGTTTCGCTGCTGACCGAGAACATGGGTTGGTAAGTCTTAAAACCTCATGAAGTTATTACTAGATGAGAATCTATCGCGGCGTATAGTACCGTTTATTCAAGATTTGTATCCAAGTTCAACGCAGGTTACTTTTATAGGTATGGAACAATTGGATGATATAGCCATTCGGCAGTATGCTATTGAAAACGATTTTGTTATTGTCACAAAAGATGCCGATTTTTATGAGATGGACTTGCTTTATGGTCAGCCACCTAAAATTATTTGGATAAAAACGGGCAACAAAAGTAAAGCGGCCACTATTAAAACTCTTCGTGACCATATACTTGAGATAGAGCATGCGCTTTTGATTAGCGATCATGCTTGTATTGAAATTCTATAAGTACAAGTTTTTTAATAACTATTACCAATGTGTTGTGTAATCTATAGATCAATTATCCTTTTATTAAATCAACTTAATACCTGCTTTATCATCAATCGTAATCAATTTCTGTTTGTATAACGAGCCAATGGCTTGTTTATACACCTTTTTACTAACGCCAAAAGTAGCGTAGATGGCTTCTGGCGGGCTCTTATCGCTCAGTGCTAATACGCCGTTGTTCTGTTGTAGTTTTTGTAAAATCTTATCTGTTAAACTGAGTACTTTACCGTAGCCCGGTTCTTGAAGTACTAAATCTATTTTTCCATCTTCCTCACGGATTTGTTTTACATAGGCCTCTAATTTTTGGCCTTTCCTTACCGGTTGGTAAAGTTCATTGTGGTAAAGCATGCCCCAGTATTGATTGTTAATAATGGCTTTAACACCTAGATCAGTCTTATCAGCAATAATTACAGTTACTTTTTGGCCAGTTTCTAAATCTTCAGCGGTATCTTCAATAAAACGATCAATTTTTGTGGTGGCAGCCAATCTATTTTTTTCGTCTAAGAAAACTTTGACTAAATAAGAGCGACCGACTTCCATTTCATGATGTTGTTCACTAAACGGGACAAGTAAATCTTTAGGTAAACCCCAATCTAAAAAGGCGCCGGTGTAATTAAGTGACACCACTTTTAGCCAAGCAATTTCATCAAGTAAGGCTAAGGGTTTTTTAGTGGTAGCGGCTAAATGCCCCTCACTATCGGCATACACAAATACATCAAGGCTGTCGCCTAGCTCACAGTGTTCAGGCGCTTTTTTGTCTGCCAATAACACTTTGGCCGAAACGCCGTTATCTAAATAGATATCAGCGCCTTGTTTTTTAACGACCTTTAAGGTGTTTATTTTTCCTATGTTTAACATGATGTACTCAACTAGTGATAAGGAAACGCACTGCATCTAAGCGAAGTTGTGCGGCTTGTATGTTCTCATGCGCGAGCATCGTCATATCTTTTAGGTGTTCTATTTCTTCGGTTTTAATGGTTGGATTTACTTTTTGCAAGCGGGCTAAGCGTTTAATTTCTGCTGATAAAGCTGTTAACATTTCGTTGGTCGCTGAATCAATTAAAGCCTGCATATCGGTTTTAGCTCTCACTTCAGCCACCTCGATGAGTTTACTAATGGGTAGGCGTTGATTATTTAAAAAGCCAATAATTTGTTGTTTATCAAAGTTTTTACCGATATCCAATAAATCTTCATGCTCAAACTCATCAGTTAAATCTTTTTGAGTTTGATTGATTAAAACTCGCACTGGCGTGTGCGGTAAAAAGCGGCCAATTTGTAATTCTGCGGGAGCACTACATTCTACGATGAATAAGCATTCTATTAAGAATTGACCGGCTTTTAAGTTGTCATGTTTTACGACACTAATTGCCGCATTGCCGGTTTCACTAGACAACACTAAATCCATGGCAGAGGTTACTAAGGGGTGCTCCCAGGTTAAAAACTGCAATTCTTCACGCGCTAAGGCAGTGTGACGATTAATGGTGATGGTCATGCCATCTTCTGACAAATTAGGAAAGTGTGAGACTCTTAAATGATCACTGGGGCGAATAATGAAACATTCGGGTGAATGAAATTCAGTATCTACGCCATAGCTCTCAAATAAGTTTTCCATGTAAGGCCAAAGTGCGCCTTCATGTTCATAGGAGTTAATTTGTGAGATAAGTTCATCTGAAGATTCCTTGCGGCAAGAGTTTAATTCTAAAAGTTGATCTCTACCATTATGCAATTGCGCTTCAATTTCTTTGCTAAGTGTTTGGGTCTTATTTATTAAATCAGCAAAGTTGTCGGCATTGTTTAACGCGTTTTCTAATTCAGCATGAAGTTTATCAGCGACGGCTTGTGCTGCGGAATTGTTGCTTCTAAAAGCATTAAGACCATTGTCATACCATTCATACAAGCGTTGTTGCACGCTATTTTCAATATAAGGCACATGAATTTGTATCACATGTTTTTGGCCAATACGATCTAAACGGCCTATGCGTTGTTGGAGTAAATCTGGATTAGTGGGTAAATCCCATAGTATTAAGTGGTGTACAAACTGAAAGTTTCTACCTTCACTACCTATTTCAGAGCAGATTAATAAGCGCGCTGAGCTTTCTTCATCTGCAAAGAATGCAGCTGCACGATCGCGTTCAATAATCGACATGCCTTCATGGAATACTGCAGAGGCAATACCCGCTCGATTTTTTAGGGTTTGTTCTAAATCAATTGCGGTTTGAGCGTGTTTACAAATTAATAGGGCTTTTTGACCTTTAAGTGTAGGTCCTAGGCTAGTTTTGCTAGCTGTTGTTAGTTTTTCTACTAGCCAAGTGTAGCGCGGGTCTTGTTGTAAATCTTCAAGGTTTGGCGTACCAGTCAGAGCATATCCAAAGCGTTCACGCTCAGGAAAACCTTGTACAGTTTGGCGCGAGTTTCTAAATAGAATACGACCAGTACCATGATGATCTAGCAAGATATTTATTAAAGAACTTCGCGCAGCGCCAGATTTTGCAGGGTCATTTAGATTATTTAACAATCCACTGACATTATCATCTTTTAATAAGTTGGTTAGAATGGCTTGATCTTCAGGACTCAGCGTTTGTTCTGCTAATAATAATTTAGCCGCGTGTGCAACAGGTTCAAATAAGCGTTCTTCTTCAACAAAGGCGGCAAAGTTATAAAAGCGATCTGGGTCTAATAATCTTAAACGCGCAAAGTGACTCTCTTTGCCAAGTTGTTCAGGGGTGGCTGTTAATAATATAAGGCCTGGAGTTTGTAAGCTTAGGTGTTCAACAAATTGATATTCTGGGCTCGCTGATTCTTCACTCCATTCTAAATGGTGAGCTTCATCAACCACGACCATATCCCAACCTGCATCCAGTGCTTGTTGTTGGCGCATTGGATAGCTGGAAAAGAAGCCTTGACTACATAAAATGAGTTGTTCGGTGGTGAACGGGTTGTGGTCTTTATCTTCTGTATATTCTGGATCATCTAAGCCGTCTAAATCGGGCTCGTCAACACAACGCGCTTCATCAAACACACTAAAGCGTAGGTTGAAGCGTCTTAGCATTTCAACGAGCCATTGGTGTAATAGGCTTTCTGGAACAATAATTAAGACGCGTTTGCTTAGGCCATTAATCAGACGGTGATGCAGGATTAAACCCGCTTCAATGGTTTTACCTAACCCCACCTCATCTGCCAGCATGATTCTGGGTGCTGAGCGATTCGCGGCTTCATGCGCAATGTAAAGTTGGTGTGGAATTAATGAGGTGCGTCCACCCATTAAGCCTTTAACGGGAGATTGTTGGTGTTGTTGTAATCTTAACCAAGTGTCATAGCGTAATTGAAACCAACTGTTGGGATCAATTTGACCCGTAAATAAACGGTCTTGGGGTTTGTTAAATTGAATGTGATGATTAAGTTCAATTTCTTCAAGTTGAACTTCTTCCCCAAATTCATCCATGCAAATATAGGTAATAAGGCCATCTTTTTTTAAGATGCCGGTAATAATGAGCTCTTCTTCATCAATCGATTGAATACTATCGCCGATGGCAAAACTCACGCGGGTTAATGGAGCATTATCAATAGCGTAGATTCGCTGTTCATCACTGGCTAAGAAACGGACGGTGACGCGTTTAAAACTTACGTCGATTATAAGTCCTAAACCAAGTTCCGACTCGGTGTTACTAATCCATCGTTGACCGGGGATAAAATCTGTCATTTATTGCGCTGCCATTACGTCTAAAAAAGTGCTCATTATAAGCGGTTAAGGAGATTGTTTGCGGGATTTATGCCCCCTCAGTTGTGCCGATAGAGTGATTTTGATTAGTGATCCATTCGCTCCAAGAACCTGCATAGAGTTTAGATCCTGTTAAGCCCGCGTATTCCATTGCGAGTAAATTATGGCAAGCTGTGACGCCAGAGCCGCAGTAATGTATTGTTTGTTCTGGTGATATTGCACCGAGTAGAGGTTTAAATTGTCGTTTGAGTTCATCTGGCGGTAAAAAACAACCATTCTGGTCAATATTCAATTGAAAGGGTCTATTTAATGCGCTGGGAATATGGCCTGCAACAGGGTCTATGGGTTCTTGTTCGCCTCTATAACGCTCAGGTGTTCTGGCATCAATCAGGCGTATTTTTTTACTGGCTATTTGGTTTTGTAATTCTTCAGCGCTAAGCCATAAACTGGGGTTTATATAAGCTCTAAATGTGCTGGGTTTAACGATGGGTAGTTTTGTGGTGAGTGGTAAGTTTTGTTTTTGCCAATGTTTTATGCCACCGTCTAGTACTGCAACTTTATCGTGTCCTAAACTGCGCAATAACCACCACAGACGCCCCGCAAAGGCGCCACTGGCGTCGTCATAAACCACGACTTGAGTATCGTTACTGATACCCCAAGCACCTAATTTTTTTGATAAAGCGGTAAAGTTGGGTAAAGGGTGACGACCTGTATAGGATTTTATTTCGGCTGAAAGATCTTTATTAAGGTCAGCATAGCGGGCATTAGGAATATGTCCATGTCTGTAGGCATAACTTCCTGCTGTACTATCGGCTAATGAGAACCGGCAATCGATGATTATCCATTTAGGATTATTAATATGTTGGTTTAGAGATTGTGCAGAAATGAGTGTGTTGTAAGACATGGTTATACCTCTAATATTATTTTGCCTATGTGTTGGCTACTTTCCATTCTTTGATGGGCTAGGTTTGCTTCTTTTAGTTTAAATGTACTGTCAATTATGGGTTTTAATTGTGCGGTATTAAATAATGGCCAGACTTGTTCAAGTAGGTTTTGGGCAATTTTATTCTTAAAAGAGTCATCTCTGGCTCTTAATGTGGAACCGGTTATCGTGAGTCTTTTTAGCATAATGGGGAGCAGATTAAGTTCTGCTTTATGACCATTTTGGATGGCAATTTGTACTAAGCGACCATCAAAGGCTAAGCATTGTAGATTACGTGGTAAATAGTCGCCACCTATCATATCAAGAATCACATTTACACCATTTTCATTGGTTAATCGTTTAATCTCTGAAACAAAATCAAGGTTTTTGTAATTAATAGCGGCTTGCGCACCTAGGTCTATACAAAACTGGCATTTAGTGTCGGAACCAGCCGTAATAATTACATTAGCGCCAAAAGCTTTTGCTAATTGAATTGCTGTCGTGCCAATTCCGCTAGTGCCTCCATGCACTAATAAGGTTTCATGGGGACGTAATTGTCCTCGATCGAAAACATTGCTCCAAACCGTAAAAAAGGTTTCCGGTAATGCGGCTGCTTCTATAAAAGATAAACCATGCGGTACAGGTAAGCAGAGTGAAGCTGTAGCTAAACAATATTCGGCATAGCCCCCGCCGGTAACAAGCGCACACACCTTGTCGCCTATGCTTAAATGCGTTATTGCTGATCCGATTGCGACAATAATTCCAGCTATTTCTAATCCAGGTATATCAGAAGCTCCTTTAGGTGCAGGATACAGGCCTCTGCGTTGCATAATATCAGGTCTGTTGATGCCGGCTGCCTGTACTTTTATAAGCACTTGATGGGCTAGGGGGCTAGGAATAACGCGTTGAGTGAGTATTAATTCTCCCTCAATTATTTCAATGCAATTCATACTTGGTGTTTCTGACATAACGAGAGTATAAAAAAATAGTCGTATCCGGTTATTATATGTCGCAGATATTTTTATAAACAATATGTCAGTAGGATAAAAAATGATTCGTGCAGGTGTGGTAGGGGGTACGGGATATACCGGTGTTGAGTTGCTTAGAATATTAGCGCTACATCCAGAAGTTGAAGTTGCGGTAGTGACATCAAGAGCGGATGCCGGTACAAGAGTTGATGCGGTCTATCCTAGTTTGCGTGGCAGTATTCATGTGGAATTTAGTTTGCCAGAATTGGAAACGTTAGCTGATTGTGATGTCGTCTTTTTTGCTACGCCAAATGGAACAGCCATGTTAATGGCTGAGAGTTTGGTGGCTAGAGGTGTTAAGGTCATTGATCTATCAGCAGATTTTAGAATAAAAGATGCTAAAGAGTGGTCTGAGTGGTACGGAATGGAGCATGCTTGCCCTGATTTAATTGCAGAGGCCGTGTACGGCTTACCGGAGATTAATCGTGAAGCGATAAAATCGGCCCAAGTGATTGCCTGCCCTGGTTGTTATCCCACTGCGGTGCAGTTAGGTTTTTTACCTTTGATAGAAGCGGGTTTAATTGATACAGGCTCATTAATCGCCGATGTAAAGTCGGGGGTTAGTGGTGCGGGGCGTAAAGCCGAATTAGCAACTTTAATGAGTGAAACTGGCGAAAGCTTTAAAGCCTATGCGGTAAAAGGTCATCGTCATTTACCGGAAATAACCCAAGGCTTGACTAGTATTGCAGGTAAATCCGTGGGTTTAACATTTGTACCACATTTGACGCCGATGATTAGAGGTATTCATGCGACTTTATATGCGCGATTACTTGAGTATAAAGCCAGTTCTGAAACCTTAGCAGAGATTCAAGCTATATATGAAGCACGATACAGTCATGAAACTTTTGTGGATGTGTTACCGCAAGGCTCTCACCCTGATACGCGTAATGTAAGAGGCAGTAATAATTGCCAGATTTCTATTTTTCAGCCTCAAGGTAGTCAGACTTTGGTGATTTTATCGGTGATTGATAATCTGGTAAAAGGTGCGGCAGGGCAGGCGGTACAGAATATGAATTTACTATTTGGCTTTAAAGAAGAGATGGGATTAAGGGTCATTGCCCTTTATCCATAATTCTTGACTAAAAGGGTTGGTATAGTCATAATCAAAATAATTCTTATCATTACGGTGTAATTAATCAATATGGCAAATGCAATAATTTTTACAGATAACGCTGCTGCAAAAGTAGGCGAGTTAATTGCTGAAGAAGGCAATGATAACTTGAAATTAAGAGTCTACGTTTCTGGTGGTGGTTGTTCAGGATTTCAGTATGGTTTTACCTTTGACGAAGAAGTCAATGAAGATGATACTCAAGTTGAAAACGGTGGTGTTACTGTCTTAATTGATTCAATGAGCATTCAATATTTAACTGGTGCTGAAGTGGATTATAAAGAAGATGTTAACGGGGCGCAGTTTGTCATTCGTAACCCGAATGCTACAACTACTTGTGGATGTGGTTCATCTTTTTCAGCCTAACAAACAAAAAGGGAGGCAATGCCTCCCTTTTATATACTTAAATTTATAGATGTTAGTTTCTAGCTAACAAAGATTGTGCTTTTGTTTTATTAAGTTGATTTAAGTGTGTTTTAGTTTGGTCTTTAAAATCAGCTAAAATTTCATCGTGTAATGGTGAGGCTTGCGCAGTATTAAGTGCTTCTGGATTACGATGTTCTCCATCTACTCTAAATTCATAATGTAAATGCGGGCCGGTCGCTAATCCAGTCTGCCCTACGTAGCCAATAACTTCCCCTTGTTTAACTGAATCGCCGGTTTCTAGGCCATCTTTAAAATCAGAAAGGTGTGCATAGACAGTCTCATAATGATCACCATGTTTAACAATTAACATTTGACCATAGCCACCTTTATTACCGGCAAAAACAACTTCGCCATCACCTGCAGATTTAACAGGAGTCCCTGTTCTAGCTGCATAATCAACACCTTTATGCGCTCTTATACGATTAAGTATGGGATGTTTACGATGACTACTAAAGCCAGAGCTGATTTTTAAGTAATCTAAAGGTGCGCTCAAAAATGATTTTCGCATTGGCTTGCCTTCTGGACTGAAATAGTTAACAGTGCCGTCAGGGGTTGTGTAGCGAAGAGCGGTTAAAATTCTGCCTCTGTTAGTAAATTCTGCCGCCACAATCTGAGCTTCTGTGCTTTCAGGTTCTTGCGCATAAACTAAGGTAAATTTATCGCCTTGATCTAGATTGTTGGCAAAGTCGATATCCCACGCGAAAATACTGGTTAGTTGTTCAATCAATTCGTTGCTTAATCCAACATTAGTAGCTGACTCAGTGAGAGATTGGTCAATTACACCATGTACGCTGGTAATAGGGCCATTAATTTGATTGTTAATAGGCGTTTGACTCAGAATTAATTCATTATTTTGAGGTGCAATTAATGAATGAATACGCTCATTGATCTCAGTGGCTTCAGGCGCTAGTGTTATCTCAGTTGATTCATGTTGAGATTCTTTGTGCTTAGCTTTTGCAAAAAGTACTGAGTGATGCTGGGCCTTCTTATGACCGTGTCCTGTTTTGACTTTGGCAAGTTGAATAGGTGAGATTTTTTGTTTGATTTTACTTGTTGCTGTTTTTAGGACAGGTTTTTCTTTTGAAGATTTATTATTAACCGCTTGGGTTTTAGTAATTTTTTTGCTGGCCTTGATAGGTTCAAGTTTAACTGTCTTGTGCGCGCTGTTATTTGTCGCTTTACTGGCCGTTTTGCTTTTAGCGAAAACATGGGGTGCGCTAACACTTAAGGCAAGTCCTAAGCCGACAGAAAGTAAATAGACTGAAAAAGACTTTTGGTGCTTTAAGCGAAATTTATTGGGGTATTTAGTCAAAATAAAAGCTCGAAAGTTTACTTAGGATTCATTCTAAGTGTTTTTATTGGATTTGCAAATTTTTCGTTTGCTTAAAAAATTATTAAGCTCAATCAGTCTATGATTCTATAATATAAATATTAAAAAAATATTAATTTGGGAGAATTAAGTTGCAAGAGGATGTTTTGGAAAGTTTGTTGAGAGGCGTTGATGAAGTATTGGTCAAGCAAGAATTAGTAAAAAAACTTGAAGAAGGAAGACCTTTAAGAATAAAAGCCGGTTTTGATCCAACAGCTCCAGATTTGCATTTAGGGCACACGGTGCTAATCAATAAATTGAAACAGTTTCAGGATGCGGGTCATGAAGTGTTATTTTTAATTGGTGATTTTACAGGGATGATAGGCGATCCAACCGGTAAAAATGTTACTCGTAAGCCTTTAACACGTGAAGCAGTACTTGAAAATGCTAAAACTTATCAAGAGCAAATTTTTAAGATTTTGGATCCTGAGAAAACCAAAGTGGTATTCAATTCTGAATGGATGAATGCGATGTCACCAGCTGATCTTATTCAATTAGCTGCAAAACATACTGTTGCAAGAATGTTGGAGCGAGATGATTTTAGTAAGCGCTTTAAAGGTGGTCAGCCAATTGCAATACATGAGTTCCTATATCCTTTAATACAGGGTTACGATTCTGTAGCAATGAAAGCTGATGTGGAGTTGGGTGGCACAGATCAAAAGTTTAACTTATTAGTAGGAAGACAACTACAAGAAGTCTACGGTCAAAAACCGCAAGTGGTAATAACCATGCCAATCCTTGAAGGATTAGATGGGGTGCAGAAAATGTCAAAATCTTTAAACAACTATATTGGTATAGCAGATCCTGCTGACGATATGTTTGGCAAGGTGATGTCGATTTCTGATGATTTGATGTGGAGATATTTTGAATTACTAAGCTTCAGACCCATGTCTGAAATTAAATTATGGAAAGAAGAGTGTGTGCAGGGGGCTAATCCACGCAACTATAAAGTGAAGTTAGCTCAAGAAATTATTGAAAGATTTCATGATGCGGATGCAGCAATTAAAGCATTAGAAAACTTTGAGGCAAGATTTCAAAGAGGTGCAATCCCAGATGAAATCGATGAGTTTGAGTTTATAACTAACGGTGAGGCTTATTCAATTGCAAATTTATTGAAAGAAGCAGGCTTAACTGCGAGTACATCAGAAGCTATCAGACAGATAAATCAAGGTGCCGTTAAAATTGATGGTGAAAAGTTAACAGATCCTAAATGGGTAGTGCCTTTTGATGAGCAAAAAGTGTATCAAGTAGGGAAGCGTAAGTTTGCTAGAGTGGTGGTGAAGGCTGGATTATAAAGCGATATGTTTTAGAACTAGTTTGAAGCAAAACGTGTTGGAGCTAGTGTTTCGTGTGTGATGATTTGTATTAAAGTGATGCCATGGCTCATGTTCAGGTCTTTATCTGATAGAGACTAATTTTTATTATTGACTAAGTATATGATTTTCAATCCCGTTGTTAATTATTCGCAGGAATGAATGACAAAGGGGGTTGAAAAGTTGCAAAAGATAGCTATAATAGCGGGCTGGTCTGAAGCAAGCGGTAAGTGTTTTGGTCGGATGAGGTAAGAAATAATGTCAACAGGGAGTTGACAAAGGATGAAAGTTGGTTATAATGGTCGGCTTTCCCGCAACAATCAATGAGAGTTT
>JAPLRS010000043.1 GCA_026399015.1 Methylococcales bacterium | reverse complement strand
GCACAATGATGACCTGCCCTAATGGCAATACCTAAGCTATCTAACATAGTACCAATATCATGCGGATGAATCTTATCTAACACAAATGACAAGATAGCACCTTTATGTTCAGCCTCACCAATAATCCTTAAGCCTTTAATTACCTGCGCTTTCTCTGTTGCATAACGCAATAATTCTGCTTCATGAGCGGCAATTACAGCCATGCCTATGCAGTTTATATAATCAATTGCCGCTCCCAAACCAATCACATCCGCGATATTGGGCGTACCCGCTTCAAATTTATATGGCAGGGTATTGTATTCAGTTTCAGTAAACGTCACTTTACGAATCATATCACCGCCCCCTTGATAAGGAGGCATTACTTCTAATAAGGCTTGTTTTCCATACAACACCCCAGTGCCTGTTGGCCCATATAATTTATGACCTGAGAACACATAAAAATCGCAATCTAAAGCCTGCACATCCACCTCTATATGTGGAATAGCCTGAGCTCCATCCAGCAACACAGGGATATTCTTAGCGTGAGCGGCTTCAATAATCGCTTTAACAGGATTAATTGTCCCCAAAGCATTAGACATGTGTACAACTGAAACTAATTTTGTTTTATCACTCAGCAATTGCTCAAATTCGGCAAAGATTAATTCACCCGTTTGATTAATCGGCGCAACCTTTAACACTGCCCCGGTTTGCTCACACAACATCTGCCAAGGCACAATATTAGAATGATGCTCCATTGCCGTAATCAACACCTCATCACCGGCTTTAAGATTAGCTTTACCATAAGTTTGCGCGACTAAATTAATCGCCTCTGTCGCTCCTTTAACAAAGATAATTTCTTTATCACTGTAAGCATTTATAAAGTCTTTTACTTTAGTGCGTGCCCCTTCAAATTTATCAGTCGAACGAACACTTAAAGTATGCACACCCCGATGTACATTGGCATAATCATGACTATAAACATGAACGATGCTATCAATTACTGACTGGGGTTTTTGACATGTCGCAGCATTATCTAAATACACTAAATCTTTCCCGCGAATCTTTTCTTTAAGAATAGGGAAATCTTGGCGTATTTTTTCTACATCTAATGTCATAACCATTCCTTATAAATGCCCTCTTGTGGGAAGCGCATTAACACTTGCCCCAAAATGACATCATGTAAACTTTTAATCTTAACTTTATCAACCATTTCATTTGCAAAAGCAAAGGTCAACATATTACGAGCGGTTTCTTCATCCACACAACGGGATTGAAGATAGAAAATTGATTTCTCATCCAACTGTCCCACCGTAACACCATGACCACACTTAACATCATCAGCATAAATTTCTAACTGTGGTTTGGTATCCGCTTCTGCATCATTCGATAACAAAAGATTACGATTATTCATTTGTGAGTCCGTTTTCTGGGCATCTTCCGCCACTACGACACGCCCCTGAAATACACCTCTCGCTTTGTCATCCAACACGCCTTTATACAACTCTCGACTAATGCCATGCGGTTTTAAATGATTAATACATGTGTGATTATCAATATGCTGACGTTTAACGCCTAAATACAAACCATTTAACTCACACTCAGACGCTTGATCTAAATCAGTATGCACATCAGAACGAGCCAACAAACCACCCAAGGCAAAATTATCATGACGGAAGCGGGCATCTCTGGCTTGCTTTACATAAGTTCCACCAAAATGCAGGGCTTTCTCAGATTCCACTTGCACTTTATAAAGCGTCACATCCGCATTTTGCCCAACAAAGACTTCTGCAACTGCCACTGATACATACGCACCTTCTAAACCCACAAAAGTTTCAATCAATTGTACTTCTGACTGTTCAGAAACAACAATGACAGTTCGGGTGTTGATAGCGACAGCAGATTGAGTTGCAACATGTACTATCTGAATCGGTTTTGCTAAGACCTGTTTAGCAGGAATATACACCCAAACGCCATCGGCAAAATAAGCACTGTTAAAGGCAACAAAACCATTCTCATCAAAATTAACAGCTTGATTTAATTTATCCGTAAGCAAAGCCGCACTTGCTGGCTCTGCTAAAGCTTGCGTCAAACTAGAAACAACAAACCCCGCTGGCAAACCATCTAGCACTGATAATTCTGCAGAAAAGAAACCATCTACTAAAACAATCGACCAAGCATCCGCTAACTGATAATTCTTTAACCACTCAACATCAACAGCAATTGATGCCGATTGCTGTGCCGGTAAAAATAGCGTTTTATCTAGCGCAGAAAGTTGTGTGTATCGCCACTCTTCATCACGCGCCTTAGGAAAACCAGTTGCCGAAAACTGCGCTAAAGCTTCAGTTCTCTGTTGTTTTAACCAAGAATCTGACTTCTCTGACAAATCAGCAAACCTATCTGCATAAGCTTCTAAATATTGACTACTATTTGCCACAGCCATTAAGCCGATGCCTCCGCGTCTTCAAGCCAACTATAGCCTTTCTCTTCAAGCTCTAAAGCCAACTCTGGCCCACCTGATTTTACAATTTGACCATGCGCTAATACATGGACAAAATCCGGCTTTATATAATCCAATAAACGTTGATAATGCGTTACCATCACAAAAGACCGGTCAGGTGAACGTAAAGAATTAACGCCCTCAGACACAATCTTTAAGGCATCTATATCTAGACCTGAATCCGTTTCATCTAAAATACAAAGCTTAGGCTCAAGAATAGCCATTTGTAATATCTCATTACGTTTCTTCTCACCACCCGAGAAGCCTTCATTCACAGCACGGTATAAAAACTTCTCATCCATATCCAACAAGCGCACTTTACCTTTAACCAAGGTTAAAAAGTCCATCGCGTCCACTTCAGATTGACCATGATGTTTACGAATCGAATTAAGCGCTGCTTTTAATAGATAAACGTTGCTCACACCAGGGATTTCAACGGGATATTGAAATGCTAAAAACACACCTTCACGCGCTCTTATCTCAGGCGCCATGTCTAACAAATCTTTACCTTGATAAGTGGCAGAGCCATCCGTCACGGTATAGCCACTTTTACCCGATAAAATATGAGACAAAGTACTTTTACCTGAACCATTAGGCCCCATGATCGCGTGAATTTCACCAGGTTTAATCTCAAGATTAATACCTTTAAGAATGGGTTTATCGCCCACACTCACGTGAAGATTTTTTATGCTAAGCATTGATTATTACCTATTTGTTTTAAGGGCTTTAAGCCCATTCCTTTAAAATTCTGTATGACGCTTCTGTATTAACCTACCGAGCCCTCAAGACTTAATCCTAATAAAGCCTGCGCTTCAACTGCAAACTCCATGGGCAATTCTTTGAAAACTTCTTTACAAAAACCATTTACGATCATTGACACAGCATCTTCAGCAGAGAGGCCTCGCTGCTGACAAAAGAACAACTGATCCTCACTAATCTTAGAGGTAGTCGCTTCATGCTCAACTTGCGCAGAAGGCTGTTTCACTTCTATATAAGGGAAGGTATGCGCACCACACTGATCACCTACTAATAGTGAATCGCATTGGGTATAGTTACGCGCATTTTCTGCACTCTTTAAAACTTTAACCAATCCACGATAGGTGTTTTGAGCTTTACCCGCTGAAATACCTTTAGAAACAATGGTACTACGGGTGTTTTTACCAATATGAATCATCTTTGTGCCCGTATCGGCTTGCTGATAATTATTGGTTAAGGCGACTGAATAAAACTCACCTACCGAATTATCACCCGTTAAAACACAGCTAGGATATTTCCAAGTAATGGCAGAACCTGTTTCTACTTGCGTCCAAGACACCTTAGAGTTCTCACCACGACAGTCTGCGCGTTTAGTTACAAAGTTATAAATACCGCCTAATCCATTTTTATCACCCGGATACCAATTCTGTACGGTTGAATATTTAATCACGGCATCTTTCATAGCGACTAACTCAACAACTGCGGCATGCAATTGATTTTCATCTCGCATGGGTGCGGTACAACCTTCTAGATAACTGACATGGCTACCTTCATCAGCAATAATCAACGTTCTTTCAAACTGCCCCGTATTAGCGGCATTAATTCTAAAGTAGGTTGATAATTCCATAGGGCAACGTACACCTTTTGGGATATAAACAAATGATCCATCCGTGAATACGGCTGCATTTAAGGCTGCAAAATAATTATCCGTGTGTGAAACCACCGAACCTAAGTATTCTTTAATCAACTCTGGATGATCACGCAAAGCTTCAGATATCGGACAGAAGATAACACCCGCGTCTTTTAACTTACCTTTAAACGTTGTAGCCACTGATACGCTATCAAATACCGCATCAACCGCCACACCCGCTAAACGCTCTTGCTCATCTAAAGGAATACCTAATTTTTTATACGCTTCTAAAACTTGTGGATCGATCTCATCCAAGCTTTTAGGACCATCTTCTTTGCGCTTAGGCGCAGAATAATAACTAATCGCCTGATAATCAATAGGATCAAACTTTACAAAAGCCCACTCGGGTGACTTCATCGTTTGCCAATGTCTAAAAGCCTTTAAACGATATTCGAGCATAAACTCAGGTTCATTCTTAATCTTAGACAATTTAGAAATAACATCTTCATCCAAACCTGGTAAAAAGGTTGTTGTTTCTAGCTCCGTCACAAAACCTTGTTTGTATTCTTGATTGATAAGATTATTAATTTCTTGGGTACTTGCTGACATAAAAGTTCTCTATAAATACGTAAAGTGAGTCAATTCCGTAAATTAACTAACGATATAAACTGGCAACAGGAATGAAGACTTCTTGCTTCCATCCCAAACTTTGCACCGCAGAAGGTTTAATCATGTCAGCCAAAGTAACAGACTCTAAGGCATGATGAATCGCTTGATTGATTAAATTCCAATTACCTCGAATATCACAACCCGAAACTTGCTCACAGCCTTGCTGAGAAATACTACACTCAGTTAAAGCGATCGGACCTTCTAAGGCACTGATCACATTTGCAATAGTAATCGCCTCAGGGTTTCTAGCTAAAGCATAACCCCCCTTGGCACCTCGGGTAGAAATCAGAACTTTTGCATTAACCAATAGCTTTAATATCTTGCTCACCGTTGGAATTGCAATCCCTGTCACGGCCGCTAAATCCACAGCAGTTCGGACTTGCGCATCTTCTTTAGCCATTAAACTTAATATGACTGTTGCATAATCTGTTAACTTACTGACTCGTAACATCTCACCCCCATTAATTGTGTACCATTATAGTACTATTTAATTTCATAGTAAAGTGCTTGGTTTTTATCGACACACTTGCCAATTAATGCCCGAACCGTATAATTGACGACACTGTATTGACTCAACACAATAGGCTTTAAAATAGTGAATCACATGGGTATTCTAAGTTTACTGCTTTGGACTCCGGCCCTAGGCGTACTAGTATTAATTTTTACCCCCAGTCAACATAAAGCCCTCATTCGTGGCATTGCCAACCTTTTTAGTACATTGGCCTTTTTAATGAGTGGATGGATCTTGCATCTATACCAACAAAACACGTCTGACCTACAATTTAATGAATATTTTCCGTTGAACCCAAATCTAGGTAGCGCCTATGCATTAGGCATCGACGGACTATCCATGCCTATGTTGGTATTAGCAACTTTGCTCACCTCCATCGCATTGATTGCATCCTATCCACTTACAGAAAATATCAAAGGTTATTATTTATCTGTATTGTTATTAGAGTTCGGTTTATTAGGTGTATTTCTAGCACAGGACTGGGCACTTTTTTATATAGCTTGGGAACTGACTTTAATTCCCCTATTTTTCTTAATTGGACGCTGGGGCGGCAAACGCAGACATACTGCCAGCTTAAATTTCGTACTTTACACCATGGCAGGCTCTATTTTTATGCTGATTAGCCTATTAGCGATTAGTCAATACGACCTGCAACAAGCGGGATCATTAATGACTAGTATGCATCAAGCTGCCAAAGATATGCCCAGAAATGAACAAATCTTAGTTTTACTGGGTTTCTTAATTGGATTTGGCGTCAAAATGCCAATATTCCCCTTACATGGTTGGCTACCATTAGCACATGTCGAAGCACCCAGCCCCATAAGTATTCTATTATCAGGCGTGCTATTAAAAATGGGGGCTTATGGCCTTATAAGGGCCGTTAACATGCTGCCAGAAGCAGCCCTTATACTCCAGCCACTGCTCATTTCTCTCGCTCTATTCGGTATGATTTATGGTGGCCTGTTAGCATGGCGACAAACCGATCTCAAAGCCATGATTGCTTATTCTTCAGTCAGTCACATGGGCATTGTTTTATTAGGTATTGCCAGTCTAAATCAAGTTGGCTTAACAGGAGCTATTTTACAAATGAGTTCACATGGTTTGGTATCCGCTGCTCTATTTTTATTAATAGGATTACTTTATGAGCGCAGTCACACGCGCAATATTCAAGATTACAGCGGCCTAATTCATACCATGCCAAAATTTTCTCTGCTCGTAGCTTTTGCCTTATTATCCGTAATGGGGCTTCCAGGCACTTTTGGTTTTATAGCTGAATTGCATGCCTTTATTGGTGGTTTTCAACAATCGGGCGCCCTTATGATAGGCTTCAGTATTACTATACTCATTAGTGCTGCCTACGCTATGAGAACTATCAATTTACTTTTAATTGGTCCTGTGAAATCTAATAACCCCAAACTTGTTGATCTTAATAGACGAGAACAACTCGCCGCTGGTTTTTTAATCATCAGTATAATTGGATTAGGTATCATACCTAACCCGGTGATTGAACTATCTGCGACTACGATTAACGACATGATTAATCAAATAAGCCAACGTTTGTCATAACACTCCCATGCATACATCATCATTCCTCACTAATCAGCGTGAACAAATCAACGCCATATTAGCTAATTTAGATGCTGTTTTACCTGCCCAAGCACCTATACTTAATTTCGTACACCACAATACCTTGCATGGTTTTCAGCATTTACCATTTGAACAAGCATTAGCAGAATTTAATGCACTCACGGGAATTAATGCTTATTTACCCGAAGAAAAAAGTCGTTTTTTTTATGAAAAAGGTCGTATCACTGACATTGACCTAAACAATGCCTTTGCCCAACAATCATACTTATCAACCGAACAAATTATTTGTCAGTTGGATAATCGCGCCATCACTAAAAAAGACATTTACAAACTGGCTCTGATATTTGACTTTAACCCATTAAGTATGAGCCAATTAAACTGGTATATTGATGAACTGGACGTTCTACACACAGTTCAATCGGATGTTCCATCCTTATGTAGAACACAATTATTCGAAAATGGTGCACAAGAAGGCCCTGCCGTTAGGCAATTATGGAACTGTATTTTAGAGCGTTTGGATTTACAAAAATCCTCATTACATCCAGAAGCATTAATTGATTTATCTTTAGAACAAGCTGAAGAGTGGCTAGCCAATTATCAATCCTTAACACCTACAAATGAACAACGCATTGATCAAGAAACCAACGATTTAAACACCTTGGATGCGCTATTTTTACAACTAGGTCAACCTTTAACCATGCGTGACTTGGTACTTAGATTAACCGGCGTTGACATACTTGACTCTGTAAGACCACAACTGATTAGAATCTGCGCCGCAATTTTAGATGAAGGCGTAGCGTCTTGGCAGACGCCTGATAATAAGCCCTTAGGTTTATACCAAGCATGGCGCATCACTCTTAATTATGACGCAAATCCTTTTTTACATGAATTACCAAACTGGCAACAAGCTTTAGTCGAACTACCCGAAGATGCTGTTGACGCCATCCTATTTCAACTTAGTCAACTTGAAATTCCTATACCGCAATGGGCTGGCTATCTAGAGCGCCTAGCTCTTGAGCTTCCCGGCTGGGCAGGCATGATTAATTGGCGACAACATCACCCCGAATACACCACTAAATCGCTTGCCACACCGACGCTTAGTGACTTTTTAGCAATTCGCTTAACTCTGGACAGATTATGGCTAAATCATATCTGTAGAGAAATGTGGAATATTCCAGCTACGACAATAACTTTACACGCTTATTTCCGTAAGAATCTTGCCGAATTTACAGTTCGTTACGCACTATATAAATGTGACTTACCTGAATACCTTACGCAATTAGCAGAAACACTCGCAGTAAAAGCAGATCCAGATCGACAAAACCGAGCTGCTTGGCAACAATTAACTGAACTCATCTGGACATGGAAATGCTATCGTATCGCCGAACAAAATGATGGCCATACCGTACACAAAAGTGGCTGGCGGTTATTCCGCTTATGCCAACACCTAGGACTTACTCCCAATCAAGTTAATGCTTTAACGACAAATGACTTATTGTGCATGCTAAATGTACTTAATGAATGTACTTTAACAGAACGAAATAAAGTTTGGCTAATCGCTTATGAATTCAATTACCGAGATCGTCTCTTTCAAACCCTAAAAGCTAATCATGAACGTGGGCGCTGGACAACACGCACTCATCGACCAGAAGCCCAAATTATATTTTGTATGGATGATAGGGAAGAAGGTATTCGTCGACACTTAGAAGAACTAAATCCCAAGATAGAAACCTTAGGAGCAGCTGGATTTTTTGGCGTTGCTATGAATTACCAAGGTATTGACGACACTAAACTAACACCTTTATGTCCTGTTGTTGTTACACCTGCGCATAATGTTTTTGAGTTAGCTCAGCATCCTAAACACGCTGAGTTGCATAATAAAGTAAGAAAAGGCGAACAATTTCTTGCGTATGTTTTACATCACAGCTTACGCCGTAATTTACTCTTATCAAATCCCCTAATTAATCTGATTGCCCCTATCACCTTATTAAACCTTTTAGCAAAATCACTCCTACCCGATTACCAACAAAAGTTCTTAAAAAAGATAAACGCAATCATAAACCCACCGTTAAAAACTGAACTTAAAATTAGTACTCTTGAGCAAACCAGCACTGTGACAGAAAAACACCCCCAAGAAGGTTTTACAAATAACGAACAGGCCACACGTGTCGCCGGATTTTTAAGGAATATTGGCCTAACAAATGCTTTTGCTCCACTAGTTGTCTTAATGGGACATGGATCCATTAGCCAAAATAATCCACACCTAGCCGCTTATGACTGTGGGGCTTGCAGTGGTCGACATGGAGGCCCTAATGCGCGAGCATTTGCAGCCATGGCAAATCGCCCAGAAGTACGTCAACTATTAATTCAACAGGGAATCAACATACCTAGTGATACTTGGTTTATTGGCGCCGAACACAACACATGTAATGAAGAAATCAGTTGGTACGATTTAGCAACATTACCTAATATACAAGACAAGCCATTACGCACACTCCAACACCAACTAAAACACGCCCAACAACTATCAGCCCACGAGCGTTGCCGACGCTTAGCTTCTGCACCCAGAAATCCAACACCTCAAGAAGCATTGAAACATATTCAAGAGCGTGCGGTTGATTTCTCACAAGCGCGACCAGAATTAGGCCATGCTACAAATGCTGCCGCTTTGGTAGGCAGAAGATCTTTAACACAAGGCGCATTTTTCGATCGACGCTTATTTTTAATCTCTTATGACCCTACGCAAGATGTAGATGGCAAAATACTCGAAAACATTTTGCTCGCTGTTGGCCCGGTAGGGGCAGGAATTAATCTGGAATATTATTTTTCTACTGTTAATAACGACCACTTTGGTTGTGGCTCTAAAGTACCACACAATGTCACTGGTTTTTTTGGTGTCATGGAAGGTACCAACAGTGATTTACGTACCGGACTTCCTCAACAAATGGTTGAAATACATGAGGCTATGCGCTTACAGCTTATCGTTGAAGCCAAAACAAGTGTGCTAGAACGCATTTATACCGAACAAGCCAGCTTAAGAGAACTCATTGGTGGTGGCTGGTTACATTTAACAGCAAAAGATCCTGATAGTGATGCACTTTTTATATTTATACCAGACACAGGGTTTGTACCGTGGCAAGCAGCGCCTATCAACATACCCATGGCAGATAATTCACCTGCTTGCTATAAAAACCAAACCTTACCTGTCGCACCAATGCTCATTAAACAACCTGAATTACAAGGACTTTAAGCATGGATAGCCTAGTTGTTTTAATTCCTTTGTTGCCTTTCATTTCAGCCATTTTGATAGGTTTCGGACATTTATCGGGCAAACTTACTGGCGAAGCAAGTGAGAACACTACCGCTCTAATTGCTAACTGGTCTATTAGCATGTCTTGTTTAGTCGCATTTTCCTTACTAATCGCAGATTTACTTCATAAGAATTCAGGTAGCTTAAGCTTAGGCACATGGTTATCTAGTGACAACTTACACATTGAACTAAATTTTATTAGTCATGGATTTAATGTCTATCTAGCTACCTTATTTGCCTTAATCTTAAGCATTATTTCACGCTTCTCTGTTAACTATATGCACAGAGAAGACGGTTTTCATCGTTTCTTTGCCATCTTATGTTTATTTGCCGCCGCTATATTATTTCTGATTTTATCAGGCAATACAGTGGGGACTTTTTTTGGCTGGGAAATTTCTGGCTTATGTTCTTATTTATTAATAATTTATGCCTATCAAAGACCGGTCGCGACCGTTAACGCAACCCGCGTATTTGTTACCAATCGATTGGGGGATGTCGGCTTTATCTTAGGAATTAGCTTAACTTACGCATGGACTGACAGTACAAATTGGCTAGATTTAAAAGCACTAGCCGTTAATCTTAGCACTAGCGAAGCCACAGGAATTGCTCTATGTTTTAGCCTAGCGGCATTTGCTAAATCGGCTCAAGTCCCTTTTACCCCCTGGTTATCAAGGGCAATGGAAGGACCGACACCTTCAAGTACCGTGTTTTACGGTGCCGTTATGATTAGTTCTGGGGTTTATTTAGTTTACATGCTTGAACCCGTATTTGAAAAAGCCCCTTTCGCCATGGCTATCCTAATATTGATAGGCACTATCACCGCGTTTCATAGTTATATAGTTGGACTCACGCAATCGGATGTTAAAAGCTCTTTAGCTTTCGCAACATCCGGACAACTAGGGCTCATGTTTATAGAATGTGGTTTGGGCTTTTGGACATTTGCAATCTGGCATCTATGCGCTCATGCCGTTGTGCGTACCTATCTGTTTTTAACGGCACCGTCTTTAATGCACAATGTTCGAGACAACCCCATTAAACCATTTAATCCAATCATTGCAAGACTACCCTGGGCCTATACCGCTTCTTTACAGCGCTTCTGGTTGGATCAATTATCTGATTGGATGTTAGTAAGACCTATAAAACGACTAGCTCATGATTTAAGTTATTTTGATGACCATGTGCTTGATCAAGTCATGGGTATTCCTGCGCCCACAATTAACAGTATTTCTTCACTAGCCGAATTAGAAGAAAGATTAATTGGTGCACACCCAGAACCCATAGAAAACCCCTTTGCAAAAGGGAGTGGTATTGCTGGGCAAATCACTAGTCAATTTGCTACCTTGACCCATTGGTTTGAAGATCGCTTTATATTACGCGGCATTGGTAAAGACGCTTTAAATTTAGGCCGTAAACTGGGACGAATTGCTAATCAATTTGAAATGTTTGTGTTAAGACCTCGTTATTTAGTCTTATTTATCTTAACCACCTTACTGCTTGCCTTTTGAGATACCAATGGATACAACTATAAATTATTGGTCTGAAACGGCCGTATTTCCATTACTAACAACACTAACACTCGTCCCATTAGCGAGCATGATTGGCATTTTATTATCCCGATCCAGCACAACTGCCTTACGCTTTGGTTTTTCCGGCACCTTAAGCACTACTTTATTGAGTGTTTACTTGCTTAGTATTTTTAATTCGGGTAATACTAGTATTCAATTAGTTGAAAGATTGCATCTAGGCTGGCTAACCTATACCGTAGGTGTCGATGGCGCCAATATTTTATTTATCCCACTTACAGCTATATTAACTTTACTTGCTTTAATCTACACCACCATCACCCGTCATATCACAGACCGATTATTTATCGCCTGCCTACTAGGTTATGAAGGCATTTTAATTGGCGCCTTTTCTGCCTTAAATCTGATGCAATTTTGGCTTTGGAGTCTTGCAGAACTAATACCCGTTATCTTACTAACCCGCCATGCAGGGACTGGACAAAATCGACGGTGGATTATCACGCTGTTACTGCAATATTGGGGCAGTGGTTTGGTCATGACTCTAGGGGCTTTTTTACTCTTAGGCTTTGGGTTAATGGATGCTGAAAATGCCCTAACTTTTGATTGGTTAACCTTAAAACAGAACAACGCTTATCTGCATGATGAAGTCTTAATTTTTATCTTATTATTCTTTGGCTTTTCAATTCGAATGCCTTTATTTCCTTTTCACGGCTGGTTACCCTTACTCGCAGAACAAGGCACCGTTGCCAGTGGCGCTATTTTTATCGTCGGTTTAAAAATAGGTTTATATGCAGTGATAAGATTTATCTTACCGCTAGTACCTGGTGTTGCCGAACAATGGACACAATTTGTTTTAATCTTAAGTTTAATCAGTATCTTTTACGGCGCTCTGCTGGCTTTAATGCAAATTAATATTAGGCGCTTACTGGCTTTTTCTGTCGTAAGTCATACCGGCATGTTAATGATAGGTATTTTTTGCTTTAATGAATTTGGCTTAGAAGGTAGCTTATTACTTTGCATTGCATACGGTCTTGCAACAGCAGGCATGTTATTTAGTGTTGGTTTAATTTATGAACGCACACGCACTGCTTTTATCCCTCGATTAGGTGGCTTATTTGACACTAACTCCACCATCGCCATACTGTTCTTGATATCTGCTTTAAGCACCATGGTTATGCCGGGCACCCCGGGTTATGACGCAGCGCATTTACTCTTAGAAGGTGTCATTGAAGAAGATGGGTGGTTATTAGCTATTGCTATTCTACTTGGTAATGTTCTGGCCGCGGCATTTTTACTCAGGGCCTTTCAACAGATTTTTATCGCAACACCTAAACGCGTTCAACAACCCTATAGCAGTAGTCATCATCCTATTAGAGCAGAACGCATCATCACCGTTATTATCTGTGCACTACTTATTGTTACCGGCTTTTACACCACACCTTGGTTAAACTTTATTGACCAAGAAGCTACCGATATCGGTGCACATTATCCTGTACACAGCTCACAAAAAGCCGAACATATTCCGCCAGCTAAAATTAATTAATATGAGCCCTACACAATTTCCTGTACTGAGTTTTATTATTTTATGGCCGATTTTAGGTGCTATCGTTACTAGCCTTAGTTCTGATATAAAACTTTCTAAAAAAATCGCCCTATGGACTGCTATTTTTGAATTAATCTTAACGCTAATCGCCTTAGGCTTGTTCAACAGTGCAAATGGCAATACCTTTCAACTTGAAGAACATTATGCGTGGATCCCGCGTTTAAATATTCATTACGCACTTGGCATTGATGGGATTTCAATCTTATTTTTACCTATGACGGCTCTATTAAGCCTCAGCGCCATAATTGCAACGTGGAATTCTGTGCAACAATTACGCTGTCAACATTTTGCATTACTCTTATTCTTAGAGGGTATTACGATTGGAGTGTTTTCTGCCACAGATACAATGTTGTTTTTTTTATTTTGGGAGCTTACTTTACCCCCCCTTTTCTTTCTGATTGGCTTGTGGGGTATTGGTCCTAAACGCCGTGGTGCCGCCATGAAATACACCCTATTTATGCTATTTGGTGGCGTACCATTATTATTTGGCATTATTTTACTTGCAATGAATCATGCTACTGCAATAAGTAGCACGCTACCCGAAGACTTGTGTTTCGATTTAGTAAAACTCTTAGAAACGCCGCTTGCAGACCCCTTGCAATTAATTGTCTTTAGTTTATTGCTATTAGGTTTTGCTGCAAAAGCCCCCTTAGTACCCTTTCATACTTGGTTACCTACCACCACTATGGAAGGCCCTTCGCAAGTAACAGCTTTACTGATTGGTTTAAAACTAGGCCTTTATGGTATCTTACGCTTTGCCTTACCTTTAGCTCCAGAAGCAGCTGTTGAATATAGCTGGGGCTTAGGTATTTTAGGTGCAATAACTCTTATTTACGCGGGCTTAATTGCCTTACAACAAACTAACTTAAGACGTTTACTAGCTTATGCCAGTATTAGCCATGTAGGACTCGTACTAATTGGCATTGCCTCTTTAACCTTACAGGGTATCCAAGGCGCATTGTTTCAGCTGTTTAACTTTACCCTAATATCAAGCTCTTTGATGTTAATAGCCGGATTTATTCAACAACGCTTAGGAAGTACAGAGACTCTTCACTTAGGGGGGTTAGCTAAAGTAACACCGCTTTTGACCAGCTTTTATTTTATTTTTATGTTAGCTAGTATTGGCTTACCGGGCACCAGTGGTTTCCCTGCGGAACTATTAATAATTCTTGGAGCCCTAACCGCACATCATAGTTTAGGAATCAGCGCACTGGCAGGAGCTGTTTTAAGTGCTGCTTATATGCTCTCTTTTACTCGCAAAGCCTTTTTAGGACCGATAACTCGCCCTCCGGTTACACAATTACATGACTTAAGACCCCGCGAAATAGGTTTATTATGCATACCTGCGTTGTTAATCATTGTACTGGGCTTTGCTCCCGCTCCACTGTTAAAAATAAATCAAACAGCTCTAGAAGCTTGGCTATCACATTTATTAGATCCACCCAAAGTAGAACATAATGAAATTGCTCAACTAAACCAGTCTTAAATTGACCATTAAACTTCTTAAGAACAGGCTCTTCGACGAACTCAGAGCGAACGGCTCCATAAAAACAAGACAAACAAACAAACAAACATTATATTTTCGTTCGAGATGAACCCTTCTAACCAGTTATTATAATAACTACACATAACGTTCGTGGTGAGTATGTCGAACCATGAATTACCCAAGTTAATCTCTATTAACAGGAGTTTTTAATGACCAACACTATTGAAGCCCATCCACCAGTCCCACCATTTACTCGCGACATGGCCATACAAAAAGTACGTATGGCTGAAAATGCTTGGAACAATCAAGACCCTCAAAAAATCGCCTTGGCTTATAGTCCAGATAGTGTATGGCGAAATCGGAATGAATTTATTAAAGGTCGCACTGAAATTATCGAATTTCTAGAAAGAAAATGGGCTAAAGAATTAGAATATCGCTTAATTAAAGAACTTTGGGCTTTTACAGAAGACCGCATTGCAGTTCGATTTGCTTATGAATGGCATAATGCTAATAACCAATGGTTTAGATCTTATGGCAATGAAAATTGGGAGTTTGATAGTAACGGCCTTATGCAACGCCGTTACGCAAGCATTAATGACCTAGCGATTACTGAAGCAGAACGAAAGTTTCATTGGCCACTAGGGCCAAGACCAGATGAACATGCCAGTTTAAGTGAGTTGGTACTATAAAACTCACCCAAATCTTCTAACCCTAAAAAATAAAACAGTTTTTTCCGCAAAATAAGTCCACACTCTGTCAATCACTATGATTAACAGAGTGATACACAAGCTCATTAGTTCTACCCCAATTGCACTCAATCCCGTGCTAACCTCACTAAGGAAATACCGCATGACGATTAAAGATTGGCCGGCCGCAGAGAGACCTAGAGAAAAATTACTACTAATGGGTTCAGCCGCTTTAACCGATGCTGAACTTTTAGCCATCTTCTTACGCACAGGTACCGCCGGTAAAACTGCGGTCGATTTAGCCAGAGAATTACTAGGTCAATTCGGCTCACTAAAAGCCTTATTAGATGCAGATCAAAAACACTTTTGTTTAGGACATGGCTTAGGTAGTGCAAAATATGCGCAACTGCAAGCGGTGCTAGAAATGGCCAAGCGGCATTTTAAAGAAATTATCCAGCGCGGTAGCGCCTTAACCAGTCCAGAAATTACCCGCGCCTATTTAAGCGCTCAGCTTAAAGGTTATACCTACGAAGTGTTTGGCTGTTTATTTTTAGATAATCAAAACAGAGTTATTCAGTTTGAAGAGTTATTTAGAGGCACTATAGATGGAGCGAGTGTTTACCCCAGAGAAGTGGTAAAACAAGCACTGTATCATAATGCCGCCGCTATTATTTTTGCTCATAACCATCCATCAGGTATTACCGAACCCAGCCAAGCGGATAAACAAATCACCGAAAAACTTAAGAACGCCTTAGCATTATTTGATATACGCGTACTGGATCATTTTATTATTGGCGATGGGGAGCCTTATTCATTCGCTGAGCATGGATTGATGGGATAAAGTGAGGAATCTGAAATAGATATAACTTTAATTTAAAGAATAATATATTTACTTCTACTAAGGCTTCATCTAGACAACTTTTTATATTGCACTTCCACAAACTCAAAAGAAAAGAAAAATCTAAGCATACTAGTTAAATGCCAACGTAAATATTTTAAATTTGCGTGACTAGTCCGCTGTGCATGATGAAAAACTTTGGCCTGTGGAGATAACATAATGTCATAACCCAATAATCTTAATCTTGCACAAAGATTAACATCTTCATAATATAAAAAATATCTCTCATCAAAACCCCTAATTTGCTCAAAGATTTTTCTAGGAAACAACATAAACATTCCACCTACCCAGTCTGGATAAATAGAATCATTATCAATAATATAATCACTACCTTTTCTTTCTCCTAGAGCTTTACAAAGAATCCTAAAAGGAGTTGGAAACTTACGTGCACTATCTTCAATCTCATTATTTGGACTTAATACAAGTGGCGCAATAACCCCAATACTATCAACATTCAATTTGTTTATTAAAATTGAAAATGGATTAATATTAAAACGGATATCGGGATTTAATACACAAAAAAATAGGCCAGATGCATATTTAAATGCTTGGTTATGATTTGCACCAAATCCTAAAGGAGTATTATTTCTAATAATTTTTATAGGATATGAAAAGTTATCTATTATAAAGGGTAACGGTTCTTCTATATTGACAGTAAGAATTACCTCTAATGAAAGATCTTCTTTATATTGCTCAATATCTTGCAATAGATTACTAACTAGACTCGCTTGACCATGACTCACAATTGAAACCGAGACTAAGCCAAAATCATTTACACTTATCTTTGCCATCGTAAAAAGCACCAATAAATGACAAGTCTACGAATATACTTAAGTATTGAAAACAGTAAGAAACCAGATAACTGCAAAACATTAATATATTTATATTTATACAGACGTAAATAATTCCCTAAATCACCGACTTCCATTAACCATAGCTGAGAACTAAGTCCAGATACACCATATGATTGCTTATAAATTGCCACTAATTCCGATGACAATTTCACAATACAACCACCTTCAAAAAGAATACTCATCCATAACATATGATCTTCCATATGGCGCTGACCTTCATTAAAACGAACCGAAATCTCTCTCTGAAGCATAACAGATGGTGTCACAAATTTATTTGAGACCATTAATTTATATTTAGTGATAATCTGCTCAGAAACTCTAGAAACATCCCAATCAAGACATTGATTGCCGTCAGTTAATTGCCTAAAACCATGGCCAGTTAAGATAACTTCCGGATTGGTGCGCATAAAGTTATACTGAACTTCAATCTTTTTTGGATGCCAAGCATCATCTGAATCCAAAAATGCTACAAAGCTTTGACTTGCCATAGACCATCCTACGTTACGCGCACCTCCAGCTCCAACATTTTTAGAAAGCGCTATTACTTTTACTAAATCGGGATATTGTGTTTCAATTTCAGCTAATATATGCAAGGTATTATCACCGCTAGCATCATCCACTAGAATAATTTCTGCTGGTTGTTGTGATTGCTCGATAATAGATTGAACTGCCCGGTGAATTGTTGATGAACAACGGTAACAAGGAATAATTACCGAAACAGGAACAATAGGCTTGATTGTCATTCAGTTCGTGTCCAATGCGGAGGTAACCCCATAATACTTCGCCCAAAATCCAAGAATCTACGCGTGTTTTTTTCACCTAAAACTTGCCATAAAATCATACGAATATAAACTCTAAATATTGCCATTATCCATCTAATACTTGGCAAACCTAAATTATGCTTTAATTGCGCACGCCTCACTTCTTGTAATTGAACCAAAGCATTCTGAAAAGAACTACTAATACCACCTTGTAACATACCGACAGTAATTAGATTTGGAATAAATTCCGCATCAGATATTTTGAGCTCCCTCAACAATAACTCATAATCACCAGCAATTTGGAATGACTCATCAAAGCCACCATGTTTCTCAAATAAACGCCTACTATGCATAGTACCTGGATGAGGAATACTCATTAATTGTTTGAACCGTTGTTTAACTTTATCCCAAGATTCACCCGACAAATAGAGTTCTTCATCATTGGAACCTATTAACATAATTTGTCCATAAACTACATTGATATCGATAGGCAACTTTTCCAATTGGAGACTCATTTTTTCCAAAACATTATGATCCCAAAAATAATCATCCGCACCCAAAAAACAAATCCAATCACCCTCTGCTTTTAATAAACCTTTATTCCATGCATTATAAATACCTTTATCTGGCTCAGAAATCCAATAGCCAATTCTATGATCATTAGCTTTTAGTAACTCAATAGTCCCATCATTTGAGCCACCATCAATTATGATAAGTTGTTTATTTAAATAAGTTTGCTCAGCAACACTATCAATACATTGCTGTAACGTTTTGGCACCATTAAAAACTGCAATGATTATAGTGATTAATGGATTTTGGTCAAAGTGCATGAAATAATAATTCTTATTTGTTATTATTTAAAAAAGATTAACTTATAACTATAAAACCAACTAATTAATTTTTATAAAATTGCTTTGGTAATTGTAGCCAACTTGTTTTCTTTTTGAATTCAAATTAATAGCGAAATGAATTCAATTCATCTGAGTTTATTTGCCATTTTTTCAGCTTAGATGTTAACTTATAACCTAATAAAAGCATAATATTACAAACAATAAACCCTGCAAAATCATCGAGTTGCTTTATTAAACTTGAGTTTGGGCGCGAATATAATTGAAGAAGCAATTCATCTTTCGAATAACCAGAGACCTCCCAAGATATCGTTTTAATATTGTTTATCCATTTCTTATACAATAAACGTCGTACTATTGATAGTGATTTTGTGTTTTTAGTTCTTTGAGAGATTATGCCATTGCTTTGATAACGCTTTGGGTCACCCATTTGACCCAAAAAATGTACTTTATTAAAGTTAATAAGCATTTCGGACTGATAATCGATTTGTAAATATTCACAAATCTGTTGTAATGAAAGCTTACTATCTGCACAAAAATCCTCATATTTTATCGTATATATACTTTCTTTTCTTTGACCAATAGGAACTGAAAGTAGATTTAATCCATGCATCATATCAACGTAGATAAAAGGTACGCGATATAGTCGGCCCGAACAAAACATCTCTATCGCAGAATCAAATACATCAATTGGATTTCTAAACAAATAGATAAATTTTGCCTCAGGGAAAACTTGATGCAATACTTCAGCAATTAAATAGTACCTTGGCGTCTTATCAAGAAAATATTTTTTTTCTCCAGATAGTTTTTCATATATTTGCGTAATGAATACTTTTACATGCTCATAATATGTGGATTGAAATTCCGGAAACTCCACATTAAAATCACTTAAGGCACGTTTTAATTCATTATGACCAAAAGTTGATGCAGTAATTTTTTCGTCAAAACAGCTAATAAGTGGCAACAGAACCCAAGGCTCGGCAATAGACGCAACCTCTGAATGAGATGCTAATACTCTTTGTAAAAGAGTTGTACCAGAACGTGGAAGACCCATTAAAAAAATAATATTTTTCAATTATACCTCTTAAATAGTAAAAAAAGATTTAGCTTGTTACCAGAAACCAATCCATTATTGAAACACATAAGCTTTTGTTTTTATAATTTTAAAACTTTTTTTAAAATTATTTTAACTGCGCTTCTAAAGCCGCATAAGCCCATTTTTTTTTCGAACCACCTTGTTAACCTAACATCCAACAAAGGTTTTGCATATATCAAATTACCAACAATAGGTTGTGTTGGTAGCCGAACCCTATCATCTATAAATGTATGGGTTGCATCAATTCCGTCACCAATATTACTGATTAAATTTGAATTACAGGTTAAACAAAGCCCAGAATGTCTCAAGACAGTTATCTGCCATTGGTAATCCCAAGTATCCAATCCTTTTTGTAAAACAGATATGTGATTTTTTTTTATGATCGAAGCTATCTTACTTATAAGCCAAGTTACATCTTCATTTTGTACTGCCTCAGCTAAGTAAAATGGATTTTCAATATATTTTGACCAGCGATCTCGCCACGTTGCCCATCCCCAAACTTGTGCTAAAGCAACAAAACTGAGTAGAGGTTGATCTAATAAAACTTGATTAAAGTTATTTCCATTAATATGCCACACCATTTTTTCATTTTTGTAAGTATCAAGTGCCCAGTCACAATATTTAAAAAAATCCTTACTAGGACAGCAATCATCCTCTAATATAATCCCCATCTCTTCATTTTCAAAAAACCAAGTGATTGCAGAACTGACCGCTCCCCTACATCCTAGATTATTTTCTCTAAATAAGGTTTTCACTTCACATGGCCAATCTACATTAGTCGCAATTTGTCGCGTTTCTAAGCACCTTTTCATTTCGTCAGCCCTACCTGAACGAGGCCCATCCGCAGCTATATAAAGTTTGGATGGCTGAGCTACCCGAATAGCATCAAATACTTGCTGGGTGGTGTCTGGGCGGTTAAAAACCAAAAACAAAACGGCACTTTTCATATTTACTTAGCCAATAATTTACGGAAATAAGCAATAGTTTCTTTAAGTCCATCTTCCAATTCTACTTCAGGTACCCAACCTAACTTTTCTTTAGCCAAGGCTATATTGGGTTGACGCTGCCTAGGATCATCGATCGGTAATGGCTGATAAACCAGTTTTGATTGTCCACCGACTAAATGCAATACTTTTTCTGCTAACTCAAGCATTGAAAATTCATTAGGGTTACCTAGATTAACGGGGCCGGTAAAACCTGCTTCCGTACCCATCATACGAACAAAACCCTCAATTAGGTCGTCAACATAACAAAAACTTCGTGTCTGACTTCCATCTCCATAAATAGTGATATCTTCACCTTTTAGAGCTTGAACAATAAAATTTGACACTACACGACCATCATTTGGATGCATCCTAGGTCCATAGGTATTGAAGATTCGAACCACCTTAATGTCTAAATTATGTTGCGTGTGATAATCAAAAAAAAGAGTTTCCGCACAGCGCTTACCTTCATCGTAGCAGGATCTTGGGCCAATTGGATTAACATGCCCCCAATAACCTTCTGGCTGCGGATGTACAGCCGGATCTCCATATACTTCAGAAGTAGAAGCCTGGAAAATACGAGCTTTTACTCGTTTAGCAAGACCAAGCATATTGATAGCACCATGAACACTGGTCTTAGTTGTCTGCACAGGATCAAACTGATAATGGACAGGGGACGCAGGACAAGCAAGGTTATAAATCTGATCGACTTCCACATACAATGGAAATGTCACATCATGCCGCATGATTTCAAAATAAGGATTACCCATCAAATGAGCAATATTCGTTTTGCTGCCGGTAAAGAAGTTATCTACGCACAAGACGTCATGACCTTCTTTAAGTAGACGATCGCAGAGATGAGAACCTAGGAAGCCTGCGCCACCAGTGATTAATATACGTTTCATTTATTATTCTTTAAACTAGTTAACTAAAATTTATGAAAATGAAAAAACAGATCGAGTTATTCGGAAAAAATTCAGACGCGTTCGTCTAAATATAATATTCATTAAATAAGAAGCTACTGCTTGAGAAATTACGGTAGCAATAGCGGAACCACATATTCCATATTTGGGTATTAAGCATAAGTTTAAAACAATATTCATTATCGCACCTGCTACTGCATTAATGGTTAGGTGTCGCTGTAACCCCTCACTAAGAAACCATTTAGAGCTAGCTACGCCTATAAATACAAACACACCTGCCCAAATATGTATCGCTAATACTTGCCCCGCCTCTTTATAGGCTTCACCATACAAAAGAATAACTAAAAAATTACTCGTAAATGTCAGGGGTAATGCAACAGTTATTGCCAACCAAATCATAACTGAATATAACCGTTGAAGCCTACCTAAATACAATTCTTCACTAATTTTCTTTGCATTCACAATAGATGGGAAAAGTGAACTGGATATAATGACAGGAATAAAATACCAAGCTTCACTTAATCTAACTGCCGCAGAAAAAAGCCCAACCTCCCTTTCTCCCAGCATTTCTTTAATCATGATCTGGTCTATACGCATATAGATAATAATAACTAAGCCACTGAAAATCAAAGGCCAACTATCTTTTAGAAGTTGCTTCGCAGTCTTAGTATCAAAATGACTGTAAAAACCACCGAGTTTTTGAAATCGATAGGCAATAAATAATGATAGTGCGAGTGTGACTTGATCAAGCAAAGTAACAATTACAAAGTAAATCAACTCGGCGCCTGTAAAAATAAAATAAAGCTTCAGGAAAGACGAAATAAGCAGTTGCGTCATTTTACTGATCGACACAAATTTAGAAAGCACTTTTGACTGAAAATAAAAATCTACGACCTCGAAAGATTGAAATATAGCCCCACTGGCAATAATCAAAATATATAAATCTGTTAAGGCATCAGTAGACGTCAATTGCTTAACAATGGCAACAATGCCTAGCATCAATAAAGCACCTATCAGCTTTAACCAAAAAGCAGTACCTAGATAAACATCTCTTAGCTCAGGTTCTTTAACTAAATCACGTACCAAAATGCCATCCAAACCTAATTTAGCGATACTACTAAATAAAGCCGCAAATGCGATGGCATAGCTAAAAACCCCAAACTGCTCTGGCCCTAAATAACGAGCAATCCAGAACCCTAACAATAGACCCGCCACCATACGTAATATTTGTTCTGCAAAAACCCAAGAGGTATTGGCAAAATAGCGGCGAAATCCCTGATGGATTTTAGCTGTATGGGTAAGGTGTTTTAGACGTTTTATCAAAGGAAATGGAGTAATTTATTAATAGTTCAGCAATAATAATGTGAAAGAAGAAATACTATTACATTTAAATTGGTTCACGTAAAAAGTCTACGATAAATTGATAATCTTGTTGTTCTATTAACGCAAATACCAAGGTCATATCAACACATACATATATTGGACAATACGGTTACGCAAACCCACTGCAGCGTTCCATTGTTGGAGTTAAGCATCAGTTATTAGTTTTTTAGAGTGTAAATTGGCAAAACTGTCATAAGCGGAGACGGGCACTGATTCACCTAATGCTTTTGATAAATGTTTGGTCTTACCAATGGCATTGTAAACAATTAACTAAAATAAATAGTGCAATTAATCCGATTGTTGAATGTAAACTTGTAATCTGAAAGAATTGCAACATTACCATATCACCAAGCCTCAAATAAAATATGTACGCATTTCATCTGGCGACAGCATTCTCACAAGAATGCATATTAAAAATAAGATTTGAGCCAATACCTATTATTCGCGATAAAAAAGCCCAAATACTTCCATTTATTTATCACTTACGCATAAAAAATAAATTCATTCTAAAATGTATTTTTTAATTAAAAGATCCACTACTTTATTTACACATTCGTTGATATTTAATTCATTTGTATTTAATATCATTTCTGGCCTTAGAGGAGCTTGATAAGGTGAGCCAATACCAGTAAAAAATGGAATTTCACCTGCTCTAGCTTTTTTATATAAACCTTTTACATCTCTTGTTTCACAAGTTTCAATTGGACACTCACAATATATTTCTAAAAAATCCCCATGAGGAAAACGCTTCCTAACTTCATCACGATCAGCTCTAAAAGGCGAAATAAACGCTGTTAATGTTATAATCCCCGCTTCAGTTAATAGTTTTGCCACCTCACCTATTCTTCTAATATTTTCTATACGATCTTTATCACTAAAACCTAAATCACTACACAAACCATGACGAACATTATCTCCATCCAAAACATAAGTTGATTTACCATTTCTATATAAATATTCCTCTACAGCATGCGCTAGAGTTGATTTACCTGATCCTGATAAACCAGTAAACCATACGACAACACTTTTATGTTTATGTAAGATTTCACGATCTGCACGTGATACCGACGCATTATGCCAAACTGTATTTGTACTTTTATTAGTCATCAATAAACTTGCCTTAAGCATCTAAGTAATTTACTTCGTTTTATAAACTATTTCACTAGTAGAAATAAATTCAAGATACTTTCCCTTACCCGCACTTTAATTTCAAAATTGGTATGCATAAACGAAACTTTGATAAATTATAATATCACGAAGAATAATTACATTTCTATTTTTCACATATTTATAAACTTATTGTTAGGTAATTCTTGTTCTCAAAATATGAATACTTAGTTTCTATGAAACTCTATCTGATATTCATTTATTGTCTCTTAATAAATACCAAATAATCACATGATGAAGACAAATCGATAATATATAGGTAATTGAATTATGCATATTGATGTATTCAACGGTGACGCAGATGGAATTTGCTCACTTCTGCAATTAAGATTAGATCAACCTGTCAAGTCAAAATTGATAACAGGTATTAAAAGAGAGATTGAATTACTTAAACAAGTGAACGCACAGAATGGCGATATAGTTACCGTACTTGATATATCTTTAAAAAAGAATCGTTCGTCACTTGATAATCTGCTTACTAAGGGTGCTTCAATTTTATATTTTGACCATCATGAAACTGGGGATATTCCATCTCATCCTAAATTAACCACATTTATTGATACTTCCTCAAATACTTGTACTAGCTTACTGGTTGATAATTATTTAGCTGGAAAATATCGTGATTGGGCAATAACAGCGGCCTGTGGTGATAATCTGTTATTAATTGCAGAAAAATTAGCGCAGCAATCAAATTTAACTAATCATCAATATGATCAACTAAAATCGCTTGGCATTTGTATAAATTACAATAGCTATGGTAATGAGCTATCAGACTTACATTTTGAGCCTGATTATTTATTTCTTTACCTTTTAAATTACAAATCGCCCTTCGATTTCATTGATGATAATAGCTTAATATATCAAAAATTATTAACCGGTTATGCTGATGACATGGCTAAAGCCTCGCTGACCAAACCCATATACCAAACATCCACTATTAGTGTGACTATTTTACCGGATGAATCTTGGGCAAGACGGATCAGTGAAGTTTTTAGTAATCAATTAGCAAATAAATATCCAGAAAGAGCCCATGCAATGATTACTTGCAATAAAAACGTAGGCTATCAGGTAAGCGTTAGAGCCCCAATAATAAGACCAATTGGAGCTGATGAACTATGCGCTTCATTTACCAGTGGCGGTGGCAGAAAAAACGCCGCTGGCATTAACCATTTACAGCAAGATGAACTTAATTTATTCATTGAAGCATTTTCAACTAAATACAATTAAACAAACGAAAATTTTATCTCATTAGCACCACTTCGCCATAACTTATTGTTTTTATATAAATAAAATCAATGACTTCTTTTGCATTAATTGCACAATTTTCTTTGTCGATCTATTTGGCTGACGTTGATTAGGTTGGTTGTTTTATAAAAATAGGTTCACGTAAAAAGTCTACGATAAATTGATAATCTTGTTGTTCTATTCACGCAAATACCAAGGTCATATACTCATGAACAATACGATTACGCATAACACTGACTCCAATAATATTCTTCTAGCTCACGCTAGTTAAGTTGTAAAAAATAATGCCATGCCAATGTATCTTCTTCTTTAAGCACATGGTCTTATTCTGCTACTAAAGCTCGCATAGAGAGTCATGCATTGCTTAGATAAATCAAGTCTATTTATCTTCTGATACTTCAAGTAAGTGAGCTAAAGTTCGACATAATGTTTCTGTTTGGGCCAATAATGTCATTATGTTTAACTCTGGCTGTCGATGCCAAAGAATGGCAATATCCCAATCACCTTCTATATGAGCCTTACCATTCACTTGACTACCTATAATATAGCTAGTTCTAGCTGTGAGATATTTAAGAGGCATTGTTTTAAGACCTCTCCATACAAATCGGATGTTGTTCGCAATCTGCAATTTCGTCAAAAAAACCAATTCTGATCGGACAATCGTAGCCACGTCTAACTTTCTGGTTTATTAATGAAATTCAATATCTTCATCCCGTTTATTGTCATCTACCCATGATCCAAACAACTAAATATTGGCATCTTCACCAAAGGTTTCGGCAAAGGCAGTGCTTATAGCGGATTGTTGTAGTCACATTTTAATGCTCAATGTAAAATTTCAGGATAAGCGATGTTCATTTCTTTAGCTATGATTAAAAGACGTTTATCTCGCGTCCAAAGTGTTGCACCTGATAACTTAGTAGACGCCAACAAATTCACATCTACATAACCAATCCCGCGCGCCATCAATTTATTTTGCTCTATAAAAAGCAATACTTCATCCTCAAGTGCAACCGAACAAAGTGGTAAAGAGCGCAATAAATCTAAGATTTGTTCTCGGTCTTTGAGTGAGCCACACGCTATTTCTCCAATGACCCAAGGATGAATTAAAACATGCCCTGCCAATAATGTGATCACCAAATGATCATCTCTTTGGCGTAAATGATCTATCCAAACTGAGGTATCAATTAATATCATTCAGTTGCATCCTGACGCCTAGGTATAGATTTCAAGTCTACTTGAGTACCACCCAACTGCGCTAATCTCTTGGCACTTTCACGTTGCACTAATGCAAGTAAAGCTTCTCGAACTAACTGAGTCCGCTCCGTTAACCCACTCAATCGCTGCGCTTGCGCCAGCAACTCGTCATCTAAATTGAGTGTTGTACGCATAACCCCTCCATAAAACATCAAAAACAGCATCATTTGATGTGTATTCTACGCAGATTATTTATTTAATCCCAAACAATTAATCAATCACCAACTCTCAGGCTATAATAACCCCAAATTTATTATTCAAACTCACTCAGAGAAATCCTTGCCTAACGCCTCTATCCTAAAAAATAAAACTATACTCATTACCGGTGCCAATGGATTTGTCGGCAAAGCACTTTGCGAGTCATTAGCACACCAAAGTTATAAAATTATTGCAGCCGTTCGTAAAATAGATGAAGCATCAAATAAAGCTCATCAAATAGCCATTGAAGAAATTAACGCTGATACTGATTGGACATCAGCATTATCAGGCGTTGATACCGTTATTCATCTAGCCGCCCGCGTTCATGTAATGCATGATATCGCATCAGACGCACAAACCGCTTATCGTAATGTAAATGTAGAGGGCACATTACAGCTTGCAAAATCCGCTGTTAAAGCGGGTGTAAAACGTTTTATTTTTTTAAGCTCCATTAAAGTAAACGGTGAAGGCACAGAGCCTAATCGCCCCTATACACCCGAAGATGAACCCGCCCCAGTTGATCCTTATGGCGTTTCTAAACTTGAAGCCGAAATTGCCTTGCGACAGTTAGCAAATGATACGGGCTTAGAAGTCGTGATTATTCGCCCACCTTTAATCTACGGCCCCGGTGTTAAAGCTAACTTTAAAAACATGATGAGTTTTTTAAATAAAAGCATTCCATTACCTTTAGGCGCCATCAATAACAAACGTAGCCTAGTCGCCTTAGACAACCTTATTGATTTAATCAGTTGCTGCATAAATCACCCTGCCGCCGCAAATGAAACATTTTTGGTCTCAGACGGACTTGATGTCTCAACACCCGAATTATTAAGAAGCATGGCAAAAGCCTTAGACAAAAAGGCGCTATTAATACCTATCCCTAGCTCATTATTGCAAGCGGTCGCTGTTATCATTGGCAAAAAAGCCTTTGCACAACGCTTATGCAGTTCTTTACAAGTCGATGTTTCTAAAACCTATAAACTGTTAAACTGGACACCTGCCATAAAAATGGACGCAGCGCTTGCTAAAACAGCGTTATTTTATAAAAATAACCTATCAAACTAACGTTCTTTTATATTCACAACCTGTTTAATTTAAGCATGACACTAATTACACCAGCCCTCATTGGCCTGCTTACATTACTCTTAACCGTAGTATTAACCAGCTTTTTGCGCCGTTACGCTTTATCAAGACAACTAATAGACATACCCAACTCCCGCAGTTCTCATAGCACCCCCACACCAAGAGGTGGTGGGGTTGCTATTGTTTTAGTCTTTCTTATTGGGCTGCCTATATTATCAAAGCTAGACATTATTCCAATCAGCACCCTATGGGCATTTCTAGGTGCAGGTACTGGTTCAGCAGTCATAGGCTTTTTAGATGATCATGGTCATATTCCCGCACGCTGGCGCTTACTTGCACACTTTTCCTCTGCAACTTGGGGCTTATATTGCTTAGGTGGCTTTCCGCCATTATTAATCAACCTACCCTTTGGCTACGAACCACTAGTTTTCAATTTAGGCTGGTTAGGTCAACTACTAGGACTTTTATATTTAGTTTGGCTGCTTAACCTCTATAATTTTATGGATGGTATTGATGGGCTAGCGAGTTTACAAGCCATTACTACCTGTATAGGTGGTGCTTTACTCTATGTTCTAACTAGTGAAAATTACGCACCCGCTTTATTACCTTTGTTATTAGCCTCTGCAGTGTCAGGATTCTTAATATGGAACTTTCCACCTGCAAAAATATTTATGGGTGATGCGTGCAGTGGCTTCTTAGGATTAATACTAGGTTTATTTTCTATACAAGCCGCATGGCTTAACCCACTATTTTTGTGGAGTTGGCTAATCTTATTAGGCGTTTTTATTGTTGATGCCACATTGACATTACTTAGACGCTTTTTACAAGGTGAAAAAGTCTATGAAGCGCACCGTAGTCATGCTTATCAATACGCGTCACGCCAATACAAATCTCACAAAATAGTGTCACTCACCGTTACCTTTATTAATCTGTTTTGGTTAACACCTTTGGCTTTATGTGTAGGATTAGCTAAACTAAGCCCTATTATAGGTCTTACCCTAGCTTATTTGCCCTTACTACTATTAGCTTTTCATTTTAAAGCTGGGCTAAGAGAAGATAAATGACACAAAATGCACTAGCTCATTGGTTTATTAATCTCAATAAAAAATATAAGGCTGTCATCTTAATTAGCACCGACGTATTTTTTGTTTTATTTGCGCTCTGGTGCAGTTTCTCATTACGCTGGGGCGTTTTATATATGCCTAAAGGTGATGAATGGTATTTATTTGCCTCCGCGCCTTTCATCGCTATTCCTATTTTTACTAAACTAGGTTTATATAGGGCAATAATTCGTTATATTGAACTTAAGGCCTTATGGACAATTGTCCAAGCCTCAACACTGTATGCGTTACTTTTTGCTTTTGTTATCTATGAATCTGCTATAAAAGTAATACCCAGAACCGTATCACCCTTAAACTGGCTAATTATTATGCTACTCATAGGGAGCAGTCGTTTCTTTGCCCGTTGGTGGCTAGGTGAGGTTTATTTTCGTATTGTTGGCAGACGAAATAGATTAGAAACTCGTAAAAAACAAGTCGTCATCTATGGCGCAGGCAGTGCAGGCGTGCAATTAGCCACCGCACTTGCTCAAGGCCATGACTTTAAAGCCGTTGCCTTTATAGATGATGATAAAACCTTACATAAAAGAAAAATAAACGGCCTAGCCATTTATCCTTTAAGCGCGTTAAATTACCTTATCGATAGGCATGCCGTTTCAAATGTTTTATTGGCTATGCCCTCAGCAAAGCGCTCTAGAATTAGTGAATTAATTCGCATACTAGAATCCTACAAGGTACATGTTATGTCAATGCCAGGACTTTCTGATATAGCTGAAGGCCGAATAAGCGTAGACACCTTACAAGAAGTTGATATTGCCGACTTATTAGGCAGAGACCCAGTAAGCCCAAATCAATCACTATTAGAAGCTAATATCACTCAGAAAGTAGTCATGGTGACTGGTGCGGGTGGCTCAATAGGTTCAGAGTTATGTCGTCAAATTATCAAATTAAAACCGCGCAGTCTTATTCTTTATGAAATTAACGAGTTTGGACTTTATTCCATTGAAAAAGAATTAAAGCAACTCATTAGTAAAAATGCTCATGGCACTCAAGTAGAAATTATTCCCATTTTGGGCTCAATCACTAATGCCAAGCGCATTGAAAAGACGTGTAACACCCTTAAAGTTCAAACGATTTACCACGCGGCAGCCTACAAACATGTACCTTTAGTTGAGCATAATCCTGGAGAAGCCATCTATAACAATATTTTTGGCACTTTATACACAGCACAGGCGGCACTCAAAGCAAATGTAGAATTATTTGTACTCATTTCTACAGATAAAGCGGTAAGACCTACCAATACCATGGGGGCCACTAAGCGCTTTGCAGAACTTATCTTACAAGCATTGAGCTTACAAAATACAGATCAAGGTAGTACCCGTTTTACCATGGTACGTTTTGGTAATGTACTCGGCTCTTCTGGATCCGTCGTTCCTCTATTTAGAGAGCAAATAGCCCAAGGCGGCCCAGTAACTGTTACTGATGCCAGAATTATTAGATACTTTATGACCATCCCAGAAGCTTCTCAATTAGTTATTCAAGCAGGCGCATTAAGCCAAGGTGGCGATGTTTTTGTTTTAGACATGGGCGAACCTATTCGGATTCTAGATTTAGCAAAACGCATGATTCATTTAAGTGGCTTAGACGTAAAGAACGAGCATTCACCAGAAGGTGAAATAGAAATTAAATTTACTGGCTTAAGACCCGGTGAAAAACTATATGAAGAATTATTGATTGGTGACAACGTAACTGAAACCAATCACCCAAGAATTATGCGTGCTGAAGAGCATGTTATTGAATGGAAAGAATTAGAACAATTATTAAATTCACTAGAGCTTGCTCATAATAATGATGATTTTGCAGAAATTAGAGAACTTTTAAAGTGCGCTGTAGCGGGATTTACACCGCAATGCCACATCAGCGATCTTTTACATCAAAGAAGCCAATAAATTTTAAGCAAAAAAAAACCCTTTTCTGCTAACTTGCAGAAGAGGGTTGAAAATTCAAGCAGAGCATTTATGAGGAGGAACTGCTTGGAGGTATAACACCAGGAGGTAGTTAACTGGTTTAAAACTTTAGCTGTTTACTTTAACTCGCGTTACAATATTGCCGTAAATAATTGCTGTAGCAAACATAAAGGTCGCGATAAAAAACTGACCTAAAATGAAACTTACAATCCCCGCAATAACGATTAATCCAACAACTCTATTTCTATATACATTGTTCATTAGTTTAATCCTGTAATTAAGTCTGAAATTTTTAACAGCTGAAGTGCTAATTTACAAATTTGCTTCCGTTCTTACATGGGTACTACTATACAGGGATATTTTTCGTATACAATACGCAAATTATTAAATAAATTGTTTCGCATTGAGAAACTATACTCAATGTCAAGTGTTTTGTTGACGAAAAGCACAGATAAGACATAATGTATTCATCCCCGATTAGTGAGATTCAATATGGATAAATTAACGAGTATGACCGTTTTCGTTCGTGTCGCCAGATCAGGAAGTTTTGCTGGTGGCGCACGCGATTTAGGTATTTCTAGAGCAATGGCTACTAAGCACATAATGCAACTTGAAGGCGCTCTAGGTACACGCTTAATCAATAGGACAACCCGTAGCTTAAGCTTAACTGATGTAGGCGCATCTTATCTTGAGCGGTGTCAGCAAGTTTTATTAGATGTAGATGAAATGGAAGCCGCCATCACTCATTTACAAACTGAGCCTAGAGGCCTTTTAAAAATAAGCGCCCCACCGGCTATTGGTGCAACTCATATTGCCCGCGCGGTTTCAGAGTTCTTAAAAATTCATAAAGATTTAACGATTGAAATGATCTTACAGGGTAGTCCTGGTGACTTAATTGATGAGGGGATTGATGTCGCTATTGTCCTTGGTAACCTAGATGACACCAGTATGGTGGCCAGAAAACTAGCCAGTTCATCGTTAGTCGTGTGTGCATCTCCAGCTTATTTAGAGCTTAACGGCACTCCAAAAACGCCCGAAGACTTAGCCTCACATAGTTGCTTAATCAATTGGGGCATTTCTCCACGCAACAAATGGCAATTTAAATCTGAGGCTGGGCTAAAAATCATCACTGTTAATGGCAGAATGCAAGCTAATGCAGCTCACCCCATTAGAATTGCAGCGATCAATGGTCTTGGGTTAGTGATGTTGCCTACCTATATTGTGGGGCAAGATATTGAAAATGGGACCCTAAAAGTGGTACTCGATGATTATCCATTACCACCTTTAGATATACATGCTGTTTATCCACACAGAAAATATCTATCTGCAAAAGTTAAAGCCTTTATGGATTTTCTACAAGTTTGGCTAGAACATCGAGTGAGTATGCCGGGTACTGAATAATGAATGACAAAAGTGCGCATTGGGACGCAATCTATGACAAAGCATCGCTTAGCGATTGCGCCCCTTTAAACTGTGCTGAAATTCTAGCTGACAATGCGTTTTTGTTACCTAGAAATGGCCTAGCTTTAGATTTAGCGTGTGGAATGGGGGCTAATGCGACGTTTTTAGCACAACAAGGATTAACCGTTACTGCCTTAGATATTTCAAAAATTGCTACTGATAAATTAAATAGTTATGCGGCGCTACAAGGCCTGAATATAAAGGCCTGCGACCTGAATATCGACATAAATACCTTCACTAATTGTACTTTTGATATCATCGTTGTGAGTCGTTTTCTTGACCGCAGACTCTCTGATGCGATAATAGGCGCACTTAAACCAAATGGATTGCTTTTTTATCAAACTTTTACCAAAGAAAAAATAAAACCAACTCCACCTAATAATCCTGATTATTTGTTGAATCGTAACGAACTTTTAACGTTATTTTCATCATTAAAGATTATTTTATACAGAGAAAATAGCTTAGTTGGAAACCCTGACCTAGGCTTAAGAAACCAAGCCCAATTTATCGGCCAAAAAACATAAACACCTAAAAAATGATAGAAGATTTAGATCCAAAACAAGCCTGGGAATTACTCCAAGAAGACAAAAATGCGGTTTTAATTGATGTCCGTAGCAAAATTGAACATGGTTTTGTTGGACACCCAATTGGTGCAATTCACATCCCTTGGAAAGAAGCCCCCTCGTGGCAACTAAACGAGCGCTTTGTTTATGAAGTTGAAAAAATAGCACCTAATAAAAACACCCCGCTATTACTACTCTGCCGCAGTGGGCAACGCTCAACTGAAGCAGCAAAAGCATTAACCGCTTACGGCTACAAACGCCCTATCAACATTATTGATGGCTTTGAAGGTCCGTTAGACGCCAACAATCACCGAGGTAATATTGGTGGCTGGCGCTTTAACAATTTACCTTGGATTCAAAGTTGATAAAATCCAATCAATAAGCACAAATAATTAGTTATACAACTAACGTACACCCCATTTTTAAACTATTAGAGTAACCAAAAGTGATTGAAAAATTAAGAAATATCGCCATCATTGCGCACGTTGACCATGGCAAGACGACCATTTTTGATAAATTATTGCAACAATCAGGTACTTTTGCATCACATGCTAAAGTCACAGAACGCATCATGGATTCTAACGATATCGAAAAAGAGCGTGGTATCACCATTCTTGCAAAAAATACGGCATTAGATTGGAACGGCTACCACATCAATATCGTTGACACCCCAGGCCATGCTGATTTTGGTGGTGAAGTGGAACGTGTATTATCGATGGTTGATTGCGTATTACTTTTAGTTGATGCGGTTGATGGCCCGATGCCTCAAACACGTTTCGTAACCCAAAAAGCTTTTGCTTTAGGTTTAAAACCCATTGTTGTTATCAACAAAATTGACCGTCCAGGCGCGCGTCCTGATTGGGTTGTTGATCAAACTTTTGATTTATTCGATCGTCTAGGCGCTACTGATGAACAATTAGACTTCCCGATTGTTTATGCATCTGCCATTAACGGTTATGCTGGTTTAGAGAGCGACGTAAGCGGTGGCGACATGACCGCGTTATTCGAAACCATTGTAGAAAAAGTAAGTCCTCCACCAGTAGATGTTGATGGCACATTCCAAATGCAAGTTTCTAGCTTGGATTACAACACTTATGTAGGTGTTATTGGTATTGGTCGTATTCAACGCGGCAGCATCAAACCTAACCAACCATTAGTCGTTGTGAATCGTGAAGGTGTTGAGCGTAAAGCGAGAATGTTACAAATTTATGGTTTCCATGGTTTAGAGCGTGTAGAAGTTCAAGAAGCGCGTGCAGGCGACATTATCGCTTTCGCTGGTATCGAGAAATTAGAAATTTCTGATACGCTTTGTAACCCAGATGCGGTAGAGGCAATGACTCCGTTGTCAGTTGATGAACCCACTGTGAGCATGACGTTCCAAGTTAACAACTCACCGTTTGCAGGTAAAGAAGGTAAATTTGTTACTACACGTCAAATTCGTGATCGTTTAGATAAAGAATTACAACACAACGTAGCTTTACGCGTTGAAGATACAGCTGATCCAGATAAATTTAAAGTATCAGGCCGTGGCGAATTGCATTTATCAGTATTAATTGAAAACATGCGTCGTGAAGGCTTCGAAATGGGCGTATCACGTCCAGAAGTAATTCTAAAAGAAATTGATGGTAAAAAATGCGAACCATTCGAAATGGTGACTATTGAGGTGGAAGAAGAGCACCAAGGTAGCATCATGGAAAAATTAGGTGAACGTAAAGGTGATTTAACCAATATGGTACCGGATGGTAAAGGTCGTATTCGTTTGGAATACATGATGCCATCACGTGGTTTAATTGGTTTCCAAACTGAATTTATGACAGCGACTTCGGGTTCAGGTTTGCTTTACCATGTATTTGATCACTACGGCCCAATGAAAGTCGGTGATGTAGGTAGCAGATTACGTGGCGTAATGATTTCTATGGTAGCGGGCAAAGCCGTTACTTATTCGTTACACCCATTACAAGAACGTGGTGAATTATTATTAGTGAATGGCGACGAAGTATACGAAGGCATGCTAGTCGGTTTACATTCTCGTAGTAACGATTTATGTGTTAACCCTTGTAAAGCAAAGCAATTAACCAATATTCGTGCTTCAGGTACTGACGACACATTAACCTTGGCGCGTATTCAAAAATTAACCTTAGAGCAAGCTTTAGAGTTTATTGCTGAAGACGAATTGGTTGAAGTAACACCAAAATCTATCCGTTTACGTAAAAAACTATTAACTGAAAACGAGCGTAAAAGAGCGTCTAAAGGTTAATAATTAACGAAGGTGAGTAAAGTTATTTACTCACCTTTTTATCAACAAGAATGGACAAATCGTTGCCCACCAGCCTTATTTGGTAACTATGACTGAACGAACTGCAAACGTCGAACGCAATACTCTCGAAACTCAAATTACATGCAAAATCAACCTTGACGGCACTGGTGTCGCCTCATTTGTAACTGGCGTGCCTTTTCTTGACCACATGCTGGATCAAATTGCTAGACATGGATTAATCGATATTGATATCCATGCTGTTGGGGACTTAGAAATTGATGCGCATCATACCGTTGAAGATATTGGGATTACCTTAGGCCAAGCATTTGCACAAGCTATTGGTGATAAACGCGGCATTTATCGTTATGGTCATGCCTATGTACCTTTAGATGAAGCATTATCTAGAGTAGTTATAGACTTTTCTGGGCGTCCTGGTTTGTTTTATGACGTGAAATATCCAAAGGCCATGATAGGTCGCTTTGATGTTGATTTATTTAGAGAGTTTTTCCAAGGCTTTGTAAATCATGCAGGAGTCACCTTACATATCGATAACTTAAAGGGCCTTAATGCCCATCATGTTGCAGAGACTATCTTTAAAGCTTTCGGTAGAGCAATACGCATGGCGATTACCGCAGATGCACGAATGGCGGGTATAATGCCGTCCACAAAAGGCAGTCTGTAGCCTTAAACCATAACCCTTACTTTTGATTTATGTCTTCTGTCGCTGTTATTGATTACGGAATGGGGAATTTGCATTCAATTGCAAAAGCCTTGCAACATGCAAGCCCCGATGTCGATGTACAAATTCTTTCTAATCCAGAACTCATTCTGCAAGCGGATCGAGTCGTTTTTCCTGGTGTTGGTGCTATACGTGATTGTATGGAGGCTCTTAACCAAACTGGCTTAACTGAAGTGATCAAAGAGTCTGCCAAAACTAAACCTTTTTTAGGTATTTGTTTAGGTATGCAAGCCCTACTAACCGATAGTGAAGAAAATAGCGCTACACAGGCACTTAATATTTTACCTGGTCATGTTGTGCGTTTTCCTGAAGCCTTAAAAGACGCGGCAGGAAATAATTTAAAAATCCCCCACATGGGTTGGAACCAAGTGCATTATTCTGCACACCCTCTATGGGACAATATTCCACAAGATAGTCGTTTCTATTTTGTACACAGCTATTATGCAGTACCCGATGATAAAGCCATCATTGCTGCAACCACAGATTACCCAAATACCTTTACCTGCGCCTTGTCACAAGCGAATGTATTTGCCGTACAATTTCACCCCGAAAAAAGTCAGACAGTTGGCTTACAACTACTGCATAACTTTTTACATTGGGATGGACAAGTTTAAACTTATACCCGTTTTTAGGATTAATTCTCTATGTTGTTAATACCCGCTATCGATTTGAAAGAAGGAAAATGTGTGCGTTTACGTCAAGGACGTATGGACGATGACACAGTCTTCTCTGATGATCCCGTGGCTGTTGCTGGTCGCTGGGTTGCGGCTGGTGCTAAAAGAATTCACTTAGTTGATTTAGATGGTGCTTTTGCGGGCAAACCCGTTAATGCTGATGTTATTCACGCCATTGTTGAAGCTTACCCAAATGTCCCCGTACAAATTGGTGGTGGCATTCGTGATGAAGAGACTATTCAAGCCTATTTAAATGCCGGCGTAGAATATGTCATTATCGGCACTAAAGCCGTTAACGAACCGCACTTTATCAGAGATATTGCCGCAGAATATCCGCGTCGTATTATTGTTGGCTTAGATGCAAAAGACGGCAAAGTGGCTATTGATGGCTGGTCAAAATTATCTAAACATGATGTTATCGATCTAGCTCAACACTTTGAAGCAGATGGTGTAGAAGCCATTATTTACACTGACATCTCTAGAGACGGCATGATGCAAGGTGTTAATGTTGAAGCAACCGCTCGTTTAGCCCGCGCTATTAAGATTCCAGTGATTGCTTCTGGTGGTATTACTAATATTGATGATATTAGAGCCTTAGGCGCAGTAGCTCATGAAGGCATTATGGGCGCCATTACTGGACGCGCAATTTATGAAGGCACCTTAGATTTTGCCGAAGCAGAAAAACTAGCCGAATCATTTAATATTTTATGAGCTTAGCCAAACGCATTATTCCTTGTTTAGATGTCGCCAATGGCCGCGTTGTTAAAGGCGTGCAGTTTGTAGATATTCGTGATGCAGGTGACCCTGTTGAAGTCGCAAGACGCTATGACCGTGAAGGTGCTGACGAAATTACTTTTTTAGACATTACCGCTACCCATGACAACCGTGACACCATGGTACATGTGGTTGAACAAGTAGCGAGTGAAGTTTTTATTCCATTGACCGTCGGTGGTGGCATTAAAACTCTAGAAGATATTCGTCGTATGCTAAACGCAGGCGCAGATAAAGTAGGTATTAATAGTGCGGCAGTCTTTAATCCTGAGTTTGTCAGAGAAGCGGCGCAACGCTTTGGCTCACAATGTATTGTTGTGGCTATTGATGCCAAAAAAGTCAGTAACCCTGGTGAACTAGATCGTTGGGAAATATTTACCCATGGTGGCCGTAAAGCCACAGGTATTGATGCCATTGAGTGGGCTAAAAAAATGGTTGATTACGGTGCAGGAGAAATCCTATTAACCAGTATGGACAGAGATGGCACCCGCGAAGGCTTTGATTTACCCTTAACCCGCGCTATTAGCGAATGTGTTAGCGTACCCGTGATTGCCTCAGGTGGCGTTGGTAACTTAGACCATTTAGCGGAAGGTGTCATTCAAGGCAAAGCCGATGCAGTTTTAGCGGCGAGTATTTTTCACTTTGCCGAATATTCTATACAAGAAGCCAAAGAACATCTGGCATCACGCGGCATAGAAATGCGTTTATGAGCGATACTTGGTTAGATGAAATTAAGTGGACAGAGGAAGGTCTTTGTCCTGTTATTGCCCAACAAGCAGAAAGTGGAAAAATACTGATGTTTGCTTGGATGAATCGCGAGTCATTGGCTTTATCGGTTGCCGAAGGTTACGCTATTTACTGGTCTAGATCCAGAAAACGCTTATGGCGTAAAGGTGAAGAATCAGGACATAGACAAAAAATCATCGATATAAGCATCGATTGCGATGAAGATGTTATCTTATTAAAAATAGAACAAGAAGGTGGCATAGCCTGTCATACAGGCCGTGAAAGTTGCTTTTATCGGCGCTTAGTTGATAAGCAATGGCAAACAGCCGAACCCGTTTTAAAAGACCCTCAGAAAATTTATAAAAAACATGAGTAATGTACTTCAACAATTAGCCGAAATACTTGAGCAACGTAAACTAGAATCAGCTGATAAATCATACGTCGCCAGTCTTTATGCAAAAGGCACCAACACTATTTTAAAAAAAATAGGTGAAGAAGCTGCTGAAACCATCATTGCTGCAAAAGATGGCGACAAACAACAAATTATTTATGAAACTGCTGACCTTTGGTTTCACTGTATGGTATTACTTGCAGAACAAAACTTAAGCCCTGATGATGTTTTAAATGAACTACAGCGCCGCTTTGGTTTATCAGGTCTGGATGAAAAAGCACAACGCACAAAATAAAAATTTAATACACACATTACCGGAGTAAACAATGGGCATTGGAATCAAAGAATTATTAGTTATTTTAGTGATTGTTATTGTGGTATTCGGCACTAAAAAACTACGCAATATTGGTGGTGACTTAGGTGGCGCTATCAAAAGCTTTCGCTCTGCTGTAAAAGAAGGCGAAGCCGATGCTAAACCCGCAAAAGAAGAAGAGGAAACGCTTGAAGGCGAAGTAACCTCTAAAACCAACGAAAAAGACTAATATGTTTGATGTTGGATTTTCCGAATTAGTCATGATAGGCTTGGTCAGCCTATTAGTTATAGGTCCAGAACGCTTACCTAAAGTTGCAAGACTTGCTGGCTTCTGGATAGGAAAATCTAGAGCCATGCTAGAAAGTGTAAAAACAGAAATACATAATGAATTGCAACAAGAAGAACTGCGCCAACTCTTAAACGAACAGGCTAATTTAACTGAATTACATTCAGCTATTGAAGAAATTACAGATGCTGGCGCCTCAATAGAAAGTTCAATTAATACATCAATAGCAGAAACTCAAAAAGACCTCAAGCACCTAGATGAACACAAATAATACTGAAGAGAACACCCAACCCTTCATCAGCCATTTAATTGAGTTACGCACGCGTTTATTAAAGGTTGTTTTATTTGTCATCGTCATATTCTTAGCGCTTTCCGCTTATGCAAATGAGATATACAGCATACTAGCCGGGCCTTTAATGAAGCACATGCCACAAAATAGCTCCATGATTGCTATTGATGTGGCCTCGCCTTTTTTTACACCCTTTAAATTAGCCCTGTTTGTCGCTGTTTTTATCTCTATACCCTTCATACTGTATCAATTTTGGGCTTTTGTAGCGCCAGGACTGTATAAGCACGAAAGACGCATGATATTTCCCTTACTTATCGCCAGTACTTTTCTGTTTTACTTAGGGGTGGTCTTTGCTTATTTCGTGGTTTTTCCATTAATATTTGGATTTTTAACCACTGCAGCACCCGAAGGGGTGGCTGTAATGACAGACATCAGCAAATATTTAGATTTTATCTTAACCTTGTTTTTTGCTTTTGGAATCTGTTTTGAAGTACCGATATTTACTATCGTAATGGTATGGACAGGAATCGTTACACCAGAAAGTCTGGCTGAAAAAAGACCTTATGTGATTGTAGGTGCCTTTGTGATTGGGGCTTTTTTAACGCCACCAGATGCTATTTCACAAACTTTACTAGCCGTACCTATGTGGCTGTTATTTGAAATAGGTTTATTATTTTCAAAACTATTCACCGGCACTCATGTAGATGAAGTCGAAAATCTACCTAGTAAAATAGAAGACTAATAAACCAACTTTCAAAACGCTATAAATGGTTAGAAAACTAACCATTTATAGCAAAAACTCATATAAAACGGGTTAACTTAATTAAACGACGGCAAAAAAACCAACCGCTTCAATACCCGCAATCGCACAACGCTCATCCTGATCAGAAACATCACCACTAATACCTACTGCACCTAAAAGATTATTGTCGGCATCTCTTATCAATACGCCACCGGGTACTGGCATAATCTGACCACCCGCCACATCAATTAAAGCATTCATAAAATCAGGTCGCTGTGCCGCAACCCCCGCTAAACTTCTTGATGAATCTCTAGCAATGTGAACAGCGGTATTTATAATAAGATTGGCTTGTTTCAATGTTAATACTGTCATCAGTAACTCTCGTTTATTTAAGTAGAGGGAAAAGATAAGGCTCAATTTTGTCGGCAAGAATAGATTGTGCTTTAGCATTTGGATGTAATCCATCAACTTGCATTAAATCTTTATTCAACGCTACATCTTCGAGAATAAAAGGCACCAGTTGAATACTTAACTCTTGAGCTAATTGAGGATAACCGCTATAAAACTGTTCAACATAACGTTTACCGTAATTAGGCGGAATTTTCATGGCTAACAAAATCACTTTAGCTCCAGAGTTTTGGCTTAGATGCACAATTTCAGTCAGATTATTTTTCATCTGTACCGGGGAAAGACCTCTCAAGCCATCATTTGCCCCTAATTGCAGCAAGACAATACTGGGTTGATGGGTTGATAATAAGGCATTGACACGGGCTAAACCGCCTGCAGTCGTTTCTCCACTGATACTGGCATTTATAATACTATAATGACGCTTGGTTTCAACAAGCTTTTTCTGTAAAAAAGCCACCCAACCTTGCTCAATCTCAAGTCCATAACCTGCACTAATGCTATCACCCAAAACCAAAATGGTGTGAGGCTTGGCGATCACCACTCCAGGTAGACATAACACAATAACCATCACGACACATTTAAACATGCTAGATACTCAAATTAAACAAATTAAAAAGCCAATTATAGTAACAGAAGCTCTTGGTAAATCGGTGATCACCGCTGAAGGAACGTTGCATATCTTGTCATCGATAGATTTGGTAATCAACTCAGGAGAAAGCATCGCGATTATTGGGGAATCAGGTTCCGGCAAATCGACTCTTATAGGCTTATTAGCGGGCTTAGATACTCCAACAACAGGCAGTATTAAACTCAATGAAAAAGTCTTAACTGACATGAATGAAGATGGCAGAGCCGCTATCCGTAATGAGTTAATTGGCTTTGTTTTTCAATCCTTTCAGTTATTACAAGGCCTAACCGCCCTAGAAAATGTGATGTTGCCTTTAGAACTAAGAGGCGACAAAGATGCAAAAGTCACCGCCAGCGCCTTACTTACTCGCGTTGGCCTAGGGCATCGCTTAACACATACCCCTAAACAACTCTCAGGTGGCGAGCAACAAAGAGTTGCTTTAGCAAGAGCCTTTGCCACTAAACCGCGCATTTTATTTGCCGATGAACCCACCGGTAATTTAGATCGTAAAACCGGTGAAGCCATCATTAATTTACTGTTTGAATTAAACACTGAAACCCAAACCACGCTAGTGTTAGTCACCCACGACCCTATACTAGCAGCGCGTTGTCAACGCACCATTAAAATTGAAGCAGGGCAACAAGTATGAGTCGATTTAACTTAGCCTTACGACTTTTATGGCGCGAAAGTCGCTCAGGCGAATTAACTATCTTAATATTCGCCTTGTTAATTGCTGTCACCAGCTCAACGACCATCACCTTATTTTCAGATCGCTTGCAACGCACGATGACCCTGCAAGCCGCTGAATTTTTGGCAGCAGATTTAGTGATTGCCAGCCCAAATCCTATTGCAACCGATTGGCAGAGTCATGCGCAACAACTTAATTTAACTCTCGCCCAAACAGTAGAATTTCCTAGCGTATTAATTGAACACGAAGAACTACTTTTAGCCGGGGTTAAAGCCGTTAGCACCACTTACCCCTTAAGAGGTGCTTTAAAAACCACGACCCTAGATTATGCCACCGAAGTTATATCCAGTCATGGCCCAGAACCGGGTACTGTTTGGGTGGAAAAACGCATTTTATCTGCGCTTAAACTCTCGTTAGGTGACAAATTAACAGTGGGTGAAAAGCCACTGACCATACAAAAAATTATTACTTATGAACCCGATAAAAAAGGCGATTTTTACAGCTTTTCGCCTCGCGTCATGCTTAATGATGCCGATTTAAACGCTACCGGTATTATCCAACCGGGTAGTCATGTGCATTATTTCTTTCAGTTTAGTGGCAATGAAGCCGCTATCATTGCCTTTAAACACTGGCTAAAACCGCAACTCAACCCATCACAAAAGGTCATGGATATTCATGAAGACCGACCTGAACTGGGCACGGCTTTAATTCGCGCCAAACGCTATTTAGGTCTATCGAGTATTCTGGTGATATTAATTTCAGGTGTCGCGATTGCCATGGCTACACGCCGTTATACAGAGCGACATTTTGACGCGACCGCCTTATTAAGGTGTTTGGGATGCCAACAAACTGAAATACTCTGGCTATATAGCAGTCAATTTATTGTCTTGGGACTATTAACAAGTGCCCTAGGCTGTTTATTAGGCTGGCTTGCTCAAGCCGCCTTATTTAAACTTTTAAAAGATTTATTACCCCAACAAATCGTTGATCCTAACCTCTCTGCCTTAGCATTTGGCTTTGTTATTGGCTTAGGCGTGTTATTTACATTTGCCTTACCGCCCTTATTACGCCTTAAACAAGTCTCACCTTTACGCGTGTTAAGACGCGATTTAGAACCCTTACCGCTGAGTGCTTGGTTAGTTTATTTATTCTCAACCAGTATTATTGGTCTACTTATAGGGCGTTATACCAATGATGTAAAAATGACTGCGAGTATTTTAGGCGCGGGCTTAGGCACACTTATCCTATTAGGTGGCTTAATATACGGATTATTAAGACTTATCCGCGTATTAATTCCTAAAATGAACTTAACTTGGCGCTTTGGCTTACAAGGTTTACTTAGAAATCAACAAGCCAGCATCAGTCAAATATTGGCCTTTAGTTTAACCCTAGCTGCGATGGTACTTAGTTTTACGGTACGCACTGATTTAATCAATAATTGGCAACAACAATTACCTGATAATGCACCCAATCACTTTGCGCTGAATATCTTTCCCGGACAACAAGCTGAATTTAAAAACGACTTACAACAACACGCCATACAGGGCAGTCAATTTTATCCCGTTGTTAGAGGACGCTTAACGGAGATTAATCACACACCTGTGCAACAATTTGTCAGCAAAGATTCACAAGGTGAAAACGCGACCCATAGAGAATTAAGCTTAACTTGGACCGAAGAGATCCCAGAGGATAATAAGCTAGTGTCGGGCAGTTGGTGGACTGCTGACCAAGCCAATGCGGTATCCGTAGAAAAAAAGCTAGCGGATAATTTAAAAATAAAACTGGGCGATCAATTAACTTTTAGTATTGATAATCAACAAGTACTTGCCACTGTAACGAGCCTGCGAGAATTAAGATGGGACACCATGAAACCGAATTTTTACATGGTCTTTTCACCTGGCACCTTAAACAAATATCCCTACACTTTTATTACTAGCTTTTATTTACCAGAAACCCAAAAAGATTTACTAAATAGTTTGGTTAAAAAATACCCTAGCACCACTATTTTAGAAGTTGATCTAATTCTTAAACAATTTAAAAATCTACTTACACAACTCACGCAGGCAATCAATTATTTACTCTATTTTGCCTTAATGGCAGGCTTTACCGTGTTATTTGCCGCGGTTTATGCCAGCTTAGACAGTCGCATATACGAAGGCGCCTTAATGCGCACATTTGGCGCTACTCGTGGTTTTTTAAGAAAAACCCAATGGATAGAATTTGGTATGCTGGGTTTAATTTCAGGTGGTTTTGCAGTCGTAATATCAGAAACAATTATTTATGCTTTGTATACCTACCTAATGAATATAGAATATCAATTCAGCCTAACCCTAAGCATACTAATTCCTTGCATGGGGGCTATTTTTGTAAGTCTAGTAGGTCTGCTTGGCGTAAAGCAAGTAATTAATAAACCGCCGCTACGCGTCTTAAGAGACTTATAATACGGGCTTTCGCTCTTCATTAACTTTCACAGGTAATCAACATGAAAAAACTAACAACCAGTAGTGTTTTAATCGGTAGCATTTTATTAACCGCCTGCGCTAGTCAAGGTGGTTGGACACCAACCGTTGATGCATACAACGATCCTAACGCATACAGAATTAATCAAGACATGGCTGAGTGCAAACAATTAGCGGCACAAGCTTCTGGTGGCACAGCAACAGAAACTGCAATTGGTGCTGGCACAGGTGCCTTAGCAGGTGCTGCGGGTGGCGCATTATTAGGTGCCATTACTGGTAGTGCCGGCATGGGTGCAGCACTTGGTGCAGCTGCTGGTGGTCTAGGTGGCGGTGCTTACAAAGGCTTAAGTGCAGAAGAAAAATACAAAAGCGCCTACAACAACTGCATGAGTGGCCGTGGACACAAAGTTATTAGATAACACCGCTCCAAACTTTAATAACACACGGATGTGTTATTAAGCTCATCACTTTACGAATCGATAATACACCTCAAACCCTTCACTTTTAGATTGTCAATTGACAATCATTGATAGCCAGTCTACTATAATCACTACACTAAGGAATAATAATGCCTCATCAGAATAAAGAGATCGCGGCAGCTATAGAGTACGCATTACATAAAGGATGGCGAGTTGTAGAAGGTGGCTCTCATGCATGGGGACAAATATATTGTCCATACAATGATAAAGAATGCAGATGCGGTGAATTTTGTAGAGCAAGTATCTGGAGTACACCAAAAAATCCGCAAAATCACGCCAAACAAATTCGACGAATTGTCGATAACTGTATTATGCAAAAAACACCGCTAATAATGAGGAACAAGTGATGCTTGAATATGATTTTACCTTAAAATTTGATATTGCTTCCCTTGAGTGCGAACCAGATAGCTTGCTAGACAAATTATATGAGGCAGGATGCGATGATGCGATCATCGGTATTGGACAGCCTGGTCGTATCGCCATGAACTTTACTAGAGAGGCCAAATCAGCATCAGAGGCTGTTTCAAGTGCGCTAAACGATGTCAAAAAAGTAATTCCGCACGCTAAATTAATTGAAGCGACACCCGATTTTGTTGGGTTAACTGATATTGCCGATATTTTAGGATGTAGTCGCCAAAACATCCGAAATCTGTATATAAAATATCGAGCATCCTTCCCATCGCCCATCCATGAAGGTAGCACTACAATTTGGCATTTAGCTAAAGTCCTATCTTGGTTTAAGGATAAAGAAAACTACAAAGTTGAAGAACGCTTACTTGAGATTTCAGTGACCAACATGAAAATAAATCTTGATCGACAAATTAACGAGGCAACTTAAGATAATAGGACAATAAGCATCCATTTGTGCCTCAATACTTACCCAATACAACAGAAAATCCTTCCATTAAACTCGTGATAATTACCCATTGTTTCAACATAAACGTCCTTTGTTATCACTAGACTATTGGCTTAATCCTGCGACACACAACCATATTAATTGCAATATTTATCCAATGAATATCGCAATACACATCCATTAAACCAACGATACCCGTCCTCTATCTTCAAGATAGTAATCCTTACTTGGTTTGATAATAAAGGATGAATTTTTAAAAAATAAATAGGTTTATGATGAAAGTAATGGACGCTTTTTGATCAATTAATTTAGCCTTAAACGCCAGTTTAACGGGCTTCTCTCGTTAATAAAATATTTATTTTGAAATAACATTAGGTGTTTATTGAGAAGTAGCCTAGACTCTAATTCGAGGCCGTGACCTTTTTAAAAGCGTACATAAACCAGGGCCTCAGTCTACTTACCCCCCACGAGTCAACTGAATTTTAAAGTTATGCGCGGTTTTGAACCATTTTAATCCTTATAGGAATTAATCATGCAAGCAAAACTCATTATTTCGTTTGATCATTTAAACGAACCCGATTTTTTAACCAAATCCGGCACTATCGTGTCATCAGTTACCACTAACATTAACTATCCAGAACCTTGGTTAACTCAGGTTCCAAACTTAACGGCATTAGCACTTGCGCTTAAGGATTATGAAACAGCGTATCATGACGCTATAAATAAGGATGTTATCAAAGTAGGCTTACGAGACAATCGGCGCGTAACTTTAACTAATATGCTAAAACAATTAGCACCTTATTTTGAATTAATTGCGCAAGGCAGTATCGCTAAGCTAGAAACCACTGGCTATGATTTGCGTAATGATCTTACTCATACCAGTGGTGTTGATCCATTACCAGCACCGGCTGATTTTCAATTATCTCGTAGCGCACTACCCTGCATTGTAGATGTTAAAGTTAGTCGCTTAGAGGGGGCCGGTAGTTATGAAGTTCAACTAACAGAATTAGATCCATTAATTGAAGCTAACTGGAAACATGTGCTGTCATCAACAACGGCAACTCACATACAATTAGATAACTTAATCTCTAAAAAAACTTATTGGGTGCGTGTAAGAGCCATTGGTACTAATGGTGCTGGTGTATGGACTGAACCACTGAGTATAGTCGCTTTATAAATGTTCTTAGATGTAACCGTTCTAATTAAAGCTAGATGCGCAATACATCTGGCTTTTTTTATGACTTAATCAAAAGTCCCCATGACATTCAACATCTAGATCATATAATTTTCTGCTAATAAGAGCAGAATATTCCGTCGTACCGGTTCTATTTAAATGGATACCGTCTTTCCAAAAAATATTCGGCATATCACTGCTATAACTCTTCCAATCAATCAAAAATACCTTATCCGGATGCATTTCAACAAAACTCACAATTTCATTATTATTAGTTGATTCATAGTTACGTGGTAGTTTAAGATTTAAAAATATTATCTTAGTATTTTGATCAAGGAATGAATTTAATCTTTTAAGCTTATCTTGAGAAAGTAACTCGTTGTTACCAATATGAATAATATATATTTCGGGCGTAATATTTGCGTTATTAGCTTGATCTATCACCGACATTGCGTCAATAAGTCCACGCCCAACTTTTGCATCAATATTTAAACAGGGAACCGTTTTTAATAAAGCGTCTGATGCTCCAAGCATAACCGAATCACCGATCGCATAAATTTTTCTTTTTTTACTCTTAGATTTATCCACATACACCCTCTCTAGATAACCATTTTCCTGATAGGTATGTGCAATGTCGTTGCGCTTGAAAAAAGCCCCACCTCTTGCTTGCTTCGGCTTTTCTTTATTTACAGTATCCGGAACTTCTTTAACTATTGCGGGACTATTTTTATTTAAATCTTCGCTTTTATCGGCGCTGATGTTTTGTAAATTTGAATCATTCGAATTTAAGGTATTTATTGAAGCTGAATTTTGTTCTATAACCGTTACAGGATTATTTTTAGTCAAACCCTCATTCATATCGACATTTATGTTCTGTGCATTAGATCCTGCGGAGTTTATAACATTTAAATTTTCTTCTACATTAAACGTCTCAATAGGTGTTTGAGCAGGAAATAACTGTACAGCGACTAATAAAATCACTAAGCCAGTGATCGCAGTTAAGGTAGATAATTTTTTAACACCTCTAAATGGTTTTTCTATTAAATAATAAGACGTGATCGCAGCGCTGAATGTTAAAAAGAGCACAAGCGCAAAATGAATATATTGAAGGTTATTAGTTTTTATAAATTCAAATTCATTTAATTGATTTGTAGAACATATAATTGGCCAATGCCATAAATATAGACTGTATGAAATCACGCCAATCTTTCTTAGTAATCCATTATCAAGAATCGTCGAACGCCCTCTTTCAGCTAGTATAACGAGTGATGAGATTAAGAGAATTGAGACTAGAAGGGCGTTTACAAAAAAACCATACTGAAACAATGCTAATGATTGTTCATCAAGAGTATAACTAAGAAAAATAATACCCGCTAAAGCCGGGTAAAAGAGGCGGCGTAAAGCAGTTTTAAGTTTAAAATGTATAACTGAACTGTATTCATTAAAAATCAAATTGGTCGCGGCACCCATAAAAAAAGCACCAGCACGACAGAAGGTATCAAAATAGGTTTTATCCGTTAAATCTGGCTCATACGACAACCCCATATATAAATAAGACGAAAGCGCAAAAACACCCGCAAAGTAAATAGCAACTTTTGGATTACGTTTAATTAACCAAGAAAAAATAAATGGCCACAAGATGTAGAATTGAAACTCTATAGATAAGGACCACAAATGCTCTAATAAGGGTGGCGTTTCAGTCGTAGCGAAATATGAATTATTGGTAAATATATACTTCCAATTTAAAAAGAACAATAAAGAAGCTGGCGCATCCTTTAACGTTTGTTCAATACTAGCGCTATTTTTTACATAACTAAAAATCAAAATAGTAGCAATTAATATAATCATTGCTGGCAAAATTCTATGAAAGCGCCTCACATAGAATGAGCTGAATGAAATCTTTTTATTGTGCTGATATTCAGTGTATAAAAGCTGCGTAATAATAAAACCACTTATAACAAAAAAAATATCAACGCCTAAGAATCCGCCTTTAAGCCAAGCATTATTGTAATGATAAATAACCACAAAAATGATTGATAACGCGCGTAAGCCATCTAGAAACCCTAAATACCCCATTTTTTTATTTTCTAACATTTATTTTAAATTAATTACGTTTGCGACTTTTGTTGCCCATTTAATATGCTCCAACTCCCCTTGTATTCCATTGTAATGAATACCATCCTTTGCCGATGCTGGATAATGGGTCACTTTTCTACTGTCTATTAATATTATTTTGGGCTTCTGTCCCGCACAGGCTTTTGACATTGCTAAAAACGTGGATTTAAGTGCTTTTTTTGAATAGATTCTTGCATCAGGAGGACCTATCCAGAATATCTTTGCCGGGGTCGTTGCCTTAATAAAATCTATTAATTCAATAACTTCCTGTTTTACATCTTCAGTTTTAAGTTTAATTAAATTTGTACCTTGTTCCACAATCACTAAATTCGGTTTTATATTATGTAACAGCGCTTTTAAATCAGGAGTAAAAGCCTGTTTTGTTTTTATTTCATGGCCATTAGATTCTAATTGCCAATATCCGCACTTTGTTTCATGACTGTTGATCCACCAACGAGGGGAACTGCCACAAACTGCATAAAAATATAATTCACTTTCTGGGAATTTATTATGCAACCTATCAAATAATTCTTTTCCAAACAAACCAACTGCATGAGAATCACCTATAAATAGAATTTTTTTAGCTTCAGGTTTAGTTGATACGTTGAGAATGGGCGAAGTATTATTCTCATGCCTATTAGGATCTTCTCTGTAAGCTTTCTGTGATTGAGCAGGCGTTGAACAAGCTATTAAGAAAAAAGATATTAATGAAATTAGTAACTTTGAAAACTGTTCCATAATGATAATTGTGTTCTTATAATTTTTTATGCTTAAAAATATTTGTAGTATCCATTCAATAACATCTAGCGCTTAGGGGAAAATCTCAACAAGAAAGGCGACAAATAGTGTTCACTGACTGCCGAATAAACGCGTTCTGCTTGGTAAATGGTATGCAAGGCTTTATAAAACACTTCGGCTTGCCGACTAAATGTTAAAGCACTCACTTTTGCATCGTTATGCGCATAACCTCTAAAATCTATTTGACTGTTTAAATGCAAACCCACACTTAATGCCAATTGCTTAAAGCTTTCTATTGCATGCACAGGCAACAAAACATAAAAAGTTCCATCTTCTGCTAACAAGCGATTAACACTAATCAACAAATCTTCAAAAGACAATTCATCCGTGTGCCTAGCGGTATTTCTTAACGGATTATCAGCTTTACTGTGATCAGTAAAAAAAGGCGGATTACAGATAATTAAATCGTATAAGGTATTTAAATTAAGCGCGACGCTTTGAATGTCTTGATGAATTATAGTTAATTGCGAAGCCCAAGGACTGTTTTTAAAATTTAATAAAGCTTCTTCATAAGCCGGTAAAGTTAACTCGACAGCCGTAACCTGACCCGCACCTAATTGCGCGACCATTAATGACAAAACACCTGTTCCCGCGCCAATGTCCAAAACCTTAGCACTGGACGGTACATCTGCCATTGCGCCAAATAAAACGGCATCCGTACAGACTTTCATAGCAGAATGCTTTTGTATAACCGAAAACTGCTGAAAGCGAAACACAGACACCTAAAACATCTCCTTATTAAATCGCCTCACCCCCTCTTTGCTTAAGTGAGGAAATAAAGATTACAGTTTATAAAGTGGCTCTAAACTTTTATCGACAGCTTCTTTAATCGCGCCTCTGGCTTTATTTTCTGTAAAAGCCTGAAACAACTTCTTACCTTGCCATTGACTACTTTCTTTACCGTAAAGCGTTTGATTGAGTAATAAGATTTCATCTCTTAAGCGCGCCTCGCAAAAACCAGCAATACTGCCTAAATTATTTACTTCAAACTTTTGCTTACCCCAAATCAACAAGGCCTCTTTAGCGGCAATAGCATCGTTTTCTGCACAAGCTTGTTTTAGGTTTTTAATAGCCGCTTTTAAACTAATTTCCGCTTCATCTTCTACAACAACGACTTTAGCTGTTTTACGTTTTCTTAAAAATACCACAATGGTTGTTAACCAACCCACAGCCAAAAATACTGAAACCCATAACCAAACTTTAGTTTGCTGATAATTTTCCCCTAAAGTTGCGCTATCTGTTTTTGGCGTTTCCACTGACGCAGTTGGTGTATTAGGAATAGGCGTTGGCTTAACCTCAGGTTCCGCTTGAGTTGCAGTCGAAACACTGCTTAAAGTAACTTCAGGGACTTTTGCTATTTCCATCTTTTGCGTTTGCGTATTAAACCAAGGGATTTCAATAGCAGGTAATTTATAACTACCGGCTTTAGAGGGAATTAATGCAATTTTTTCTTCTCTAAAAGCATATAGACCTTCCACTTTTTTCTGTTCTTGTAAAACAGGTTGATCAGGATAGGCTTTTATTTGGGCATTTGTTTCGGTGGTATTTAACTCTGGTAATTGGCCAACTGTCGTGCCTTTTGCCACTAAACTTAAAGTTCTGGTGATTGGTTCACCTACTTTTAATTGCGCAATATCCCCTGACCATTCTTGTTTAAAGATAACTTGTTCGGCAGATAACCAATGTTGGCTCTTAAATTCTGCCGGTACCGGTTTAACATCTAAAGTAATCGCTTTAGATTCAACACGCTTAGTTTTACTCATTTGAGAATTAAAAAACGGATTAAAGCCCTGCGCATTATTAACTAATACCTCAGCCGTTAATACCAAAGGTTTAATAGTCAATTTGCCACTTTTTTGGGGGAAAAACGCATATTTACGCTCAGTGACCGAATAATCAACGCCATCAATTTGAGTATTGTAATTACTGTCTTCACCCAAACGTTCAATGACAGCATCAGATAATTCCGGCTCATTTAAGCGTGCCTGTGAAATATTTACTTTAGTGTATAGCTTTAAGGTATAAAAAACTTGTGACTGGATGTAAGGATTTTGGGGCGTTGCCTCCACATCAATAAATAAATCTTCGTGCGTATCAAGCCCATTTTTTGCCGCTTGATCGGCTACTAAAATACTGGAAGCCTGACTAACATCTTTACCAAACTTAATAGGTGGAATAATCAAACTGCCTACGCGCTTAGCCATCACGCTTAAAACCCATTGCACTGTTTTACTGGATTTACCATTAACCCATGATGAGCTCGTGCTATTGTTTTGATTAAGAATGCTAAAATCTTTCTCTAAGGGACCAAAATCAGGATCATCATCTGGCGATTGTGCCGCGGTAAAAATTAACTGAAAGGACTCATTCACATTGACTGGATTACGATCTATAGACACTCTAATATCGGTTGCATTAGCTGTTTGACAACCCCACACCATCAGCAAAAGAACTAAAGAAGTGAATAACCCGAACTGTTGCCCAGATCTAAATAGTTGTTTTATAGTCATCATGATTTTTAATGTTTGTGTACAAGAGGAAATACTTTAAATAAGGCTCATCAACTTACTTGGCAGCTTTTGACAAAGAATACGGTTAAAAGTGCCGAAAATCAATGCAAGGCTATTAATAAACCGACTACGCTATTGAGAAATTGCTTGTGACAGCAAAAAATGGATTTATCAAAAAATTATTACCACAATAGCTATAATAGTCACCTAACGCATCATCTTCATTTGCTTAGTTGGCTAATGCTAGGTTTGCTTAATGTTGACTGAATTAAAAACAAAAAAGTTAATGCCTAACAAAACCATTCAATTTATTAATAACCATCTCATTTTAGTCTTAGCCAGTCTATTTTTTATACGCACAACTTACCTTTTTGTTAATGGTTTAGATTTGATTGGTGATGAAACCTATTATTGGGATTGGTCACGTCAACTTGATTGGTGTTATTACAGCAAACCACCGATGATCGCATGGTTAATGCGACTTTCAACAGAACTCGGTGGTCATACTACCGCGATTGTGCGTTTACCTAGTGTTTTTCTAGGTACGTTATTTTTAGCTTATTTTTATGCCACGACCAAAGCCATCTATAACGCACAAGCCGCGGCTTTAGCTTTATTAATTCTGTTAGCGACCCCTATCAATCTGATCGCTAACTTTATAATGACCATCGATGCGCCGTTGTATTGCTTTTGGATGATGAGTCTTTACTATTTACACAAAGCACTCTTTAACAACAGCTTACACAGTTGGTTATGGGCAGGCATCGCCACAGGCTTAGCCTTACTTAGTAAACAAGCCGCCTTATTACTGCCTGTCATGTTAGCCGCCTATTTACTAAGCGATAAACAGCGCCAGCATTTATTTAAACGCGAATTTTTACTGTATTTATTGCCGATTATTATCTGTGCGATTCCTATTATTTTATGGAATCAACAACATGACTGGGTTATGTTTGGACACAGTAAAGGGCATTTCGTGACTGAAGAAAAACTGACGTTATTAAAAAGACTTGAGCAAGGCGCTACCTTTTTACTCTATCAACTCTTACTCATCACTCCTGTCGTCACGGCTTTATTGTTAATCAATAGTTTTAAATACTGCCTTAAACTTAAGCAACTACCCGAACAAGATCAGTTTTTAGTATGGATGGGGCCCATTTTATTACTGGGCATTATTGCACTAGGCTTTATTCAAAAAGTACAAGGTAACTGGTCTATGCCGTTTTATTTTAGTGGCATTATTTTATTAAGCGGTCAGTGGCAAAAAGGTCAATGGCAGAAGTCACTTAAATATGGCTTGATGCTAGGTTATTTTATGGTGACATTGACCTATGCGCTGCCGGTCTTAATTCAGGCGTTTAATTTACAAAACACCCCAGTTGACCCTACTTTCCGGTTTAGACATACCCAAGAACTTATTAGCAGTATTGACGCAGAACGCAAAAAAGTAACTCCCACTGAAAAACCAGCCTTTTTCTTAACCTTAGGACATCGATATTTAGCCAGCCAACTGGCTTTCTATCTTCCAGACCATCCACAAGTATTTCGTTATGAACCCACAGGGGAAGTGGTTTCACAATATGAAGTATGGGGTGGACCTGTTGATTACATAGGTAAATCCGCTTACTTTGTAACCGAACTGAATGAAAAGGCGATACCTGCAGAACTTAAAGCCATCTTTAGCAGTTTTCGTAAAGTAGGTGAAGTCGTTAATCCCAGCAATAAAAACAGTGTTTATAGCTTATACATCGCTGAAAATCTTAAAGCTTGGCCACCTAAAATTTAATTAGCAAATCTAGTTGTATGAATCTTTTTAAATTAGATCGTAAAGGCTGGGAATTAAGTTGCCTTATAGTGCTAATTCTAATCACTACGCCTATATTTTGGCTTACTGATCTTGATCAACAAGTTTCATCCTTATTCTATCGCTCTAGTGAATCTGATAGCAGTTGGCCTTGGAAAGATTGGTGGTTATGGCGGTATTTATTTGATTATGCAGATGCTTTTATCAGAATTATTAGCATCGGTCTTTTGTTCGCGTTTGGCTTAAGCCATATATTACCTAAATTAAAAACAGCACGCAGAGCTTTAGCTTATTTGTTATTAGTTATCTTAATAGGCCCGGGGTTAATAGTTAATCTGGTGTTTAAAGATCACTGGGGGCGAGCAAGACCCGTGCATATCACTGAGTTTGGTGGGCAATTTAACTACACGCCACCTCTTAAGATAGGTCATACGCCCGACAAATCTTTCCCCTGCGGTCATTGCTCTGTGGGCTTTATGTTTTTTGCTTTGTATTTCTTATCTCGAAAGCATAAACGCTATTATTTAGCTATTACCCTTGCTGTTAGCTTTGCGCTGGCGCTAGCTAGGCTGTCTGCGGGCGGGCATTTTTTATCAGATATCTTATGGTCAGGTTATTTGGTATTTTTTGTGAGTTGGTTGCTTTATTACGGTTGGTATTTAAAGCCCGAAAACTTAAAAACTTTTAAAACCAAGCTTCAATAAACGCCTGGTAAAATCCTATCTCTTTAAAAGTTGCGCCGCGTTGTGTGACTGATGCGGATGCAAAACTTTGCGCTCTGGTCATAGTCAGTAACAAAGGCCAATCATTTAATAAACCTAGTAATAAAACTGCCGCAAAAGCGTCACCCGCACCCACGGTATCAACTACATTAAAATCACCTGCCGGCTTTACCTCGACAAACTCCCCTGAGTTGCTTAAGGCGTTAGCCCCCTGCTCACCAGAGGTAACAATCAATGTCTCTAAGTTATATAAATTTAAAACCTCTTGCATAGTGTCTTTTAGATTGTTACTAAGCGTCACTAATTGTCTTAATTCGTCTATATTCAGCTTAACCCAATCTGCTTGCTGTAAGTTTTGCTCAATCGCTGTTTTTTTCCACCATGGAGCACGTAAATTAACATCTAAAAAGACTTTACCCTGATGCTTGTTTAGTAAAGTATCCAATGCTTGCGCAGAAACAGTATGTCTTAAGGCTAAACTGCCATGATAAATAACATCATAAGCTTTTGATAAATCTAATTGATTCGCATCGATAAAGTCATACGCCTGCTGATCTAAAATATCGTAACTCGGCTCACCGCTATTTATTTCTATAGCCACTTTACCCGTTGGATAAAGTGTATCCACTTGTAGACCTGAAAGAGACATGCCCCAGGCTTTCATTTCGCTTTGAATATCAACACCTATCTGATCAGAACCCACTTTACTGATAAATCGGGATGATTGCCCAAAAGCTTGTAAATGCCAAGCCACATTAAAAGGTGCGCCGCCCAATATCTTCTGACCATCAGGAAATTGGTCGATTAATACCTCACCAAACAGAGCGATTGATGGTTTAGAAACGGTAGTTTTAAGTTGGCTCATGATTATAAAGGCGGCTGTGGCTCACCTAGTTTATTAATATGTACCTCATCACCCACCGATAAAAAACCCGTTTGATTATGAATGGCATTCTGCCCAAAATACACTTTGTTTTGCCATTTACGGGTGTTATTAAGCGCAGTTAAAGGCGCTTTTTCTATTAAAGCGGTTTCTGGATCTATCGCAGGAATTGAACACCTTGAACAAGGCTTGGGCAATCTAAAATCAATCTGCGCGATACGCACTTCACGCCAAGAATCTTCTGCATAAGCATCACAAGCTGATACCACTAAATTGGGTCTAAATCTTGCCATGGTCAATTGCAGATTTGCTGATTCATTTAGGGCGCACAAGGAGTTTTCTGAGACGAGTAAAAACGGAAAACCATCTGAAAACGCAACACTATCAGTGCGTAAGGCATAATCAGGGTCCACAATTCTTAAGCTGTCTTCTGGATGATAAACCAAGCAACAAGGGATTTCTAGAAATGTACTAAACCATTGATCCGCCTCTGTGGAAACAGATCTAGCCTGCCCTGTGTATTCCCAAACCGTCGCCTCTAGCCATTCACCTATTGCTGGCTTTAAAGAAATAGATAAATCCGGCATAGCGGGCGCTGAAACAATTAACTGTTCAGCCAGAATAGCTGTTTTAATCAAAGCCATTTTAGGTAACTTACGCTGACTTAAAAACTGGCCTTGCTCATCAATCAACATCCATTGCCTATCATACATTAACCCAGTTTTAACAACTGGCCATTGCTTAACACTGATACCGGCTAATGATTTAATGGGATATAGGATTATTTCACTTAAAAAACTTTGTATCATGTGTAAATAGTATTTAGTTTAAAGTTATTAGAATATTTTACGGCTAACCCTTCGACAAGCTCAGGGCGAACGGTTCATCTCAATACGAACGCTTAATTCTGAATACGATACAGTTAAACGTCGAATCGAAAGTTAATTCGTTGTTGGTTAATCCGTTCATTGCTAAGAAATAAAACAAAATAGTCTATAGACAATCCGTTCATTGCTAAGAAATAAAACAAAATAGTCTATAGACAATCCGTTCATTGCTAAGAAATAAAACAAAATAGTCTACGGTCAATCCGTTCATTACTAAGAAATAAAACAAAATAGTCTATAGACAATCCGTTCGTGGTGAGCTTGTCGAACCATGAACTCTCGGTTAATCTCAATGCAAACAATACAAAAAAATGTTATTCCGTTAAAATTACTGGCAATTAAACTTTACTGTGTTCAAGCGATGCGATTAGTTAAACACCCTACTCTAGCCCAAGGTTCTTATATTCTCATTACTTTTGTCTTTTACGCCGTTACTACCCTAGCATTTAATCTTAATGATGTTCAGGCGGCAACTAAACCAACTATTAAGGCATCTACTACACAAACTATTAATGCGGCGGCTAAACAAAGTATCAATATCGCTTATTTAACACAAGAACAAAATCCGCCTGCTTCTCTATCTAATTTAGACCCTTTTATTAAAGAAAAAGGGGGTATTGGCGCAGAACTAGGTATTAATGATAACAATACGACCGGTGAATTTACTGGACAGCAATTTACCTTAAAAAGATTTATTGTGCCAATAGACGGCAATGTAAACGAGACCTTTACCAAAGAAATCAGTAGCCAATTTAAATATCTGATTGTTAATTTACCCGCGGCTCAACTCAAACCTTTAGCGGACTTAACTATAGCAAAAGACCTATTATTATTCGACGTAGGCACCAGCGACGATAGTCTGCGAAATGAAGAATGTCAGCGACATGTATTGCATTTATTACCCAGCCGAGCCATGCGTGCGGATGCCTTGGCTCAATACATGATGAAAAAGCGTTGGACGCAATGGTTTTTGGTAATCGGACCTAACCCCGAAGATAAGCTTTATGCGGAGGCTATTAAACGGGCTGCTAAACGCTTTAACATGAAAATAATCGCCGAAAAAACCTGGGAACACACCTACGATGCCAGACGAACTGCCCAATCTGATGTCGCGGTATTTAGCCAAACCGAAGACCCTTATGATGTGTTAGTAGTAGCCGATGAACAAGGCCAGTTTGGTGAATATTTAGATTATCGTACATGGATTCCAAGACCCGTTATCGGTACTCAAGGCCTTATTGCCAAGCCTTGGCATAAAACCCATGAACAATGGGGGGCCGTGCAAATACAGCATCGCTTCTTAGAAAAAGCAGGGCGTTGGATGGAAGAGCAAGACTACAGCGCCTATTTAGCCGTAAGAGCCATCGGTGAAGCCGCTACACGCACCCAAAGCAACGAACTCTCTAAACTTAAAGACTATATTTTTAGCGATAGCTTTACCTTAAACGGTTACACCGGCACACCCTTATCATTTAGAGCTTGGGATGGCCAATTACGCCAACCCATCTTATTAGCGGCACCGCGCTCTTTAGTGGCCGTTGCGCCTATTGATGGTTTTTTACACCCCAAAACCGAACTCGATACCTTAGGCTATGATCAGCCTGAGTCACATTGCCAATGGAATAAATAAAATGCAGTATCACTCTTTAAAATGGTTGTTAGCCTTAAGTCTTATTAGCACCGCTCACGCTGAAAATGTCTTTGTTACCCTAGAAAAAGATAATGCTTTAGCTATTGTTGACCCCATCGAAGGCAAATTACTTAAAACAGTTCTAGTCGGACAAAGACCGCGCGGGATTGCACTGAGCCCTGATAACAAACACCTGTATATTGCAACCAGTGACGACAATACGATTAAAGTATTTGACGCTAACTCCTTTAAAGAACTGGGTAAGCTACCCTCAGGCAAAGACCCTGAAACTTTTGCCTTAAATCCTGCCGGCGACAAGATGTATGTGTCTAATGAAGACGATAGCTTAGTCACCGTGATTGATATCAAAAACAAAAAGGTGCTTAAGCAGATTAAAGTCGGCGTTGAACCCGAAGGTATTACCGTCAGCCCCGATAATCAATGGCTAATTAGTGTGTCAGAAACCACCAACATGGTGCATTGGATTGATACTAAAACCAATACCATAGTGGCTAATACTTTAGTAGATTCACGGCCACGAGCGGCTAGTTTTACGGCCGATAGTCAACAACTCTGGGTGACTTCAGAAATGGCAGGCACGCTACTGATTATTGATAGCCAATCTAAACAAATCATCAAAACCATTAACTTTGATGTGCCCGGCATTACCAACGATAAGATTCAACCGGTCGGTGTAATTATTGATAAGGATCGCAATAAAGGCTATGTCGCCTTAGGCCCTGCTAATCGCGTTGCCGTGATTAATGCCAAAACCTATGAAGTTGAAAAAGTATTATTAGTCGGGCAACGCGTGTGGAATTTAGCTTTCTCACCTGATCAAAAACGCCTCTATACCACTAACGGCACGAGTAACGATATTTCATTAATTGATCTTGAAAGCCAAACAGTGACTAAATCAGTCGGTGTGGGCAATTATCCTTGGGGTGTAGTAGCAAAACCATGAACACACAAACAGCTCTAGCCATCGAAGCTTTAAGTTTTTCTTATAGCGGTAAAAAAGCCCTAGACCAGATCAGTTTTGAGATTAATTCCGGAGAATGTACGATTTTACTGGGGCCTAATGGCGCAGGTAAATCTACCCTCTTTTCATTAATAACCCGTTTATACGATACGCATGCCGGTCGTATCGAATTATGTGGCTTTGATATCCAAAAAGATACGCGTCATGCCCTAGCCAAACTAGGGGTGGTTTTTCAACAAACTACCTTAGACATGGACTTAAGCGTTGAGCAAAATCTGCGTTATCACACCGCGTTGCATGGTTTAAGTAAGAAAGTTGCTCAACAACGCATTCAGCAAGAACTCGAACGCTTAAATATGTATGACAGACGCTTTGAGAAAATACGCCAATTAAATGGTGGCCATCGCCGTCGCGTAGAAATCGCCAGAGCCTTATTACATAAACCGGCTTTATTATTACTGGATGAACCGACTGTGGGTTTAGATGTACCCAGCCGCTTAGCCATTGTTGAATATGTACATCAACTGGCTAAAGAAGAAAATCTAGCGGTGTTATGGGCCAGTCACTTAATTGATGAAATCTATCCTGATGACCATTTGATTGTGTTACATAAAGGTCAAATTAAAGCCAAAGGTACCGTCGATGCTGTGTTAGAAAGCACTCAAACGACTGCAATTAAAGATGCCTTTTATAATTTAACGCAAGGAGAGCAAGCATGAGTTTAATGCATTATTGGCGCGCCATGTGGGGCATTATTGGCCGAGAATTATGGCGCTTTATTACCCAACGCGAACGTTTTATCTCAGCATTGGTTAGACCCTTAGTTTGGTTATTTGTGTTTGCAGCGGGCTTTAGGGCTGCTTTAGGCCTAGCCATAACCCCACCTTATGAAACTTATATCTTATATGAGGTTTACATAACCCCCGGTTTAATAGGCATGATTCAGTTGTTTAATGGTATGCAAAGCTCTTTATCGATGGTTTATGACAGAGAAATGGGCAGCATGCGCATCTTAATGGTTTGCCCCTTACCGCGCTGGTTTTTATTACTTAGCAAGTTATTAGCTGGTACAGGTGTCTCTATCCTACAAGTGTATGTCTTTTTAATCATCGCTTGGTTTTACGATATTAGAGCACCTTTGGAGGGTTATGCATTGATACTACCGGCGTTAGTGTTATCTGGCTTAATGTTAGGCGCGCTAGGCTTACTCTTATCGACCTTTATCAAACAACTAGAAAACTTTGCCGGCGTGATGAACTTTGTTATCTTTCCGTTGTTTTTTATGTCTACCGCGTTATACCCCCTCTGGAAAATGAAAGAATCCAGTGTATTACTCAGCAAATTAGCAGAATATAATCCTTTTTCACAGGCTGTAGAAATGATCCGTTTTGCACTGTACGGTCAATTTGATCAACACGCTTTTTTTTACACCTTGGGCGCTTTTATTCTATTTATGGCGGCTGCTATCCTAGGCTATAACCCATCAAAAGGCATGATGGTTAAGAAAGGTGGACCAAACTAAAATAGCCTCATATCACGATTTATATAAAAATCTACTATAAAACCACAATTATTGACTTGAAAAGTTTTGTGTTTATGGTAAGTTTACCGTTCTAGTAGGTTAATTATTGCTTGACCACCTACTTTAGAATAAAAATAAACAAGTCAAACAGACTATCCGTTGCCTAGTTAACAGCCTTAATTATTCAACTGTTTACAATTATAATAAATAAAATTTAAACTACTGTGAGGATGAAAAATGAGTACTGAAGAGAACACTAGCCCAGAAGAAGTTGTACAACAAGAACCCGTAACTAGCACAGAAAGCGTTGCACCAGCAGCAGATTCAGCACCTAGTGCAGCAAGCGGCGCATTCGCTTCATTTTTAAGCTTAAAAGAATCAAACCCTAAAGTATTTTTTGGTGCTATTGGTGGTGTGGCTCTTATATTAATCGTTCTTTTTGCCTCAGGTGGTGATGGCAACAAACCTGCATTAAATGGCCCTGTTATTAAAAACTTAGAAATTGGTCAGGTTTACCACTTAAAAAGTGCCAATGCTTATGATCCATCAGCTACAGTGCGTTTAGTTTCAACTCCTGGCGCTATCGCAGCTTATGATGATACTGAAGAAGCGGATAGAAACGGAGCTTGCCAACACATCGCTCAAGGTACCTCTGTAAGAGTTCTTGAATTTGCTGATGCTTACGGTAAACAAAAAACTTATACTAAAGTTAAAGTTGAAGATGGCTCATGCCAAAATACTGAAGCTTGGGCTTTATCAATCGATATTCAGTAAAAATAGTTTGACAGAATTTATTTAATCTATATAATACGTCGAATAAATTCTATGCGGGAATAGCTCAGTGGTAGAGCACAACCTTGCCAAGGTTGGGGTCGCGAGTTCGAGCCTCGTTTCCCGCTCCAAATTTTAAAATAAAAAAGCCGCGAACATCGCGGCTTTTTTATTTATCCTTTTAAGGCTGCGTAGCAAAACGGTTATGCAGTGGCCTGCAAAGCCATCTACGGCGGTTCGACTCCGCCCGCAGCCTCCATTAGTACTTCCAAACACTTCCAGTAAAATACATTAGCCCTTGTCATTCATAGAGTTAATGGCTTCTTGTTATCCAACAAAATACAGTAAAATACAGTAACAATCGACATTTTTTGCAGTAAATTTTACAGTAACTCAATTTTATGGAGTAACTGTAGATATAGTTACTGCACATTTGAAAATTAAACTATTTCAAGGTGTCCCTATGGCCAAAGAACTTCTAAAAGACATAAGCATTCGCAATGCGAAATCAATAGACAAAGACATCCGACTTAATGACGGGAATGGACTTTATCTTATCGTTAAATCAAATAGCGCAAAATGGTGGCGATTTGATTACACCTTTGCCCAAAAGAGAAAAACTCTATCATTAGGTGTCTATCCTGAAACGAGCCTATCCGACGCCAGAAGAAAAGCTGAAGACGCCAGAAGCATGATCGCTAACGGAAGAAACCCTAGTGACGCTCGAAAAGAAGAAAAAATTAATCAAAAAATAACTATTGAAAATGAAAATCGTATTGAATCAGGCTTAACAATAATCAATAGCTTTGAATATATCGCCAGAGAGTGGGGTGAGAAAAAAGTCAATGACTGGGAAAAGAAAGACAATAGATCAAAACGAATGCTAGAAAAGAATATTTTTCCCTGGCTAGGAAGCAAACAAGTAACTGAAATTCTTCCCATTGATATTCTTACTTGCTTAAGACGAATAGAAGATAGAGGCACAATTGAAACCGCTCACAGAACATTACAAATCTGTGGTCAAGTATTTAGATATGCAGTAGCAACCAGTCGCGCTGAAAGAGATATAACACCGGATTTAAAAGGCGCATTACCGATACCTAAAACCCACCATTTTGCCGCAATCACTGAACCCAAAGAAGTTGCCGGGTTATTAAGAGCTATTGACGGATTTCAAGGCTCTTTTCCTGTAATGTGTGGATTAAGACTTGCGCCTTTATTATTTGTAAGACCAGGTGAATTACGTGCTGCCGAATGGAGTCAAATTGACCTTGAAACTAAAGAATGGCGTTATTTAGTAACCAAAACAAAAACAGAGCATATCGTCCCATTATCACGCCAAGCATACGCTATCTTAGAAGAGTTACGTCCACTTACTGGAAAAGGTCGCTTTATATTTCCATCAGAGCGTACACCACGCGGTGACAAATGTATGAGCGAAAATACGCTTAATGCAGCATTAAGAAGATTAGGATATGGAAAAGACATAATGACAACTCATGGCTTCAGAGCTATGGCTAGAACAATCTTAGATGAAGTACTTGGTGTAAGAGTAGATCTTATTGAACATCAACTGGCTCATGCCGTTAGGGATGCGAATGGAAGAGCCTATAATAGGACAGCCCATCTACCAAAGCGTCATGAAATGATGCAAGAGTGGGCTGACTATCTAGATACTTTGAAGGCTAACTAAACAAATCTATCCCAGCTATGCATACAATGACATTGCATAACTGGGATAAAACTTTAGCTAAATTGACTGCCCAACCCTGCTATTAGGCTAAGAGAGGCGGGAAGAGGGTATTGCAAACTTGATCATTTTTTCTCAAATAACTGCCATGACATCCAATTACCTGTACTATTATTATGTCCCATATTAATCTCACGCCTTTTATAAAATACTCGATTAATGTACTTTTCATTATTAAAAAGTACGTAATGAAATTCAAATTTTGAAGCATCAAACTCCTCACATAAGCGAAAAATCCCCTCCTTATATAAACCGTTATCTGTATTATCAACACTAAATACATATGCACCAGATTTAATATCCTGCTCAGTATTGAATTGTTTACCTAAAACAACAGGTATATTCTGTTGTTTTAAATCACACGAATCTAAATAAGTTTTCCAAACTAACGTTCCATTTTCATCATAAACAATAACACTTGATAAACCACGATCAAAAAAAACACCAGATGATCCCCATAAGTTATGAGGCTCCCACCAACGGCCTTTATCAAAAAGTTTAACATCCTCTGGTATAACCAATTGGAAAAGACTTTTTATTCCACTAATTCCAGGTACGTTTTTTAATGCTGGCATTGTAATAAAATCTTTTTTATATAATTTATCAAATCCATATACTAATTTATCCAAAATATATCTAGATACATTAGTATTCCAATAATTAAATTGTTTTTGAGTTAACTCTCCAACAATGTTGTTTGCAAAAGAACCTTCTAACTCAACTCGATAATTTCTTGGTAAAAATCTAAACTTTTGTACAAACTGATCTATTGCTTTCTTATTGTTTAATCGCATACTAATATTAAAAACTTCTTCTAAAATGATATCAGCACTGACACTGTGATGTTCTGGATTCTCTACCTTTAAAATCTCCCTATCTTTTGAGATATGGACAAACAAAGTAACATCTTCATCGCACACTTTTATTGTAAATTTCACATATTCAAAATCCACATAATCGCAGACAACTTCATTGAATGTCATTTCATCTCTATAGTAATAATCTACCCATTCCCCTGCAATTCTACGTTCCCATTCATATTTATAATCAATAATTGATGGAGTTACTACTTCTTCACTGTTTGATATATTTAAAATCTTACTACTCATTGTTTTACTACCTCCGCCCTTCGGCGATTAATATTCTTGGCCATCATTTAATGGCGCATTTGTATTAAGCCCACAACCTAGCAGGCTTAATTGTTTATTTGTTCACTAAAGTGTTGTCTTATTTGCTAACCTGACATAAAATTACCTCGAACTTTTTAAATGGGTTTTAAAAGTTCCCCCTGCGCTTCTTCCTATCAAAAAATCAGCGCAAAGGGATCCTAACCTAGCTATAAGCTAGCTTTTTTTAATACTGAACAAATAAAATTATTTATTGTTTAGTATTTAAATCTTCTTCATCTTCACAATATTTGTCTATTTCCCATTGTTGTAACTCAACTTCTACGATGTCAGTTATTATGGGATCCTCCCAATTACCGCATTCTGCATATTCGCTTTCTGAATGATTATCAAAAAACTCATCACTAATTTTGTCATGATCGTCTACATTTTCATTCATATAAACAACATCATTCAGATACCCAGTAAAGCTATAATAAACAACATATTTTTTCATTTTTTTTCTCCTGTTTTGTTAATAAAATCTTCGTCATTCACTGCATCACGTGCATTAATCTTGCCTTGAACCCAAGACTCAATCTCAATATCAACCCAGGCAACACAACGCTCTCCTAACTTTACTTGAGCTGGAAATATGCCTTTATCAATATAAGCGTAGATGCTTGAGCGACTTAAGCCTGTTTTTGCTTTTACTTCATTTAACTTAATCAACATATTCATCTCCTATTAAGAGAATTTGAACATTGCATCACTTTGGGCGATCATCGTTTCTCTTTCTGACAATTCATCATTAGCTGCATTGATTGCTTCATCAACAGCGCCAAGAGGTAATTGATAAAACTTAAACCCACTTTCATCAATATTGCAGTCAACAGCTTTTTTAGCGATTTCCATGGCTTCCTCATTATCAATTAAATATTGTGCTAATCTTCTCTTAGCACCTTTAATCATTGCATCTGAGCACTCCGGAATATTACTTAAAACTGTCGTTGTTCCATTAGCAAATGTTTTTCCTATTAATAAAGTATATAAACCAGTTTCTGCAGAACTCATTATGTCCTGAGGACCTGTAATACCAATAGGTGTAGTTATTTGAGCATCCAACCTGTTCGGCGACAATTAACTTGTCCGGTCGACGTCAATTATCTTGACCGGTTGAACGATATGTAAGACAAGGAGGATTTCACTGTGTGGAGTGCCTGCCTTGTCTGGAAAACGTATTACTCAACATCAAGAGACTTTATAT